>CAZKKZ010000036.1:0-23529 GCA_964553625.1 uncultured Ruminiclostridium sp.
GTTTAGGTCAAGCCTTTTCAAAGGCTTGCGGGGGTGCGGGGGCAGCGCCCCTGCATTCATGGAAACTGTCTCTTAATAATCTCATACTATTCTCTGACCCGCAAATAGGGCAATACCCCGCCGCGCGGAATACTGCCCCAAAAATTCCTATTATTCATCGTAGATCGAAACGATCTCGCCGTCGAGAATGCGGTTCATATTTCGTACCGCGCAGAAGTTCCCGCACATACTGCACGTGTCCTCCTTCATCGGCTTCGAGGCTTCGCGGTAACGCCGCGCCTTTTCGGGGTCGATCGAAAGCTCGAACATCTTCTCCCAATCCAGCTTGTGCCGCGCCCGATCCATTTCGCGATCCCATTCGGCGGCACCCGGAAGTCCCTTCGCGAGATCGGCGGCATGGGCGGCGATCCGCGCGGCAATGATCCCCTCTTTTACATCGTCCACGTCGGGAAGCCGCAAATGCTCGGCGGGGGTCACGTAGCAGAGGAACGCCGCGCCGTTCTGCGCCGCGATCGCGCCGCCGATCGCCGAGGTGATGTGATCGTAGCCGGGCGCAATATCGGTCACGATCGGTCCGAGTACGTAAAACGGCGCGCCGTGGCAGAGCGTTTTCTGAATCTCCATATTCGCGGCGATCTGGTTCATCGGCATATGCCCCGGTCCCTCGATCATGACCTGAACGTCCTTTGCCCAAGCCCGCTTCGTAAGCTCGCCGAGCGTGATCAGCTCCTCGATCTGCGAAGCGTCCGTCCCGTCGAAAATGCACCCCGGACGGCAGGCGTCCCCAAGGCTCAGCGTCACGTCGTATTCGCGGCAGATTTCGAGAATCTCGTCAAAATGCTCGTAAAACGGGTTCTCCTCCCCCGTCATTTCCATCCACGCGAAAATGATCGAGCCGCCGCGCGAAACAATGTTCATCATGCGCTTGGTGCGCTTGAATTTCGCGGCGGTCTCGCGGTTAATCCCGCAGTGGATCGTCATGAAATCCACCCCGTCCTCCGCGTGCATTTTCACAATGTCGATCCATTCGCGGCTCGTGATCTTCGCGAGCGCCTTGTGATAATAGACGACCGCGTCGTAGATCGGAACCGTCCCGATCATCGCGGGGCAGCCCTCGGTAAGCTTCCGCCGGAACGCCCGCGTATCGCCGCAGGAGCTTAAATCCATGATCGCCTCCGCGCCGAGCGAGACCGCGTTCTTTACCTTCGCAAGCTCCGCGTCGAGGTCGGACTGATCCCGTGAGGTGCCGAGATTGACGTTGATCTTCGTTTTCAGCGCCGCGCCGACGCCGTTCGGGTCGATCGCCTTATGTTTTTTGTTGCAGGGGATAATCGCCTTGCCCTCCGCGATCAGAGCCATGAGCCTTTCGGCGGGGATTCCTTCCTTTTTGGCGACCGTTTTCATTTCCTCGGTCAGAAAGCCCTTACGGGCGGCTTCCATTTGCGTCGCGAATTCCATAAAATATTCCTTTCTTTTTTGAGGAAGCTCCGCCCGTCCGTGTTCCTTACGCGGTTGGAACCTGTCCACATAGGATAAGTGGACGGATTTTCGAGCATAATTTTGTCGTAGATGAGGCAAATTTTTGCAGGAATACTGACGTATTTCAAAAAAATTTAACGAAATATACGGCAAAATTTGCCGAAAAGATGTGCACTTATCCCTATGTGGTCAGGTTCTTACCTCTCCTGCCCTAAAAGACGGTGAAAAAACGACGTTCTCTGAAGCGGCAGAATGACCAGCCCGGAGAGAATCGCGCCCGCCGCCGTCGAGATCAGGAAGGGAACGATATAGGCATAGAAAGCGATCTCGCCCGCGCTCTTCCCCATAAAAAGGATCGCGATCGGATACGCGCAAAGCCCGCCGAGGATCGCCGTTCCGAATACCTCGCCGACCAGCGTCAGCGGGAGGTTTTTCGTCTTGCGGTAAACGATCCCGCAAAGCAGCGCGCCGAACATACTCCCCGGAAAGGCGAGCAGGCTTCCCAGCCCGAAAATATTGCGCAGCAGGCTCGCCGCGAAGGCGACCCCGAGCCCGTAGCCGGGACCCAGAAAAACGGCACAGAAGATATTGACCATGTGCTGTACGGGAGCGCATTTGCTCCCGAATACGGGAACGGATAAGAGACTTCCGACGACAGCGACGGCGCAAAGCACACCCGCTGCCGAAAGCTTTTTGACATTGATTTTGTTCATTGTGAACCTCCTTTAAAGTCGCGGAGAAAACGGCGTTACAGCGGCATTTCCCCCATTTCCGGAAAAAATTCGGTCGAGACTCAAAAGTCTCCTCTCACGCCGAAACACGGCTTCCCATCGCTGTAATCCGTACCGAATTTCCCTATGCTTTTGATCGAAATTCGGTACCGTGCGCAAGGCGCTCCCCTTCCGCACGCCGTTTTTTCCCTCCCTTCAAAAGAGCTTCGTAAAAGAAAACAGAGATACCCGCGCGGGCACCTCCGAAAAGCGTCATAATACCGTCCCCCCGATTTGATCGGGGCGGCACGAAAACTTCCTCCGGCGGCATTATCCGCGTCAGGTACGGACGGCGAGCCGTCCTAGGGTCGAAGGCAACCTTCCTCTCAGCCGATCACGCGCCCCGCTTCCGCAGCACGCTTTTCAGCTCCCCTGTTTTCTCTAAGTGTAGCACTTTTGGACGGATTTGTCAAGAGATTCCGACAATTTTTGTACGGAGATGCCACGCGGCTTACTTTGCGCGGGAGACTGTATTATATACGATTCTTAATATGTTGCCATTTGTCCACATAGCATATTATAAAACCCAAAACGCTCATAAAACGGCTTCAAGCATTCTTCATAAACCACTGAAATCATGTAGATACGCTTTTCCTTCAGATATTCAATCATTTTATCCATTAGCTCTGTGCCAATCCCTTTGCCTTGGTAATCCGGACAAACCATTAAATCCTGAATATAAGCATCCGTCACTCCATTCGACACACTATCAATATATCCGATTAACTTATCATCTACAAAAACTGCAATATGATAATACGATGTCATCAAAGGGTTTTTATACTCCCTTTCCATCCTGTTCCAACCCACAGATTCACGCAAATCTGCCAATGCTTTTACCGACACTTTTTCATTGAATTTGTACATCATTATGTTTTTCCTCCTTGTGGAATATTTATATCGTTAAATTCCGATTGATTCCCCTAACCGTCTTTTAAAAATCCTTAAACCTCCGGAACGCCGTCGGAAGCGCGAGCGCCGAAAGCTCCTCCCTTGTGATCCAGCAAAATCCGTCTACCATCGCCCCGCACTCCGCTCGAAAGCTCGTCATTTCCCACTCGATATGCGTAAAAATATGCTTCCCCGAACGGGAGGGCGCGACCGTTTTCGGCTTCAGTCCCCATTTCGTCAGCAGCGCGGCGGCTTCCGATTGACTTAAATTTCCTTCCGTATTCGGAAATTCCCAAAGCCCGCCGAGCAGTCCCTCCCCGCGCCGCCGAACCGCGACATATTCGCCGCAGAATAAGAGAAAAAGGGTATATCGCTCCTTTTTCCGCTCCTTTTTCGGCGCGGGGACGGGGTAGCTTTCCCACGTTCCGTTCCTGCCCGCGCCGCACATCTCATAAAGCGGACATTCCCCGCAAAGCGGCGCGCCGTTCGGGAGACAGACCGTTTCGCCCAGTTCCATCAGCGCCTCGGTAAATTCCCCGCACCGCCCGGCGGGCGAAACGGCGGAAAGCGCGGCGGTAAGCTCTTTTTTCCGCACCGGATCATTGACGGGCGCGTCCGATTCCGTCAGGCGGTTCATCACGCGGATCACGTTCCCGTCTACCGCCGCGCGCGGCTGACCAAAGGCGATCGACGCGATCGCGCCCGCCGTATACTCGCCGATTCCCGGGAGGGATAAAATATCCTCAAAACGCTCGGGGAATACGCCGCCGAAGCGCTCGCAGATCAAGATCGCCGCTTTTTTCAGGTTCCGCGCGCGGGAGTAGTACCCGAGCCCTTCCCAAAGCTTCATCAGCTCCTCGTCCCCGACCCGCGCGAGCGCCCGAACGTCGGGGAGCCGCGCGATAAACCGCGCGTAATAGCCGAGAACCGTTTCGATCCGCGTCTGCTGAAGCATGATCTCCGAGATCCACACGCGGTACGGATCGGACGTTTCCCGCCAAGGAAGAGGGCGCTTTTTCTCCGCGTACCAGCCGAGAAGCGGTTCGACGATCCGTTCTTCCGCTTTCATACGAATGACTCTCCTTTCTCTTACCGCCTGTTTCGTATCTGACCGTGCAATATACAAGCAAGATGTGTGCCGGCAGATACGAAACAGGCTCTTACTCTTCGCTCAAATACTCCCGAATCTCCCGCTCGGTTCGCTCCACCTCCGCGAGAAGCTCGTTCGCCGACATTCTGACCGCGCCCGCGCCGAGAATGATGAGCTGCTCCAGCCGATCGGAGGTCGCGACCCGCACCCTGTGCTTTTTCCCGAGCGTTCGGGTCGCTTTTTCGATATACATATCCGCCGTTTCCGCTTCCTTCGTATACACGACGGTGATCCCGCCGACCTCCTCGACCTCGCCGCGGTTTCCCCGCACCTTATACGCGTCGAACACGACGATCAGCTCGCAGCGCCGAAAGCCCCGATAATTGCACAAAATACGGATCAGCTCGCTTCGCGCGAGATCGAGATTTTCCTTCGCCGCGGCGGCAAGCTTCTCCCAAGCGAAAATAATATTATACCCGTCCACGAGGAGGTATTCGGGACCCTCGGGGATCGGCGCGGCGCGGTACGGCTTCGGCTCTCCGACCTCCCGCCGCATGGCGGTTCGCTCGTCGCGGTGAATTTTCCCGTACGTGCGCTCGAAGATCGCCATCAGCTCTTTATCCGTCGCGGCGCGCTCCTTGAATTCATTTTTTATGAGAACGGGCGCTTCCTCCCGCTCCTTCTCCGTTTCAATTACGGTATGAAGATACCGCTCCGCCTCGTTCCATTTCACGACATGTCCCGCGCCGTGCGAGCAGAAAATCGAATCGGCGGGATTTTCCGTGTCCGCGTCACAGTCGTAGCCGATCGTGTTCATGACCGTTTCCGGATCGCGGCAGGGGCGATACCCGTCGGGAAAGAGGAAAAGCCTTCCCTTCCCTCTCGTGTAGGCGGTAAGCTCCGACTGGTACCCGCTCAGCTCCGCCGCCGGCGCGCTCCCCTCCAGCAGCATTTGTCCCTCCTCGGTTCGCGGGGCGGAAAGCTCCGCGCCCATACGTTCAAGATCGGTCATCGCGCGCCCCGCCGACTCGGTCGGGAGCGTGAGACGAAAGCGGTACCAAGGCTCCAGAAGCACGTTTTCCGCCCCGCGAAGCCCCTGACGAACCGCCCGAAGCGCCGCCTGCCGAAAATCGCCGCCCTCGGTATGCTTCGGGTGCGCCCTTCCCGCCAGAAGCGTGATCTTCACATCGGTCAGCGGCGAACCCGTTAAAACCCCGATATGCTTCTTTTCGGAAAGCGCGGAAAGAATTTGATTCTGCCAATTTCGGTCGAGCTTGTCCTCGCGGCATTCCGTCGCGTACCGAATCCCGCTCCCGCGCTCTCCCGGCTCGATCAGAAGCCGCACCTCCGCGTAATGACGGAGCGGCTCGTAATGCCCCGATCCGACGATCGGCGCGGCGACCGTCTCCCGATACGCGACGCTCCCCTTTCCGAAATTCACGTCGATCCCGAAGCGTTCCCGAATTACGCTTTTGAGAATTTCAAGCTGGATCTCCCCCATAAGCTGCACGTGGATTTCGCGGAGCGTTTCATTCCAGATCACGTGAAGCTGGGGATCCTCCTCCTCGAGCCTGCGCAGCAGGGAAAGCCCCGTAAACGCGTCCGTTTCGGGCGGGAACTCGGCGCGGTAGGAAAAAAGCGGCTCGAGAAGCGGGATCGGCGCGTCCGAAGCCGCTCCGAGTCCCTCGCCCGCATAGGTTTTCGACAGTCCCGTTACGGCGCAGACCGTCCCCGCGGGAACCTCCTCCGCCGTCTTAAAGCGGCTTCCCGAATAAATCCGAACCGAGCCGATCTTTTCGGCGGAGTCCCCCTCCCCGATCGGCATACGAACGCGCAGCGCTCCTCCCGTGACCTTTAAATGGGTCAGGCGGTTCCCGCGCTCGTCCTCCGAAATTTTATAGACCCGCGCGGAAAAATCACTGCCGTATTCGGGAGAACGCGTATAACCGCAAAGCCCGCGAAAAAGCCGATCCGTCCCGCCGAGCTTCAGCGCCGAGCCGAAATAACAGGGGAAGAGTTTCCGCTTCGCGATCGCCTCGGCGGCGGCGGAAACGGAGATTTCTCCCGTTTCGAGAAACGTTTCCATCAGCTCCTCGGAGCAAAGCGCCGCCGCTTCTCCCGTCTCGCCGCGAAGCGCCCCGTCCGCAGCCGAAAAGTCCGTGCAGCCGCCGTCAAGGCGCGCCCGAAGCTCGGATAAGAGCGCCGCTTTCCGATCCCCCGCCAGATCCATCTTATTGACAAAAACAAAAACGGGAACGCGGTAACACCGCAGAAGCCGCCAAAGCGTTTCGGTATGGCTCTGTACGCCGTCCGTCCCGCTGATGAGCAGGACGGCGTAATCGAGCACCTGTAAGACCCGCTCGGTCTCCGCCGAAAAATCGACGTGCCCGGGCGTATCGAGCAGGGTGATCTCCGTTTCGTCCGACCGGATCACCGCCTGCTTGGAAAAAATGGTGATTCCGCGGCTCCGCTCGAGACTGTGCGTATCGAGAAACGCGTCGCGGTGATCGACCCGCCCGAGCTTCCGGATCTCTCCCGCGCCGTACAGAAGCGCTTCGGTAAGCGTGGTTTTCCCCGCGTCCACGTGCGCCAGAATCCCGAGCGTCAGCCGCTTCACAGGCTGTTCTCCTTCCTTGTCAGATAGCGGAAAAGGCTTTCCGCGAGCTGCCGCGCCTCGGGCTTTTCCGCGATCTCCCAGAGCCGCGCGGTGCAGACGAGGAGCGTCCCCGTTTCGATCCGCGTTTCATAGAGAAGCCCGAAATTCTTCGCGCGGTCGGGATTGTCGATCACGCGGACGATCGCCGTCTCGTTTCCCGACAGCTCCTCGCAGTGGCTGTGCATGACGATCTCGAACCATTCGGGCGTGGAATAGGTCTCGGTCGGAAAGCCCGCGAGCGCGGGGTGATCCGCCGCGATCAGGCAGCCCATTGTCCCGACGGGAAGCGGGCGGTTCATGGATTCCGAGATCGAGCGGAACATCGGATAGCACCAGAAATCCGTGCAGTACGTTCCTTCGAGCTTCCCCTCGGCGGGCGGGATACAGATGACCTTTTTTCCCTCTTGGCGCAGGCGTGCCGCCTCCGTAAGTCCGTGCGCGAAGAAAACCTTTTCTCCTCCCGCCGTGATCCCGCTCGGGTCGATCGAAAGCTCCGCGCGCGGGTAAACGGTAAAGCGGTAGCGGTTATAATATTCCGTCCCACCGACCGCGAGCCTCAGCGTGTACCGAACCGCCCCGGAACGCTCCGGAAGTATCGGGGAAGCCTTCGCGAGACGGCGGACGCGCTCTTCTCCGACGATCGGAACGCTCCCGCCGTCAACCCGTTCCCCGTCCGCCTCGACCGTCCATTCGACCGTTTCGGCGCGAAATCCGGGATTGGTATTGAACAGCGCGATCCCGAACGAGACCGTCTCGTCCGCGCCGAATACGAATTTCTCAAATTCGGCAAGCACCGCCGTCCGATCGCAGAAGCAGCGCCAGTCCTCGGGAGAGATCAGCCCCTTACTCTCCATCAGCGAATTCAGCATACCGACCGGCGCCGTGCCCTGCCCGGGAAAATCCTGCAAATCGAGAAGCTGAAATCCCGAAAGGTTCTCCGAACGAAGCGCGGTCTCCAGCTCGGCTTTGTAGCAGTCCGCCGCGAGCGCCCCCGACGCGCGGAAAAACGCGTCCGAAAGCGGAAGCAAGCCCTTTTCCTCCGCCCTTTCGCGGTAAAGCGCGATATTCTCCGCGCGGATCGAGCCGGTATAGTGCGAAAGCTCGCGGTAATCGGGGTAGGTCTCGTACTGCCCGATCTCGTGGGAAATGACGGGAACGTCGGGGATCAATCCCGCCGAGCCGTCCGCCTCGACCTCCTTTACGCCCGTTCCGTATTGAATCAAAATCTTGCCGCCGCCCGACGCGTTTTGCTCCGTCCGAAGCGGGCGAATGATGCCGTCGTAATTATGAACGGAATTCGGCGCGCAGGTCTGGATATGCCCGAGCGGCGCGTCGCACATCGCGTAGGAGCCGCGGTAGAGCCGCTCCCGCGAAAGGCGCACTCCGCTTAAGAAGTCCGCTTCCTTTAACACATCCGGGAAAAACTGGAAGTTGTTCGAGCCGTCGGTATAAAGGTGACGCGGATCAAACGCGCGGTAATCGCGAAGAATTTGATTTAAAATATCCTTGTTCCCCCAAAGCTCGTTCCCGAGCGACATCATCACAAACGACGGGTGATTCCCGAATTCGGCGAGCATTCGGAAGCCCTCGCCGATCAGGTACCGCTGCTCGTCGTTCAGCTCGTCGGGGATCGTCCCCCAGAAGGGAAGCTCGGGCTGAAGATAGATTCCGAGCCGATCCGCCGCCGTGAACGCCGCCTCGGGCGGACAGCAGGTATGAAAACGGTAGTGATTGATCCCGTATTCCTTCGCGATTCCGAAAACCCGTTCCCACTCGGAAACCTCGGTCGGCGCGTAGCCCGTCAGCGGAAAGACCATTCCGTCGTGCTTCCCGCGCAGGAAGGTCTCATTCCCGTTCACATACAGCTTCAGCCCCCTCGTTTCCAGCCGCCGAAGCCCGAAGGGAATCGTCTGCTCCTCACCGCTCATGCGTACCGTAAGCGCAAGCGCGTTCGGTGTAAACTCGTCCCATACGGGAAGCGGCGCGCCGGGGTCGTACAGCAGCTCGTTTTCCCCCGCCGCCACCGAAAACTCACGAACGGCGCAGCCCTGCACAAAAGCCGAAAGAGACCCTTCCCCCGCCGCGGTCAGGCGGAGACGGAGCAGATTGTTTTCGGGATCGGGGAAGACCATGATCTTTTCGGCGCGCGACGACGGACGCGCCTCGAGCCGGATCGCGCCCGTGATCCCGAGCCAGTTCGTCTGCGTGTCGGGCGAGGTAAGGTGTCCGCCGCCCGTCGGATAGCCGACATTCGCGACCCGCACGGTCAGCGTGTGAACTCCCGCCGAAAGCTTCGGGAACGGGAAGCGGTGCGGCGTCGTAAGGCTGTTCCCCTCGCCGAGCCTTTTCCCGTCCAGATATACGGCGGTCATTCTTGTCCGCTCCAGCATCAGGAACAGTTCTGCCGCCGCGTCCGCCTCGGTCAGGGTAAATTCCCGCTCGAACCACGCGTATCCCTCATAGGAATAATGGTCGGTCAGGAATCCCGCCGCGCGGTCGTTGTTTTTCGGTGCTTTTTTCGCGTGCGAAATCGTATCGGGCAGGCGGATCGTATCGGGATAGCTTTCCGGCGGGTCGGTCGGCTCTTTTTCAAGCCGAAGCCGCCAGATTCCGCTTAAATCAATCGTTTTCATCTTTGTAACCGTTCCTTTCTTATCTGCGTTACGCGCAAAACGAAAAACGGCGAGGTTCGGGGATCTTTCCCGAATCCGCCGCTTCGCGCTTCCGTTTTCCTTTTTGTTAATCCCCGAAGGATACGCCGATTTCCTTCCCCGCGATCACAAGCTTATCGTCGGTGGGAACGAATTTCGTTTTCATCGTTACGTCGGAGAGCTTATTCTCGGTAATCGCGCTCCCGATCTTCGCCACGGTATAGCCGAACTTTCCGTCCTTGATGAGCTGCGCCGCGCGGACGCCGAACTTCGTCGCGAGAACGCGGTCGTACGCGCTCGGGCTTCCGCCGCGGAGCATATGACCGGGAACGACCGTCCGCGTTTCCAGCCCCGTTTTATCCTGAATCTCCTTCGCGATCCGGCTTGTCGCGGTCGTATAGCCCGCCTCGGCGCGGAGCTTCGTCCGTTCCTTCTTCTTCATGGACGCTTCCTCCGCGCTCATCGCGCCCTCGGCGGCGGCAATGATCGAAAAGCCCTTCCCCGCCTCGGTACGCGCGAGAACCGCCTCGATCACCTTATCGATCTCATACGGAATCTCGGGGATCAGCACGACGTCCGCGCCGCCCGCGATCCCCGCGTAAAGCGTGAGCCAGCCCGCCTTGTTCCCCATGATCTCGATGACCATGATCCGGCTGTGGGAATTGGCGGTGGTATGAATGCGGTCGATCACGTCGGTCGCGATGTCTACCGCGGTATGAAACCCGAAGGTCACGTCCGTCCCCCAGATGTCGTTGTCGATCGTTTTCGGAAGTCCGATAATATTCAGCCCCTCCTCGGAAAGGAGGTTCGCGGTTTTATGCGTGCCGTTTCCGCCGAGCGTTAAAAGGCAGTCGAGCTTCTGCTCCTTATAGGTCTGCTTCATTTCGGCGACCTTATCGATCTTATCGTCCTCGATGATCTGCATCATTTTATACGGGGTGCGCTTTGTTCCGAGAATGGTGCCGCCGCGCGTCAGAATCCCCGAAAAGTCGGAGGGCTTCATCTTCTGGCATTCTCCGTGGATCAGTCCGTGAAATCCGTCCTGTATGCCGACGATCTCAACCTTATCCTCCCCGAAAAGCTGATAACAAGCTTTTGCCGCGCCGCGGATCGTCGCGTTCAGTCCGGGGCAGTCCCCGCCGCTCGTTAAAATTCCAACACGTATTTTCGCCATAGTAGACCTTCCTTTCCGACGCGAACGTCCGCAGCCGCTTCGGCTGCCATTTTTTCCTATTTATTATTATACACCTTTTTTCGGGATAGGTCAAGACAGACGCGAAAAGTTTTTGGGAGCGAATCGGTCTCCCGTATTCCTGCCCTTAATAAAAGCAAAAAGGAAAGAGCTCCGCCGGGAGGTCTTTCCTTCGGGACGGGAATACGCGGACGTTACCAAATTTCGCCGTCATTCCCAAGCAGAATTTTTTTGATGTTCGCGTCGGTCTCCGCCGCGTTCAGTCCCCGCAAAATCAGCGGCTGAATCGCCTCGCGGCTCTCCCTCGCGTGGGGCAGCTCCGACGCGAGTTTTTTCGCCTTTTCCGTTTTTCCGCATTTCAGGTATATAAAGCAAAGCGCCGCGCGAATCGTTGACTTTTGCTTTTCGTTCGCGGACAGCGGAAGCCCTCTTTCCATCCATTCGACCGCTTCCTCGGACTTGCCCTGCAGCGCCAGCGCTCCCGCCAATCCGAGGATCATTCCGGGATTGTTCGGATAAGTCCGCAGCGCGTCCCGATAAACTCCTTCCGCCGAATCGTAATCGCCGCTCCGCTGAAATTCAACCGCCGCTTTGTGGATATTGAACCGGGTTTCCTCGGCGCGGATACTGTCCATACCGAGCAGAAGATCAATACTCGTTTCAAATATGTTTGCCAGAGCGGGCAGAAAGGTGATGTCGGGGTAGGCTTCGCTTCTTTCCCATTTCGACACACTCTGCGGCGTGATCCCCAAGTATTCGGCGACGTCTTCCTGCGTCAGATTCATCCGGACGCGAAATTTTTTCAGATTCTCCGATAAACAGAACATAGCGCTTCTCCTTTGCTTTTTGTTATTTGTATTATAGCAAAAAGCGCGCGGGAATTCAATAACGCGTTCGTTGCGCCGGAATCAACCGCGAAGCAAAAAAGCGATACCCTTTAACGGGAAATAAGATACAAACAGCACGGCAACAGCATTTACTTTTTTAAAGTAATATGATATAATAAAAGAATGAAAATAGAAAAATAAAAAGAAAGAATAGAAGGAATGACGGATCCGAGGAGGACGAGTCGCGGAAACATAAAGCATAAGCTTGAAGATATAATCATAAACGAGTTATGCACGGTGACAGTGCTGCCGGTATAAAGGAGACAACAGGTAATGGAGGACGCAAAGAAAACACGGTTATTTGAGACTGCTCCAATCCCGAGAGCGGTCATGGCGCTGTCGGTGCCGACGATGATCAGCTCGCTCGTTATGGTCATATACAATCTCGCGGACACCTATTTTGTGGGAATGCTGAACGATTCGGTGCAAAACTCGGCGGTAACGCTTGCCGCGCCCGTACTGCTGGCGTTCAACGCGGTGAACAATCTGTTCGGGGTGGGTTCGTCGAGTATGATGAGCAGGGGGCTTGGGCGAAAGGATTACGACACGGTTTCCCGAAGCTCCGCGTTCGGATTTTACTGCTCGCTGATATGCGGGATATTATTCGGCGCGATGTGTACGATATTCAAAACGCCGCTGCTCGGTATTCTCGGCGCGGACGAGACCACCGCCGCCGCGACGGGCGATTACCTCAAATGGACGGTAAGCTGCGGAGCGGTTCCGGCGATCCTGAACGTTGTAATGGCGTATTTAGTTCGCGCGGAGGGAGCGTCGCTCCACGCGAGTATCGGTACGATGAGCGGCTGTCTGCTGAACATAATCCTCGATCCGCTTTTCATTCTTCCGCAATTTCTGAATATGGGAGCGGCGGGCGCGGGGCTTGCGACATTTCTGTCCAACTGCGCGGCGTGCCTGTATTTCTTCGTGATGCTTTTCGTGAAGCGAGGAAAGACCTACGTCTGTGTGAAGCCCTCCGTATTCGGGTTTACAGGGTCTGTCGTCCTCGGCATTTTCGCGGTGGGAATACCCGCGGCGATACAAAATCTGCTGAACGTTACGGGAATGACGGTGCTGAACAACTTCACCTCGGATTTCGGCTCGGACGCGGTGGCGGCAATGGGGATCTCCTATAAGATCAATATGGTGCCCATGCAGATCTCCTTGGGTCTGGGACAAGGCATCATGCCGCTTATCAGCTACAATTACGCAAGCGGAAACATTCCGCGAATGAAAAAGACAGTCTTATTTGCGTTAAAGATTTCGGTTATATCAATGTTTGCGGTATCGGCGGCATATTTCTTTTGCGCGGGCGGACTTATTTCGCTTTTTATGGAAAGCGGGGCGGTAGTCGCTTACGGAACGAGTTTTCTGCGCGGACTATGTCTCGGCATTCCTTTTTTGTGCGTGGACTTTCTCGCGGTCGGCGTATTTCAGGCTTGCGGTCTGGGCAAAAAATCGCTCGTTTTCGCGATACTCCGAAAGATCGTATTGGAAATACCCGCGCTGTTCATTCTGAATTCCCTTTTCCCGCTGTATGGGCTGGCATACGCGCAGATGACCGCCGAGATCATTCTCGCCGCGGCGGCATTGATCGTACTGACACAATTGTTTAAAAAGCTTGAAAACAATGCGTAAAGTTTATCGTGAGTTATCTTTTTCGTGTTACAATACGAAACAGTCTCTTAGGCAAAAAGACAGAAATTTCGACCGCCCGTTCTTGACAAATCGGCTTTTCCATACTATAATAAAAAAAGATTATTATGGAAAGGGATGGTATCCTAATATGGCTTATCTTTTAGGCGTAGACATCGGTACCTCGGGGACGAAAACCGTCCTCTTCGGCGAGGACGGAACGCCCGTTTCCTCCGCGACCTACGAATACCCGCTCTATACGCCGCAAAACGGCTATGCGGAGCAGGATCCCGCCGACTGGTGGAACGCGGTCGTAAACGGAATCTCGGACGTCATTAAGGAAAGCGGGATCCCCTCGGCGGAGATCAAAGGGATCGGTCTTTCGGGGCAAATGCACGGTCTGGTCATGCTTGACGCGGACAACAGGGTGATCCGCAAGAGCATTATCTGGTGCGACCAGCGAACCGAAAAGGAAGTCGCCGAGATCACCGAAAAGGTCGGGGCGCAGCGCATGATCGACATCACCGCCAACCCCGCGATCACGGGCTTTACCGCCGCGAAAATCCTCTGGGTCAAGAACAACGAGCCGGAGAACTACGAAAAATGCCGTCATATCCTCCTTCCGAAGGATTATATCCGCTTTATGCTCACGGGCGAGTACGCGACCGAGGTCAGCGACGCGTCGGGCATGCAGCTTCTGGACATTCCGAAGCGCTGCTGGTCGGACGAGGTGCTGGAAAAGCTCGGGATCGACAAGGCGCTTTTGCCGATGGTATACGAAAGCCCCGAGGTCACGGGCGAGATTAACCGCCGCGCGGCGGAGCTTACCGGGCTTTCCGTCGGAACGCCCGTCGTCGGCGGAGCGGGAGATAACGCCGCCGCCGCGGTCGGAACGGGCGTTGTCGAGGACGGAAAGGCGTTTACAACGATCGGCTCGAGCGGCGTCGTTTTCGCGCATACCTCCGAAATCTCGATCGACCAAAAGGGGCGCGTTCATACCTTCTGCTGCGCGGTGCCGGGCTGCTGGCACGTCATGGGCGTTACGCAGAGCGCGGGGCTTTCGCTCAAATGGTTCCGGGACAATCTGTGCTGGGGCGAGCTTGAAACCGCGATGAATATGGGCGTTGATCCGTATTATCTCATGGATAAGGCGGCGATGGAGGTTCCGATCGGGGCGAACCGCCTTCTTTACCTCCCTTACCTGAACGGCGAGCGCACCCCGCACCTCGACCCGAACGCGAGAGGGGCGTTTATCGGGCTTTCGTCCATGCACAAAAAGCGGGATATGCTCCGCGCGGTCATGGAGGGCGTTTCCTACTCCCTGCGCGACTGTATCGAGGTGATCCGCGAAATGAACATCTCCGTAACCGACATGATGGCCTGCGGCGGCGGCGGAACCTCTCCGCTCTGGCGGCAGATGCTCGCCGATCTTTACGGCTGTCCCGTAAAAACAACGCAGAATAAAGAGGGTCCCGCCCTCGGTGTCGCGCTTCTCGCGGCGGTCGGCGCGGGAATCTACAAGAGCGTTCCCGAAGCCTGCCGCGCGGTAATCGCCGCCGATAAGGTACAGGAGCCGATCGCGGAAAACTCCGTAAAATACGAAGCGGTTTACGCGCTTTACCGAAAGCTGTACCCCGTCATGAAGCAAAGCTTCGCGGAGCTTTCGCGCCTGTAATAAAAAAACAAAAAACATTCAAAAAAGAAAGGAAATTTTATTATGAAGCTTTTTATTGATACCGCGAACGTGGACGACATCCGCCGCGCGAACGACATGGGAATCATCTGCGGGGTCACGACGAACCCCAGCCTGATCGCGAAGGAGGGGCGCGACTTTAAGCAGGTCGTGACCGAGATCGCGGGCATTGTGGACGGACCGATCTCCGCCGAGGTCATCTCGCTCGAGGCGGATAAAATGGTGGAGGAGGCGCTTCCGCTCGCGGCGATCCACAAAAATATCGTCATTAAGCTCCCGATGTGCGAGGAGGGCTTAAAAGCCTGCAAGCGGCTCACCGAAAAGGGGATCAAGACGAACGTCACCCTCATTTTCTCGGCGGCGCAGGCGCTTCTCGCGGCAAGAGCGGGCGCGACCTTCGTAAGCCCCTTCCTCGGACGGCTCGACGACATCGGCATGGAGGGCATGGCGCTTATCGAGGAGATCTCGGATATTTTCGCCGCGCAGGGGATCGAAACCGAAATTATCGCCGCCTCGATCCGCAATCCGATCCATGTGACCGCCGCGGCGCGCGTCGGCTGCGACATCGCGACCGTCCCGATGAACGTTCTGCTCCAGATGCTGAAGCACCCGCTGACCGATAACGGGATCGAACGCTTCTTAAAGGACTGGGAAGGCTTTACGGCGAAGAATTAAAGGAAGATAAAAACGGCAGAACGATCCAGTTGTGCCGTTTTTATTTTGGTGTATTCGACCTATTTTTTGTCGTTTTTTTGTATAATACGCCGAATTTTGGATTTGTGTGCAACTTTTCGGCGGTCTGCAACGTATTGTATTATGGGGAATGGGAAAACAGAATTTTTATGCGCTGGTTCCGGCATAAGACGGGACGCGCGGCGATAGATATATATCAGGAATGGGGTGAAACATTGTCATTCATCGAAGTCACGAACCTCCGAAAGGTTTACCGCCTCGGGCAGGAGCGGGTCTACGCTCTGAAAAAGATCGATCTTACGATCGAACGGGGGGAAATCTGCTGTATCCTCGGCACCTCCGGCTCGGGAAAATCCACGCTTCTCAATATGCTCGCGGGGCTCGAAAAACCCACGCGCGGAAGCATTGTCATCAACGGAACGGACATCACGAAACTCTCCGAGCGAAAGCTCGCGAAATTCCGGCAGGAAAATACCGGCTTTGTTTTTCAGTCGTACAACCTCCTGCCGCAGCTTACCTCGATCGAAAACGTCGGAATGCCGCTGATGTTTAAGGGCTATCGGCGAAAGGTGCGGGATAAGGAAGCGCGCGCCATGCTGAAAGCCGTCGGACTGGAATCCCGCGCGAAGCACCGTCCGAATCAGATGTCGGGCGGACAGCAGCAGCGCGTCGGGATCGCCCGCGCGTTCGTCGCGAAGCCGAACGTCGTTTTTGCGGACGAGCCGACCGGAAACCTCGACACCAAAACAACGGCGGACGTTATGGCGCTGATGGTGCGAATGTGCCGAAAGCACGGACTTACGCTGATCCTCGTAACGCACGATCCCGATACCGCGCGGTACGCCGACCGGATTGTACACCTGATCGACGGCGAGATTCACAGCGACGAGATCAATCACGACGTTTACGACCCCGACGCGCCGCAGAAGGCGGACGAGCCGGAGCCTGTGTCCTAAAAATTTTCAAAGAATAGGTGCTAAGTTTGTGTCTCGGCAAATCCACTCGGCACAAACTTCCTCCATAGGAAAGGAATGGTCATAAAATGAAGCTTAAAGCAAAAATCGCGGCGGCGATCACCGTCGCTTCCCTTATCGGCGCGGCGGCGCCGCTTACCGCCGTCGCCGCTCCCGCCCCGGGGAATACGCATTCGTCATGGAATCAATCGCCTCTGGCGGACAATTCCGGCTCGCAGAACGGAAACGGCTCACAGGACGGCAGCGGTACCCAGCAGCCGCAGCAGCCCGCCGTACCGACGCTCGGCTCGGGCGCGTTTTCGGGCGGATACTCCGTCTCCGTCACGGAGCTTAAAAAGGGTCAGTCCTGCACCGTAACCGCCACCGCCTACATACCGATCGACAACTATAAGGAAGGCTTAACGACGGCGGATTTCGATACCTCCGCCATTTTCGGAATCGCGTCGGGCAACGACAGCTTTAACCCGCTTACGCCGCATTCCTGGGAACAGGGCGTGGGGAGCCGGTTCGAGGTCGCGGGAAGCTTTCTCTGCGTCCAGCTCACCTTTATCGACGTGGAATATCTCGGTGTCGGAGACACCTTCAGCTACAGCCTTTGCTACGGAAGCGGCTCGTCGAGCGTTACCGCCCCGATCACGCTTTCGATCGCGGAATGCGAGGAATATAAGACCCCCGAGGACGAAAAGGATCCCGTCGCGAACTACACGCTTGACACGGGTACAAGCTATACCGTAAAAGCGGGAAGCACGGCGTCGATCGGCGCGCGGCTCCGCACCGTCAACACGGGCGCTTTTGTCGCGGGAACCGTAACCGCGTCGCTCACCTCGTCCGACGGAAACATTATCGTCGAGGAAACGGGCGCGAAAACCTCGACCTCCTCCGCGCCGAGCTTCAGCTTCCGCGTTTCCGCGCCGAAAACGGCGACGCCGGGAACCTATAACCTTACCCTCAACACAACGGTTTACGGCTCGGACGGCTCCGTCACCGCGCAGCAGAGCTACTCGATCCCCGTTACGGTAACGAGCGACGTCGTTTCCGCGGGACTTACCGTAAGCTCCTATAAATTCAGCAAGAAGCCGATCAAGGAGGGCGACAATTTTACCCTTACCCTGACGCTGAAAAACGACTGTAAGATCGACTTAAAGGACGTCGAGATCTCGCTCGACGGGCTCGACAGCAGCAAGTTCGTTCTTGACGGCGGATTCTCTTCCCAGTCGGTCAGCATCGCGGCGGGAAAGACGGGAACGGTAAGCTTCCCGCTCGTCGCCTGCGGCGGGATCGCCAATATCCGCGAAAGTATTCCCGTCCGCGCGGTCTATCGGATCAACCCCGCCGACGCCTCCACCGAGCAGAGCCTTTCCACCTCGGTAATCGCCGAATGCGAAACAACGAGCGGGATCATTACCTCGGGACTTTCGGTAAGCTCGTATAAAATCAGCAAGGAGCCCGTTAAGGACGGCGACAGCTTTACCCTCTCGCTCACGCTCGAAAACGAGACGAAAATCGACCTGAAGGACGTAAAGGTCTCGCTCGACGGGCTCGACAGCAGCAAGTTTGTTCTCGACGGCGGATTCTCCTCTCAGTCGGTCGATATTGACTCCGGAAAGAAAAAGACCGTAAAATTCCCGCTCGTCGCCTGCGGCGGGATCACGAACGTCCGCGAAAATATTCCCGTTAAGGCGGAATACCGCACCGGATCGGGAAGTTCCGCCGAGCAGAGTCTCTCTACCTCGGTCATTATCGAATGCTCGCCGAAATCAAACGCAAGCTCGGGGAAATATGACATTTCCATGACCGACTATTCGTTCAGCAGCAGCGCAGTCGCCGCGGGCACCAAATTTACCCTCAGCTTTACCCTCGCGAATACCTCCTCCGCCGACCTGAGCGGACGGGTATCGCTTACGGAGGTAAACGGCGGGAAGTTCGCGATCGACAGCGGGCTTTCCTACGCGAATTTTGACATCAAGGCGGGAAAGAGCCAGAGCTTCAGCTTCCCGCTGGTCGGCTGTAACGGAATCACCTCGATCCGCGAGGTCATTCCGCTCGAGATCAGCTTCGGCGATATTTCCACCACGGCATATACCACCGTCACCTGCGTTCCCGCCCCGGGAGCCGACAGCGGCGAGACCTTCGCGCCTGCCATTATCATCGAAAGCTATGACTTCGGCGGGGAGTATGTCACGGGCGGAACGACCTTCCCGCTGAACCTCTCGATCAAAAACACGGGCGATTCCTCCGTGATCGAAAACCTGAAGGTCACGATCAGCGGCGGTCCCGGAAACGGCAATAACGGAATCGCGTTCTCTCCCGCGAACTCCTCCAACTCGTTCTTTATCGAAACGCTTTCGCCGAAGGCGACGACGGACATCAAGATCGACCTTCTTCCGCGCGCGGACGCGAATCCCGACAGCTATCCCGTAAACGTGAACTTTGAATACGAATACCTTACGGGCGGAAAGCGCGCGAAGGCGCAGACGATCACCGAAACGATCACGATTCCGCTTCAGCAGGAGGATCGTTTTACGATCAATCAGCCCGACTATCCCGAATCGACGGGTCTCGGCGAAACGGCATACATCAGCGCGAGCTTTATCAATAAGGGGAAAAGCGCCGTTTACAACGTAACGGCAAGCTTTGAGGGAGCCGATTTCTCGGTAAGCTCCGGCTCGTACTATATCGGAAACGTAGAAAGCGGCTCGCAGGAATATTATGACGTACAGGTCACCCCCAACGTCGAAGGGACGGTAACGGGCGAGATCGTCGTGACCTATGAGGACGCGAACGGCACGCAGAAGGAACAGCGCTACCCGATCACGATGGAGGTCATGAATTTCAACTACGGAATGATGGACGACGTCATTTTTGACGATCCCGGCATGATCGGCGGAGAGGACATCGGTATGATGGAGGGCGAGGGCGAAGGCTCGATGACCTGGCTCTGGTTCGTAATCGGCGGCGTGATCGTCGCGGTCGTCGCCGTGATCATTATTGTCGCGGTCGTAAAGAAAAAGAAAAAGCAGCGGGAACTGGAGCTCGATAATGAAGATCTCTGATATGATAATCATGTGCCTGCGCAACCTGTGGCGGCGCAAGGGCAGAACCATGCTCACCGTAATCGGCGTTATTATCGGCTGCTGCGCGATCATCATCATGATCTCGCTCGGGCTCGGCATGAGCGCCGCGATGGACAACATGCTTTCCTCGTGGGGCGACCTGAACGCGGTAACGATCTACGGAAACAGCAATTATTACTATGTGGATTCCGGCTCGTCAAGCTCGGACGAACGCCCCGCGCTCAATGACGACGCGCTCGAAATGCTTCGGTCGATCGAACACGTTGAGACAATCTTTCCGAAAATCGAAGTCAATTCGGAGTATCTGACGATCACGGCGGGACGCAAAGGGCGCTATCGCTGCGACTGGGCGCAGGTCGTCGGCGTTGATCTGAGCGAGCTGGATAAAATGGGATATGAAGCGGATGAAGGCGCGCTCCCGACCGGCGGGGAAGAGGGGCATATCATCGTTTTCGGGTACGAAATGCCCTATCAGTTCCGCGACACGAAAAAGCGCGGGCAAAACGCCTATACCTGGCGGCAGCAGCTCGCAGACGGAACCTTTTCCAAGCCGTTTTTCGACCCCATGACCGAATCCATCGAGCTTTACGTAAACAATACCAAAAAACCGGACAAAAACGGACGGTATATGAGCGGCGGACGGGCATACGAATTTAAAATGACAACGGCGGCGGTTCTGAAGCAGGACATGAACTGGGAAACCCCGTACTCCATTCTGATCGACATGGATTTCGCGAAGGAGCTGATCAACAGCTATAACCGCCTCAACAGCGTCAAGAACGCGAAGGAGCCGGAATATTCGCAGATCAAGCTTTGGGTGGACGACATCAACCATGTGGACGCGGTGCAAAAGGCGATCGAGGACATGGGCTTTAACGCCTCCAGCATGGCTTCGGTACGAAACGAAATGCAGGGTCAGCTCGGGGTCATTCAGATGGTACTCGGCTGTCTCGCCGCAATCAGCCTTCTGGTCGCGGCGATCGGGATCACCAACACGATGATCATGTCCATTTACGAGCGCACGAGAGAGATCGGCGTCATGAAGGTTCTCGGCTGCTTTATCGGGAATATCCGCTCCGTTTTCTTAATGGAGGCGGGCATGATCGGACTTCTCGGCGGAGCGGTCGGAACGGCGATCAGCTATATCATCTCCGCCGTGATGAACACCCTCGGCGGCGAAGCGTTCGCGGGCGTTCTCGGAATTTCGACGGACGGAAGCTCTCCGATCTCGATCATTCCGCTTTGGCTCGTGCTTCTCGCGCTTCTCTTTTCGACCTTTATCGGGCTGATCTCGGGCTTCTATCCCGCGAACCGCGCCGTAAAGATCAGCGCGCTCGAAGCGATCCGGAATGAGTAAAAAGTTGCCAAAGAAAAGAAAAAATATAGTCAGGGGCGCTGCCCCCGAACCCCCGCAAGCCTTTGAAAAGGCTTGACCTAAACTTTAATATCGTTTTTATGAAATTTTAAAACAGAAAAATCTGTGCTGTTCAGCAGGTTTTCAGCAAAAGCCTGTCGAACAGCACAGAATTTTTTAATTTTACAGTAATTGAAAAAACAATATTACCTTTCGCTTCCTTTCGGCTGCGAAAGGAAGCGGGGGTGCAAGCAGGAGGTTTGCAGGCAAAAGCCCAAAGCGCCGCATGGACGCGGCGAAATCAGAGCTTTTGCCGAGGTGCAGCGCCCCCATATATTCTTCTCTTTCTCAACCGTTTAATCATCAGCGCTTTCGGTAGCCGTTTGGCGTAAAGCCGGTCACGCGCCGAAAGATCCGGCTGAAATAATTGGCGTCGCTGAAGCCGCAGCGGATCGCGATCTCGGTCACCGAAAGATTCGTCCGCTTTAAAAGCGCGCAGGAATGACGAATCCGCGTATCGATCAGATACTGCTGCGGCGTTTTCCCGTAGGCGGCGGAAAAAAGACGGATAAAGTGGCGCTGGGAATAATTGGAAAGCCCCGCAACCTGCGCGATGCTGACGCCTTCGGAATAATGCGCCTCGATATACGCCGCCGCTTCCTCTACGCCGAGAATTTCCTTATGCCGCACGGGAAGCTCCGCCGTCCTGGAAAGAAGCACCGCAAGCTCCGTAAAATACGCGGTAAGCAGGGCTTTTCGCCCCGGATTTTTCGCGGCGTATTCCTCGGACATCCGCGCGGTCAGCCGCTCCGCCGCGGAAAACTCCGCGATCCCGAGCGTCATGCTCCCGAACGGCTTCCCCGAGAAAAGCCGCAGAAACCCGCGGTATCCGCACAGATCGCATTTCTCGTCAAAAAAGGTTTCGGGACGGAACATCACGTTACATATTTTGAAATCCCGCGCGTTCCGATAGCCGTGGCGAAGCCCCTCTCCGATCACAAACGCGTCGCCCGCTTTTACGATCTGAACCTCCTCGCCGACAAGATGCTCCGCCGTCCCGTTCCGAACGATCACAAGCTCGTGAAAATCCTCGTGACCGTGGACGAACATCGTTCCCTCGTGCGCGCCGAACTGGATAAAAAAGGGAAAATCCTCGTCCCGCGTAAACCAGCAAAGCTTCATATCTCTCACAGAGGAGCGCCCCCTTTCTTTTTGGGGGAACCCCGCTTGCTGCGGAGAAGCTTTTTGGAAAGCCCGCCCTTTTCCTTTTTCTTTTTGTGCAATTTTTCCCGCTTTTCGGCGGTAAAAACGTAATACCCGTCCCGCTCCGTAACGCGGACGCCGCCGAAAACCGACGTAAGCTTATTCTTGTACCAGTCGAGCCGTTTGGTAACCATTACCATTGTCCCGCCCGGAGAAAGCCGCCGGAAGCCGCCCTCGATAAAGCGCTTGGCAACCGAAAAATCGGTATGATACGGAGGATTCGACAGAATCAGCGTGAATTCCCCGTCGGGCAGGCTGCCGAAGCCGTCGCTTACCCGAATGTCGATCGAGGGAACGCCGTTTCTCGCCGCGTTGCCCCGCGCCGCCGCAACCGCCTCTTCCGAAAGGTCGCACATGACGACGTGCGCTTCGCCGATTCGTTTCGCGGCATAGATTCCGACCGCGCCGTAGCCGCAGCCCAGATCCAACACGCGGTCATTTTCCGAAAATTCCACCGCGGACAGCATCGCAAGCGTCCCGCGATCCACCGCGTTCGGAGAAAATAAGCGCGGTCCGGTCTCAAAAATCAATCGTATTCCGTGAATCTCCGCCGAAAACACAACTCCGCCCCCTTTACCTTCCGTTAAAAAAATTATACCGTTAAATCGAAAAAAAGTCAAGAGCGGCAAAACGCATTGACGGATTTTCCGTTTTATGGTAAAATAGAGGCGTACCGCCTCGGGCAATTCCGAAGAAGTCCTCCGAATGTCAAAGTCCCGCCGCGTGCGACGAATTACGACAAGTTCGTGAATCGGACAGACGAGCCGTCTCGGGCAATCCCGAAAAATCTCAAGGAGTATCCTCAATTCACGAACAGTTACGACGGGCAAAAAGTTACACGGTATAAATGTGAATTAAAGAATTAACAAATTTCTATTTTTTCACGGAGAAGGTGAAAGGCAAGGATTATGATTGAATTATTGAAAGATAAAAAGGGAATCTTTTTTGATGTAGGTTATACACTTGATTATCCTGCATCTGGAGATTGGATGTTTACCAAAAAATTCTTTGAATTGACCGGTAAGAAGATTAGTGAACACCGACCGGAGGAGATACAAAAAGCAAAAAATGATGGTCTTGAGTATCTTGAAAGCAATCATTTGGTTCGAAATGTTGAAGAAGAATATTGCCAATTTGTCAATTTCTATTCTAAAATCTCACAAAGTCTTAACCTTGGATTAACCCAATATGAGGTATATGCTGTTGCGTATGATCGCACTTATAATATGA
>CAZKKZ010000037.1:0-23010 GCA_964553625.1 uncultured Ruminiclostridium sp.
ACGGAGAGCGTACCGTGCTTTAAAATTTCTCCGACACAGTCGTTCGGACCGAGCTTGTCCGAGTCGATCCAGATCCCCTGCCCCATCAGGAACGGATAATTCTTTACCCGCTTTTGCGATTGAATCTTATAGCGGTACATCAGCTGGTCGATCACGAGATTCATTTCGTCCTCAAGCATTTCAAAAAAGCGGACAATGTCTTTTTCCGCGCGGATCCCGAGTCGGGGAAGATTGATGGAGGTAAAGCTGAGGTTTCCGCGTCCCGTCACAATCTCGCGCGAGGGATCGTACACATTTCCGATCACGCGCGTGCGGCAGCCCATGTACGCGATCTCGGTATTGTAATCGCCTTCCTTATAATAGGGGAGATTAAAGGGCGCGTCGATAAAGGAGAAGTTCGGGAAAAGACGCTTTGCCGAAACGCGGCAGGCAAGCTTAAACAGATAATAGTTCGGCTCGCCGGGGTTATAATTGATCCCTTCCTTTACCTTGAAAATATGAATCGGGAAGATCGGCGTTTCTCCGTTTCCGAGCCCTTTTTCGGTTGCGAGAAGAACGTTTTCGATGACCATCTGTCCTTCGGGAGAGGTGTCCGTGCCGTAATTGATTGAGGAGAACGGGATCTGCGCGCCCGCGCGGCTGTTCATGGTATTGAGATTGTGAACGAGCGCCTCCATTGCCTGATAGGTCGCACGGTTCGTTTCTTTTTTGGTAAGATTGACGGTAAACGCCTGCACCGAGGCGGCGGTCTCCTCGTTCCCCGTGATTTCGGTCAGCGCCTTCAGCTCCGCTTCGGCATAGCCGTTGTTATTTGCAAGAATAGGAGACAGCCCTTGTTCCTGCTTGAGACACTTCATGTACGTTTTAACCTTTTCTTCAACGGCAAGGTCGTTCTCGCTGCCGGTTTTGAGCATGACCGCGCGGACGATATTTTTTTCGTAAAGCTGTTCATAGGACTTTCTTACGCCGTCTGCCATGGCATAGTCGAAGTTCGGGATCGATTGTCCGCCGTGCTGATCGTTCTGGTTGGACTGGATCGCGATACAGGCGAGCGCGGAATAGCTTCCGATATTGTTCGGCTCGCGGAGATAGCCGTGACCGGTTGAAAATCCGCCTTTAAAAAGCTTTTTTATGTCAATTTGACAGCAGGTCGTTGTCAGCGTTAGAAAATCGAGGTCATGGATATGAATATCGCCTTCGATATGCGCCTTGGAATGGAGCGGGTCGAGCACGTACATCTCGTTAAACTGCTTCGCGCCCTCCGAGCCGTATTTCAGCATGGTGCCCATCGCGGTATCGCCGTCGATGTTGGCGTTTTCGCGCTTGATGTCACAGTCCCTTGCCGCCTTGAAGGTAAGATCCTCATAGGTTTTCATGAGCGTTGTGTTCATTTCGCGGATCCGGGTGCGGTTTGCGCGGTAAAGAATATACGCCTTTGCGGTCTTGGCGTGTCCGTTTTCGACCAATACCTTTTCAACGGTGTCCTGTACTTCTTCAACCGTCGGGATCTTTTCCGTTTCCGCCGAATCCTTTTCGAGGATTTTACATACCTCTTCGGCGAGCGACATTGCCGAATCGTAGTCCTTTCCTCCGACGGAGGCTGCGGCTTTAAAGATCGCGTCCGCAATTTTTTGCAGGTTGAACGGCATCTCTCTGCCGTCTCTTTTTTGGATTTTAGTGATCATGTCAGAACCCCTTTTATCTGTGCTGAAAGTTTCAAACCACAACATATTGTGGTTCGCCGTGAAGACGGGTGCAAAATATATTATATTGCAGGAAAGACAATTTGTCAATATGAACAGCGAAAATTTATTAAATTACTTGTTTTTTTGATTTATGTACAGTCGAAAAAACGCAAAAACAAAATCGGACAAATCCCTCGATTTGTCCGATTTATGATTTACCGTGAATTACGCGCCGGCATTTGCCTTTTTCGCGAGCTTAGACTTTAATCTTGCTGCCTTATTCTTGTGGATTAAGCCCTTTCCCGCAGCCTTGTCGAGCTTTATAACAGCGGTTTTTACCGTCTGCGCGTCAGCGGCTTCCGCTCTTGCTTTTTTAAGAACCGTTTTTAACTCGGTTTTTGCCGCCTTATTGCGTGCGTTTCTTACGTTTGCGACTAAGACTCTTTTCTTCGCGGATTTAATATTCGGCACCTTTTTGCACCTCCTTAATACAGATCGGTATAATCCTGCTTTTTTACAGTACAATGTATTATATCATACTTTTTTTTAAAATGCAAGACTTTTTTGCGAAATTTTTATTTTAGGCGGAAATTATGAAACGAAGCGATTTAATCTGTGAAAATGGTGTCATAAATGACAATTTGAAAGCGGATTTCGTTCACGAATACAAGGTTTGCGGAACAAAGTGCTCCGAAATCACGATCGGGCGGGAGCACGAACGAATTTTAGGAAAAGCGCCGGGACGATATTTTACTCTTTTTTCGGAAGAAACGGACTGTACGGAGGCGGTATTCCGCGTTTTGTCGGAGCTGATCCCGCGGGAGGGAAGCGCGCTGGTCGTCGGACTCGGAAACGAGCGGATCAGCGCGGACAGTCTCGGGGCGAAATGTCTCCGCTTTGTTCCCGCGACCGCTCATCTGGCGGTTCACGAGGACTTTACCGCGCTTGGGATGAGAAAAGTTTATGCGCTTGAAACGGGTGTGACGGGACAGACCGGGATCGAAAGCGCCCGACAGGTGCGGCTGGTTGCCGAGGGCGTGGACGCGGCGTTTGTGATTGCGATAGACAGTCTGGCTTGTTCGGAAAGCGAGCGTCTTTGTAAAACGGTTCAGATCACGGACGCGGGGATCGAGCCGGGCGCGGGCGTCGGGAACAGCCGCGAGGCAATGAACGAAAAAACGATCGGAAGGAAGGTTTTCGCCGTCGGCGTTCCGACGGTGATCGACTATGACGCGGGCGGCGCGACGCTTATGGTGACGCCGAGGAATATCGACCGTATTACGGATCGCTGTGCACGCCTGCTCGGTTCCGCGGTCAGCCGCGCGCTGAACCCGTCTTTATCCGAAGAGGAGCTTTCCGCGCTGATCCTTTGAGCATATCCCGCTCTTTCACCGCATAAACTGATAGCGGCGGTTCGGAAGGAAGCTCGTCTTTTTATGAGAAAGGAATGGTCGTTAAAATGAGAATTATAAAAACCGTCATGAAAAAAAGCGCGCTTCGGGGGATCGCGGCGGGAAGCGTGCTGCTTCTTACGCCTATGCTCTCGATTTTTACGGCGGGGATCATGCCCGAAGCGATTCATTTCATGACGGAAGCCGCGCGATTTTCGTCCTATCCTTTGAACGATCCTCGCGAGGTCAATAACGGCAGCTTAATTTTATATACGCCGCGTTCTCCCGAGGAATCGACGGCGGAAGCCGAGGAAACGGAGCGGGCGGCGGATTTGGAAGCGCCCGGTGAGGAGCCGCGGGAGGCGGCGTTTTTATCCCGGAATATTTCACAGACGAACGAGGATCTTTCGGTTTACGGGAATCACAGCGGAATGATCCGGGAAATGACTTTTACGGGAAGCGGCGGCTCGGATTTTATCAATCTTCCCGGCGGCGGACAGATTCGCAATTGTACGGAGCTGTCCAATGAAACGGTCTACGGGGAAGCGACAAGCATGCACGGGATCCGGATCGAGCTGTTCAGCGACGAGCCGCAGGTTCTGATCTTACATACGCATACGAACGAGAGCTATGAGCCGAGTGAAAAAACATATTATGACGAAAGCTATACCTGCCGTTCCGAGGATCCCGGCAACAGCGTCGTTTCGGTCGGGACGGCGATCGCGGAGGAGCTTGCGTCGGCGGGGATCGCGGTGCTTCACGACGGTACGGTGCACGACGGGCAGTATACGGGCGCGTACACCAGAAGCTATGAAACAACGGTTCGCCTGCTGAACGAATTTCCCTCCATTAAAATCATTCTCGATATTCACCGCGACGCGATCGAGGAAGAGGACGGCACACATATCAGCGCGGTCACGGAGATCGAGGGCAAAAAGGCGGCGCAGATCATGATTATTTCGGCGGCGGACGACGGAACCTACGATATTCCGAATTATCTGGAGAATTTACGGTTCGCGAGCGCGCTCCAGCAGTCCCTTGAACAGCATTATCCGACGCTTGCTCGACCGATTCTGTTCCAGTATTGTCAGTATAACCAGCAGCTTTCGATCGGATCGCTTCTGATCGAGGTCGGTTCTCACGGAAACTCGGTCGATCAGGCAGTGTACAGCGGTCGCCTGATCGGACGATCCCTTGCGGCGATGTTTACGGGGGACGAGATTCCCGTTTCGTCGTCGCGATCCGTTTTACCGCGTTTCTTTATTGATAAGCTGAGATAAAAAACAAGCGGTTTTATGATCTGCGCCTGTTCTCCTTTGTCTCGCCGCGGAATTTTAGCCAACATCGGAAAAGGCAGAGCCACTGCACATAGGAAAGATCGCCCGAAGGCGGAATCTGAGGGAGATGTTCCAGCTTTAAAGCGGTCGAAATCTGCTTTTGGGTCAGCAGTTTCCGGAGACGGAGCATTCCGCCTTGTCCATGCTCTAAAAACGCACGGAAGTTATACCTTTGCGAGTAGGGAAGATCGAAGCTTTTCTTTAGCTTCATTTCCAGCAGAACCGCGTCGACGTTTGGCGCGGGGTGAAAATCCCGTCTGTCGAAATGCCAGACGATTCGGACGTCGAAAAACGGCTTCAGACTCAGCGAACCGACGTTTTCCTTCGGGACTCCCATAAAGCGCTTTGCGGCGCCCTTTTCCATGATCAGCCATATCGCTTCGGGAGGATTGTCCGAAAGCGTAAGCTTACGGACAATTTCCGAGGTCTTTGAAAAAGGTATGTTGGCGAAAACCTTATATGGAGCGCGGGGAAGAGCGCATTTCAAAAAATCGCGGCAGTACAGGCGGACATTGCCGTTCAGCTGCGGCTTCAGCTTAGAATAAAGATTTTTGTCGATTTCGTAGGAAATCACCCGGCACGTCTCGGAAAGCGCCTTGGTGATATGTCCTTTTCCCGCGCCGATCTCGAGCACTGTATCGTTCGGGGACAGCGTTGTTTTGGCGATCAGCCGGCGGATTGTTTTTTTGCAGGTTAAAAAATTCTGTGAAATGGAATACGGATTATTATATTGTTTTTTGGACATAAAAAATACACCCCTTGCATGATTTGTAAACAGCAAAAAGGCATAGCTATACCAACGATAAATCGGATATAACTATGCGATTTTAACGAATACGAATCACGCAAATAATCATGGGTGTACCTCTTTTACTTTTATGCATTCATATTATCATATTTTTGAGGTTTTGTCAAGGTTTACAAAAAGAATTATTTTTTTGCGCCGCGATCGGCGGTGTGCGACAGCGGAGCAAAAATTTTGACAATATTTTTCGGAAAAGTATTGACAAAAAGAAACGAGTGTGATATAATAAGCTATGCCGTTGAATGAAAACGGTATTCGATGTGGCGGCATAGCTCAGTTGGCTAGAGCACTTGGTTCATACCCAGGGTGTCGTTGGTTCAAATCCGACTGCCGCTACCATTTTGGCCCGTTGGTCAAGCGGTTAAGACATCGCCCTTTCACGGCGGAATCATGGGTTCGATTCCCGTACGGGTCACCAGCGGTAGATCTCCTGAATGGCTTTGCGAAGCCGTTTGGGAGATTTTATTTTTTTCAAAGATACGATTTTGTCCTTTAACTGTCCTTTACGGAGCAATGTTGTCCTTTGCCGTAACTTATGCTCCCTGCTTTTTCTTTGAGGAAAAGTTAAGAACCGAAGCGATAGCGTCCCCCGCTCTTGCTTGTGCCTGCTGGAATACGTGGCAGTAAATTGAGGTGGTTGTACTTATCACCGAGTGACCCAACGCTCCCGATACCGCCGCCGCGTCAACGCCCTCGTTGATAAGAGCTGAAGCGTAAAAATGGCGCAGGGAATGAATATCGCAGAAACGGAAATTGTTTTCCTCGCAAAACTCGTGAAACCAAAAGTACGGCGTGTTATTGTTCATAGGCTCGCCGTTGTATTTCACGAAAAGACGGTCATAATCAATCCACTTGCTGCCCAGTTTCTCACGCTCCTCGTCCTGTTCCGCCTTGTATGCTCGGAGCAAATCCATTACCACAGGCGGGAATTTCAGTGAACGCTGTGACTTTTTCGTTTTTGTGGTATCGGTGTAAATACCCTTTTCGGCAGTATAGTTTGAAGTTCTGCGTACCGAAATCACATTGCTTTCCCAGTCAATATCCTTCCATTCCAAGCCGAGAAGCTCACCCCTGCGGAAACCGCCGTAAATAGCCAGTGTAAAGAACATCCGATATTTCAGCGGAGCGGTTTCAAGCAGTCTGAAAAGCTGTTCGATTTCCTCCAGAGTGTAAATCTCCTTTTCCTTGTTCTCGCCTTTGGGAACAGTAACACGTCTGCAAGGATTATCCGACAGCATATCCATTTTGACCGCATAGCTGAACACGTCCGAAATAAAGCTCAAATGATGCACTGCCGTCTTACGGGACAGCGGTTTTCCCGTTTTAAAGCTTTTGCCGTTTAGGGCAAGGTCATTTATGAACTGCTGAATGTGCCGTCCCGTGATTTTGTCGATACGAAGATGTCCGATTGCAGGATATACACGTTTTGTAAGCTGTTTCATACGTTCGTATGAAGTGTTGCGCAAATTAAGCTTAGCATACTCCTCAAACCATTGTTTCGCAAAATCTTCAAATTTCATCTTAGCAGTAACCTGACCTTTAAGGCACTTGTCCTCGAAAAGCATTGCCTGCCGCTGTACCTCTTTTTCGGCTTGCTTTGCAGTCATATTAGGTTCAGATTTCCAAGAAGTGGTCTGAATAACTTGATTGCCCTTGCTGTCATAACCGCAGCTTACTCTTATTTGATATGAATTCCCGCGTTTTCTGATTGTTGCCATAATCTGTTTACCTCCTGTGACAGTCTTATGACATACCTCCACTTCTACCAATTATATTACTTCGACATACGTCAAGTCAATAGAAAAATGGAAAATATGTCCAAAAGTCTGAAAGCTTATGAAAAAATGAACATGAAGTCTCTTTTTTTAGGGGTAGTCTTATTCATTATGCCGGGTGTTTTCAAGGTATGAAAACAGGGCGGACTTTGAAATGAGGATTTTCCCGTTTTTGCCCTCTCCCGATCGTATGTACGGAATTTTATCCTGTAGGGCAAGCTTTCTTATGGTGTGCTCTGACATACCCTTGACTGTCGCGGCACATTCCTTAATGGTTAGCATTTCAATGGGTTTTTCGAGATCCTTTTCGGGTGAATCCGGCTCGGTGTTGTCATCCGCGTCGATGAGTTGTGACAGTAACACCAAGATCTGAGCTGCGATCTCTTGTTTTTCGGTTTTTAACATTGTTGTATCTCCTTTTTCTTCAAAATTAGGTGTGTGAGACATCTCACAATAAGTATGCAGGAAAAGTTGGATCAGTTTCAGAAAATTGAAGGCAAAGAAAACCCTGCTCATTCATAAATGGGCAGGGAAGCGAATTTTATCATAAAAAGAACAGTTCCCCATGGGGTAGGGGAACTGTCCGAAATCTTACTTTTGAGTGCCGTCCGTCGGTACGGGGGAGTCATGAATGTTTCCGATGACTTCGATCCAAATCGTGCTGCCGGCTTTTTTCTTTGCCTGCCAAAGGTCAAGGAAAAGAACGCACTTGTTACCTGATTTTGTTGATTCGGAGATGTGTGACATAATGGAAGAACTTACCAAACTGGCACCTCCGACGCCGATGAAACCGTTGACAATCAAGCAAAAGTGGAGTACATTGTTCCGCGAAACAGGAGATCTTGTCAAAACAAGCATTGAACAGTATTTCTGCAAGTGAATTCCGATTAAAAATCCCTGCCGATATGGCGGGGATTTTTTCTGTTTTCTATTGCTTTTTACCGCGAAAAGTGATATAATAAAACCATAGGAATCAATGAGATTGAGGAGGGTTGGAATTGGCGCGAAATGTAATCTCCGCAAAGCTTGATATTATTTTCAAGAAGCTTTTTATCGAAAACGAGGATCTGCTGCATTCTTTTGTCGCCAGTATGCTGGACATTCCCGCAGAACGGATCAAATCCATTACGATTACGAATCCCGAGCTTCCGCCCGAAACGGTAGAAGGAAAGTTCAGCAGGCTCGATCTCAGCTTACAGGTGGACGATCGGCTTGTCAATGTCGAAATCCAAATGAAAAATTATGAGGATTTTCGCGATAGAACGCTCTTTTATTGGGCAAAGCTGTATTCCTCGGAGCTGAAGAGCGGGGAGAGTTACCTCAATTTGAAACAAACCATCACGATCAACATTGTCAACTTCAATATGTTCGAAGGAAACGATTATCATACGGAAGTTGCGGCTATAATTAAAGGTACGGATGAGGTCTTTTCCGACAAGTTTAGTATGCACTTTTTTGAATTAAAGAAGATCGGGAGGGTTCCGAATCCCGCTGACAGTAAGGAGTTGTGGCTGCAATTCATCAATGCCGATAACGAGGAGGAGTTCGAGATGATCAATCAGACCAACGTACCGATTATGCAGAAGGCGGTACAAGTGATTTATGATATGAGCGAGGATACCAGAGTGCGCGAGATCGCGCGGCTGAGAGAAAAGGCAATGCACGACGAGGCTTCTTTAATACAAACGGCGCGCTCAGAAGGTTTGGCGCAAGGGAAAGCGGAGGAAAGAAATGCGATTATTGCCAAAATGAGAGCCGCCGGAATGTCCGAGGATGAAATCAATAAGATTATCGGTTAATTTATAAAACTCAAATGCCCTTCCCATTTTTACAGGAAGAGCATTTTGCTGTTTTGTCAGCATACGAGTCTGAATATTGAACCGTGTAAATGGCAATAATATTCCGAATCGTCGTTTTCTTCTAAATCAACCTTATTGAAATGATTGATTGCGGCTGAGGTGATTTATAAAAAATAGAGTCCCACAAAAACGGGGACTCTATTTGTGCTCGCTAAGAGCTTTGTCTCAATAATGTGCTCGCCGGGAGCTTTGTTTCAATTATTATACCATGTAAAATCCGTAAAATCAACACTTTTATTAAGTTTTTCTCTAAAGAATTGCCCTTCCCGAAAGAGGAAAGGCGTCATTCTGTTTATAATGGCACACCCAAGCACGGGACTTCCTGAAACAAGACAAATTTCTACAATGATTTTTGGAATGAAATCCAAAAACTATTGACTATTCCTGACTTTTGGGATATAATATAATAAAGAAGAAAAGAGGGATTTCGATGAAACGCATAGAACGAAAAGAATATTTTGAAAAGCTGGTTACATTGCGTGATAAGCAGATCATTAAAATTGTGACGGGCGTTCGTCGTTGCGGAAAATCCACGCTGCTTGAAATGTTTCGCGATTATCTGATTGACAGCGGGGTTCGGGAAGAGAATGTCATATTCGTCAATCTGGAAGACTATGATTTTAAGGCGCTGAGAAATCCGGACGCGTTACATGAATATATCAAAACGCGCTTAGTCAAAAACGAGATGACTTATGTTTTTATTGATGAGATTCAACGATGTGAACAATTTCCCGAGGTGATTGACAGTCTGTATCTCAAGCCGAATGTTGATATTTACCTGACGGGTTCTAACGCGACTTTGCTGTCCGGTGAGATCGCGACGCTGCTGACGGGACGCTATATTGAAGTTTCGATGTTGCCGCTCTCGTTTAAGGAATATGTAACGGCTGCAGGGGAGGAGAACCTTGCACAAAAGTACAGGGAGTATCTGGAAACGGGTTCATTTCCGTATGCGTTGAATCTGCTCGGACAACCGAAAGAGCTTCGCGATTATTTGGAAGGATTGTACAACACCATCGTTGTCAAGGATATTGCAAGCCGGAAGAAAATATCCGATACTATGATGCTGGAAAGTGTTGTTCGTTTTGTCTTCGACAATATAGGAAGTCCGCTTTCCACCAAAAAGATCGCCGATACTTTGACCTCCGAAGGTCGAAAAATTGACGTTAAAACCGTTGAAAAATATCTGAACTCGCTGCTTGAAAGCTTTATAGCATACCGCGCCAATCGTTATAATATCATGGGAAAGCAACATTTAAAAACTCTTGAAAAATACTATGTTGTCGATATAGGAATGCGGCATATGCTGCTCGGTTCCTCTTCGACTAATATCGGGTATATTCTCGAAAACGTAGTTTATTTAGAGCTGATTCGGCGCGGATATGAGGTTTATGTCGGGAAGATCGGTGAGTTGGAGGTGGATTTTGTCGCCGTTGACAAAACAAAGACTACCTATTTTCAAGTTGCCGCTACTGTTCGCGATGAGAACACGCTGCGCCGTGAGCTTGCCTCGCTTGAGAAAATCAAAGATCATTATCCTAAGTTTATTTTAACACTAGACGATGATCCTGAAGCTGATTATAATGGGATTCGCCGAGCGAACGCGCTTGAATGGCTGATTGGAAAAGTGGTTTGATAAGCATATAGAAACGCCCTTCCTGTTTTCCGCAGGAAGGGCGTTTCTTGGTTTAGCCGGCGATGTCTTCGTCATACTTCTTGACACTTGCAATTTAAAAAGTCGCTCTTGTTTTACCATGAGCATAAGGGACAATATATTTGAGGCATGGATACCGAGAAGCCATGGCAAATCGCAAGGGGAGATTTGGGATGAGCAGAGCGTTGTAATACCGTAATTAAGGATTCCGACATGAAGGAATATTACTTCTCTTTGGTTTCGGGAAAAGGAATCGGGGAATAATGTCAACGCAGAAAAACAAGGATAAAACTCCGATTACGGATGAACGGGTTTTTCTCTTTTTTATGGATATTGCTAAATAATAAAAGTGCGAATTAGTTCTTACGCACACTTGACAAACTGGAAAGGGAAGAGTATAATAAAAAAAACCTCCATGGGGATTGGTCTTATGAGGATAATAAAATAAAACGGAAGTGTTAGCAGTACTGTCCTTTATTTGTCCTTTGTTTTGATAAAAACCTACGATAAATTACAATAGCTTACCATACCAAAAAATATCTTTAAATCGTATAAAATAGGGGTTGCTCGAACTTGTAGCAAGACGTGCTAGTATGTATAGCCTATTCGATTCCCGTACGGGTCACCAGTAGCGCTGCTCCTAAATGGCTTTTTGAGGCTGTTTGGGAGTTTTCTTTGTTCATTGTCTTCCGAGAATCCGGATCGGATACCGTGTTATAATGCTAATTTTAATCATAGCTTGCCGGCGCAAGTCAAGGACGATGAACCGAAGCTTGATCGGAAAATAGTATAAAACGCAACACTTTCTTTCGAGAAACATATAATATAAAAAGAAAAAAATTTGTCGGTGGCTTTTGAAATTTGGCGTACCGCAGCGGCGGATTGCGATTTTTCGCTCAAAACAGTCCGGTTTACGAAAAAAGGAGAACCGCTATGCTTCTGCTTGCAAGAATTTTTATCCCGAATTATAAAAATACGGATGATCCCGAGGTTCGGCGGCGCTACGGACAGCTTGCGGGAACGGTCGGGATTGCGCTGAACCTCCTGCTATCCGCGCTGAAATTTATCGCGGGCGGAATTACCGGCTCGATCGCGATCACCGCCGACGCGCTGAATAACCTCTCCGACGCGGGAACGTCGATTGTTACGATTGTGAGCTTTAAGCTCGCCGAGGCGCCCGCCGACCGCAAGCACCCGTTCGGGCACGGAAGGATCGAGTATGTGGGAGGGCTGATCGTGTCGGGCATGATCCTGCTGGTCGGGTATGAGCTGCTCCGCGATTCGATTTCGAAGATCATTACGCCCGAGGAACTTTCCTTTCAATATCTGTCGCTCGGGATTCTGATCGCTTCGGTGCTGGTGAAGCTGTATATTTTTTCGTATAACCGAAAGATCGGCGGGCTGATCCATTCCGTCGCCATGAAAGCGACGGCGATGGACAGCTTATCGGACTGCGCTTCCACCGGCGCGGCGATTGTCGGGCTGTTGGTCTATCGGTTTTTTTCGATCAATATCGACGGCTGGGCGGGGCTTCTGGTGGTGGTTTTTGTTGTGAAAACAGGGCTGGACGCGGCGAAGGAAAGCCTCGCGCCTCTGCTCGGCGAAAAGCCCGATCCCGATTTTGTGGAGGAGATTCGTAAAACCGTGCTTGGCTGCGAAGGGATCATCGGACTGCACGATCTCATTGTGCATAATTACGGGGTTGGCGCGAACATGATCTCTCTTCACGCCGAGGTTCCCGCGAGCATGGGATTTACGGAAGCGCACGAACTGATCGATCATGTGGAAAATGAGCTGAAGGAAAAATTTTCGGTTGACGTTACGATTCACATGGATCCCGTCGAGGCGGAGACGGAGGAGTCACACCGATACCGTGAAATGCTGGAAAGAATTGCCGGGGAAATGGGTGTAACCGTCCATGATTTCCGCATGACGGACGGGAAACTTCGGAAAAATCTGATTTTTGATATGGTCGTTCCGTTTCAGTCTCCTCAGAAGGACGCGGAGCTTGTCCGAAGAATAACCGAGCGGATTCGAAGAGAGGGCGGCTCCGTTGACGTGGTGATTAACGTGGATAAGGAAATGTATTGAAAAAAGACGGTGCGTTTTCGCGGAACGCACCGTCCTTGTTTTTGGACGCAGAGACTCCTGCCCGCAATCTTTTGCGGGAATGAGTCTTTGCTTTTTTTGGACATGGGATCGCGGATCGGACTCCGGATTTTGAAAGCCGTTCCGCCGTCCCTGCGGACACAAGCTCCGCACCTGCTTTCGAAAGCGCCGTTCCTCATTATATTCGTAAGAAAACAAGTTTATGCCGTTTCTTGGAGGATTTTCAATTCATTTTCATTGCAATTTCGCCGGAAGTGTGGTATACTGGAGAAAATGCAAGAAAAAAGGTGATGAATGATGAATCGGAACGCGACAAATATTAAACGGTTTATTATTTTTCTGAACGCTCTTTTTCAAATTTTGCTGTGTACCTCCGCGTTTTCTTACGCTTGGGAAAATTACTATAATTTACAGCTCGGAAATTTCTTCTTTAAAAACGGAAGCATTATTTTCTGCTTTCTTTACGCTTTTATTTATTTTATTCTGATTGAGCTTTACGGTGGATTTCGGCTCGGGAGCCTTCGGATTACGGATTCGCTTTTTTCACACGGGATCGCGCTGATTTTTACGGATCTGATCGCGTATTTGCAGATTTGCATGATGGCGAGGTCCATTCTTAATCCGGGACCGTTATTTCTGACGCTGATTCCCGATATGGCGGTACTCCTAGTATGGAATATTTACATACACCGCAATTTCGCGCGTCTGTTTCCGCCGAAGAAAATGATTCTTGTTTACGCGAATAAATCGGCGCGTTCTCTGGTATATAAAATGAGCAAGCGTTACGATAAGTTTATTATTTGCGCGGCGATCAACGTTGACGAAGGTTTCGAGCGGATTTCTTCGTATCTGCCGGATTATGACGCCGTAGTGATCTGCGACACGCCGAACGAAATCCGGAACGATATTTTAAAATTTTGCTTCAAAAACAAAATTCTGGCTTATGTGACTCCGAAAATATCGGATATTCTGATCCGCGGCTCGGAGGAGCTGAATATTCTTGACACGCCGCTGCTCGTATCGCGGAATTTCGGCGCGAAGCTTGAACAAAAAATCCTGAAGCGTTTTTTCGATCTTTTGGTTTCCGGCGCGGCGCTCGTGATTCTTTCGCCGATTCTGCTTGCCGCCGCCGCCGCGGTAAAGATGTATGACGGCGGTCCCGTGATTTATAAACAAAAGCGGCTTACATACGGCGGAAAAGAATTTTATCTGTACAAGTTCCGCTCGATGATCGTTGACGCGGAAAAAGACGGGCAAGCGCGTCTTGCGGCGGAGGGAGACAGCAGGATTACTCCCGTCGGTTCCTTTCTTCGCAAGACAAGGCTGGACGAGCTTCCGCAGCTCCTCAATATTTTAAAAGGAGAGATGTCGATTGTCGGACCGAGACCGGAGCGCCCCGAGATCGCCGAGGAGTATGAGGACGCCATTCCGGAATTCAGCTTTCGCTTAAACGCGAAGGCGGGTCTTACGGGATACGCGCAGGTCATGGGGAAATATAACACAACGCCTTACGATAAGCTGAAGCTGGATCTGATCTATATTGAAAATTTTTCACTCCTTCTGGATCTGAAAATTATGATGATGACTGTTAAAACGATTTTTGAGAAGGAGAGCACCGAGGGGATTGACGAAAAGGCGCTGAACGCAATGGATCTGAGTTATCATGAGCAGGAGGAAGAACGGGCGGAAGTAAAGGTGTAGCTGTGCGGAGCGGGAGTCCCGCTGTTATATAGTATGGTATATTGTCACTTTGCCGGAACAGAGGTTCCGGCTTTTTCTTTCCGAAATTTTCAAATTTATGAAATTTTTTGAAAAAAACTTCTTGACAAATGGGAAGATTTGCTGTATAATGAAATACTGAATTATAATGGACATATTAACGAAAAAGCGGTAAAATATGCCTGTGTTTTCAAAAATTTAAGGAGTGATTTAAGCCAATGGTGAATGTTAAACCGGTACAGCTGGGCAATATTACCCGAATGAGTTTTTCAAAAATCAATGAGGTTATTGATATGCCGAACCTGATTGAGATTCAGAAAAATTCATACAAATGGTTTCTTGATGAAGGGATTAAGGAGGTCTTTAACGACATTTCCTCGATTACCGATTCAAACGGAAAACTGGTCTTAAGCTTTGTTGATTACCGAATTGACGAAAATCCGAAATACACGATTGAGGAGTGCAAGGAGCGCGATGTGACTTATGCGGCGCCTCTTCGTGTAAAGGCACACCTGCGCAATGAGGAAACGGGCGAAGTAGCGGAAAGCGAGATCTTCATGGGAGATTTTCCGCTTATGACCGACAGCGGCACGTTTGTAATTAACGGGGCGGAGCGCGTTATCGTATCGCAGCTCGTTCGTTCGCCCGGCGTTTACTTTGGCTTTGACTATAAAACAGGAAAAAAGCTGTTTACTTCACAGGTGATTCCGAACCGCGGCGCATTGCTTGAATACGAAAGGGATTCAGACGATGTGTTTTATGTCCGTATCGATAAAAACAGAAAGATTCCCGCGACGACTCTTGTCCGCGCGCTCGGAAAGGGTACGGACGAGGAGCTTGTTGAGCTTTTCGGCGACGACGAGCGGATCCGTCAGACGATCCAGCAGAAGGATTCCACCAAGAATAAGGAAGAGGCGCTGCTCGAAGTGTATAAAAAGCTTCGTCCGGGCGAGCCGCCTACGGTAGATTCCGCCGAAACGCACCTGAACAATCTGTTCTTTGACGCAAAGCGTTATGACCTTTCTCGTTTCGGGCGCTATAAGTTCAATAAAAAGCTGGGCGTTGCGAGCCGCATTATCGGGCATAAGTTGGCGCAGCCGGCGGTAAATCCGATGACGGGAGAAATTCTGGCGGACGCCGGAGATGCCGTTACGACCGAAATGGGTTTTGCTATTGAACAGGCGGGGATCGGCGAGGTGTTCCTCGATATTGAAGGGAATACCGTTAAGGTGATCGGAAACCGCATGGTGGATATTGCGCCGTATATTCCCGACGGGATCGACGCGGAAGCCTGCGGGATCAACGAAAAGGTTTCGTATACCGAGCTGATGCGGATTCTCGAGGAGAACGAATCCGCCGAGGATATCGAAGCCGCGCTTCGTCAGAACGCGGACGTTCTCGTTCCCAAGCATATTACGCTCGAGGATATTTTCGCGAGTGTAAGTTACTTTATCAATCTTTGCGAAGGCGTCGGTATGGTTGATGATATTGACCATCTCGGAAACCGCCGGATCCGTTCGGTGGGCGAGCTGCTTCAGAATCAGTTCAGAATCGGTTTCACGAGAATGGAGCGCGTGATCCGCGAGCGGATCGGGCTTCAGCAGGATACCGAAAAAATCTCTCTCGGAAATCTCGTGAATATCCGACCGGTTGTTGCGGCAATCAAGGAATTTTTCGGTTCCTCGCCGCTTTCGCAGTTCATGGATCAGAATAACCCGCTTGCGGAGCTTACGCATAAGCGGAGACTCTCGGCGCTCGGTCCGGGCGGTCTTTCACGTGACCGCGCGGGATTTGAGGTTCGCGACGTTCACTATTCGCATTACGGACGCATGTGTCCGATCGAGACGCCGGAAGGTCCGAACATCGGATTGATCTCGTATCTCGCTTCCTTTGCGAAGATCAATAAATACGGCTTTATTGAAGCCCCCTACCGCAGGGTGGATAAGGCGACGGGAAAGGTGCTCGACGAGGTTGTTTACATGACCGCCGATGTTGAGGATTTGTATACGATCGCGCAGGCGAACGAACCGCTGGACGAAAACGGCTGTTTCGCGAGAAAGCGGGTTACCGCCCGCCGCAGAGATGAGATCCTCGAGGTAAGCCGCGATCTTGTTGATTTTATGGACGTTTCTCCGAAAATGGTTGTTTCCGTTGCGACGGCGATGATTCCGTTTCTGGAAAACGACGACGCGAACCGCGCTTTAATGGGCGCGAATATGCAGCGTCAGGCGGTACCGCTGATGGTAACGGAGCACCCGCTGATCGGAACGGGTATGGAGTATAAGGCGGCGGTCGATTCCGGCGTATGCGTACTCGCGAAGCAGAACGGTGTTGTCACAAAGGTGAGCGCCGATGAGATTGTCGTAAAGGACGAGGTCGGTCAGGATCACCGCTACAAGCTGATTAAGTTTAAGCGCTCCAACCAAGGTACCTGCGTAAACCAGCGCCCGATCGTTTCCAAGGGCGATACCGTAAAAGAAGGTCAGGTTTTGGCGGACGGTCCCGCGACCTCCGAGGGAGAGATCTCGCTCGGAAAGAACGCGCTGATCGGCTTTATGACATGGGAAGGGTATAACTACGAGGACGCCGTACTGATCAATGAAAAGCTTGTATATAATGATACCTACACTTCCATTCATATCGAGGAATATGAGCTGGAATGCCGTGATACCAAGCTTGGCGCGGAGGAAATCACACGTGATATACCGAACCTCAGCGAGGATGCTTTGAAGGATCTCGATGAGCAGGGTATTATCCGGATCGGCGCGGAGGTTCATTCGGGCGATATTCTCGTCGGAAAGGTCGCGCCGAAGGGCGAAACCGAGCTTACCGCCGAGGAACGCCTGCTTCGCGCGATTTTCGGTGAAAAGGCGAGGGAGGTCCGCGACAGCTCTCTGCGTGTTCCGCACGGGGAAAGCGGCGTCATCGTAGATGTGAAGGTATTTACGAGAGAAAACTGCGACGAGCTTGCCGCGGGCGTTAATATGGTCGTTCGCTGCTATATTGCGCAGAAGAGAAAAATCTCCGTCGGAGATAAAATGGCGGGTCGTCACGGGAATAAGGGTGTTGTTTCACGGATCCTTCATCAGGAGGATATGCCGTTTTTACCGGACGGAACGCCGCTCGATATTGTACTGAATCCGCTCGGCGTTCCTTCGCGTATGAATATCGGACAGGTACTCGAGGTTCATCTGGGCTACGCGGCGAAGGCGCTCGACTGGCGGATCATGACGCCCGTATTCGATGGCGCGCACGAGGAAGACATTCGCGCGTGCTTTGAGCTGGCGGAGTCGCAGCGGCAGAATTATCGCGGAAAAGACGGCGCGGAAATCGACTTTTCCAAGATTCCGATGAATCCCGACGCGAAAACGCAGCTTACCGACGGACGAACCGGCGAAAAGTTTGACAGTCCCGTAACGGTCGGCTATATGTATTATTTAAAGCTTCACCATCTCGTTGACGATAAGATCCACGCGCGTTCGACCGGTCCCTATTCTCTCGTTACACAGCAGCCGCTCGGCGGTAAGGCACAGTTCGGCGGTCAGCGCTTCGGTGAAATGGAAGTTTGGGCGCTCGAGGCTTACGGCGCGGCTTATACGCTTCAGGAAATCCTGACGGTAAAATCGGACGACATTGTCGGACGGGTAAAGACCTATGAAGCGATCGTAAAGGGCGAGAACGTACCGAAGCCGGGTGTTCCGGAATCCTTTAAGGTACTGATCAAGGAGCTCCAGTCGCTCGGTCTTGACGTAAAGGTTCTGGACGAGAACGAGGAAGAGATCGATCTCAAGCAGACCTTTGATGACGACGATATGGGTACGGTAAGTCCCGAGGATTTTGAATACGTGGCGGACGAAAACGAGATCGATTCGGCGTTTATTCCCGAAGAGATGGATGACGACGAGTATTTTGATGACGACGAAGGCTATGACGAGGACGAGGCTTACGGCGACGATGAGGTATTCGACGACGAGGAGGACATGGATATTGACGGCGATGACGACGAGTAAATTCCGTTTCGCGGTTTAAGACGGCGCCGTGCGGCAAGCAAATATTGTTTTGCCGCGCGGTACGGTCTCAGAATTTTACGGCAATCTGAACTTTTAAAGAATTGAGGTTAGTAAAATTGGCATTTAATGTATTTGAATCAATGAAGATCGGACTTGCGTCGCCCGAACAAATCCGTGCATGGAGTTATGGCGTTGTGGAACGTCCCGAAACGATCAATTACAGAACACAGAAGCCGGAGCGTGATGGTCTGTTCTGTGAGCGGATCTTCGGACCGCAGAAGGACTGGGAGTGCGCCTGCGGAAAATATAAGCGTATTCGGTTTAAAGGGAAAATCTGCGAGCGCTGCGGCGTTGAGGTTACCCGGAATAAGGTTCGCCGCGAGAGAATGGGACATATCGAGCTTGCGGCGCCGGTATCGCATATCTGGTATTTTAAAGGAACGCCCTCGAGAATCGGACAGGTTCTCGATATTTCGCCGAAGCGTCTGGAAGAAGTCCTGTATTTCACAAAATATATTGTTACCGATCCGGGGACAACGGTTCTGACCAAGGGGCAGCTCCTCTCCGAAAAAGAATATGCCGATATGCGCGAGCGTTACGAAGACGATTTTCGCGCGGCGATGGGCGCGGAAGCGATCAAAGAGCTTTTGATGGAAATTGATCTTGAAAAGCTTTCCGCCGAATTAAAGGAGGAGCTTTCCGGTACGCAGCAGGGTCAAAAGCGCGTGAAGATTCTGAAAAGGCTCGACGTGATCGAGGCGTTCCGCCAGAGCGGAAACCGTCCCGAATGGATGATCCTTGATGTTGTCCCGGTGATTCCGCCCGAAATTCGTCCGATGGTACTGCTTGACGGCGGACGTTTCGCGACAAGCGACCTGAACGACCTGTACAGGCGTGTTATCAATCGAAACAACCGCCTGAAGAAGATGCTGGAGCTGAAAGCGCCGGATATTATTATCCGGAATGAAAAGAGAATGCTTCAGGAAGCGGTAGACGCGTTAATCGACAACGGCCGCCACGGCAGAGCGGTTACCGGTCCTTCCAACCGTCCTTTAAAATCCCTCTCCGATATGCTGAAAGGAAAGCAGGGGCGTTTCCGTCAGAACCTTCTCGGAAAGCGTGTCGATTATTCGGGACGTTCCGTTATCGTTGTGGGTCCCGAACTGAAAATGGATCAGTGCGGACTCCCGAAGGAAATGGCGATCGAGTTATTTAAGCCCTTTGTGATGAAGGAGCTGGTTGCACGCGGACTTTCCAACAATATCAAAAGCGCGCGGAAAATGGTGGATCGTGCAAAGGACGAGGTGTGGGACGTTCTTGAGGACGTTATTAAGGATCATCCCGTATTGCTGAACCGTGCGCCGACGCTGCACCGTCTCGGAATTCAGGCTTTTTCGCCGGTACTGGTCGAAGGGCGCGCTATTAAGCTTCATCCGCTCGTTTGTACCGCATATAACGCCGACTTTGACGGGGATCAGATGGCGGTTCATCTTCCTCTTTCGGAAGAAGCGCAGGACGAAGCGAGAACCTTGATGCTTGCGGCGAAGAATCTGTTAAAGCCTTCGGACGGACGTCCGGTTACTGTTCCGACGCAGGACATGGTGCTCGGCTCCTATTATTTAACGCTTTCTAAGGAAGGCGAAATGGGAGAGGGAAAGGTTTTCCGCGATTTTAACGAAGCGCTGATGGCGTATTTGGACGGTGTGATCTCGATTCACGCGGCGATTAAGGTGCGCGTGACGAAGGAGATCGGCGAAGAAAAGATTCAGCGTCTGATTTCGACGACCGTAGGAAAAATTATTTTTAACGAGCATATTCCGCAGGATCTGGGATTTGTTGACAGAAGCAAGCCCGAAAATGCGCTGAACCTTGAAATCGACTTCAAGGTTGATAAGAGTATGCTGGGGAAGATCATTGAAAAGTGCATCAAGATTCATGGCACGGCAATGACGGCACAGGTGCTTGATAAGATCAAAGCGATGGGATATAAGTATTCGACCAAGGCGGCGATTACGGTTGCGGTCTGCGACGCTTCCATTCCGCCTCAGAAAAAGCGGATTCTGGAGGACGCCGACGAACAGGTTGCCGAGATCAATAAGAACTTTTCCCGCGGCTTTATTTCAAATCAGGAACGTAAAAACGCGGTTCTTGATGTGTGGACCCGCGCAACAAACGATGTTTCGACCGCTCTGACGAAAAACCTCGATCAGTACAATCCGATCTTTATGATGGCGGATTCCGGAGCGCGAGGCAGTACGAATCAGATTCGTCAGCTTGCCGGAATGCGCGGACTGATCGCGAACACTTCGGGTGAAACGATCGAGATTCCGATTCGCGCGAACTACCGTGAAGGCTTAAACATCATGGAATACTTCATTTCCTCCCGCGGTGCCCGCAAGGGATTGGCGGATACGGCGCTGAGAACGGCGGACTCGGGGTATCTGACCCGTCGTTTGGTTGACGTATCGCAGGAAGTCATTATTCGCATGGAGGACTGCGGAACGACCGACGGAATTGACGTTTATGAGATTCGCGAGGGCAAGGAACTGATTGAGTCGCTTCAGGAACGCTTGGTCGGACGTTATCTTGTCGAAGATTTTATGGATCCGGACGGGAATATTCTCGTATCGAAGGATAAGCTTGTCAATGACGCCGACGCGCAGAAGATCATTGCTTCGGGCGCAAAAACGGTAAAGATCCGCTCCGTTCTGACCTGTGCGGCAAAGCATGGTGTTTGTGCCCGCTGCTATGGTTCTTCGCTTGCGAACGGAAACCCGATCTCGATCGGCGAAGCGGTCGGGATTATCGCAGCGCAATCGATCGGTGAGCCGGGTACGCAGCTTACGATGAGAACCTTCCATACGGGCGGTATCGCTTCGGCAGAGGATATTACACAGGGTCTGCCGCGTGTCGAGGAGCTGTTTGAAAGCCGCCGTCCGAAATCGAGCGCGATTATTACGAAGCTTTCGGGTAAAACAAGGCTTGAGGAAATCAAAAAGACCCGCCATGTGGTTGTAACGGCGGACGACGGAACGGAGGAAGCGTATGCGGTACCGTTCGGTTACCGTTTGAAGATCGAGGAAGGGGATACGGTTCAGGCAGGCGATCCGCTTACCGAAGGTTCGATCAACCCGCATGACGTTCTCTTGGTGAAGGGTGAACAGGCGGTTCAGAACTATATCATCAGCGAGGTTCAGAAGGTTTACCGCTTACAGGGCGTTGATATTAACGATAAGCACATCGAGGTCATTGTCCGTCAGATGATGAGAAAGGTTCGGATCGACGAACCGGGAGATTCTTATCTGCTTCCCGCTTCAACGATCGATAAAAACGAGTTGACCCGGATCATGGAGCAGCTTGACGAGAGAAAGGCAAATGGAGAGGATATTACGTATCCGACTTATTCGCCGGTTCTGCTCGGTATTACCAAGGCGGCGCTCGCGACCGACAGCTTCCTTTCGGCAGCCTCCTTCCAGGAGACGACGCGTGTTCTTACCGACGCGGCGATCCACGGAAAGGTTGATCCGCTTCTTGGTCTGAAGGAAAACGTTATTATCGGAAAGCTGATTCCGGCGGGAACAGGCATGAATGTTCGCAACAGTGAAGAAAGTGAACAAACGGAAGAAGAGGTCACGGAGGGCGTTTGATCCGGTTTGTTCCCAACTTTTATCCTCAAGAACAGGAAATCGGACAATTTTTACGGTAAATAAAAAAACTGAGACTTGTACGGTAAATTGTCACAAAAAAATATAAAAAAATATATTGAAAATGGCAAAAGCTACAATCTTTTCGTGGAAAAACGGAAAGTATTGACTTTTGCCATTTTTTTGTGTATAATAGTGAATGTTCGGGACATGTGCCCGAATGATATTTTTAATTTGGAGGTGAAAGAATGCCAACCTTTAACCAGCTCGTAAGAAAGGGCAGAGAGGTATCCGAAAAGAAGTCGAAGGCACCTGCGCTCTTAAAGGGTTTAAACACCCTTAAGAAGACTCCTACGGATGTTACGGCACCGCAGAAGCGCGGCGTTTGTACCGCTGTAAGAACCGCGACACCGAAGAAGCCGAACTCCGCTATGAGAAAAGTAGCCAGAGTAAGACTTTCCAACGGATATGAAGTTACTGCCTACATCCCCGGCATCGGACATAAGCTTCAGGAGCACAGCGTTGTTCTTATCAGAGGCGGTCGTGTAAAGGACTTACCTGGCGTGCGTTATCATATCGTTCGCGGAACGCTTGACGCACAGGGCGTAGACGGAAGAATGCAGGGAAGATCCAAGTACGGCGCAAAGCGTCCGAAGGCTGGTGCGAAAAAGGCGTAGCTTAAACTTGATTTAAGTAACTTAACTGCCGCATTTGCGGGTATCGCTATAGATTCATAGAATACCTCGGAATGCACGGCGGGAGGTTAGCGGCTGTATGCCGCGACGCTTTCGAGTACCGATGATTTTCATTAGCCGCGTTTTGCGGCGCAAGAATTATGAAGGAGGGAAGTAAAGTGCCAAGAAGAGGGAATGTACCGAAGCGTGATGTGCTCCCGGATCCGCTCTATAATTCGGAGCTTGTGACGAGACTGATCAACAACATCATGCTGGACGGCAAAAAGGGCGTTGCCCAGAAGATCGTTTTCGGCGCGTTTGAGATCGTAGGCGAATAGACCGGGAAAG
>CAZKKZ010000038.1:0-22642 GCA_964553625.1 uncultured Ruminiclostridium sp.
CAGCCGGAAGTCTTGTTCTGTATACTCATTTTCGGATGATTCTGAATTTTCTCGATCAATGTAAATATGAGGATGCTCGGGATTATGTAGTGAATGGATTAGGTCGTTCGTCCAATGTTTCTGCCGACTGTATAAATTTAATAAATCAGTTTGAGGATACTCGCTATGTTTCTTATGTTGAGCTTCGAAGAAGACTGATCCGTACCGGCGATATTATAAATTTCGCAATTACGAATTCTAAAAAACGAATTTATTTTACTTATGATATTGAAACGCCTTATGTTTACTTAAATTATAAACAGCTTGAATTTGCGATTTATAATCTGTCAAAGCTTGCGATGGTGCTTACCTGTGTCGGCTCGGAATCTTATATTGAAATTTCTTCCGCCTGTAACGAATTTATTGATTTATACGCAAAGATTCCGCTTCAGCAAAATCAGCCGTTTTCAAGATTTCGCAATGAGATTCGCGCGGTGAAATATGTCTTCAAAACGCTTGGCGGACATTTGAATTTTTATGAAGAAGAGGGTTTCTTCTGCGTCTCGGGGCATTTTGACGCTGAATTTTCCACGAATCATTATCTCGTTCCGAAGGGTATGAAATTGATTGTGAAGAGAAGCATTCGGGAAATGCTTGACAGAAGAAAAACGGGAAAATTTTGTCCGGTATTTTTTTATGATGAAAAGAAGCCTTATCTGCATACGCACCAAGAGCCTATGCCCGAGGAATTAGACGAAGAGCTTCAGTATGCGAAAATCTTTTTCGACGGTATTGATGTTTTATCACAAAATTAAAAATCGCCAACATTTCGTTCTTTTGTCTCCTTTTTATCACAAAATCATCACATCAAATTGCTATATTTATTGTAGCTAAAAGGAAACTTTTAGCTATGATTAATGTAATATTAATCATAATTTCCTCTCCCAACATTTTATATATTATTTTATTTTTTCACCGTTCGTTGGTGGAGTAGCGTTCAGTAATGATCATCGGTTGTTACTGAACTTTTTTTTACAATTTTCAAAATCGCAATCAGCTGGGGCTTATCGAAGCATAAGTCTCAAAAATCGGAAAGGCGGAACATGATGTATAAAATTCTTGTAGCAGACGATGAACAGAAAATTCGCGAGGTGATCCGCGAATACGCGGAGTTTGAGGGACATGAGGTATCTGAGGCGGTCGACGGCATGCAAACCGTTGAAATGGCAAAAAACGAAGATTTTGACATCATTATTTTAGATGTCATGATGCCCAAATTAGATGGTTTTTCAGCATGTAAAGAAATACGTAAATTTAAAAATACACCCGTATTGATGCTTTCCGCAAGAGGGGAGGAGTATGATAAGCTTTTCGGCTTTGAAATCGGAGCGGACGATTATGTTGTAAAGCCTTTTTCTCCCAAAGAGGTTCTTGCGCGCGTAAATGCGATCATGAAGAGAAAAACACCCGCTTCCGCCCCCAGCGATATTGTAAAATTCGAAGGCTTGGAAATCAATTTTACAGCCAGAAGCGTAAGTATCGACGGCGTTCGGGCTAGCCTAACGCCAAAAGAATATGATCTCCTGTTTTATCTGGTTCGAAATAAGAATATCGCGCTTTCCCGAGATAAGCTGCTGGAAGAGGTTTGGGGGTATGACTTCTTCGGCGATGACAGGACAATTGATACGCACATAAAAATGCTTCGCAATAATTTGGGCGAATACCGTAAGTTCATTGTCACATTACGCGGAATGGGGTATAAATTTGAAGCTTAGCGAAGAGGCTCACGAGCTGTTTCACAGCATTCGGTTTAAAATTTGGCTTATTTTTCTCGAATTCACTTTTGTGATTCTTTTATTCATTTATATTTCACAGATTATCCTGATGCCATTGATTTATGAATATATGAAAACGCAGGAAATTGTTGCGACGGCTGATGAAATCAAATATGTATGGACCGAAACAAATTCTTCATCAACGGTTAAAGTTCTCGAAAAAAATGCCATTGAAAAGCAAATGGACATTATGATCCACATTCCTTCCCGCATAACAGGCAGTGTTCCGCTGACCTATTTGCGTAATTCGACGGGTTCATCTGTTTCGATTTATTATCGCGTTAAGGATTCAATGGTGGAAAATCTGCGTGCCTCCAAAAACGGAATGATTTTTTACCCAATCAAGGAAGAAGCGAAGGAATCGGTTTTAATGGCAACCTATGTGGGAGAACCCGACGATATTATCGGTTATATCTTCATATATACCTATTTGGAGCCAACCGGTACGACAACGCAAATTTTAAAGACAATTCTTCTGGTTTCATCCGGATTTTTGATTTTTTTTAGCTTTGTGATTTCGTTTTTTATTTCAGATCGTGTGGCAAAGCCGATCATAAATATTTCGCATTCGGCGAAAAAGCTGATTAACGGTGAATTTAACGTACAGGTTCGGAAAAACGAATATACCGAGATTAAGCTTTTAACAGAAAATTTGAATATGGCGTCCGCTGAAATTGCAAAAACGGAAACGCTTCAGAAGGATCTGATGGCAAACGTTTCTCACGATTTACGAACACCGCTTACTATGATCAAGGCTTATGCGGAAATGATTCGGGACTTATCCGGAAATAATCCGGAAAAACGTGAAAAACATTTGCAGGTTATTATTGATGAAGCGGATCGGCTGACGCTTCTTGTCACGGATATTTTAAACTTATCCAAGCTGCAAAGCGGCGTGGTGGAAATGGACATTAAACCGATCAATTTCAGCGAGGATTTAAAAGAAATCGTTTCTCGTTTTTCCATGCTTGAACAAACGGAAATCAAGCTTGAGGTGCAGGACGATATTTATATCAATGCCGATCATAAGCAGCTTGGACAGTCGGTATATAACTTAATTATAAATGCGATCAATTATTCCGGCGAAGATAGCGTTACCGTAAGATTATATACCCACAAAAATGGAAAGGTTCGTTTTGAGGTATCCGATACCGGGGTCGGAATTCCCAAAGAACAGCTTCCATATATTTGGGAACGTTATTATAAAGTAGATCGATCCGAAAATCACAAGCGCACAGTGAAAGGAACCGGACTGGGTTTATCCATTGTAAAGGGCGTCTTTGAACGTCATAATTTTCAATATGGGATCGAAAGCGAGGTTGGAAAAGGAAGCACATTCTGGTTTGAATGCAGCGCTGTAAAAATGAAAAAATAGCCATCGGAATTAGGACACCGCACAGAAATTTTAAAATAATTTCTGTGCGGTGTTTCGTATGGAAAATTTGATTTCCACTTCCCTTTATTGCGTAAAATTTTTATTTTACGCAGTTCGCCGCCGAAGCGGTCGGGGTCGCTCTCTTGTGCGTCCTCTCTCGTTTTGCGCTTTGGGGGTCGCTCCTAGGTGGCGCTTCGCGCTTATTTTAAATAAAGGCGTAAGGCGTACCGTTATGTCTGCTTCCTCGCCCACACCGCACGCAAGCGGCGGTGCGACCTCGTCATTATCCCGTTCGGCGGAGTCTCCAGACGGTAACAAGGCGGCGAGCGTATCGGGCTTGACTATCCCACTTGTCGATTCTCGACGATATGGACAACCCCCCAAGCGCTAAACTCAACACCCGTAAGGGTAGGTAGACACGCTCGGGGGGTCGCACTCCGTCGGCTTTATAACCGTATCACGGGTTCATGACAACACCGTGACCAGTAAGTGAAAGTTTGATGAAATCAGTCAAGCCCTATATCGTCCACGATCACCACGGACGGATCATCGGGGACACCGCTATCGTGTAAATTCACTAACATTTCGACAGCTTTCAGCCGATCAACAACGCGATTGTCCGTATCTCTCACAATGTTTGACAGTATATCTATAATTTCCTCTAAGCCCATTTTGGTTATCCTTTCTACTCAACGGTTTCCGCCAGAGCGTAAAGCATGGTGACGGCTTCATTTGAGTGGTTCAGTAGTGCCTTGACCTTCCGCATATCCCCGCATGCTCTGTAACGACGCACAGCGCACGTTTTACGCATGGTATGCGTTCCGAGGTGTTCTACCCTTAACACCTTCCCCGCGCGTCTGATGTCCTTGTAGACGGCTTGTCGTGTACGGTGGCGCATGGGGTCGGTACGGTGCGGGAATACCCATGCCTTGCCGGCACAGCCGAGCAAATCAAGCTTCAACCGCTTTGACAAGCTAATTTTCCGCCGCTTGCCTGTCTTCTCCTCGTGAATCACGAAGGAATCCTTCAACAGGTCGGCGGGTTTCAGCCGCAAAGCGTCCCCGACGCGAAGTCCCTGCTCCAGACAGACCCGACACACAAGCGCGTTCTCGGGGGTAAGAAGTCGGAGTATCGCGTTCATGGCGTCCCCTTCTGCCGCTTTCACTCGCATTTCTCGCGTTCACTCTCCTTTCCTGAAATTGTAAACTCAACCTATTGATTGAGTTTCCTTTCCTGCTCGGGGCTAAGCACCCCGAGGTGATTCAGACTGTCAAGGTCAAGGTTCTTAACCCTCACGTAGTCATTCTCATAGTCGTAGTCTAACAGACCGAACACTTCCCCGCCAGAACCCGTGAAGAGAACGTCAGCCCGTTTCAGTCCGATACTCGCGTAGTAGAGGTGCGCCCCGCTCTCGAGGGCGTTCACGGTCATATCCTTTGTGATGTACTTTGTGATGTAAGCCGTCGTAGCCGCCTTGTCCCGAATCGGGGTCAAGGTCGTAAAGCCAAACCGCTTGGAGTAGTACTCCCAGTTGTACACGTCCCCATGCTCTCGCACCCGTCTAAGAATCCGCATGGGAAGGTGTTCGTTCGGCTCGAACTTGTGTAGGTACTCTACCGAAAGACCGCCAAGAAGTCCGTGAACGTGCCATGCCCCGCTTTTGTGGCGTTCGGGTATGATTAGATAGTAAACAGATTCACCAGTTTTCTTGCGGAAGTCCCGAATAGCTTGACTAAGCTTTTTCCGAAATTCCCCGAGGTCGTTTCTGTCGTGCCATTCGGGGTTCAACGTCCCCGTAAAAAACCACTGGAAATCGTTACAGGCGGCTATTTCGTAGACCGTCGAGCGGGTACGCGAAAGCGAACCCGCCACCCGTTCCGCTTCGTCCCTGTCACGTTCTTGTCCCAAAATTGCAACAGGCGGTACAGGCGTCCCATTTTTGCAACACGTAAGCTTTCCGCCGATCTGATCGTTGTACCAGATAAGCTTGTAATAAGGGTTTGCGCTCATTTTGAATGATTAGAGCCATTAAACATCATTCAACAAGGTTTCATTATCTTCTCAACATTGCCCTTTCCCCTTTCCCGACTTATGTAATATAGTCAAGTAGTAGGCGCGTCGCGCCGCCCCCCATACTCCGCCGCCGTTTCTGCTCGGGGGCGGTCTGCTAAAAGTGCGGCGGCGGGCGGGGTTCGGCGCTCACGTCCGCCCCTCTCTCGCACCGCCCCGCGAGCGGGGCGGTACTCGTTCGCGGCTGTTCCCTGCGTAATTCTCGGTGCGCACGGGGCAGACTGCAAAAGGGGGGTATGGCGGGGACTGCCGCCCCCGAATCCCCGCGCCTCGGGAGTGTATATGTTGTCCCGTTTGGGCGGGGTCTTGTGCGCCCCGTTTGTGATACAGCCGACCGCGCGGCGAATTGTGCCGCTCCGCCCCCCCGCGCTTTTAGGCGGGGCGGGAAAGCATGGTTGCGCGGGGGGGCTACGCCGTAAAATAATACGTTTTACGAAATTTGCCTTTTTCGGTTTTTGCTTTAATTTCGGGCTTTGTTTACGGCAAATTATCGTAAAACGCTTATTTTACGAAATTTGCGCTATTCCTTTTCCGAGAGGGGCTTATATCTCCGTGAATGGCGGTGAAACTGATCCGCGTGATATGTGCGATTGTGAAGTATGCGAATTACATTCCATGGTCGGAGATTGAGCCGTTTGCAATTGCCTTTTGCTGAAGCAAAGAAATCCGAGGGGAGCAACGAGGATCGGAACAACAATTCATAAAAACGCCCCGAGGTTGCATAAAGCTTTCGGGGATATTTTTTAAAATGTATTGTAATGTATTGACAATGTGGCGTTATTATGATACAATGTATAAAAGAAAGGGGTGATCTTATGTCACAAACAAGTTTTTCCATTCGCATGGACGAAAATTTAAAGCAAGAATTCGGCGCGCTTTGCGACAGTATCGGAATGACTATGTCAACAGCTTTCTGCATTTTTGCGAAAAAATCCGTTGCTGAACAGCGTATACCTTTTGAAGTTACCACAAATGATCCATTTTTCAGCACAGCCAACATTGCGCATCTTGATCGAGTGATCCGCAACATTGAAAACGGGACAGCGAAAATTGTCGAGCATGACTTGATTGAGGTGGACGAATCTTGAAAATACAATGGGACGAAAGCGCATGGAATGATTATCTATACTGGAAAACACAGGATAAAAGGACATTAAAACGTATCAATCAGCTGATACAAGATATCCAAAGGAATCAATTCAGCGGGATCGGAAAGCCCGAGCCGCTGAAAAGGTATGAAGGGTACTGGAGTAGACGAATTGATGATAAAAATCGACTTGTGTATAAAATTGTCAACGAAAATGTTGTAATAGCTGCTTGTAAAGGTCATTACGGCAATAAATAAAAATTACCCGGAAGCGGATAGCCTGCTTTCGGTTTTTTTATTTATCCAGAGCGATTTTAATTAGTGGCTAAACGCTAATTATTTAATCGGACATATCTATCTAACGAATACCCCCTCGCTCTCCAAAAAGCGAGGGGGTGGGTTACTGTAATTATTTTCCGGTAAACAGGATTGTCAGCAGTGATTTCGCCTGTGCCTTGGTCGGCTCCTTTAACACGCCCATTTCGACAAGCCTTAACATAATTCTTGTACGCAGTTGCACGGCGGAATTTTGTATGTAATAGCGAAGTTCTTCGTGCATATGCTTCGGCTGACCGATCAGTTCGGCTTTGGTGACCATCTGAACGTATTCCTTTGACAGCTTCGTAATTTCTTCCGACGCGTTCGGAATATGGTCGTTCCATTTTTGATGACTGTCACAAAGGATCACATTACACTTATAATCTCCGTTTTCCTTGATTAAATAGCCTTTTTCGAGCAGTCTCCGATAGCTTTCGAGATTTGCCGGAACCTCGGGCAGCTCTCCGCGCAGAAAATAATCGAGCTTTTCATAATCCGAGGAAAGATTTTCCCTCCAGTTCCCTCCTCTTGCAGACCAATAGCAGTTTAGCTGCCAGCCCAGCCATTCGTACTGCTCCATGTCCCGCCACATATCTCCGCACGCCCAAAACTTTTCATATGGTTCATCGTCGCTCGGCTCCCAATTCGCCCGAACCTCAACCGAGGCAAAAGCCGTATATTTTCCGCCGTCGGGACGTTCTACCATATATTTTTGATCATCGGTCTCCGCTATAGCAAGCTTAAAGGCAAGAAAGCACATCAAGCTCCACTTATAAACGTTCAGGTCGTTATCGAGAACGTGTACAAAATCCGGAATCTCCGTAATGCCATTCAGAATGGGTGCGAAAAACTTTTCCGAAAAAAGCGGCACATACTTTTTATATGCCTCCCGATAAATTGCGGTAGATTCCCTGTTGGCTTCATAAATTCTCATGTGGGTCTGAAACTTATCGCCCCTGAGCCGATCCATGAATCCGTATTCTTCGAGTATTTTTACCTCGTCCTCGATAAAAATCGGATTTACGCCAAGCTCGTCGGCGATCTCATTGATCGTCCGCGGCTGGTGATAAGCGGCGTAAGCAATGTTCTGCGTCAGGGATTTCGCGAGAAAATTTGCCGTATCCCCCTTACTTCCCGGAGAGCCGCTGTGCCCCATGTTACAAAATCGGATCGGCTCTACGCCGAGCGTTCCTATGGTTCTTGTCTTTTCCATACCTGTTTTTAACTCCTTTCGCGACGCCGATAAATGCCATTTCACGGTATTTTCGGAAATCATGAGCCTTTCGGCGATTTCTCGGATTTTTAAATCGTGAAAATAATAATGAAGAATAACGCTCCGCTGCGTCGCGGACAGATAGGTAATTTCCCGCCGAAGTAAGCCGAACTCCTCCCGATCCAAAAATTCCTGCATGGGATCGGATTCGTCTGCCATTTGCTCGATCCCGTCTGCGGCACGGTATTTCATTCCACGGTCAATATATCTTGCGTACATATTTTTGGCAATACGATAGACATATCCGTCGATGTTGACAATTTCGCCGCTGTTTAACAGGGATTTATAGACCTCGCACACGGTTTGCGAGGAAAGCTCCTGCGCTTCGTCAATGTTATTCAGACGGCTTAACGCAAACCCGAACAGCTTATTGACATACCCGCCGATGATTCTGTCCGCTTCTTTTTTCTCCATTTTTACTCTCCTAAGAACGTTCTCAATAATATAGTGCCGATTTTTTGAAAAAAGTTGGTGTTTTATTTTTTCACTTGCTTTTATAAAAACGGACGGTCTCCCCTCTTATCGCCGCGCTCCGATAATGCGGATTCCTTCCGCACGGTCATAATCATAGGTGGAAAGGCGACGGTTCCGCGCGTCGAGGGAATGTGCGCAAACATAGATATTCATAGGATTGATCGGCTTTCGGATCATAGAAACGATCAGCGAATGATAAAGGATTCCGGAACGGTTTCGGAGCTGAATCACGTCACCAATGTCCAAATTTTCGAGCGGCGCTTCGGCGCCGTATACGGCTGCTCCTTCATTTGTTAAAAGAAAATCCCTTAAAAAAGAAACTCCCGTCCACGAGGGAGCGCGGTCATTGATGTCGATATAATACCAGCCGTTTTGCTCCGCATAATTCATGACGCCGCAGCCCGCGTAAAGGCACTGTGAAACAAAATTCGTACAGTTTCCCCCGATTTCCTCAAAATCGTAATAGATCGGATTTCGTCGGTACGCCCATTCCAATGCGTAGTTTACCGCTGCGGCGCGGTCATATTCGATATTCCGCAATATAAAAATCACCCCTCGGCAGGATATGCCGAGGGGTGATTTTTTGTTACAGGGTTACTTTTTCGATTTTCCAGATCTCTTTCGCGTAACCCGCAATGGTTCGATCCGAGCTGAACTTCCCCGCGCTCGCCATATTCATCCAGCACTTTTTCGCAAACGCGAAACGATCCTTATAATCCCGATTCAGCTTCAGCTTTGCTTCCACATAGCTTTCGAGATCACCGATCAAATGGTAATGATCCGGTCTGTGCCAGGACGCGCCGTCCATCAGCGAGAAATAAAGTTCACGGAAAACACCCGTCCCGCCGTCGCTTACCGTTCCGTCAATCAAGGTTCTGATAACCCGAGCGATTTTTTCGTTCTTTTCAACCAAAAAGCGCGGGTCGTAAATCTTCATTATCTCTTCCAGCTCTTCTACGGTTGCGCCGAAGATATAGTTGTTTTCCTTACCCGCTTCCCGGACGATTTCAACGTTCGCTCCGTCGAGCGTTCCAAGCGTTACCGTTCCGTTCAGCATAAATTTCATATTTCCGGTACCGCTCGCTTCCGTTCCCGCCGTGGAAATCTGCTCGGAAATATCCGCAGCGGTGACAAGCTTTTCCGCATAGGAAACACGGTAGTTCTGAACAAATACGACCTTTAACAGATCCTTTGTATCCGGATCGTTGTTTACCAGCCGTCCGATCTCGTTGATATATTTGATGATCCCCTTTGCGCGGCGATAACCGGGAGCGGATTTCGCGCCGAAAATAAAGGTCATCGGATAGAAATCGCGAATGGAGCCGTCCTTGATCCCAAAGTAAAGATACAGGATTCCAAAAGCGTTTAAAAGCTGCCGCTTATACTCATGAAGCCGCTTGATCTGAATGTCAAAAATACTGTCGGGATTGATCTCAACCCCTTCATGCTCCTTGATATACGCCGCGAGCTGAACCTTTTTTTCATGCTTAATATTCATAAATCTTTGAAGCTCATTCTTGTTGTCCGCGAACCATTTCAGCTTTTGAAGCTGTTCCAGATCCGTGACCCATTCGCTCCCCTTATTCAGCTCGGTAATCAGCGCGGAAAGCTCCTTGTTGCAAAGCGCAAGCCATCTTCTCGGCGTGATGCCGTTTGTTTCGTTCAGGAATTTATCGGGATAAAGCTCGTACCATTCCTTCAGCGCGTCGGTTTTTAGGATTTCGGTATGAATTTCCGCCACACCGTTTACGTGCGAAGAGCAATAGATCGCCATTTTCGCCATATGAACCATGTCCGCGGAAATCATTTTCAGCGGATAGATCTCACTCTGAATTTTTCCCGTCTTATACATTTCGCCGATAAATGCTTCGTTGATCTGTAAAATGATCTCATAAATCCGAGGAAGAACCTCCTTTACAATATCAACGCTCCATTTTTCAAGCGCTTCCGCCATAATCGTATGATTTGTGTAATTAAACGTCTTTTTGGCGATTTCGAGCGCGTCGAAGAAAGAAAAGCCCTCTTCGTCCACGAGAATCCGAATCAATTCGGGGATAGAAATAACGGGGTGCGTATCATTCAGCTGAATCGTAATTTTTTCATAAAACCTTTTCAGATCGCCGAATTTCGCCTTATATTTTCTGACAATATCCTGCACGGAGGCGGACGAGAAGAAGTATTCCTGCTTTAAACGAAGGATCTTCCCTTCCCGCGTATCGTCGTTCGGATAAAGGACGCGGGAAATATCCTCGGCGCGGTTTTGCTCACGGCAGGCTTCCTCGTACTTCTGATCGTTAAATAAGCCGAAATCAAATTCATTGACCGACTCCGCCTGCCAAAGACGAAGCGTTCCGATATGGCTTGTCCCATAGGCAACGATCGGCATATCATACGGAATCGCCCGTACGACCTGATCGCCGTAGGTCACGGTCACCTCGTCCGCGTTGATCCGTTTGCTCCAAGGATCGCCGAATCGCGTCCAATGATCGGCGGTTTCACACTGAAAACCGTTTTCGATAGACTGTTTGAACAAGCCGTATTTATAGCGGATTCCATAGCCGTCCAACGGGAGCTCCAGCGTTGCGGCGCTGTCCAAAAAACAGGCGGCAAGGCGTCCGAGACCACCGTTCCCGAGCGCGGCGTCCTCGATCTCTTCCAGATCGGAAAGATCAACGCCCGTTTCACGGAGCGCTTCCCGTACCTCTTCCTCGATCCCGAGGCAAAGAAGATTATTGTAAATCGCCCTGCCCACTAAAAATTCCATGGAAAAGTAACAGGCTCGGCGGGCGGAAAGATGAGCTTCCCTGCTTTTTGCCCAATCGCCGGAAATCGACTTCATGACCGCGCTCGACACGGCTTCGTGAATCTGCTCGGGAGAAGCTTTTTCCGCCGTTACACCGTACTCTTCGTCAAGCCGTTTCCGAAAATCCGTTAAAAATTGTTCCTTTGAAAACATATGCTGCTTCCTTTCGGTAAAAAATATATGAACGCGTCTTTTGCGGCGCGCAGACAACATGCTCTGCGATCCGAAAAGCGCGCCAAAAGGCAAATAAAAACAAAGTCAATCAGATATTGATCCCTGCCGACTTTCTTTCAATATTTTATCGCGTTCCTTGTGCAGCTTTTCATCGTACATTTTACTGTCGGCTACATATTTTTGAAAGATATCGCGCTGAAATATACGCGCTTCTCTTGTTTTCATATACATCAGACTGCCGTCATAGTCATCGAGAGAATAGACGGTTTTCGTCATCATCGTTCCGCAAAAATCGCATTGAGCCTCGTCCCCTTCTTCACAGTATATCAATCTTAAAAGATTGCCGCAGCGCTCGCATACAAAAACAGGCGCTTCGGGACTCACAATCAGGCTTTTAAACGGCATTACCGGATCACCGCCTCCTCGGGAGTTTTGGCATAACGCGCTTTTAGCTCTTTCTTTTTGTTGTACATTCTTTCATCCGCGATTTTATGAACTTCCTTGAGCGTAATATACCGATTTTCGGTATTCTGATAATAAGCGACGCCGTAAGCGATTCGTAAATCAAACGGCTTCGACGGGTTTCGATTGAATTGCTCGATCAAAGACTCAAATCTTAAAATCGCCTCTTCACACGCAAGCGGAGCGTGACTGTATGTCGTGATCGCCACAAACTCATCGCCGCCGACGCGGTAGCAGGTTCCGATCGTGCCGAAACTGCGGTCAATAATATCAGCCGCCGTTTTGATCAGAAGATCGCCCGCCTCATGTCCTTTGGTGTCATTGATAATTTTCAGATTATTTACATCAAACTGAATAATACCGATATAGCTGTAATTTGTGCGCGTAACCTCGAGCGTATCCATTTTTAACTTAAACGCCGCGGAATTACCGATTCCCGTATTTGCGTCGGTATAGGCGATTTTACCGATCTTCCCCGCTTTGATCCCAAGCTTCAGCAATGTGATCGCTTCCTTGATCTCGATCGCGGCAGCGGTTATGAGCAGAAAAATCACACCGATTCTTATCGCGGCAGAATAGTCGCCGTCATTTCCCTGATAAAAGCGGCAAATATCATATAATCCAAAAACGGTAAAGAGAATGATCCCGAAATTAAAAAACTTTGATTTTTCTTTATTTCCTTGATGATAAGCCAAATAGCTGATCATTTCGACAAGCACCACAATGGCGGCGATCACAATCAAAATATGTTCGACGAAAATCAACTCTCCGGGCTGTAAAATTCCCGCAAACATCAGCGACAGGATCAAAACGGAAATAAATGCCCAAATACCAATCAGCGCGCGGAACAGCGAAACATGAACGATACGAAACTCATCGTAAACATACAGAAGCGCAAACAGCAGCGCCGTCATCAGGTAAAGATGAATTCCGGTATCCACTACTTTTATACTGTCTGTAAAAAGATAAATCCAAACGGAGCCGCTCATGATCCACGCGGAAAAAAAGACGGAAAACAAGCCGAAGAAGATCATTCCCCGATAATGTTCCATTACATTTCGGGTAAGGAGCCCAATACAGATAAAAAACAATCCCGAAAAAAAGAGCAAAGCGCTTAAAACAAGCGGAAAGATTCCCTCGGCAGTTTTTGCCATCACGATAGACGCAGCGTCTCCGAAATATACATTATCGATTCCGCGGTTAAACGAAAACGGCGTACCGAACATTTCAAGCTTAATTTCCTTCCCCGCGTCTCCGGCATTAAAGCGGATCATCCGATAAGAAGCGAACGAAGCCATACCATCGTACTCACCGTTTTCATGAACGAAAGAAATAGGCGTCCCGTCCAAATAAACATTTGCTACCAGATTATTGGTACGGAAAAACAAAGCGCTTCCGTCACAACGCTCCGGAACGGTATTAAACAGTATAATGGGAACTTGCGTATCCGCAGCCGTTTCCCGCTGAAAAACCTTCGTTAAGTCATAAGAAAGTCCGTATTGATTTTTCCAACCGAGTTCAAAGCTCTCAAAAGCGTTATTTTCCGTTCTTTTTTCTTGCCCGCCGCCGTCCAGATAGGCAGCGACAATGCCGACGATTGCGCCGATTGCAATCGCCAATGCGATAAGCAAGAAAACAAATTCAAATTTTTCTGTTTTTTTCAATTTCATCACCCAATTTTTTTCGGAATATCAGAAATCGTTTTTATACGAGATACATAAAAGCCATACAATAATTTTAACATATTTATCACAAAAAAGCAATAGATGTAATAAAAATTTGGAATAAAGTTCAATAATTCGGTTCCGATTTAGTTTCATTTTAACAAAAACGTTCTTTAAATTGTCGTGATCATCGAAAACAGTTTTTGAGGATCGTCACAAAAAAGATCCGCACCGTTTTCTTTCAGCTCCGCACGATCTCGAAATCCCCACAATACGCCGCAGGCAGTCAAATCCGCGCGATGTGCCGTCTGCATATCTACGCCGCTGTCACCGACATAAAAAGTCTCGCTCGGTTTCATCGAAAGCGTTTCCAACGCACGCAGAACCCAGTATGGATCGGGTTTTTTGGGGAATCCCTCCACACTCCCGAAAACCGCGTCAAAGGTCTTCGGAAAGTACCGTTCAATCATTTTCGCGGCAAATTCATGAGCCTTATTGCTGACAAGCGCGAGCTTTACGCCTTTTTCTTTCAATTGAGCTAATACCTCGGGAATTCCCGGATACGGAACGGTCTTGTCGTTCATGTGAATATTGTAATAGGAACGAAAAAGCTCGTACGCTTCCTCGAGCATCGGTTGATCGGCGTTCTCGGGAAGCATTCGTTCGATCAGCTTTGGAATTCCGTTCCCGACAAAATAACGATAGCTTTCGGTCGGGTGCGTCGGAAGCTTCATCTGTGACAACGCGTAATTTCCCGCGTCCGCTAATCCGTCAAGTGTATTTAGAACAGTTCCGTCCAAGTCGAAAATTACACAGCGATACATCGTCTTTATCCTTTCGATTCGTTTGAATCTCCGATCGGTTGACATCGAAACAAAAAAACGCTATAATAAAGGTTAGGCGGACATTGCGCGGTGTTGCCTAAAATATAACATTATCCCGCTTTCAAAGGAGCCGATCTCACAATGAGTTATTTTATTTGCCCGATCTGTAAATCCGAGCTGGTGAAACGCGAAAACAGCTTCGTATGCGCCAAGAATCACTGCTTCGATCAATCGCGCAAGGGTTTTCTGAATCTTCTTCTTTCGCAAAAGTCCCGGCACGGAGACGATAAGCTCATGGTACGGGCACGAAAGGATTTTCTCGAAAAGGGATATTACCTTCCCCTTTTAAAGGCGCTGATGAAGCAGGTCGAGACTGACGCGTATGACGGCTGTACGGTTTTAGACTGCGGCTGCGGCGAATGCTGGTACACGAATCATCTTTACGAAGCGTTGGAAGCCAAGGGAGTCTCCTCGGAATTTTTCGGGATCGACGTTTCCAGAGAAGCGATCTCTCTTGGCGCGAGCCGTAACAGAAAGCTAAAGCTTGCGGTGGCGTCGGTATATGACATTCCGCTTCCGGATCACAGCTGCGACATCATTCTTTCCTTATTCGCCCCGTTTTCACCCAAGGAATACGAGCGCCTGCTGAAGAAAAACGGTACGCTTATTCTTGCTTTTCCCATGCAGGAACACCTTTGGGAGCTAAAACAGGCAGTTTATGAACGGCCGTATAAAAATGATGTTTCCGAAATGAGAATAGAAGGCTACGCTCTTATTTCTCAGGAGATCATTCATGATAAAATCAATTTATGTACAAATGCGGATATTCTCTCCCTGTTTTCCATGACGCCCTATTTTTATAAAACTTCAAAGGAGGATAAAGCGAAGCTGGAGCGCTTAGACCGTCTCGAAACGCAAATTCATTTCTGCGCGGCAATGTATCGTAAAAACGACTAAGCGCCTTATTTGATCATCGCGATGTTCAGGTCAACCTCTCCCTCGATCCCGTCCACCGATCCCGTACCGTACTGCCATACGTCAAAATCGTAGCAGTAATTGAGATTCGTGTCGTAATACGCGAGCCAGACGGGATAAGCGCTGAGCTTCCGAAGATCGTACTTCATCACCGCCTGCTTTTTATTGGTATAGATCATGGCGCTGTACCCCGCGTCCTCTATCGCTTCACAAAACGAGATCGCGCTTAAGGTCAGCGTCTGCGGCATGACGTCCTCCGTTCTCGGCGGGGCGTCCTCATCTGCCGTCACGACCGTTTCCCAATCGTATACGATCGGATATTCAAGCGTCCGTCCGTCAAGCGTTTCCAGAAGAAAAGCAGCCTCTTCGGCGGCTTCCTCCGCTGTGACCGCCTGTGAAAAGAAATAAATCCCGAGGTCGATTCCCGCGTTGTGCGCCCCCTCGTAATTCTTCAGAAATGTTTCGTCGATACAAAGCCTTCCCTCTTCACCGTAGCCGCGGTATCCGATCCGCAAGAAAGCGAACTCTACGCCGTCTTCTTTGACAAGCTGCCAGTCAATATCTCCCTGATGAGACGAAACATCGATCCCGAAATAAGAGGAAGCTTCCCCGTTTTCCGTATAATGCATTCTTCCCCGTTCATCGACAAAGAAGCCGCTTTTGCGGTATGTATGCTGCGGAAGCTCCGATAAAACGGGAATCCACGCATACCCGACCGAAGAATCATAAATCAGGATTTTCCCCGATTCCGCCTCGATCCCGACCGGCACAACGCCGTCCGAAGGCTCCGACTCCTCAATAATATTCATGGCTTCTATGTAATCCGATTCAAGCAGCTTTTTTTCTTCCTCAAGCGAATGGATCTTTTCCCGAAGCTCCGTCGTTTCTTCCCGAAAGGATCGGAGATCGCCGGTAAAAAGGTAAAAGCTCGCCGCGACCGCGCAAAGCGTCATCACGGAAACCGCGATATTCGCGATTCCGATCCCGACCGCTGCGCCGGATTTCCTTCCGGTGCTTAATATTTCCGTTTTTTGAGGCGCTTCCTCCGGTTCCGGCGGCTCTGTGGCTTCTTCCGGGAGCGGGACGTTTTCGGAAGGTTCGGCATCCGCAGACGCTTCGTCCGTTCCTTCCGCCGGAACAGCGTCGGTCTCGTTCATCGGTGCAGCGTGAACTTCCTCCGGATCAGCGTCCGAAAGCACAGGCTCCTCATCTTCTTCCGCCGTTGTTTCCTCGGGCTTCCGTACCTCCGTTTCCCCGGTAATAAAGCGTTCAAGCTCTGTCTTTTCTTCCATAGACGCCGCTCCTTTCCGTTCCGGCTTCCGAAAAGCAGGAACAAACGCAACTTGTTTTTAGGGCTTGTTTGAAACGATTCGGAATGCTCGGATTTTGAATGGATTTTTTGACGAGGCTGACAAAAATTCATCAAAAGCCGGACGTCCCGCGGCAGTATTTAATTTAAAATCAGGTAAACAAAATAGACGGCATAGCAGCCCAGCATCATTGCGCCGCCCGCTTTGGACAGCTTTTTATTTTTAAATACCAAGAGCCATAAGAGCAGCGCAGCCGCAGCCGCAATCACACTGTCAATCAAAAAGCTGCCGCTGAATCCGATCGGGATCGGCGAAACAACGCCCGCAAGCCCGATCACAAAAAGAATGTTAAAAATATTGCTTCCGATAATATTCCCGATCGCAATATCCGTTTGTTTTTTTCGCGCCGCGGTTACCGAGGTCACAAGCTCGGGAAGAGACGTCCCGAACGCCACAATGGTCAGTCCGATGATCCGATCCTCGACATGGAACGCTTTCGCGACCGCGGTAGCGCCCGTAACGGTAAAATCGCTTCCGAGAACAATTGCCGCCAGACCGATCAGAATGAACAGAATCATCTTCGGAACCGTGTCCTTTTCAGTAAGCGCGGGTACGTCGTCCGCGGCGCCGTCCCCTTTTTTTGAGAGCAGGATCAGATACGCGAAAAACAACGCGAACAGGACGAGCAGCAGAACCGCGTCCAATTTATCGATACTTCCGCCGATCATTCCCATAATGCTCAAAACTGCCGTAATAAAAATAACGAAGGGGATCTCATAGCGAAAGGTCGTTTTTTTCACGGGAAGAGACGCGAAGAGCGCGGAGAATCCCAATATCAGCAGAATGTTCATGATATTGCTTCCGATGACGTTTCCCACGGAAATTCCCGCGTTTCCCTGAACCGCCGAATTGATACTGATCGCCGCTTCGGGCGCGCTTGTCCCGAAGGCGACAATGGTGAGACCGATCACGATCATCGGGATTTTCATTTTTGCCGCCACCTTTGAAGCGCCGTCCACAAAAAAATCCGCCCCTTTGATCAGCATGACAAATCCGAAAATCAGCAAAACCGAGGCGGCGATCAGCGTTACCGTATCGTTTTGCCCAGTAATCTCCGAAATATAATTTAACATCTGTTTTGAAACGTCCATTGTTTATTCCCTTTCGTGTCCGCGGTTTTTCAACATCTATTTACAATTATAACGATATTCCGCCGAATTGTCAACATCTTTTCCAATTTCTCGTTTGTTTTCAAAAAAAGCTTGATTATTTCCTTTGATTCATGTATAATAAATTTATTCGCATGAAAATTTTTCCGAAATTAACGATTCGGGCACTGTTTCAAACGGTATTTGTACGATACGATTTTCGGCAATTACGGAGCGTGTATGAATAAAATATTAAAATTTCTTACGAGCAGACTTTTTATCATAAGTATGCTGATCCTGATACAAATATTATTGATCGTTCTGCCGACGGTATTCCTCTCGACCGTCTATGTGCCGGTCTTTTTTCTGTTTCTCGTGATCGATTTTCTTCTGGTTCTCGCGATCGTAAACCGAAATTATAATCCGAGCTTTAAGATCGCGTGGCTGATCCCTGTTTTATGCATTCCGGTCGGCGGAGCGCTTCTTTATATCCTGTTCGGGAGGAACCACCTGAACAAGAAAAACACGGAGCGGCTCAAAAACGCGGTGGAAAGCTCAAACGGAATGATCGAGGCGGATCAGGAGCTTTTAGCAATGATCGGTGAAAAAAACGCGCATCTGAAGCGGGAAGCCAGCTATATCATCAACAACTCGCGCAGCAACATCTATGCCTTTACCGAAACCGAGTTTTTGAATCCCGGCTCCCTGTTTTTTGAGCGTCTCATCAACGATCTCGCAAAAGCGGAAAGGTTTATTTTTCTCGAATATTTTATCATCGGCGACGGAGAAATGTGGAGAAAAACGCTGGAGATTCTTACCGAAAAAGCCGCCGCGGGGGTAGAAATCCGCCTTTTATACGACGACATCGGGACGATCAATCTTCTTCCCGCCGACTTTCCCGAACGAATGAGCGGTCTCGGAATCAAAACCGCGGTTTTTAATCCGTATAAGCCCTCCCTCGATCAGTTTCTCAATTATCGGGACCACCGTAAATTCGCGATCATTGACGGAAAGATCGCCTTTACCGGCGGGATCAATATCGCGGACGAGTATATTAACCGGAAAAAGCGCTTCGGCTTTTGGGAGGACTCCTCCGTCAAGCTCGACGGGGACGCGGTCAAAAAGGTAACCGCTTTATTTCTGGAGATGTGGTATTTCACAACGCAGGAAAAGCCCGATTTTCAAAAATATCTGCCCTCTTATCAGGGAAAAAACGACGGCTTTGTCATTCCCTTTTCGGACGAACCGCTGTTTCAGGAAATGATCCACGAAAACGCTTATATCAATCTCATCAATAACGCGAAAAAAAGCGTCTATATCTGTACGCCGTATCTGATTCTCGATAATAATATCGAAAACAGCCTGATCCGCGCGGCGAAAAGCGGAATTGACGTAAAAATCATCACACCGCACCACCCCGATAAGAAAATGGTCTTTGAAATGACGAGATCGAATTATGAAGTGCTGATCCAAAACGGCGTAGAGATTTACGAATTCACGCCCGGCTTTATGCACACGAAAATGATCATCGGCGACGGACTGACGGCGATCGTCGGAACGTGTAATTTCGATTTCCGCAGCTTTTATCTGCACTTTGAAAACGGCGTATGGATGTATCGGTCAAAAGCGGTCAAGCAGGCTCAGGATTCTTTTTTTAAAGCGCTGTCGGCTTCGGAAAGGATTACGCCCGCCTTCTTTGAGAATGTCCCGCTGAAGACTCAGATCATTCGTTCCTTCCTGAAAATTTTCTCTCCCTTGATGTAACTTCGTCCGCACGAAGAACAAACGAAAGGATTTTGACCATGACCAAGAAACAAAAGGCAAAAAAAGCGATCGAACTGCTGAAGCTCGCCTATCCCGATGTACATTGCGCCCTGATTTACGAAAAGCCACACGAGCTTCTGATCGCGACAAGGCTGTCCGCGCAGTGTACGGATAAGCGGGTCAATACGGTAACGCCCGCGCTGTTCGAGCGCTTCCCGACTGTGGAGGCGTTCGCGGACGCGCAGGCTTCCGAAATCGAGCCTTATATCCAAAGCTGCGGACTGTTTAAAACCAAAGCGCGCGATATTGCCGAAATGTGCAGAATGATCCGCGATCAATACGGCGGAACGGTTCCCGATACAATGGAGGAGCTTACGAAGCTCCCCGGCGTAGGGAGGAAAACCGCGAACCTGATCTGCGGAGATCTGTACGGAAAGCCCGCCTTGGTCTGTGACACGCACGTAATCCGCCTTACGAACCGGCTGGGGCTGACCGACAGTAAGGACGCGCAGAAGGTCGAAAAACAGCTCGCGGCGATCGTTCCGCCCGAGGAGGGGCTGCTGATGTGTCATCGGCTGGTTTGGCACGGGAGATTGGTGTGCAATGCCAGAAAACCCGATTGCGAGCAATGCTGCATGAAAGAAATCTGCAGTTATCAAAAATAAATATTGCAATTTTTGTGAATTTATGCTATACTTAACTAAACCGAAGTCATGCACGAAAGGGGAAAGCGTATGAAATACGACATCAGCGAGGTTTCCGCCAGATTAAGGGCGACCCGGGAGAGCCTCGATTTCACGGCGGAAGAGATCGCGAAGGCGGCAAGCATCGATACGGAAGAATACATAGCTTACGAAAACGGCGAAAAGGATTTTCCGCTCTCCGTACTGGACGCCTGTGCCGAGGCACTCGGAATTGAAATGGTCGAGCTTCTGACGGGCGTAGCGCCGACGCTTCAGACCTACTCCTTGGTCCGAAAGGGAGAAGGGCTTCCGATTGAGCGAAGGATCGGTCTGACGTATCAGCACATGGCGTACCTGTTCAAGAAAAAGAAAATCGAGCCGATCATGGTTCATATTCCTTTTGAACCGGATCGGACAAAGCCGGTTCAGCTTACCGCGCATGAAGGACAGGAAATGGAGTTCGTGGTTCACGGGAAGATGGCGTTCGTAATCGGAAATAAAACGGAAATTCTGAACGAAGGAGACTGTGTGTATTTTGACAGCTCCAATCCGCACGGGATCGTCGCGCTCGAAGGCGACTGCGAGCTGCTCGCCATTCTGATATAACGCAAAGGAAGAGGAAGGTTCAAATGGAAGAAATCAAAAATTATTACAAGAGGTTTATAACGGAAGGCTTTGACGAAAACGGAATTTTAAATAAATTTGAGTTAAGCTGCCCCGAAAATTTTAATTTCGCTTATGACATTATCGATCGGTTCGGCGAGCTTGACCCTGACCGCCCTGCCCTGCTTCATGTGGATTTGCAGGGAAATGAAACACGCTTCAGCTATCGCCGTCTTTCCGAGCTTTCTTCCAAAGCCGCCAATGTGTTTTTAAAGCTCGGAATCCGCAAAGGCGATAAGGTCATGCTTGTATTAAAGAGAAATTATCAATTCTGGTACGCGTTTATCGGGCTAATGAAAATCGGCGCGGTAATTATACCGGCGACCCACCTCCTTACGACGCACGACCTGACTTATCGTTTTACAAGCGCCGAGGTGAAGGCGATCGTTTGTACGGGATCAAATCCCGATATTGAAAAATTTGTTGACGAGGCGCAGGAGGAATTAAAAATTCCCTTAATTAAAATGATCGCGAACGGTACGCGCGAGGGCTGGATTCCATTCGACGAGGAAATCGAGCAAGCCTCTTCCGAGCTGGAGCGGATCGAAACGGACTCTCACGACTATATGCTTCTTTATTTCACATCGGGTACGACGGGTTACCCGAAAATGGTCGTGCATAACCACCGATATGCGCTTTGTCATATTCAAACCGCCGTACATTGGCAGAATGTAGACAGTAACGGTATCCACCTGACCGTTTCCGATACGGGCTGGGGAAAAGCCGTCTGGGGAAAGCTGTTCGGACAAATGTCGGTCGGTTCCTGTGTTTTTGTTTATGACTTTGATAAATTCATTCCTTCGGATATGCTGGAAATCCTTCAAAAATATAAGGTGACTTCTTTTTGCGCGCCGCCGACCATGTACCGCTTTTTCATTAAGGAAGGGCTTGAAAAGTACGATCTTTCTTCTTTGAAATACAGCGCGATCGCGGGTGAAGCTTTAAATCCCGAGGTTTATCACCGCTGGCTCGAATTTACGGGGCTGAAGCTGATGGAGGCGTTTGGACAGACGGAATCCACTGTAATTTTGGCGAATCTCGTCGGAACGACGCCGAAGCCGGGGTCTATGGGAAAGCCCTCCCCACTGTACAATGTTGATATTGTCGATGAAAACGATCACTCCGTTCCGGCAGGAGAAGTCGGAGAGATCGTGATTCGAGCGGAACGCGGTAAAGACGGACTGTTCTGCTGCTATTATAAAGACGAGAAACTGACGAACGAAGCATGGTGTAATGGCGTTTATCACACCGGTGATACGGCGTGGCGTGACGAGGACGGATATTATTGGTATGTCGGAAGGAATGACGACGTCATTAAAGCGAGCGGATACCGGATCGGTCCTTTTGAGATTGAAAGCGTATTAATTCAGCACCCTTCGGTTCTCGAGTGCGCGGTTACCGGAACACCCGATCCGATTCGCGGTCAGGTCGTAAAAGCGACCATTGTTCTTGCGAAAGGCTATTCTGCAAGCGAAGAGCTTACCAAAGAGCTTCAGAATTATGTAAAAAAGAATACCGCTCCATACAAATACCCCCGCGTCATCGAATATGTGGATGAGCTTCCGAAAACGATCAGCGGAAAGATCCGCCGCGTTCAAATTCGGGAAGAGGATAAAAATGCAAGTCAAAAATAACAGAGAATAAAAAGCAATGTCCGCAATTTTGCGGACATTGCTTTTTGCTTTTCAGATAAATTTTTGTTTTCTAACGATTCCTCCTTCTTTCCCCCATATTTCGACAAAAATTCGATTTTTCTCAAAA
>CAZKKZ010000039.1:0-22252 GCA_964553625.1 uncultured Ruminiclostridium sp.
ATTCGGTGATCTCAAGCTCCAGAAGCCGCGTCGGGATCCGGTATTCCCGTACCAGATCGGTAATCTCTTTTGTTACGTCGAAGGTCAGAACGTATTCGCGGGAGATATTGACGGAGATCGGAACGTTATCGATCCCACGATCCAGCCAGCCGCGAAGCTTCCGGCAGGCGCTCTCCCAGATAAAGCGATCCAGCTTCAGGATAAAGCCGTTTTCCTCGAAAACCTGAATAAAATCCGCCGGAGAGATCATGCCCTTTTTCGTGTGAATCCAGCGGGCAAGCTCTTCCGCGCCGATGATCTTTCCGCTTGAAATACTGTGCTTCGGCTGTAAAAACATGACGAACTCGTTGTTCAGGAGAGCTTTCTGCATATCCTCCTCGATCGTCTGCTTTTTATGCAGCTCGCTTTTCATGCGACCGTTGTAGAATCCGACGTTATTGAGGGCGTTTCCTTTGATCAGCTGCCGCGCAAGACTCGCGTTGTCTCCGTGACGGCGGGTATGGATCGTCCGATCCTCGGCAACCGCGACGCCGAACACAAGACGGTATTCGAGATCCTTATATCCGCTCAGCATACTTTCGATCTGACGGATAAACGCGACCAGCTCGTCGTCGCTCTTAAAAACGGTTACGACCATAAAAACGTCCGCCGTCAGACGACAGAACGGCTGCTCCTCATTACAGATCACGCCGAGCGAATCGTTGATAAACTTCAGCAGCTCGTCGCCCGTTTCCACACCGTAGATTTCATTGATCATTTTAAACCGCTCAACATCGAATTGAATAAAAGCGATTTCCTCGTCCGGATGTCGCTCCATCATTTCACAAACCCGCTTTGTATAGATCTGCGGCGCTTTATCCGAGGTGAAAATGGTCAGAACCTGTTTATCAAAGATCTCCTTCTGCGTATAGGGACGGATATTTCCGTGAACGGCAATTACGCGCCCGTAAGATTCTCTCAAAAAAAGCATGTAAAAATGGCAGAGCGTAAACTCGCCGCTTCGTGAAAGCCGCATGGAAATGTCGACGGAAAGACCGGGACGTTCGGAAATGCCGATCACGCCTTCCTCGACCTGCGCGCTGAACACATTGAACACCGAAATTGAAGATTCGTGAATAAACCCGTTCTCCCGGAAATAATCGAGCGGGTCTGAGACCTCTCCCTCAAAAATGTCCTTCCCGATCGAGATCGTTTTTCCTTTGACACAGTCCCAGAAAAAATGAATCGTTTCCGTGTCCGCCGACATCATCTCGACCAGCATATCACGATATTCCTGCGGAATGGACAAGGTTTCCATAAAAACTGCCCCCTTTTCTGCGATTACCTGTTTTATTCCAGATTTTTTAGCGCCGCCATTTCATCACGATTTACTCGGATCCTTCCGTCCTTTAACAGCTGTACGTCCTCCCGCTTTACCTGAATCGCGGGCGAATCGGGATTTTTTTCAAGCTTTACCTTCAGGATTCCCGTCAGAAGGTTTGAATCCTCCACCGTTCCCTTGCCTTCGGCGGTGCTGACGGTTGCGCCCACCTTCGGCGTGATCTTCAAAAGCTCCTCATAGCAATCCTGCTCATATTTTAAACAGCACATCAGCCGCCCGCAGGTTCCCGAAATCTTCGACGGGTTGAGCGAAAGAGACTGTTCCTTCGCCATTTTGATGGATACGGGCTGAAACTCGCCGAGAAAGCTCGCGCAGCAGAACGGACGCCCGCAGATCCCAAGCCCGCCGAGCATTTTCGCCTCGTCGCGCACCCCGATTTGCCGAAGCTCGATTCTGGTGCGGTAGATCCCCGCGAGATCCTTCACAAGCTCACGGAAATCCACACGGTTTTCGGTGGTAAAGTAAAACAGGATCTTACTTCCGTCAAAGGTATAATCAATATCGATCGCTTTCATGCCGAGCTTATGTTCCTCGATCTTCTTGACGAAGACCTTCATGATCTCGGCTTCCTTTTCCTCGTTTTCGCGGATCACGCGAAGATCGTTTTCCGTCGCCGTGCGGACAATCGGCTTTAACGGCTGGACAACGCTTTCGTCGCCGATCATGCGGTTCGGAATCACAACCTCGCCGCACTCCGTCCCCCGCGAGGTCTCCACAATAACGCGGTCGCCCGCTGAAAGACGGTTCTTCCCGGGTGAAAAATAATAAACCTTCCCTACTTCCTTAAATCGAACGCCGATAATTTCAGTCATAAACTCTTTTATTCCTTTCTTTCGCCCCTCGGGAATCTTCAGATCCCTTTCTCGAGCGTATCAAAAAGCTTTTCACAGCAGTGCGCCGCAAAAAGCGGGACATTCGGATTACTGTCAAGCGCCGACAAAAGCCCGGAAGCCGCGTCGTACAGCTCGGAAACCGTCGATCGGCGAAGCCTTCCCGCGAGCTTTTCGGACTGCGCCGAAAGCGCGCCGCCGGTCGTTCCGCCGCTTAAACGAACCAAAGCCGAAGCGAACACATCGGAAAGAAGCGCTAAGACCTCACCTATCTCTTCTCGCGTTTTTAAAGCGGAAAAGCTTACGGCACAGTCGTATTCCTTCCCCGCATACAGCGCCTCGGCAATGTCCGAAGCGGTTTTCATCAGCGCCGCTTTCCCCTCGTCGTCCGCGCCTTCAATACACTTCCCGATATTCCCGCCGAACAGCCCGTAAAGCTCCTCCGCCCGTCCGCGCTCGATCCCGTGATCGGAAAGCGCCGCGAGGCAGCCCTCCCGATCCGCTTCGTCCACATCAAGCACGGTAACGCGCGAACGCACCGTCTCGAGTACCGAGCCCCGCTTCTCCGCCGTAAACAGACAACGGTTAAAGGGGAGCGGCTCCTCGATAAATTTCAGCAGTGTGTTCTGACAGAGTACGCTCATTTCATCAATATTCTCAAAAATACAAACGCGAACCGCGCCGTCGTTCGGCGATTTGTAGCAGTCGGCAATCAGCCCGCGCAGCCGCTCCACGGTATATTTTCCGTTTTCCGACTCGCTTAACGGATAGATCACATCGGGGTGAATGTGCGCTTCGACCTTTCGGCAGGCGACACATTCTCCGCAGGGCTTTTCCCCGCCCCGCTCGCAAAGCAGGAGCGCCGCGGCGTAATCCGCCAGAACGCCGCGCCCGACGCCCTTTTTCCCACAAAACAGAAGCGCGTGCGGAAAGCGTCCCGAACGGGTAAAAGCGAGAAGCCGTCCGAGCGGTCGATCCTTACCGTAAATGCGTTTCATCAAAAAATCTCCTTTGGGCTTTCGCTTTTTCAAATTATAAGAATAGTATATCACAAAACAAGAGAAATGTAAAGCATAAATTTTGTACAAAATTACAGTTTTGCAAAAAAAATTTTTAAATCAGGGCTCTCCTCCCCTTTACAACGTACAATCCCGACTGCAGATTTCTGCGGTCGGGATTGTGAGTCGTATTTCGGAAGGACAAGAACATAATCACCGATGATCAGCCGTACATCGTCGTCTGCCCGGCATAGGAATAAATCCGACGGTCGTGCGCCTTCGGCTCGGCGCCGCATTCGCGGAAAACCTCGGAGATCGTCACAAATTCATACCCCTGCGCCTGAAGCTCGGGAATGATCGTATCGAGCGCCTCTACCGTTTTGGAATTGCCCTGCGCGTCGTGAAGCAGAATGACCGCCCCGTTTTTCGCCTGCCGTAAAACCATTTGCGCGCGCCGCTCGGCAGTTACGCGATCCTCCCAGTCGTTTGCGCCGTAGCCCGCGATAAACGGCATTTCAATCGTCTCGAACATCGTATCGTTCACGGCAATATACGGCGGGCGGAAAAAAGTCGGCGCCTCCCCCGTAATCTCGATCACCTTTTCGTTGACGTATGTAACCTCCTCGGCGATCTCCTCGGCGCTGAGCTTATCCATATACGAATGGGAGCGCGAATGGTTCCCGATCTCACAGCCCATATCGTAGGCGCGCTTGACCGCCTTCGCGGACTCGTCGTTGATGTTGTTTCCGATCAGGAAAAACGACGCCTTAATCCCGTATTTTTCAAGAACGTCGAGCACCTCGTTGGTCGTAGTTGTGTTCGGACCGTCGTCAAAGGTCAGCGCGATCACCTTCCGTTCCTTCTCCTGCGTCACGGTTTCCTCCTTTTCCGCTGTTTCCTCCGCCGTTGTTTTGCTTGTTTCCTCTACGGCAGATGTGATTTCGGCGGCGGTCGTTGTTTTGACGGTCGCAGCCGGTTCCGTCGTTCGCTCTGTTGTTTCCGCCGGGGACATTTCGCTTGTTTCCTCTACGGAAGATGTGGTTTCGGCGGCGGTCGTCGTTTTGACGGTCACCGCCGGTTCCGTCGTTCGCTCCGCCGCTTCCGCCGGGGACGTTTCGCTTGTTTCCTCTACGGAAGATGCAGTTTCGGCGGCGGTCGTCGTTTTGACGGTCACCGCCGGTTCTGTCGTTCGCTCCGCCGCTTCCGCCGGGGACGTTTCGCTTGTTTCCCTTATAACAGGCGTTGTTTCAACGGTCGCGGCGGTTTCAGCCGTTTGCGCGGCGCAGGCGGAGACTCCCCAAAAAGCAAGGCTCAGCAAAAGGACTGCCGCTCTTTTTCCGTATTTTTTCATTTTCTCACCCTAAAACCGTATAGCCCTGCGCTTCGACCGCCTGCTTTAAAGCATCGTCCGAAACCTCGGCGCTCATCGTCACAACCGCCGTTCCGTCGGTATGGCTCACCTTCGCCTCGGAAACGCCGTCCAGCTCCTCCAGACACTTTTTAACGCGCGCCTCACAGTGTCCGCACATCATGCCTTCGATTTTCATCGTTTTCTCCATACTTGTAACCGTTCCTTTCTCGGTGGACTTCTCCGGATCGAAAAGTCCGTTTTTGATTTTATGTTCATCGGGAACCGAACGATCCCCGTGACCGACCTTGATTTTCCGATCATGCTTCGCGCTGTGAATATCGACAAAGTTCAGGCGAAGCGCGTTCGATACGACGCAGAAGCTCGAAAGGCTCATCGCCGCGGCGCCGAACATCGGATTCAGCGACCAGCCGAGCGCCGCCGTGAATACCCCCGCCGCAAGAGGAATCCCCGCGGCGTTGTAGATAAACGCCCAGAAAAGATTTTCGCGGATATTCCGAAGCGTTGCGCGGCTCAGCCGTATCGCGGCGGGAACGTCGCTCAGACGGCTTTTTACAAGTACCGCGTCCGCCGCGTCCATCGCGATGTCCGTACCCGCTCCGATCGCGATCCCGACGTCCGCGCGGGTCAGGGCGGGCGCGTCGTTGATCCCGTCGCCGACCATGGCGACCTTTCCGAGCTTCTGAAGCTCGCGGACCGCCGCTTCCTTCCCCTCGGGGAGTACGCCCGCGATCACCTCGTCCACGCCCGCCTGCGCGCCGACCGCGCGGGCGGTACGCTCGTTATCGCCCGTCAGCATAACGACACGGATTCCCATATTCCGAAGCTCGGCAACCGCGCGCGGACTGTCCTCTTTTACGGTATCCGCCGCCGCGATGATCCCGCAAAGCTTATCTTCCTCCGCGAAAAAGAGCGGCGTTTTCCCCTGCTCCGAAAGCTGCCGCGCCTGCTCCGCAGCCGACTCGGGAACCTCCGCGAAACGACGGATAAAATCGAAATTCCCGCCGGCGATCTCCTTTCCCCCGCGCTTCGCGGTCAGTCCGCTTCCCGCTCGGATCATAAAATCCTCGACCGCCGCGGAGGAAATCCCTTCCTCCTCCGCCTTGCGGATCACCGCGCGCGCAAGCGGGTGTTCGCTTTTCGATTCCAGCGAGCAGGCAAGTGTAAGAAGCTCGCGCTCGGAAACTCCCTCGGCGGGGAGAAGCTCGGTGACACGGGGCTCGCCGCTCGTGATCGTTCCCGTTTTGTCCAGTACCGCAATCCGAACCTTTCCCGTCTCCTCCAAAGAAGCCGCCGTTTTGAACAGGATCCCGTTTTTCGCGCCTACGCCGCTCCCGACCATGATCGCGACGGGGGTCGCCAGCCCGAGCGCGCAGGGACAGCTGATCACCAGAACCGAAATTCCCCGCGCAAGCGCAAATCCGACGGACTGCCCCAAAAGGATCCACACCGCCGCCGTCGCCGCCGCGACCGCCATCACGACGGGAACAAAAATGCCCGAGACCTTGTCCGCCGTCTTTGCGATCGGCGCTTTCGTCGCCGCCGCGTCGCTTACCATACGAATAATCTGGGCGAGCGCGGTATCCTCGCCGACCTTTGCCGCCTCGCAGCGCAGAAAGCCCGTCTGGTTGACCGTTGCCGCCGAGACCGTATCTCCTTCCGATTTTTCGGCGGGAATACTTTCTCCCGTAAGCGCCGACTCGTTCACGGCGCTGCTTCCTTCAAGAACGATCCCGTCCGCAGGAATGCTCTCCCCGGGACGCACGACGAAAATGTCCCCCTTCACGATCCGGTCGGCGGGGATCGTCACTTCCGCTCCGTCCCGAATGACCGTCGCCGTCTTGGGGGCGAGCTTCATCAAGCCCTTAAGCGCGTCGGTCGTTTTCCCCTTCGAGCGCGCTTCCAGCGTTTTCCCGACAGTAATAAGCGTCAGAATCATCGCGGCGGACTCAAAATAAAACTCGTGCATATACGCCGCGACCGCTTCCGAATCACCCGTTCCCATTGCCCCGATCATCGCGAACAGCGCGTATGTGCTGTAAACGAACGCCGCGCCCGCGCCGAGCGCGACAAGAGTATCCATATTCGGCGCCTTGTGCAAAAGCCCCTTAAAGCCGCTGATGAAAAATTTCTGATTGATCACCATGATGACGACGGTCAGGAGAAGCTGCGCCAGCCCCATCGCCGCGTGATTCTCGCCCAAAAGCCCCGGGAGCGGAAAGCCCCACATCATATGCCCCATTGAGAGGTACATCAAAATGACCAAAAAAACAACGGAAGCGATCAGTCTTTTTCTGAGCGCGGACATTCCCGAATCGGAAAGCGCGTCCTCCTTTGCCGCGGATTTCTCCGCGCCCCGCTCCGAAGCGCCGTAGCCCGCCGCCTGAACCGCCGCGATGATCTCGGCGGAATCCGCCGTTCCCTCCACGCCCATGGAATTCGTCAAAAGGCTGACCGCGCAGGAGGTCACCCCGGGGACTTTCCCGACCGCCTGCTCGACCCGCGCGCTGCACGCCGCGCAGCTCATTCCCGTAACGCTGAATTGCTTCACAAAACCACTTCCTTGTTCCTAGTATAACCCTTTTCCGTCATTTCATAAGCTTCTGAAGCATTTCCACCAGCTCGTCCACCGTTTCGTCCTTTCCCGCGCGGATATCCTCGGCGACACAAGTGCGGATATGGCTTTCGAGAAGCTTTTTCACAAAGGCGTTGATCGCCGCGCCCGCGGCGGCGGTCTGCACCAGAATATCGGGGCAGTACGCGTCCTTTTCGATCATACCCCGGATCCCGCGGATCTGCCCCTCGATCCGGCTCAGCCGATTCGTGAGGTTCTTTTTTTCCTCCTCGGTGCGTTTTTTGGTTCTGTGACAGCAGTTTTCTTCCACCGTAAGCCCGCCTTTCTTTTCTTTTTTATCATTATATACCCTATGGGGGTATTTGTCAAGTGCAAAAAAAGAAAAACCCGAAAAATTTTCGGGTTTTTCCTTATCTCATTGCGGTTCGCGTATGAAAGCGGCGCTCCTCGGCACTTGCGGGAGCAGCCTTATTCCCGAACCTCCTCCGCCTTCAACGCGGCGGCAAATTCCTCCTGAATCTCGGGGATCACCGAAAGGATAGGCTCCACGTCTTTTTTACGAATCTTCCGATCAATATAATTGCGCGTAATTTTTACGACGAAGGGAGAAAGCGCCAGCACGCCGATCAGGTTCGGGATCATCATCATACCGTTAAAGGTATCCGAAATATCCCACGCAATGCTCGAAGTCATAATCGCGCCCGACACAATCATCAGTACGAAGATCACGCGGTACACCTTTGCCGCCTTCAGCCCGAACAGATATTCCACCGATTTTGAGCCGTAATGCGACCAGCCGAGCACCGTCGTAAACGCGAACATCAGGATCGCGATCGCGATAAAAATCTCTCCCGCGCTTCCGAATACGTTCCTGAACGCTCTTGCGACAAGCGTCGCGTCGACCACGCCGGGATTGATATGCCCCGTCTGGAGGTCGATATCGCCCGAGGAAAGAACCACGATCGCCGTCATCGTACAAACAATCATCGTATCCGCGAACACCTCAAAAATTCCCCACATACCCTGCTTCACGGGTTCTTTGACATTGGACGCGGAATGAACCATAACCGACGAGCCGAGACCCGCCTCGTTCGAGAACACGCCGCGCTTACAGCCCTGCGTAATGACCTCCTTGACCGCGATTCCCGCGGCGCCGCCGACAACCGCCTCCGTGCCGAACGCGAAACGGAAGATCGACGCGAACATATCGCCCACGCGGTCGATATGTACAAAAAAGATCACGAGACAGCCGACGATATACGCGCACGCCATGAACGGAACGATCCGCTCCGCCGTCGTCGCGATCCGCTGAAGTCCGCCGAAAATAATGACCGCCGCGAGGATCATTAAGCAGATCCCGATAATCAGCGAGGTCCACTTTACGTCGCCGAACGCATATCCGCTGTCCATTCCGGAGAAAAAGGCGGATTCGATGTTCACGGTAATCTTGTTCACCTGACCGATATTCCCGATTCCGAACGAAGCGAGAATCGCGCAGATCGAGAAAAGAATCGCAAGCACGCGTCCGAGCACCCTGCAATGCTTATAGCCGCCCAGACCGTACTGTAAATAATACATCGCTCCGCCCGACCATTCGCCTTTTTCATTCTTGCGGCGGTAATAGATTCCGAGAACATTTTCGGAGAAATTCGTCATCATTCCGAAAAACGCCGCGAGCCACATCCAGAAAACCGCGCCGGGTCCGCCGACCGCGATCGCCGAAGCGACGCCCGCGATATTTCCCGTTCCGATCGTCGCGGCGAGGGCGGTACAAAGCGCCTGAAACTGCGATACCGAGCCCTTCCCCTCTTTACGGTGCGTCTTACGCTGAAAAAGTCCGCCGATCGTCTCGCGGATCCATGTCCCGATATGGGCGACCTGAAAAAACCGCGTTAAAATCGTCAATAAGATCCCCGTACCGATCAGCAGAACCAGACCGATCTTTACCCACACGAAATCTTTGACAACGTTATTGATCTCGGTGAGCGCATTCAGAAATTCTTCCATATGCTTCCTTTCCTTTCAAAATACAGCAATAGAATTATACCATAATTAAAAGCGCAATTGCAACCGTTTTTCCGAGATTCTGTATACTTGAACAAAATCGGGCGGTAAATTTTGTAAATCCCCGCTTGTTTTTTATTTCAAGCGTATGATCTCCGTCCGTTTCTGTCCTTTTTATGGGACAGTGAAAGCGGTATACTGCAATTAAGAAAAAGATATGAAAGGAGCGGTTTTCATGGCTGAAATGATTTTATGGATCTTCTTTCTTGCGGGCTGGCTGGCAGCCGTTTTTGCGGTCGGCTGCCTGCTGGAGGAGCTTTCCAAAAGACTCCGCGCCGTACCGAGACGGCAGGAATCCCATCGTAAAAAGCTGTCGTAAGAACGACGAAAACAAATGAAAAACCGAAAAAAGAGCCCCGTGAAGAAGCGGCGGAGGATTTCCGCTTCTTCACGGGGGGCTTTATTATATGTTTTCCAATATCCAGCCGATCAGATCAAGCTCATTTTTTCCCCTGACCGCTATATCGCCCGTAAACATTCCCCGAAACCAATCCGGATACGGTATCCGATCCAATTCGGTGTATTTCCGATACAAGCAGCTTGACGGAGGAATCGGTCTTCGGTTTACTGCCCACATTCCTTCCAGCACCTTCCATGCGTTGGTTGCGGAAAGATAGGAAACCGAAAGCATATCCTGCTTTGAAAACGCGGCTTCCAGCTTCAGCTTCGTGCTTTTCAGCCAATAAGCAAGCCCTCGCCGCTCCTTCTCCGGAACGCGGTAGTTCAAAAAAATTTTTTCGGCATATGAGATAATCTCCCGCGCTTTTCCGTTATCGTATTCTATTTTCGCGTCAAGGTACTTGTATACCTCCGTCGGATTGCTTTCCAACTTTTTAACCGCGCTGCCAAAAACGACAAAATGAATCTCAACAGGAACCGTATCAATCGTTTTTGATTCAAATCCGTCCTTTTTCCCAAGCACGATCATATCCAGATCGGATAATTCGGTCGCCGTACCGGCGGCAACGGAACCGTTCAACAATATACCTTCCACAGTGCGGTCTTTTTGAAATTCCGAAACCAAGCTGTGGAATATCTCCAGCTGTTTTTTCATGGTGCCTCCCACAAACCCGAATACGCAAAAGAATCTACTTTATTTTACCATAATTGAAAAAGCAATTGCAACCGTTTTTCAAGAATCTGTATACTTGAACAAAATCGGGCGGTAAATTTTGTAAATCCCCGCTTGTTTTATTGCGAACGTATAATTTCTGACCTTTTTATGGGACAGCGAAAGCGGTATACTGCAATTAAGAAAAGCAAATGAAAAATCGAAAAAGATCCCCCGTGAAGAAGCGAAATCCCGTCGTTTTCACCTTCATGGGGAATCTTTTACAGATTTTCTAAGATCAAGCCGATTCTGCCGGCGCACATACCGTATCTGCCTGCGGGAATCACGCAATTAAGGAAAATCTCAAATCATGCTTGCTTTGCAAGCCACCCTAGTACAAAATATCTTTCCCGGAGAACCGACAATGTTATGTTACAATAGATGTGAACCGCATTTATTGACAACACAGACATTTTCTCTCAATTTTTGTAAAACCGCTCTTGATTTTTATAAAAAAACATTGTATAATAAAGAAACAGAATTTCAACCACAGGGGTGATTCCGATAGAACACATTCGTTATAACGTTTGCTTACTGAACGATTCTTTTCCCCCGCTGATCGACGGCGTCGCGAACGCGGTCATCAACTACGCGGAAATCATTCAAAGAGAGCTTGGAACGGCTACGGTCGTTACGCCGAGCTCTCCCGGCTTTGTCGACGATTATATTTTTCCGGTCGTGCGCTATTCGAGCCTTGATACCCAAAAGGCGATCGGCTACCGCGCCGGCTATCCGTTCAGCTCGTCCATGCTCGAAAGCCTTCGGGACAGCAATTTTAACATAATCCACAGTCACTGCCCGTTCGCCTCCACCGTACTCGGGCGGACGCTCCGCGAGAAAAATCACGCGCCGCTGATCATGACCTACCACACGAAATTTGACGAGGATCTCAAGCGCATTGTCAAAACCCCGCTTCTCGTATCACAGATCACCAAATTCATCGTCCAGAACATCAATACCTGCGACGAGATCTGGACGGTAAGCAAGGGGGCGGGAGAAAACCTGCGCAGTCTCGGCTATGAGGGGGAATACCGGATCATGCCGAACGGCGTCGATTTCCCCAAAGGAAAAGCGGAGCCGGAGGGCGTTGAGGAGCTTCGAGCCGCCTACGGCTTAACGGACGAAGTCCCCGGCTTTTTATTTGTCGGACGTTTGTTCTGGTATAAGGGGCTGCGCCTGATTTTCGATTCTCTGAAGCGCCTGAGTGAAAAGGGAATCCGCTATAAATTCCTGATCGTCGGCGACGGCGGCGACCGGGAAGAAATGGAGCAATACGCCGAGTCCCTCGGGATCGCGGAAAGCTGTTGCTTTATCGGCGCGATCAACGACCGCGAGGAGCTTCGGTACTACTATACGGCTTGTAACCTCTTCCTCTTTCCTTCCCTTTACGACACGAACGGGATCGTTGTCCGAGAGGCTGCCGCCTGCGGTCTTCCAAGCATTCTGATCGAGGGAAGCTGCGCCGCGGAGGATTTTTCGGACAAGCATAACGCGATCCTGACGCAAAATGAAACGGAGGCGTTTACCGCCGAGCTGGAATTTGCCGTGTCGCACCTCAGTGAGCTGAAGCAAATCGGTGAAAACGCGATGAACGAGGTCTATATGTCGTGGGAGGATTCGGTCAAGCGCGCTTATGACCGCTACGCGGTCGTGATCGAAAACTGCCGCCGCGGGGTTACGCAGTGCCGAGAAACAAAAATTCAGGAGGTCTTATATTCCTCCGTTTCGGACATTACCGACTCCATTCAAAAGGTACGGAGCATTACCGCAAGCTCGAAGTCGAAAACCAAGCGCTTTTCCCGAGCGATCAAGCGCACCCGAAAGGTCATTGCCGGCAATATCGCGAGCAACCTCAAGGAGCTCGCGGAAAAGCTTGAAAAATAGCGGAGCAGGGGAAAAAGATGAGTCAGATGAAGGAAAAAATGCATACGGGAGAGCTTTATCTTCCCGGGGATCCCGAGATCGTCGCGGAGCAGCTCGTCTGTCAGGACAAGCTTTGCGAGTATAACTTAACGAAGCCCTCGGAAACCGAAAAACGCGCGAAAATGCTGAAGGAAATGCTCGGGGACTGCGGAGAGGGCGTCTATATCGAAGCTCCTTTTTACGCCAACTTCGGCGGACGTCACTGTCATTTCGGAAAAATGGTCTACGCGAATTACCACCTGACCTGTGTCGACGACACGCATATCTACATCGGCGACTATACCATGATCGGACCGAACGTAACGATCGCGACCGCGGGACATCCGATCCTGCCGGAGCTTCGTGAAAAGCTCTATCAGTACAATATGCCGGTTCATATCGGTCGGAACTGCTGGATCGGCGCAAACGCGGTAATCCTGCCGGGCGTGACGGTCGGGGAAAATACCGTGATCGGCGCGGGGAGCGTCGTACCAAAGGATCTTCCCGCAAACGTTGTCGCGATGGGGAATCCCTGCCGCGTCCTTCGGGAAATCAACGAGCATGACAAGGAATTTTATTTTCGGAATCGAAGGATCACAGTCGAAATCTAAAAAAGTATGGTGCGGACGAATATGCCCGCACCATGCTTTTTATTTTCAAATCAAACTATCGCCTTATTCTCCTAAACGTTCAGGGTCACATATTTATCCTTGTAGGACATATCGTATTTGTAACAAACCTTCAGCTTTCCGTCCGACTCCGCGATCGAAAAAATCTTCATGTTCTTCTTTTTCAGCGTGTATACCGACTTTGCCTTTCCGGTGTCCGGATCCAGCCGATAGATCTTATCCGCCGTATTAAAATACAGACTGTCCCCGCAAAGGGCAAGCTTCATAAAGCTTCGCTTATACCACGACTTTTTCTCAAGCTTCTTTCCGGTATCGGGGTTCCGGTAAACATACCAAATCGAGTCCGTTTCCTTAATCGGATTTTTTTCGCCGCTCGAAAAGCTGTACGAAAAAATCCGTGAAACGATTTCGGTATCGCCGCCCTTTTTATAATTCAAGCCGGGCGAATCGGGATTGGTCGAAACGCAGTACCACAAGCCGCCGCGGTATACAAGCGGGGAGCGGCTCTCCTGCCAGAAAAATCCGTCGTATTTCCCGCTGTCGGCGGCGGGATAGCCGAACGTGTTCCATTTCTTATGAAGATCCGACGATTTTTTACAGGCGGAATCACTCAGGAGAAGGTTGTTGTGGCTGACCTCGCCGAAGCCGTCATATTCCTTCCCGCCGTAAGCGGAAAAGCTAAGATCGTCGGCGGTCAGATCAACATGATACCACTCGCCGTCAACCTTCAGATAATTCCACGAATGATTCTGCGAATCGGAAATAACAACGGAGCAATCCATGCCCAAAAGGTCCCGCATGACATAAATATACGCAAGCGTATACCCCTGACAGGTCGAGCTTTGATTCACCAAGCAGTTATAGGCGGAATATTTTTTCATGGAGTGGTCGTAGCTGTTGTGCGTCACGAGATAATCGTGAACGGCGAGCGCCTTTTCCGCCTCCGACATTTCGTCGGTGATCCCCTCGATCGCTTTCGCGGCGGCTTTTTTCATCTCCTCCGCCATTCTCTTCGTCTGTTTCTCGTTGTAGAGATAATCAAACCGAACCTGATACAGATAATTTTCCTCGTTGTGCTGGATCATGATCTCGCGGTTATTGATAAAAAACAAGGACGGTTCCTGTAAATAAAACTGCTGGAGACGGCTCGAAACATCGCTCAGCTTCCAGCCGCCGCGCTTCGCAAAAGAAGAAATATCGATCTTCTCCTCGTATTGAAGCGCCTTCTCCATCAGATACGAAAAAAGCGCCTCGTCCGGCTCCTCCGCGAGCGCGGGGATCGAAAATGCCGGCAGCAATACCGACAGAATCGACAGCGCGATTAGTATTCCAAGCACACGCTTTATCATTTGCAGTCTGCTCCTCCCGTAAAACCCGATTGTTTATCCCTCCCGGATCACCGCGCAGACCTCTTCCTGAATCCGCGCGATTTCCGACTCGATCGACCCGACCCCCTGCGTTTCTCCCGCGCGAAGCCGCGCAACGATCTCCGAATACCGCGTGTACAGCGGCGTGATCGAAAGATTTCCCGTCAGCCCCTTCATCGTATGGGCGCTCTGAACCGCCGCTTCATAATTCTGATTCGCCAGATCGTCATGAAGCGTGCAAAGCTCCGCCTGCGCCGGAAATTTTTTGAGACACCGCACGTAAAGCGGCTCGTTCTCCATAAAACGGCTCAGCCCGTCCCGAACGTCCGTGCCAAGCTCCGATAATTTTTCGAGCATTGCATCCATACAATCCTCTCCCTTCGGTCTTTTTCGGATTCTGCCCCGAAACGGGGTCAATGCTTCACGTCGGCCGCTTTTTCGGAATCGACTCCGCTGCTGTAAAAAAGCTTGATCTCCGGCTCCACCTCGCGGAAGCAGGTAAGCACGTCGGGATTAAACGAGCCGCACTCGCCGTTCAGGATCATTTCGACCGCCTTATCGTGGCTGTACGCGGCTTTATAAATGCGCTCGCTTACCAGCGCGTCGTAAACGTCCGCAATCGCGACGACCTGCGACCAGATCGCGATCTCGTCCCCCTTTAAGCCGTCGGGATAGCCTTTTCCGTCCCAGCGCTCATGGTGATGACGGCAAATATCGTAGCAGTAGCGGTACAAATTGCTGTCCAGCAGGTGCGGAATCTGCTCCAGAATTTTGCAGCCGCGGACGGTATGCTCCTTCATGACCTCGAATTCCTCCGGTGTAAGCCTTCCGGGCTTGCACAAAATGCTGTCGGGGATCGCGATCTTTCCGATGTCGTGAAGCACCGCCGCGTCGGCGATCAGACGAAGCTGATCCGAGCTGATCCCGCAGTCGGGGTGCTTCCGGATATAATGACGAAGCAAAAGAAGCGTCATGGTACGGATCCTGCGAACGTGCTCCCCCGATTCACAGTCGCGGAATTCGATCGTCGTCGCGAGCATTTCGATAATCGAGCTGTTTACCGCCATAAGCCGATCCGCCTGCTCGCGGAGCCGCTTTGCCTGTTCGTCGAGCCGAACCTCCTGCTCCTCAACGATCACCAGAAGCTGCTCGCGCATTCGGTACAGCTCAATCACGTTCTTGATCCGTCTCTTCAAAAACTGGGGCATAAAGGGCTTCCGGATCACGTCCACCGCGCCCAGATCATACGCTTTTTTATGGGATTGCTCGTCGGTCTCCGCGGTGATGATAAATACCGGGATCTCGGAGATCAGCCCTTTTTCGTCCATGGCGCGAAGAAGCTCATAGCCGTCCATAACGGGCATGAGCAGATCGAGCAGAATCGCGGCAATCCCGTCTTCGTACTTTTCGATCAGCTTCAGCGCTTCCCGTCCGTTTGCCGCTTCTTCAATCTGATAATCCCCGTCGGAAAAGATCTCCGATAAAAGCATTCTGTTAATTTCCTGATCGTCGACAATCAGGAGCATGTTTTTTTCCATTGCCCGCCGTCTCCTTCAGTTTAAAATTATTTGCCGAAATATTCCGTAACCGTAATCCGTATTTTTATTATATCATAGCGCCGCGGGAAAGTCAAGGCTACACCGCACAATGATTGTCGTTCGAGTGGCTGTCAGAGTTTTTTTTGGTGTTCGCTTTGTATACGGCGCGTCCATGCGCCGCTTGGGGCAAACACCTTGCGACATCGTGTCGCAGTCAGATTGTACAGATTTTTTGCAGGAATCCTGCCGGATTTCAAGAAAAATCTGTGCTATATGACGGAAAATATGACAGTCAATCGGACGGCAGAAGGCGTTGACTTCGCCAGCGAAGTCGGCATTCATTGCGCGGTGTTGCCTTAATACGAAATCCTCCGCGCTAACGCCGGTTTCCTCTCAGCTTTTTTATTTTTTCAAGAACGGCTTCGCGGCGCGCCCGCGTAGCTTCTCGATCCGTTTCAAGCCGATCTCCCTTTTGGAACAGGACGTCTCCCTCCCGCGCTTCCCCGACGATCAGGGAACGGTCAACCCGGACAAGGGCTACCGTTCCGTCCTCCGCTTCCTCCTCCAAAACGGCATATTCGCCCTCAAAGCGATCCAGACAGATTCTCCTCACGCCGCGTCCCTCCGTTCCGTCTCCGCCCGAAGCGTTTTCCCGTCGCTGATCCAGACGATATTCCCGTCCCGATCCGTCCGATAAACCGTAATGCCGAGCCGCTCAAAAAGCTCCGTCGTTTCCTTGTGCGGGTGACCGTAATCGTTCGGGGAGCCTACGCCGATCACGGCGTATTTCGGTGAAACCGCCTGTACGAACGCCCGCGTACTCGAGGTACTGCTCCCGTGATGAGCGACCTTGAGGACGTCGGCGGAAACGTCCGCCCCGCTGTTCAGAATGTCCTGCTCGGCGGTTTTCTCAATATCCCCCGTGAACAAAAACGAGGTTTCCCCATAGGTAAGCCGCGCCGCGACCGAATAATCGTTCAGATCATCATAGTCCCGAACGGGCGCGAGAATCTCCAGAAAACAGCCCTCCGAAAGCTCATAGCTTACGCCGGGCTCGGCGTATTCAAACGCCGCGCCGCATTCTTCCGCGGATTCGAGCATTCTTTCGTACGATCTCGTCGTCGGGATCATGTCGTTGGTCAGCGCGGGGCATAAAAGGGTCTCCGTCCCGAATTCGCCGATCACGCTCGAAAGCGAGCCGATATGATCGGAATGAGGGTGCGTCGCGATCACCATGTCGAGGGAATCCAGCTCCAGACTGTTCAGGTAGCGGATCACGTCCGACGCGGCGCTCGACTCTCCCCCGTCGATCAGGACGGAGGTCTCCCCCGCGAGGATCAGGGCGCAGTCCCCCTGTCCCACGTCGATAAAATGAACGGCAATTTCCCCCTCGGAAAGATCGCCGTAAGCCGCGTCGCTCAGCCCGAAAAACTCATAAATCTCGTGCCATTTCGGAAGGAAGGACAAATGAAAAAAGCGCTCGTTCAGACCGATCACCGCCGCGAACAGCACAAACGCGCCGATCAGAACATAAATCAGCTTATTTTTCGCGTTCTTTTTTAGGGGAAGTCTTTGAAGCAGCGCCCCCGCGGCGCGCGCGTTGATTTTGTTTCGGCTTCGGTATTTTTTCATTGCTCCTCGCTTTCCCGCCCGTCCGCTCCGACGGGGCGACAAGACAGTCGGGCTTCGTCCCGATCAGGTCCCGCCTTTTCGCCATTGTCAGCGCCTTGATGACAAGCTCCCTGTTTTCCTTTTTATAATATTGAAGAAGCGCCCGCTGGAGCCGCTTTTCCTCCGCCGAGCGCGGAACGTAGACCGGCTCCAGCGTATACGGATTCAGCCCCGTATAGAACATCGCCGTCGAGATCGTTCCGGGCGTGGGGTAAAAATCCTGCACCTGCTCGGGACGGATCCGATGCTTTTTCAGAAATACCGCAAGCTCCACCGCGTCGCCCAAGGTGCAGCCCGGGTGCGACGACATCAGATAGGGGACAAGGTACTGCTCCTTCCCGATCCCCTTGGTGAGGGCGTAGAATTTTTTCTCGAACCGCTCATACGCTTCGATATGCGGCTTTCCCATACAGTCGAGCACATGATTGCTCGCGTGCTCGGGCGCGACCTTGAGCTGTCCGCTGATGTGGTGCTCGATCAGCTCGCGCATAAAGGTATCGTCCGGATCCTCCAACAAATAATCGTAGCGGATCCCCGAGCGGATAAAGACCTTTTTCACCTTTTCCATGCCGCGAAGCTTCCGCAGAAGCGCGAGATACTCGCCGTGGTCGATCTTTAAGTTCGGACAGGGCTTCGGGGCAAGGCATTTCCGCCCCTTACAAAGCCCCTGCGTGATCTGCTTTTCACAGGAGGGCGCGCGGAAATTCGCCGTCGGACCGCCGACGTCGTGAATGTATCCCTTAAAATTCGGCTTTTGGGTGAGCGCGCGCGCTTCGTCCAGCACGGAACGCTCGCTTCTCGTCTGAATCCGCCGCCCCTGATGAAGGGCAATAGAGCAGAAATTACAAAAGCCGTAACAGCCGCGGTTGTGTATGATCGAAAATTCGACTTCCCGGATCGACGGAACACCGCCGTCCTTTTCGTACATCGGGTGATACGCGCGCATATAGGGCAGCTCATAGGCGCGGTCGAATTCCTCTTGGGTCAGGCTGCGCTGCGGCGGATTCTGCACGAGCATACGACCCCCGTGCCGCTGAACGACCGTTCTTCCGGTAACCTCGTCCTGCTCGTCATACTGCTTCCGGCACGCCTTCGCGTAGGCTTTTTTGTTTTCGCTCACCAGCTCGAAGCTGTCGCACTGTACGGCGTTCAGCGGGGTACGGATCGGGTCGGTCAGGTAACAGGTTCCCCGAATATCCGTCATCTCCCGAAGCTTTTCCCCTGCCCTTAAACGAAGACAGATTTCCGTCACGGTAAGCTCCCCCATGCCGTACATCAGCAGATCGGCGCCGCTGTCGATCAGGACGGAGGGCAGTACGCGATCCGCCCAGTAATCATAATGCGCAAAACGGCGAAGCGAGGCCTCCAGCCCGCCGATCGCGATCTCGGTATCGGGGAAAAGCCGCTTTAACGCGCGGCAATAGACCGTAACCGCGCGGTCGGGACGCCTCCCGCCTTTTCCGCCCGGGCTGTACGCGTCGTCATAGCGCTTTTTTCCCGCGACGGTATAATTCGAGACCATGCTGTCGATATTTCCGCCCGTTACCATGAACGCGTACCTCGGCGCGCCGAGCGAGGTAAAATCCCGATCCGTAATCGGCTGTGCCAGCATCGCCACTGAGAAGCCGAGGCTTTCGATCACGCGGGAGACGATCGCGATCCCGAAGGAGGGGTGATCGACATACGCGTCTCCGGTCACGCAGATAAAATCGGGACGGTCGATCCCCTTTTCGTTCAGTTCCTCGCGGCTTACGGGTAAAAACGGCATAAAATCACCTTATTCTTCCTGATTGAGCTTCCGCTCGTACCACTCCTGCTTTGTCATAACGACCTGACGCGGCTTGCTTCCCTCGTAAGGACCGACCACGCCGAGCTGTTCCATCGTATCGATCAGTCTCGCCGCCCGACCGTAGCCGAGCTTCAGCTTCCGCTGGAGATACGAGGTGCTTGCCTGTCCCGCCTCGATCACCGCCTCGATCGCCTCGTCAAGCTTATCGTCGTTCAGAAGGAATTCTCCGCCGTCCTCCTCGTCCTTCTCCTTATTTTTTCCGTTCTTCTGCGCGGCAAGCTCCGCCTGCTTTTCGATCTCGTCCATCACGTCCTGGTCATAATCAAGAATAAAGGAGTTTTTAATAAAGTCAACGACCCGCTCCACCTCTTTATCCGAGACCCAGCAGCCCTGCACGCGCAGCGGCTTCGGCATTCCGACAGGGAAATACAGCATATCGCCCTTTCCGAGCAGCTTTTCCGCTCCCGCGCTGTCGAGGATCGTGCGGCTGTCCACCTGCGACGCGACCTTCAGCGCGATCCGGCTCGGGATATTCGCCTTGATAACGCCGGTTACAACGTTGACGGAGGGACGCTGCGTCGCGATGACGAGGTGCATTCCCGCCGCGCGCGCCATCTGCGCCAGACGGCAGATACTGTCCTCGACCTCGCCCGGCGAAGCCATCATCAGATCCGCCAGTTCGTCGATAAAGATCACGACCTGCGGGAGCGGCTCGAGATCCTCCCGATTTTTCGCGAGCGCGTTATAACCGCCGAGATCGCGGACGTTGTGATCCGAGAAAAGCTTATAGCGATGCAGCATTTCGGTTACCGCCCACGCGAGCGCGCCCGCCGCCTTCTTCGGGTCGGTCACGACGGGAATCAGCAAATGCGGAATCCCGTTATAGATCATGAATTCGACCGCCTTCGGGTCGATCATCAGCAGGCGCACGTCGTCGGGCGTGGAACGGAACAGAATGCTCATGATGATCGAATTGACGCAGACGGATTTTCCCGAGCCGGTCGTTCCCGCGATCAGAATATGCGGCATTTTCGCGATGTCCGCGATCACGACCTCGCCGGAAATGCTCTTTCCGAGAACCGCGCCGAGCTTGCTTTTCGTCTCGGTAAACGCCTTGCTTTCCACCATTTCGCGAAACGGAACGGATTCGACCGTCTTATTCGGTACCTCGATCCCGACCGCCGCCTTATTCGGGATCGGCGCCTCGATCCGCACGCCCGCCGCCGCGAGATTCAGCGCGATGTCGTCCACCAGACCCGTAATCTTCGCGATCTTTACCCCGGGCGCGGGCTGGAGCTCGTACCGCGTGACTGAAGGACCGCGCGAGGCTTCAAGGAACTTTGTCTGCACGCCGAAGCTTTTCAGGGTATTGACCAGCTTTTCCGCGTTGCTCTCGATCTCGGCGTGAATATCCTCGTCGGAGCGCTCGTGAATCACATCGTTCAGAAGCTCGCTCGGCGGAACCTTATACTGCTCCGTCTCGGAGAAAATATCCTCGAAATGCCCCTGTCCGTTTTCGTCGGCGCGTATGACCGTCGTAAGCAGCTTTTCCTCCCGCTTCTCCTCTTGTTGGGCGCTTTCCTCCTGCTCGCGGCTGAATTCCCGGATCGCCTCGACGATCCGGTCTCCCTCGTCCGCTTTTTCCGCTTCCGGTTCAGCCGCGGCAGCCGATTCGACCGCGCCGGCCGGCTCGATCGCAATGTTTGACTGTCCGATCAGGCTCTCGCGCGGCTCGCTGATGATCTCGGGCTTGATCGGCTCGGGCGGCTGTTCATCGGCAAAGAACGGACCGTCGGGGCGGTACGGACCGTCCCCGTCCGCGCGGTTCTCCTCGAAAGGCTCCCGCGCGGCTTTTTCTTCCGCCTCCTCCCTTTTCTCGATCTTCCCGTTTAAAAACGCGTTCAGATCCTTCTGAAACTCGCGGCTTTCCTTTTTCTGGACGGCGACGGGATTCTCCGCGGCAGCCTCGGCGTTCTTCCGCGCCGCCTCCCGTTTTTCCTCCTCGGTCACCTCGCGCTGCGCGTTCGTGGTCACGCTTTCGATCGCGGCAAATTTCCGGGCGCGCTCCTCCTCATCGGAAAGAACGCGCGGCTTCCGATCCGTACCGCGTTTCTCCTTTTCCTCGCGCCGTCTCCGGGCTTCCTCCTCCTCGCGTTTTTTCCGTTCATCCTCCGCAAGCGCCGATTCCTCGCGGTAAATCTCCCGCTTTTCCTTCGCGTAGCTTCCCGCCTTTCGGAACGGCTTTGAAATCGCGCGGAGAAGATCGACGACCGTAAGGTTCGTCATGAGCATAAAAATGACCAGCGTCACAAGAAGGAGAATAATGACCGCGCCCGCCTGTCCGAACAGGAGGAGCGGCGTCCCGAGGATCAGTCCCGACACGCCCCCACCGATCAGTTTCGTTCCGTTTTCGTAAGCGTAAGAAACATTCTCTCCGAGCGTCGGCTCCGCCGAAGCGGGATCGCCGACCGATCCGACGAAGATCACCTGCGCCGCCGCGCTCAGCAAAAGGATCATCAGCAAAAGCTGGATCATTCGCTTCGCGATCGTCGCCCGCGTGCGCTCCGCCGAAAGCATGACCGCCACATAGATCAGGACCGGTCCGACCAGAAAGGCGGAGATCCCGAAAACGCCATGTATAAAAGTATGTATCGCGTCCCAAGCCGACAGATCATCGCCCTCCGCCTTCCCGAACAGGGCGAACGCCGTGATCAGAATCCCGACCGCGAATAAAATCACCGAGAGCAGCCTTCTGCGCTGTGCGTTCCGCGCGAGAAGCTCCGCGCGGCGCTTTTCCGCCTCCGAAGCCGCCGATTTGCGCGGCGAGCTCCCCGCCGCCTGTTTCTTTTTGGTTTCCGCCATTTTACCCTTCCGTTCCCCCTGTTATACTATTTTCTGTCAAAATCTTTGATTTTGACAGCCGCCTTTCAGGCGGAATCATACGATGGACTTTATCTATCGTATGATTAGAAATTAGGGCTTGTTGACACTACCCGAAATGTTCGGATTGCAGTCAGATTTTTCGCGT
>CAZKKZ010000040.1:0-22029 GCA_964553625.1 uncultured Ruminiclostridium sp.
AAAAGAGAGAAAAATATAACGAGGGGGGGCTGCCCCCAAAACCCCGCCAAAGGGAACTTTTACCTTTGGAATCCCGCTTCCCATCACACCTTCTCCCGTTTTCTACCTCGCGGCTGTCAGGTCGTAGGTCTTGTCGTTAACGAGCAAAAATGATATGGAAGGGGTTTGTCGACAAGCTGTGAAAAAAATATTTTATGGAAACAGGCTTCATATTCGAGGAAAGGAGAAAAGGAAATGCCCGTACAGAGAACCACCCGGAACCGCGCAGCCGTAAAACGGAATCCGCAAAGCCGCGCGTCGCGCCAAGGTCCTTCGCGGCTCGGCTCCCCCGCCATGCCGCAGAACGCCGTTCCCTTCCGGGGAGCCGCTTCACCCGCGGTCGGAAACAGGTCGGCGGAAACCGCCCTGCCCCAAAAACAAAAGAAAGGTCAGCTTCGGCGGTTCGTAAACTTTTCCATACCGCAGCGGTTCGACTTCTCGTTTTTCATGATCGTACTGATCCTGCTCGCGTTCGGGCTTGTCATGCTTTTCTCGGCGACCTTCGCCTCCGCGAAATATACCTACGGCGACAGTCTTTATTTCGTAAAGCGACAGCTGATCTTCGCGGGACTCGGCTTCGCGGCGATGATCCTCCTCTCTTTTATCGACTATCATATCTTCGCGCAGAAGATCATTTTAAAGATCGCGACGCTCGTCGGCGTAACGCTTATGCTCCTCGTCCGGATCATGGGAACGACCGTCGGCGGGTCGGAGCGCTGGCTCCAGCTCGGCGAGCTTCGGTTCCAGCCCTCGGAAATTCTGAAATTCGTCACCATTATGGTCATCGCCGAGTATATGCAGCGCAATTATGACAAGCTCGGCGATTTTAAAACCGGCTTCTTTCCGATCCTTCTGCGTATCGGGATCGCCTGCGGACTGGTTATTTTACAGCCGCACCTCTCCTGCACCATCATTATTCTGATGGTCTCCATCGCCATGCTCTGTATCGGCGGGGCGAAGGCCGCGCACCTCTGGCTTGTCGTGGGACTGATCGGCGTGGGAGTATTCCTCATTATCAACGTGTTCCCGAAAATGGGCTACGATTATGTTACGACGCGTTTTTTAAGCTGGCGCGATCCCGAGGCGGATATTCTCGACCAGACCTTTCAGACCTATCAGTCTCTCATCACGATCGGCTCGGGCGGAATGTTCGGGCTTGGGCTCGGAAACTCACGCGAAAAATACGGCTATCTCCCCGTAACCGAAAACGACTTCATTTTCTCCGTGATCTGTGAGGAGCTCGGCTTCGTCGGCGCGGTTCTCGTGATCCTCCTGTTCGTGATCTTCGTGATCCGGGGCTTCTATATCGCCTCCGCCGCGCCCGATAAATTCGGTATGCTCCTTTGCGCGGGGATCGTGATCCAGCTCGGGCTTCAGGCGCTCCTCAACATCGCCGTCGTCTCTAACGCGATCCCGAATACGGGAATCTCCCTCCCCTTCATCAGCTACGGCGGTACGGCGCTCATCATGCAGCTCGGCGAAATGGGGATCGTACTCAATATTTCGAGAAAGGCGGCTTTGCAGTAAATGAAGGTGCTTCTCGCCGCGGGCGGAACCGCGGGTCACATCAACCCCGCGCTTGCCATTGCGGATAAAATCAAGGAGGTCTTCCCCGAAAGCGAGCTGCTTTTCGTCGGTACGCCGAACGGCATGGAGGCGGCGCTCGTCAAAAAAGCGGGCTATCCTTTCCGCGCGATCCGCATGGAGGGGCTTCAGCGCAGGCTCTCCGTCCACGACCTTCTCCGGAACGCGAAGGCGGCGTACCATTACCTTACCGCGCGGTCGGGCGCGAAAAAGCTTCTGAAGGAATTCCGCCCCGACGTCGTGATCGGGACGGGCGGCTATGTCTCCGCGCCGATCCTTCTGAGCGCGGCGAAGCTTAAGATCAGGACGGCGACGCACGAGAGCAATTCCCTTCCCGGGATCGCCACGCATATGCTCGCCCGTCACGCCGATCTCGTGTTCGTCGTCGATCAGGCGGCGAAGGATCGCCTGCCCAAAAGCAAAAACGTCATTATTACCGGGAACCCGCTTCGCACCAATATCCCGATCGAGGAGCGGAGCGCGGCGAGAAAGCGGCTCGGTCTGCCCGACGGGCTTACCGTCCTCTCCTTCGGCGGGAGTCTCGGCGCGAACAAGATCACCGAGGCGGTCGCGGCGCTTTTAAAATGGGAGAGCGGCCGGGGCGGGATCAACCACATTCACGGCTACGGCGGAAACGGACGCGAGATGTTCGACACGCTGATGAAGGCGGAGGGCGTCGTCCCCACGAACCGCATGATCCTGAAGGAATATATCGATAATATGTATACCTGTATGTGCGCGGCGGACGTCGTGATCTCCCGCGCGGGCGCGATGACCCTTACCGAACTGAAGGCGATCGGGCGCGCGTCCGTCCTGATCCCGTTCCCGCAGGCGGCGGAAAATCACCAGTATTATAACGCGCTCTCGCTTTCGGACGAGAACGCCGCCGTCCTGATCGAGGACAAAGACCTCGAAAAAACAAAGCTGATCGGGATCATCGACGGATTCCTGAAAAATCCCGAGCGGCTCCGCGAAATGGAACAAAACGCCGCGCGGCTCGGAACGACGAACGCCGCCGACGTGATCGTAAGCAAAATCATCGACCTGATCGGACGCGAAAACATCTCCTGATCCATACAATTGCACCAAAAACCCCTTTCCCGCATAAGATGAGAAAAAAGCTTTTGCCATACGGCAAAAGCGGCAGGAAAGGGTGAATGATATGTCTGCACGGCAAAGACTCGTCGTTCAGGGCGGAAGGCGGCTCGAGGGCGAGATCCCCGTTCAGGGCGCGAAAAACAGCGCGCTTCCGATCCTTGCCGCCACGGTCCTGATCGGCGGCGAAACCACGCTTTATAACTGCCCCCGGCTTACCGACTGCGACGCGACGCTTCGGATCCTCTCGACGCTCGGCTGCGGCTGCCGCCGGGAGGGCGGCTGTGTGACGGTAAACGCCTCGGCGCTTACGGGAACCTCGATCTCGAACGCGCTGATGCGGGAAATGCGTTCCTCGATTATTTTTTTGGGAGCGCTGCTCGGACGGGCGCGCCAGTGCCGCCTGAGCTTTCCGGGCGGCTGTGAGATCGGGGCGCGTCCGATCGACTTTCATCTCGCGGCGTTCCGCCGAATGGGCGCGGTCGTCCGCGAGGAGCACGGGTATCTGAACTGTACGGCGGAAAAGCTCAGGGGCGCGCGGATCACGCTTCCCCTCCCCTCCGTCGGCGCGACCGAAAACGTCATGCTCGCGGCGGTGCTCGCGGAGGGGACGACGGAAATACATAACGCGGCGAGAGAGCCGGAGATCGTCGATCTTTCGCGCTTTCTCGAGAAATGCGGCGCGAAAATCGGCGGCGCGGGCTCGGAAACGATCACGATCGAGGGCGTTCCGAAACTTCACGGCTGCGACTATACGATCATGCCCGACCGGATCGCGGCGGCGACCTATCTCTGCTGCGGCGCGGCGACAAGGGGCGAGCTCATGCTCACACGGGCGGATTCCCGCTCGATGGAGCCGATTCTTTCCGTGCTGGAGCAGATCGGGTGCAGCGTATACAGCTTCGGGGAGGACTGCGTTTACCTGAACGCGAGAAAGCGCCTGAAAGCGCCGCCCATGATCCGGACGGCGGTTCACCCCGGCTTTCCCACCGACGCGCAGCCCGCGCTGATGGCGCTTTGCGCGACGCTCCCGGGGACGTCGATCTTCGTCGAAACGGTTTTCGAGAACCGTTACCGCCATGTCGCGGAGCTGGTGCGGCTTGGCGCGAGGATCAACGTCGAGGGGCGGGTCGCCGTGATTGAGGGGGTCGACCGACTGTCGGGCGCGGAGCTGGAGGCGACGGATCTGCGCGGCGGGGCGGCGCTCGTTACGGCGGGGCTTTTCGCCGAGGGGGTCACGAAGATCGGAAAAGCCTGCTATATCTACCGCGGATACGAGGATCTTGAAAAAAGACTCCGGAGCGTCGGAGCGGATATACACACCGAGACCTGAAATTTATTTTATTTCATTTTATGCGGTCGGGACGGGAAAAAGAACGGAAGGGAGGGAGCGCGATGCCCGAGTTTCATCGGCTCAACAAATCGAGGACGACCGAGATCAGCAAGGAAGAGCTGAACCGCCGTCTGCGCGACGAGGTGAAGCGCTCCGAATCCAAAAAGAAGAAAAACGCGCCGCCGGACAAATCGAAGCGGCAGCAAAAGCTTTCCGAGCAGACGAAAAAGCAGATGCCGCCGCAAAGCCCCGTGCGCCGTCAGCGCGAGGAGGAACGGAAGCGGCGCGAAAAGCAGGCGGAAAAAGCGAAGAAAAAGCGCCGCCACGGAAGCTATATTATTTATTACATTCTTCTCGGTCTCGCCGCGCTCCTGATATTCGCGCTCCTTTCGGTCACCGTTCTGTTCAACGCGGAAATGATCGTCGTCGAGGGCGAAACAATTTATACCGACGAGGAAATTATCGGGGCAAGCGGGCTTCGGGGGGACGAAAATCTCGTCCGGCTCAATCTTTCGGGGATCAATAAGCGGATCACCGACGCGCTCGTCAGTCTCGACAGCGCCGAGGTCTCGAAGCAGTTCCCGAACGCCATAAAAATTACGGTAAAGCCCGCCGAGCCGATGGCGAACTTTTACTACGCGGGAAAAAACTACGTGATCTCCCATGTCGGACGTGTCATGCAGATCGACAGCAGCGCGGCGGACTGCATGGAGGTCGTCGGCTATCGCCCCGGCGAAAGCGTTATTATCGGCGACTATATTACCGCCGACGATCCCGAACAGGATACCCTGATCACCTCGATCACGGACGCGCTCGCAAGGCTTGAATTTCCCGAGATCACCAAGGTTGACATCACCGACCCGCTTACGATCACCATGACCTGTGAGAACCGGATTCTGATCCGCCTCGGCTCGATCCTTCAGCTTGAGGAAAAGCTTACCATGGCGAAGGAGATCATCGAAAATTATATCGAGCCCGCCGCGCACGTTTCGCTCGACGTTTCAAGCGGCGAAAGAGTCGTTCAGCGTCCGCTCACCTCGGCGCCGGTCACCGTTCCGACCGAGGAGACGGACTCCGAACCGCCCGAGGACGATCCGGAGGAATCGCCCGAAGCGGGGGAACCGGAGATGTAAAACTCCGGAAGGCTCGTCCGGAGACGAAAAACACTATATTTTGCGGTTCCGACAAAAAAGTATAACAACCCGTACACTTTTTTTGAAAAAACTATTGAAATTTCGGGGGAAATCTGTTACAATAAAATATATGGGTTTCATTGTATCAAAATCGGGAGGTATAAAACGTTGGCGATTGAAATTGATGAGGAAGGCTTCGCGGTAGAAAGCGAAGAGCCGGAATTTGACCATCTCGACGAGAGTGCCGTTTATAATATTGAAATTAAAGTATTCGGCGTTGGGGGAGGCGGCTGTAACGCGGTAGAAAACATGGCGAAGAAGGGTCTTCGCGATAAGGGCGCGAAGGACGTAAGCGACGACGACGTAAATATCGAGTTCGTCGCGGTGAATACCGACGTCGCCGCCCTGAAGGATAAGGATAAAACGCTCATGCGGCGCGTTCAGATCGGAAGAAAATGCGCGAAGGGCAGAGGCGCGGGCGGAAGACCCGAGGTCGGCGCCGAGGCGGCGCGCGAGGATCGCGAGGACGTGGAAAAGTATCTCAAGGGTTCGTCTCTCGTATTTATTTCCGCCGGTATGGGCGGCGGAACGGGTACGGGCGCGGCTCCCGTGATCGCGGAGATCGCTCAGGAAATGGGGATCCTCACGATCGGCGTAGTCACCAAGCCGTTTGAGTTCGAGCGCGAGCAGAAAATGAATCAGGCGATGAAGGGGATCGACGAAATGCGCAAGCACGTGGACGCGCTTGTCATTATCCCGAACCAGCGGCTTTTACAGCTCAACGAAAAGCAGCTTACCTTCCACGCGGCGTTCTCCATGGTAGACGACGTGCTCCACCGCTCGGTAAAGATCGTTTCGGACATGATCAATAAAACGGCGGTCGTAAACGTCGATTTCTCGGATTTAAGCACGATTATCAAGAACGCGGGCGACGCGCATATCGCGATCGGCACGGGCTCGGGCGACAAGAAGGTGGACGACGCGGTTCAGCAGGTCGTAAACAGCCCGCTCCTCGAAACCTCGATCAAGAACGCGGGGCGGCTCCTCGTTTACATAACGCTTTCGCAGGACGCGCTCATGACCGACGTTGACGACGCCATGCACGCGATCACAAAAGCCTGCGGCGCGGACGCGGAGATCATCTTCGGCGCGAATTACGGTCCCGCGGATATGAAGGATTCGATCGCGATCTCGGTCATCGCGACCTGCTTTAAGGAATCCGCCGTTGAGGAAAGTACGCCGAGCGTCGCGGAGGAGATCATTAACGGATCGGTTTCCGCCGCTTCGGGCAATGATTTCGCGAGCTATATCTCAAAGACCGGTTCGCTGAACACAAGCGATAACGGCTTCGCGGAGCTGGAGGATATTTTTAAGAGAAGAAGCTGAAAAACACGAAAAAACCGTCGGTCCGAGACGACCGGCGGTTTTTTATATTCCAAAAAAGGAGTGAAACGAAAATGCGCTATTCCTTTCCCGATTACGGAAATTGTATCGCAAATCTCGGCTGCTCGATCCTAAAGCATTACGGAATCGATCCGCCGAACCCCACCCTGCCGCAGATCGACCGCCTACTGTCCAAAAATTACAAAAACGTCGTTGTGCTGCTTTTGGACGGTATGGGCGTCAGTGCGCTTGAAGCGCATCTCCCCGAGAACGGCTTTCTGCGCCGAAATCTTTTGCACGCATATTCCTCCGTATTCCCGCCGACGACCGTGGCAGCGACGACCGCCATAGACAGCGGACTGTATCCGAATCAGTCGGGCTGGCTCGGCTGGACAGGCTATTTCGACGAGATCGGTCGGAATGTCGTTTACTATTATAACATAGACGACGACACGGGGGAAAAGCTTGATTTCTCTCCCGCGTGGACGTATGTTCCCTATGACGGGATCGTCTCGCAAGTCGGACGAAGCGGGATCGCCGCGCATTATCTCGCGCCCTTCGCCGAGCCGCACCCGAAAAGCCTTGGCGAACTCTGTTCCGAGATTGAGCGGCTTTGCGGCGAGGAGGGGCGGCACTATCTCTACGCTTACTGGGACGACCCCGACCGCACCATGCACCGGCACGGCGTGGACGGTGAGGAAGTACACCTTGTTCTTACGGAAATTGAGCGGATCGCGGAACAGCTTGCGGAAAAGCTGACAGATACGCTCCTGATCATTACCGCCGACCACGGGCACGTCAATACCGAAAACATTGCGCTCACCGACGATCCCGCGATTGCCGAGTGTCTGGTGAGAATGCCGTCGATCGAGCCGCGCGCGCTGAATCTTTTTATTAAGGAGAGCATGCGCGAGCGGTTTGAACAGGTTTTCAAGGCGCGCTTCGGCGATCAATTCCTTCTGCTGACCAAAAAAGAGGTGCTGGAAAAACACCTCTTCGGAATCGGGAACGATCACCCGCGTTTTGAAAAAATGCTCGGCGATTATCTCGCGGTCGCGGTCGGCAGCACCGCCATTTTTAACTCCCCGAGCGAGCCCCGAAAATACAAGGGCGGACACGCGGGGCTGACGGAAAACGAGCTGACGATCCCGCTCATTGTCTCAGAGTGGTAATTTACGCTTCCTCCAGCGCTCTCACCACGTTCACAATATCGTCGTAGACCGCAAGCTGCGCCTGATGATCGCACTGCGTTTCCGTCTTATTCAGAAGCACGAGATTTTTTCCGCGAAAATACCGGACATACGAAGCGGCAGGGTAGACGACGAGCGACGTCCCGATAATAAGCATGAGATCCGCTTCCGAGATCGCCTGAACCGCCCGCAGAACGGCGGACTGATCGAGCGGCTCCTCATAAAGAACCACGTCGGGCTTGATCACGCCGCCGCAGTCGCAGCGCGGCACGCCGACCGACCCCGTGATCGCGGACGCGTCGTAAAATTTTCCGCAGCGCAGACAGTTGTTGCGGTGGACGCTCCCGTGAAGCTCGATCACGTCCGTGCTGCCCGCGCGCTGATGAAGTCCGTCGATGTTCTGCGTGACGACTGTTACCGTTTTCCCTTTTTGCTCCAGCGCGGCGAAATAGCGGTGCGCCTCGTTCGGCTCGGCGTCGGGATAGACCATTTTCGCTCGGTAAAACTCGTAAAATGCTTCGGGCTCCCGCTCGAAAAAGGTGTGGGAAATGATCTGCTCGGGGGTATAATTTCCTTTCGTTTTCTCGCTGTACAAGCCGTTCGCGGAGCGGAAATCCGGAATCCCTGAGGGGCAGCTGATTCCCGCGCCGGTAAAGACGCAGATTCTTCGGCTCTCTTCGATCATCTTTTTTAAGGCGGGTATTTTCTCGTTCATGACGGCTCCTTTCCTTTGGGGAGATTTTTCGGAAACCTCCCGCAAAAATGGGCTGTACCGAAGCACAGCCCATCCTAAGCTATTCAATTGTCAGAAATCACTTGTGCATGGGAGTAAGATCCTTTCGTGAAAGTTAAAGGTATCATCAATCAGCACATGGGACTTTATTCCTTTCCGTCAAAATATCGCCGTCAGTAGAAAAACCTTTCGTGTTTGTTCATTGGAACCAACTCCAATCATCATGAAGAATTTTCTATGGTTACGCTTTCGCGGAAGCCGACCGCAACGGTCGGAAAATCTATACAGCATGTCTTTACCGTTTGCGGGTCCGAATCAGGAGTATCGACAAAACGTCCGAGTTTAAGATTCCCGGCTCACGAACGGATCGAAGCCGCGGAGGATCTTCAATTTACCTGTTTTCTTCAGACGAGCCGACGCCCGATAAAGACACTTCAAATGAACTTTCCTGATCCATGGGACTCGCCTTCCTTTCCGGATAAATTCGGATCGGGACTTCCCGCCCGAGCCGTTTCAGATCGCCGAAACCTACCTGTATAGAATGAGAGAAGGGGATTTCAATTTTGGTTTTCCGAACCCTGGGGAAAGATTCGCTTTTTATCGTCCGCTCTCTTTCCTTGATATAAGAATACCACATTTTGAAGCAATTGTCAACCCCTTTTTCTTAGTCATTTTGCATGATATTTTCAACTTTTATGTGTGCAGTCTGTAAAATATACGCATAAAAATTCAGTTTTCCGAAAAATCGGTCTTGACATTGCTCCGCCGTTTTGGTATAATAAATTTGTTGGGCGCGCATAATACCCCTAAGAAAGGAATACGAAATTTATGGCAGACGAAGAAGAGCTCGAGGGCTATGAAGCGGTCGTGGTCGACCTCGACGGCGAGGAATTCGAGCTGATCGATACGGTCGAGGTGGACGGAAAGGTGTACGCCGCGCTCACCCCGTATACCGAGGAGGATGAGCTCCCCGAGGACGAGGAGATTGAATTTATTATTTTGGAGCTGATCGACGATCCCGAAAGCGATCAATGCACGCTCAGAACCGTGGACAACGAGGCGCTTTACGCGAAGATCGGCGACGCTTTTACGGCGCTGTTCGCCGAGGAATTTGAAGAATAATCAAGAAAACCGGTTTACTGCCGCGTTCGATACAGCATGGTTACTATAATCCAACACATTATAATCGGGATTTCAGACCGGCGACGGATTGCAGACCTCCCGTACTGCGGAAGAAGGGAGCGTGAAAGCGTCGGATGATCTTTACCCACCCTGCTTCGTGCGGGTTTTATATGCCATGTCCGGCGCGGCGGTTAAATAAAGGGCTTCCTTTCGGGAGCCCTTTATTTTTTTGTTGATTCCCCGCAAAGCGCGTCCAGCAGTCCCGCGCACCCCCTCAGCACGTCCTCGTAGGTCCCGTCAAAGTTCCCCGTGTACCAAGGATCGGCAATATCGCCGCGCTCCCCCGCGTATTCGAGCAGCTTATGAACCTTCCCCTTTTTGTCCGCGCCGACGATCCGAAGCGTATTACGGACGTTCGCGCCGTCCATGCAGATCAGCAGATCGTATTTTTCGTAATCGTCCTTTTGAAGCTGCCGGGCGCGGTGCGCGGCGGCGGAGATTCCATGCTCGGAAAGCTTTTGCTCCGTGCCGCGGTGAACGGGATTCCCCAGCTCCTCGGTGCTCGTCGCGCGGGAGGCGGCGGGAAACCGCGCCGAAACGCCGCGCTTTTCGGCGAGATCGCGAAAAACATATTCTGCCATGGGGGAGCGGCAGATGTTGCCGTGGCAGATGAATACGATTTTGGACATAACAGCTTTCCTCCCGATTTTTATATTACAGGTATTTTTTCATTGTTCCGCACGTAAACGGAAAAAAGTCGTATTTTTGCGTACCCGTATGAATCGCGCCGTTTTTCTCATACCATTTCCGTAAAACGGTATTTTCCTCGACAATGCCGATATTGAGGACGGTACAGCCCTTCTCCCTCGCCGTTTCACAAGAATGCTCCAGCAATTTCCGCCCGATCCCTTTATGCCGGTATTCCGGCAAAACAGCAAGATTATTCAGCTCACATTCCCCGTTTTCCTGCAATAATATCGAATAATAGCCACATATTATGTCATGATCGCAAAACAGGAACATCGGTCTGCGCTCCCCGTCCATATGCCAGTGCAACCGTTCCTCCGAAGTGGCAAAAGCGGTAAAACGCGGCGCGTTCTCCGCCGTGATCCCCAATTCGTCCGCAACCGTCCGGAAGCTTTTCCGGATCACCTCCACACATGCCGGTATATCCTCGCATTTTACCGCTCTGATCATGCTTTCCCCTCCTTATTTACACAACAGTCACATCGGCTTTAAATTTTTATTGAGCCTGTCTACCATCCACGCGATCCGCTTCTCCCGTCCGGCATCCGTCTTTGCGTCAAAATACGCCCGCGTATAGGTTTTCCTGACCGATAAGGACATCGCTTGGAAATTTGTATAGGCGGGCTCATGCCCTTCCAGCAGCGCGGAAAGCAGGGCGATTTGCTCCTCCGTGACCGCCTCGGGCTTTGGCGCGTCCCATTGCCCGTTTTTACGGGCTTCCTCCGTTTTCTTCCTGCCGAAATCGGTCATAAGCCCCCGTTCCTCAAGACTTCTGACCAGCGCCTTATTTTTCTCCGACCACTTGCTCTTCTCTCTGCGCTGTGAAAAATATTTCTTATAAGTTTTATCGTCCAGACTTTGCATTTGCCCGTCGATCCAGCCGAAGCAGAGCGCTTCTTCCAGCGCTTCGCCCGCTTTGATCGTTTTCGTTCCTCCGGCTTTTCCGAATAAAAGCCAGACGCCCTCGTCCGACAGGCAGTGTTCGGAAAGCCATTTTCTGAATTCCTCCCGATCGGAAAATTTCAGCAGATCGCTCATTGCACGCTCCTCCTCCGCTTGACTTTTTTCCAGTATAACACATTTCCGGAAGAAAATCAACTTCCTCCATGCGGCAAAAGCCGTATGGTCGCATCTTAATCGGTGCGAATGAGGGCTTTTCGGAACTGCCAAAGGCGGCACGCCTTAGCGGCGCATATTTCGCAGGGTCTCGTTCATTTTCCCGACTCTGCGTTTATTGACGGCATACTGCACAATCCAGATCACGACAAAGATCGCGGCAAAAATCCCGAAATAGCTTAAAACGCCTTGAACACTGTGTTCCATCCAGTAATTCACATAAGCCACGGGCAGCATGAGAACCGAACCGATCAAAAAATAAATCCCCGTCTGTTTTACAAGCCCCCATGCCTCGATTTCCCATATAACGGACGCCGCGCCGAATCCCGCGCCCAGAAGCCCGCTCAAAACCGCCTGAAGCAAAACGGCTCCGATCTCGCTTCCCGCCGCGTCGATCAGCGCGGGGACGCAGGGAGAATAATACCCGTCCGCCAAAAACAGCGAAATCGCGATCGTGATCATGTACCCGAGCGCCAGCCCGAGAGGAAACCCAAGCAGTCCGCGCAAAAACGCCTTCTTTTTCATCATAATGCTCTTCCTTTCCGCGAGGGAGATTCCCGCTCCCTCATATTCCCAGTATTTTTTTGATTTTTGAAACATAGCGCCGCGAAACATAAGTGACGGTTCCGTCGGCGAACTCGACGCAGATCGTACCGGTAAAGCTCAGATCAAAGTTTTTGACCTTTTTCAGGTTGACAATCTCCGAGCTTGAGATCCGGACGAAAAAGTCAGGTTTCAGGCGCTCTTCCATTTCATACAATCGGAGCCGCACCGCGTACTCGCCTTTTTCCGTAACGGCAAATACCTTCCCGGCATTTGCGTATACCCGAATCAGATCCTCCTGCTCGATCACTTCGATTTTTTCGTCCTTACTGCCCGAAAGGATCCCGGGATTCTTTTCGGACAGCTTTTGCACAAGCCGGCTGACCTCCTCCGTTACGGAAGCCGTCAGGATAACGATCTTCGGCTCGGGATAAGAGCCGTCGATTTTGATCTCGACCTCCATTTTTCACTCCTCCTTTCCGTCACTCATTATACCGAAAAACACCGACGCTTTCAACAGGTTATCGACAAACGGTCAAATCCCCGGCACAAACGGTCAGGCGCCGGGGATATGCGGCGCCGTACCGCACATAATATACTCGACGCTCCTGCAAAAACGATCGTTTTGCAGGAGCAGTATAAGAGCATGTATTCATTGGATATTGCACGCGTCTTTTCGACAGATTTTGTCGCTGACTGCGTTAAAATTTCTTGACTTGCGACAGCAAGGCTGCGAAATTTTGCCTTGTCAGCAACAAAATCTGCTCGGAAAATCCACGTACAAATCCAATAAATACAAGCTCTAAAAACAGGTCCTTCCGGGAGAGACGCGCATTCTTCCCGTAAGGACAAGTCCTGCGAATGTCCCTTCGGGGAGGAAAGGAAGCAATTCCATGGAAAACAAAAACGAGGTTGTCTGCGCCTGCCGCGGGGTCACGGACGAACAGATCCGCGCGTCCGTTCGGAACGGCGCCGAGACGCTCGACAAGGTAAAGGACGAGACCGACTGCTGTAAGGTCTGCGGGCTTTGCATTGACGATGTTCAGCAGATTATCGCCGACGCGAAGGCGCGGGCGGATCGTTAAGGCGGTCATCAAAAAACATCACCTCCGGAGCGCTTTCCCGTTCCCGAAGGTGATGTTTTTCTTTTTTTGTAGCGGCACACCTTAGCGGGTGTACAAAGCAGAAATATCCCGTCACACGTCCCGCGACCCCGGCATTCGGAGGATTTCTTCGGAATTGCCAAAGGCGGCACGCCTTAGCGGGTGTACGAAACAGAAGTATCCCGTCACACGTCCCGCGACCCCGGCATTCGGAGGATTTCTTCGGAATTGCCAAAGGCGGCACGCCTTAGCGGGTGTACGAAACAGAAGTATCCCATCACACGTCCCGCGACTCCGGCATTCGGAGGATTTCTTCGGAATTGCCAAAGGCGGCACGCCTTACTGGATATACGGCTGCGCCTGTACGCCGCCGCCCGAAATCCACTGATTGTACGCCGCGGCAAGGGAGTTCATGTTCTTAATGATAAAATACGTCGCGAGGATCGTTCCGACCCCGCCCGAAACGAGATTGATCAGCAAGAACAAAAGAATCGTGCTCCCCGATTCCGAGAAGCTCAGGTTATAGCGCGGCGCGTTGTCGTGCATACGGTCGCCGAGCTTATAATACCAGTAATACGAGTAGATCCCGCAGGTAACCAGCGAGAGGAAAAAGTAGGACGCGAGTCCGGGCGTTTCCTTCCCGTCGCCGTTACAGGTGGTGTTTACGTCCTGCGCAAGCTTATAAATAAAGTACAGGTCGTAGATCCCGCAGGTCACAAGCGTCAGGAGAAACCATTTTAAGGTGCTTCGATTCTGATCAAGCATATGTATTGTTCCTTTCAGAAGATCGCGCGGAGCGTCCGGAGAAAAAAGCCGTTCTCGGGAGAAAAGACCACGATCTCCCCGTCCCCGAAGATCATCCGGAGCAGCCATACCGCCAGAAACAGCCCGCAAAAAATCCATACCGCCGCGTCGTACGCCCTTTTCGGGAGCTTCCCCTCCTCCTTTAAAAGGAAAAGCAGGAGCAGGAGCGGCGGGAGCGGGAAAAGCGGGTGATTTTTGAACGCGGCGGAAAAATCGAGATGAAGCAGCGACCAATACGCGCGCGTCATACCGCACCCGGGGCAGGATACTCCCGTGAAAAAGAGGATCGGGCAGCCGACCCCGATAAAGTGAAGCCCCGTATACGCCGCGGCGATCAGCACCGCGGGAAGCAGCAGCTTTTTCAGCGCTTTCAGCCCTTCTCACGTCCTCGCGAAATTTTAATATTAGTATAACACCAATTTCCCGCTTTGTCAACGCTTGCGGAAAGAAATGTGAAAATTTCGTAAAATGTTATAATCGCGGCGGACAAAGCATACCTTTGAAAAAGTACATACGGGAAGGAGCCATGCCTTATGACAAACGAACGAAAGCCCGACCTTCGACGCGCGGCGACCTACGCGCTTTCCTCCGCCGCCGGCGGAATCTGTACGGCGGGCTGTCTCGCGCTCTCCGCGTGGCTGATGAGCGCGCTTCAGATCCCGCTTTCCTTGGCGCAGCTTTTCGCGCTCTTCTCGCTCGGGGCAGGCTGTATGCTCGCGGGATTCCTCTGCGGAAAGATCAAGCGGCGAAAGGGTCTGAAGAGCGGCTTTATCTGCGCGGTGATCCTGCTTTCGGTCTGCATGCTCGGCGCGCTCCTGTTCGGGACGGTAAACGGCGCGGACGCGATCGCGAAAACGATCACCGCCGTAGTAACGGGCTGTACGGGCGGCGTACTCGCGGTAAACAGCACGGATTGACTTACCCTAGAACCCGAAAATATCACAAAGCCACTCGTAAAGCGCGAAACGAAACTCGATCCCCTCGCCGTTTTCAATCGCAAGGCTGTCCGCCGTCCGCTTTGCCCGCTCCTTCTCTTCCTCGTAGACCGTCCGGGACGGAAACGCGCGGGGCGCCGCCGCCGACGGCAGGCAGACCGACGGATACAGAACGCACCACCAGTTCCGCCCCTCGCCCGCGCCGAGCACGATCCGAAGCGCGTCATATTCCCCCGCGGGTAAGGTCACTTCCCCGTATTTCCGCGTGGAAAAATCGCATTTCTCCACCGTGCAGACCGCCCCGTAGGCGCAGCCGTTCCGATCGAGATATTCGTTCACCCGCTCCTCGATCAGCGGGAGACTGCGCCGCGCGAGCGAAACGGTCCGATCCTTCGTGTCACAGCTTCGGAACAGATACCCCAGATCGTCGAGTATGTAGTCGCGAAGCCCGTATTTCATTTCCTGATCGGCGGCGCTGTCGGAATTCGCAAGGATATGGAGCCGGAAGGCGTTTTCCCGCGTTTCCTCACACTCCGCGGCAAAGTCGGCGAATACCGCGCAGAGAATCGCCGCCGCCGCGCCGAGCAAAAGGGAAAGATCGAGTATTTTTTCATTCAGCTTCATGGGACATTCTCCCTTCGTTTGTTATAAGGAGTATGACCCGCCGTCCGCCGCGTATTCAACGGAAGAAGGAAAAAAAGAAGGGGCGCTGTCCCCTAACCCGCCGCAAGCCTTTGAAAAGGCTGCGGCGTATCGTAAAAAACGATACGCCGTTTTTGTTTCCGGGGCATATCCCAAAACCGGTACGCCCATGCAGCATATGAATCCGGACACGCGCTGAAAACGCTTATTTAAATTTTGAAATAATGAAATTAATGCTTTTCGCGGTTTCCATATTTTTTTCAACCAAGTCGTTAAGCTTCCGAACCATGTCGTTTGTAATTTTTATTTTCTCGGAAATATTTTCAACTCCGTCCTCGTTCTTCAAAACCACGCCTTTAAGCTCGTTCGCCTGTGCGCCGATATTTTTAATAAATTCCGAAATGCTGTCCATATCCGCATTTATCCCCTCAATGGAACTCCTGAGGTTCGTGGAAGCGTCCTGCACAATTTTAAAAACGTTCGCAATATCGCTTTTCATAAAGCTGATAATTTCGGCAAAACAGCTTTTAACGTTTTCAATATTCGAATTTGTTTCAACGCAAACCGCATAAATAGCGTCCGCAGACGTTGAAGAGTCGACAGCCAGCCGCTTTATTTCAGAGGCTACAACCGCAAAGCTTTTTCCTGCCTCTCCCGCCTTTGACGATTCTATCGACGCGTTTACGGCAAGCAGCTGCGTTTGTTTCGCAATATCCTGAATAATCTTTATATTTTCGTTTATTTTTGAGAAATTATCGAGATACCCCATAGACTCATTGATATTTTTCTCGGTCGCTACGGTTTTTTGTGTAATATTCGAGAACATTTCCCCGATATTTTTTATCATTTTATCGGCGGCGGAAATTCGTTCTGTCCCCGATTTCCTGCTTTTGTGCATAATGCCGCTGATCGTACCGATTTCCTCGTTTACTCTCTGAATGGACGTATTGGCATAATTTACACCCGCAGAAAGCTCGTTGGCGGTCGCGGTATTTTCGTCCGCACAGTGCGACAGCGAAGAAACCGTGTTTATCATGACCTTAGAGCCTTTATTCAGCGAAACGGAGCATTTCGAGAGCATAGAAACAATTTTCTGCAGCGAATCGGTCAAGGATTCGACCGACGTCGCGATCATGCCGACCTCGCTTTTTCTGCCGGAATAGTCCGAGATCCGATCGGCGGTTTTAAGCGAAAGCCCTCCGAGATCGTTTACCGCGCGCGTAACCTTATTAAGAGGAGCCGTTGCGATCGCAGATACCATTATGGTCGCAAGCATTACCAGTATTTCGGTAATGATAATAAAAAAGATAAAAACTCCGATGATCGCATTGCTGTCGGCGAGAAGCTCTTTTTCGTCATCCTGCATTAAAACCATAAGGTTCAGCGAATCGACATATTTATAGACTGTCATTTTTCCGTCGTGAGATTTTACGCCGCTTCCGTTTCTCGCCACAGCCTCTACCGCAATCGTAAGAAGGAATTCGTCTTCGACGGGGGTAGTAATCATATCCGTATTTGTGTGATAGGCGTAGATCTTGTTCACCGTATCGATAATGGCATACTGTTTGTTTTCAAGCCCCTTGATCTCGGCGTCTTCAAAAACCTTATGCAGACCCGATATAAACGGACCGCCGCCGACAAATCCGATCGGCTTCTTATTCTCGTCATAGACAGCCATCCGCAGGTTAAATATCAGCTGACCGGAAGCCGGCGAAACGAACGCGCCGCCGTTATAAAAGCCCTCGTATGAGTTTGTCATGGTTGCTCTGTAGGCGGGAAGCTGATCCTCCGTTCTTGTGACCATTCCGACGGCGCCCGCCGAGGAATGGGCAAGAACCTTTGTGTTCCAGTCGCTGAGGTAGATTCCCTCCCAGTCGTTGAGCTTTTCAAAAAATTTTTCCGTATATGCCTGAGCGGCGTTTATGTACTCCGGATTATCCGGCTCCTTCAGGAGATTTATAATCTCGTCCGCCGAGGCGTAGCTTTTAAGCATACTTTCCGAATCCGAAACAAAAAGCTCAATTAACGCCGCCTGTCCCGCAAGGGACGTGTTCATATTTGTTATTGCGGCATTTCTGGAAATATCCTCGACCTTTCTGCCTATAACGATGCCCGAAATCACCAGACATACCAACGAGACAATCCCCACGCCGAAAGACAGCAGCGTTTTCATTTTTAAATTTCCGAACAAGGCTCTACCCCCACAAATTTCTGCAATCAGGCTTTAGAACCTGTCCACATAGCTTGGCTGCGCGGATTTTCAAAGAAAAATTGTCTCAGACGAGGCAAAAATTCGCAGGAATCCTGACCGATTTCAAGAATTTTTAACGACGTCTGGGGCAATTTTTGCCGAAAAGATATGTGCTTATTCCTATGTGGTCAGGTTCTTATTACTATATTTTATCGTATTCCGACAAAAATGTCAATATGCGCAGAAAAAATTTCCTTTCGGAGTGTTGCGTTACAACAGGGGTGCGGCACAAAACAAAGCGCTTGCCACAGTACACCCCCGTTATGTTTTTCCCTTTTTCTTCTTTATCAACTCTCAATTCTCCCGTTTCGCCCCGCCAAGCTCCCGATAGATCTCGGAAAGCTGCTTTCCGACGACCTCGATTCTCTTTTTCTCGGCGACCCGATAGCCCGCCTCGGTCAGGTCGGGCAGCTTTTTCTCCAGAATTCCCGTAATTTTCCGCTCGAATTCGTCCAAGTCCCCCGCCATGTAAGCGTCGCAATCCTCCTCGAGCCAGCCGCCGTAAACCGGAATTCTCCGCAAAAGCGACGGGGTTTTCAGCGCGAGCGCCTCCAGCACCACGATCCCCTCCGTCTCCTCGAACGACGGGAACAGAAACAAATCGCTGCCGCAGTGCGCGTCCTGAAGCGACCTTTTATCGACGTAGCCCGCGAAGGTCAGGTTCGGAAGCTTCGTTTTCGCCGCCTTTCGTACCGCACGACTCACAAGATTCAGATTGGAATCCCCGAACCAGATGAACCGATATTGCGGGAGCCGCTTCGCCAGCTCCACAAAATCCACGATCCCCTTCCGCCCGATCACAAGCCCCGCGCCGATCACGATCCTCTCGTCGGGGCGAAAGCCGTATTTCTTACGGAAGCGCCGCCCCGCCGCCTCGTCCCGCCGATAATCGCCGAGGTCGATCCCGTTCGACACCACGCGGATCTCGCGGCGGATTCCGTAGCCGATCAGAAGGCTTTTCGCGTACTCGCTCGGCGTAACGATCACGTCCCCGAGCTGATAGCAGAAGGTGATCCACTTTTGAAAGAATCCCGAAACAAGGTTCGAGCCGAGGTAGGAATTCCGGAAATCCTCTCTTGTCGAATGGGCGTGATAAACGACCGCCTTTCCCTGTCTTTTCGCCTTCTTCGCGACGAGCCACGACTTAAAAAAAACCGTATTGATATGAACGACGTCCGCCTCCTCAAGGCTTCCGACGATCTCGATTCCGTTATGATCGGCGGCGTTTTTCTGGTGATGGATCGCCCGTCCGACGCCGCTTTTTTCAATCTGCTTCTGCATTTCCGAATACAGAAATACCTTTACCTTTTTTTCCATTCGAAACGTTTCCTTTCCGCCGCCGTATTCTTACGGATTTCCGCTCATTTCCTCTTTCCAGTTTTCGGGGAAGCCCAGATACTTCGGATCGACGGCGTCCTCATACTCGTCAAACAGCTTTTCCAGCCGGTTCAGGAAAAGCTCGTCCCAAAGATTCCGCCGCGGATACAGCCGCTTTACGATCTGCAGATAGTCATACGGCGTGTCCGAAAGCTTCCGGAGCAGGTCGGGCGGCTGCTTCGGGATCTTTCCGAAGTGATTCGCGTAAAGCCGGTTATAATGAGCGCAGTGGTTGCGGAGCGTCGAAAGGCAGTCCAGCCAGTCCTCGGAATACCGATAGGAATACCCGAACGCCCGCTCCGAGATCTCCCGCTTATCCTCCTGCTTTAAATCAAAAAAGAAGGTATTCAGCGCCCCGAAGCTGAACAGCTCCATAATAACCCAGAGCGGGAACGCGCCGCCGTATTTGTCGATATGGTGCGTGACCATGGCTTCTCCCGTGTTTTTTTCGATCATGTGGTCAAGCTTTTTCTGAAACTGTTTGTGATTATGCCGAATGTCAAAGCTCGACTCGTTCAGGTAGCCGAGCGCGCCGTAGCGCATGGCGTGGTGGTTTGAGACGTGCGCGCGCAGGGAAATCTCGATCTCCTCCAGCGCCGCCAGCAGAAGCGAGCGGAACAGGCGGTCAAAGTCGTACACCCGCATGACCTTCCCGAAGGTCGTTCCCTCGCGGTAGCGGCGCTTATTTTCGAGAAAGGCGGCGAAGTAGTGGACAAGCCGGTAATAATTGATACAGGACAAAACGAATACAGCGCGCTCCTCGTCCTCGATCACGCACCCGCGGCTTTTCAGCTTCTCGATCTGATCCCGCACCGTCGCGGGGCTTTTTACGTTACTGTACCGTGCCGCCATACCCGTTCCTCCAAAGATGTTTTCGGAAAATGCGCTTTTTTTATTATAACGTATCCCGCGGCGAATGTCAAGGAAAAGAGAAGGCTCCCGGGCGGATTCCGGCGCTGTGCGCAAAAAAGACAGACCAACCGCAAAAAAGACGTGACAAATCGTCCGATTTGTGCTATACTGTATTATATACTGCAAAAAGGAGATGAGCGGAATGACCTACGAAAAATCCTGCGGGGCGATCGTCTACCGAAAGTTCCACGGAAATACCGAAATTCTGCTCATCCGGCACATTAAATCGGGCTACTGGTCTTTCCCGAAGGGGCACGTCGAGGGGGACGAGACCGAGGCGGAGACCGCCGCGCGGGAGATCAAGGAGGAAACGAATCTCGACGTCCTGATCGATACGGGCTTTCGCGAAACGGTCTCCTTTTCGCCCCGCCGCGACACGAATAAGACCGTCGTCTACTTCGTCGCCCGCGCGCTGAGCCATGAGGCGAGACCGCAGCTGGAGGAAATTTCCGAAATGCGCTGGATCGAGATCGGGCGCGCCGCCTCCCTCTTAACCTACGAGAACGACAAGCTCGTCGTCGGAAAGGCGAAAGCGTTTATTGCCCTGATGAAATAGAGGTGTTTCCTATGAATTACGCGGAAGCGGTCGGATTTTTAACAAGCTTTACCAAATCGGGCACGCCGCAGACCGATCTTTCCCGTTTTCGCCGCCTTTGCGAAAGGCTCGGAAGCCCGCAGGAGCGGCTTCGGTTTCTCCATGTCGCGGGAACGAACGGAAAAGGAAGCGTCTGCGCCTATCTCGACGAAGCGCTCCGCGCGGCGGGGCTTCGGACAGGCTGCTTCACCTCGCCGTTTATCCGGAACCTGCGCGAGCGGATCCGCTTTGACGGCGAAATGATCGGCGAAGCGGATTTCGCCGCGTGCATGGCGCGGGTAAAGGAGGCGGCGGATTCCCCCGATTATTCCCAGTTTGAGCTTCTGACCGCCGCCGCGTTTTTGTTTTATGACAGGGTGCGCGCCGACGCGGTCGTACTCGAAACCGGGATCGGCGGGCTTTACGACTGTACCGCGCTCGTGATCCCGCTGGTCAGCGTGATCACGAAAATCGACCTCGATCACTGCGCCCTTCTCGGGAACACGGTCGCGGAGATCGCCGTCCATAAGGCGGGAATCATAAAACCGGGAATTCTCGCCGTTTCCGCCCCGAATCAGCACGCGGACGCGCTCGCGGTACTGAAAAATCGGGCAAGGGACTGCGGCGCGCCGTTTACCGAGGCGGACGGAGCGCAGCTCACGGTGCGGGAAAATACGCTTCGCGGAACGCGGTTTTCCTATCGGGGGAATATTTTTTCCACCAAAATGGGCGGCGCGCACCAGCCCGAAAACGCCGCCGCCGCGATCGAGGCGCTGCGCCTGCTGAAAATTCCCGAAACGGCGATCGAATACGGACTGAAAACCGCCGCGCTCTCCGCGCGAATGCAGGTTTATTCCGAAGACCCGCTCACGATCGTGGACGGCGGGCATAACGAATCGGGAGCCGCCGCCGCCGCCGCGCTCTTAAAGGCGGAAAAGCTCCGACCGGTCGCCGTGCTCGGCATGCTGACGACGAAGGAATGGGAAAAGGCGCTCCCGCATTTGCTGGAGCAATGCGCGGCTGCCGTTTTTACCGACGGATTCGCGCCGAACGCTGTTCCCGCCGAAAAGGCGGCGGAATTCGCGAAAGCGCGCGGCGTTCCCGCCGAAACCGCGAAAACAACGGGAGAAGCGATTCGCCGCGCGCGGGAGCTTCTTTTTGAAACGAAAAGCGGCGCGCTCCTGATCGGCGGCTCGCTCTATCTCGCGGGACAGGCGCTGGAATGGCTGGAAAACGAGAATTTTTAGGGCGTGTTCTCCGATCGCTTTTACAAAATTCCTAAAAGAAACGATCTGTGCGATCCGACGGGTTTTGCTGAAAACCTTCCGGACCGCGCGGATTTTTTTACGGCATACATTCTAGGGCATGTTGACACTACCGCTCAACGCCCGTCTTACAGCCATATTTTCCGTG
>CAZKKZ010000041.1:0-21895 GCA_964553625.1 uncultured Ruminiclostridium sp.
CAACCCGACTGTACAGAACGGCAGAGAAAAGAGCAAGGAAGAAAGCCCGAAAAAGGAATCGGGTTTTCTTCTTTGCTCTAAGCTTCCCCACTTGCTCGACCGGGTTGTGGTGGTGTAGTCCTCAATTGTGCTGCACAAAGATACGGAGCGACCGATTGAAGGTTTTTGAGAATGGCGGGAGAAACGAGGTCTTGCGGGGACTAAAAAAATCGGGGCGAATTGCCGCTGTTTTAAGAATTTTCCAAGTTTAACCAGACCCCGCCCGGCGATTCGTCCGACCGTTTTTTCGCCATGCAAGTTTAAAAAGGCGAAAAATCGTTGAGGACAAGCGGCGGGCGGCGACTTTGCGCCACTTTGGTCGGTCAAAGTGGCAAAAAATTCCTCCTCAGCCTTTCAAGGCGGTAATTTTGGATTAAGGAATTGACTTTTCCCCGTTCTTATGCTATAATAAAACTGCTACGTAAATTTAATACACTGACAAAAGTATGCGTTTTTATTTTACGGTAAAAACGCAGGCTCTTTTTCGCATACTTGTGTCAGGTAATGTTGAATTTGCGTAGCAGCTTCGGAGCTTCGCGTTTTTCGGTGCGTGGCTTCGGCTGCGCACTTTTTTATTGAAGAGAAATTTTCTAAAAAGAGCAAGGGAACGGCAATTGACTTTTCCCCGACCGTATGCTATAATAACATTGTCACACAAAATTTAATATATACCATTGTATGTATGCGTTTTATTCTCATGGTAAAAACGCAGGCTCTTTTACGCATGCATTCGATGGTAGCGTTAAATTTTGTGTGACAGCAAAACGGAGCTGTGCGTTTTTCGGTGCGCGGCTTCGGCTGCGCACTTTTTTGATTCGGAAAGGAACCTGTCCCATGAAAAAGAAAGAAAACACGTCGGAAGAACGCTGCTACGAACCGTTTCACCGTCCGAAAGGCGAAAGCGACGAAGCGATCTTTATAAACGCGGCGAAAACGCTGAAAATCACGATCACGGACGGCGATTATACGCTTCGCGAGGGTATCGACTATACGACCCTCTATATACGCGGGCATGGGGATACGGAAATGGCGTGGGCGGCGATGGTCGGCGGCGAGGGGAAATACGGGGCGTTCTTTTTGATTTCAAACGAATACCGCGCGTCTTTGGACGAAATCACGCCCGAGCGGGAGGAAAATTTCCGTTCGATCATGGAGCTGTGTCACCTGAAGGATCGGGAAAAGGACACGCTTTGATGAGATACCGCTGTTCGCGAATGCCAAAAAATCCCGAAAATAACCGCAAAGCGGAAAAAGAAAGGTCGTTATGATGAAAAAAGGATTCTTATTGCTTTTACTTTCCGCGGCTTTATGGAGCGCGGCTTCCTGTCATGCCGCCGAAACGGACGCGGGAACGGAATCCGATCCGGAGGAAAGCCGCATTTATTCCTATGATTACGCGCTTTCGGAGGAAGAAGTCGCGGAGCGGTACCCCGATCTGTCGGAAAAGCTCCTGCCATTCGGCAAAGAGAACGTCAGACAGACGGTCTCCGCCGAGGGACTTTCGTATTTTAACGAAATACGCGATTCGTTTCTTGCGGAAGGGGGCGAAGAGGAAGTAGCGGACGAAATGTTTGATTTTATGCGGGAGGATCGGCATTTCTTCCCCGCAGGGGACGAAGGGCTGTTCGCCGTGTACGGCTATCGGCTGATCGGCGCAACCAACGCGGACTACTACGATGTCTTTTTTCTCACTGCCTCGGAGGAAACGCTTCTTTACAGCATACAGTCTTCGCAGGTCGCTTTTCTGGGAAACGGCGAAAAGCTGATGATTGTCTCTCCGCAAGGGAAATACGGGGTGTTCTGCGTGCTCGACCGGAGCGGCGAGATCAAGGGGCTCCTTCTCGACGAATGTGAAATTTCCGTTCCCGCCAGATTGGAATAAAAGCAAAAGCGAAAGCGGCACCCTTTGTGCCGCTTTCGCTTTTTTATTGCAATTAAACCATTTCGATCACAACGTCGTTTTCCGCCTTCAGAATTTCGTCGGGAATCAGCTTTCCGTCAAGCGCCGTTCCGTTCACGGTCACAAGCCTTACGCCGTGCTCGCTCCCGTTCGGGTTCTTTACCGTAACGTTCAGCTTCTTTCCGCGGAACACCTTTTCCATGGTGTATTCCTTCCATTCGGACGGGATCGACGGGTCGATCACCAAGCCCTTCGTTTCGGGATTTAAGCCGAGGATTCCCTCGGTCGTCCCGACCATAACGGTCGAAGCCGTACCCGTGAGCCAGTGTACGTGCGCGCGTCCCGCGAACGGGCTGTCCTTCCCTTCGACGAACTGTCCGAATACGTACGGCTCCAGCACGCGGTGCTCGGCGCTGTCGTTGTACGTCGCGGGAGAAGCCTCCTTCCAGTACTTGTACGCGCGGTTCCCGTGACCGAGCTTCGATTCCGCGAGAATGAGCCAGCCCTGCGGCTGTGAGAAGATTCCGGCGTTTTCCTTGGTGCAGGCGTTGAAGCACTGCATGAGTGCGCCGTCGAACCCGTGCTTATTGTACGGCGGGTACATCACCATCGCGCCGTAGGGGGTATTCAGCTCGCGCTCCACGCTGTCCATGGATTTTTCCGCCTGTTCCTTCGTCGCGAAGCCGGAAATCACCGCCCAAGACTGCGGGTTGAGCCACATATTCGCCTCGGGATCGGTGCGCTGTCCGATGACCGTTCCGTCCTCTTTATACCCTCTGATCCAGCGGTCCTCGTTCCAGCAGGCGGAGAGAATCTTCGTCAGCTTTTCGCTGATCTCGTCGAGATACTTGATATATTCGTTGTCGCCGCGCTCCTCGGCGTAGGTCCTGAGAATCTTTACCGCGTATACGAGCTGGAACGCGACAAAGGTCGATTCGCCCTTCTTCCCGAGCCGCAGGCAGTCGTTCCAGTCCGCGTGAAGCCCCGCGGGCATTCCGTGGCTTCCGAGGTTGTTCATCGAGAATTCGATCGCGCGCTTCAGGTGGTCGTAGACCGTCCCCTTCTCGCCGTTGTTCGCATAGAAGATTTTCTCGTCGAGGAACGCGGTATCGCCGCTTTCGGAAACGTACTTGTATACCGTCGGGAAGAGCCAGAGCGCGTCGTCCGCGCGGTAGCTCGGGTGCCCCGTCTCCTTGACGTAATCGGGATCGTCGGGGGTATTTTCCTGCCCCGCCTTATGCGTGTATTTTACGAGCGGAAGTCCCGCGCCGTTTGTGACCTGTGCCGAGAGCATGAAAACAATCTGCTGCTTCGCCATTTCGGGGGCAAGGTGAATGATCCCCTGAATATCCTGTACGGTGTCGCGGTAGCCGAACCCGTTGCGCAGCCCGCAGTACTGGAACGACGCGGCGCGCGACCAGATAAAGGTAATAAAGCAGTTGTACGCGTTCCATACGTTTACGATATTGTTGAAATCCTCGTCGGGGGTATGCACCTGCAAATTCCCGAGCTTCGAGTGCCAGTAATTTTTCAGCTCCTCAAGCTCCTTGTCGCAGACGCCCGCCGTCTCATAGCGCGCGATGATCTTTTCGGCTTCCTCCTCCGGCTTCTGCCCGAGAAGGTAGATAAATTCCTTCGTTTCGCCCGGCTGTAAGACAATATCCGACTGTAACGCGCCGCAGGAGTTTGTGTTATAGTTGAGGTCGCCCTTTAAGCCCTCCGCGATCCCGACGGGATTCGCGTAGCTCCGGTACGCGCCGACAAATTTGTCGCGGTCGCCGCAGTACCGGTCGATCTTCTGCCCCGCGAGCCCGAGGAAGCGGTTATGGTTCGGATCGCGGTAAATCTCGTTCTGCTTCTGGAGAATGTACTTGCCCTTAAAATAGGTATGCGTGATGAACAGGGTGTACTGGAGGTTGACCTGATCCTGCTCGTAGTTGTTGTCGTTGACGAATTCGCAGTAGCCTGTGACCGAGAGCTTTCTCGGCTTATCGTCGGTGTTGGTGATTTTCGCGCGCCATACCTCGTAGGTCGCGCCCTGCGGCACGTAGTAAAGCGTTTCGGTATGGATTTTCGCGTAATCGGAGGAGATCACGGTATACGCGGTGCCGTGGCGGCATTCGCTTTTGTAGCTGTCGAGCGGCTTGCAGACGGGCGACCACGAAGCCGACCAGTAATCCCCGCTTTCGCCGTCCTTCAGGTAGATGTAGCGTCCGGGCTGATCCGTCGCGACGGAGTTAAAGCGATAGCGGATAATTCTTCCGTTCGCGCCCGATTTTACGAAGCTGTATCCCCCCGCGTTGTTCGAGATGATCGCGCCGTATTCGGGCGAGCCGAGGTAATTCGCCCACGCCGAGGGCGTATCGGGGCGGGTGATGACATATTCCTTATTTTTTTCATCAAAATGACCGTATTTCATGAGGCTTTTTCCTTTCTTCATACCGATTTCCGGCGCTTTTGGGCGGAGACGGTATTGGAACGTTTTCTGCTGTTCGCTACCTCTATTGTAACAGGAAATCGTTTCCATGACAAGGGCGGAAATTTTACCAAAATTTGTCTTTTGTTTTTGTGCAGTTTTCTGATTCGATCAGAAAATATTCTTGAGCGTGACCGAATTCTTTTCCCGGTAAACGCTCATCAGCTCCTTCGCCACGGCGCATTCGACGGTAAGCTCGGGATCCTCCTCCTCCGCCAGCGCGCAGATGCGCGCGATGATCGAGGTAAGCTCCATGACGTGCTCGCGGTCGGTCGTAAAAAAGTGGTTTTCGATATAGCTTTCCCAGTTCGCGCGCAGATCGAGCGTAAGACTTTTCGCCCCCGCCGCGTCGCCCTTTTTAAAGCGGAGAGAGACCTCCTCGAGCGCGTCCTCCGCCTCTTTCGCGGAGGTATCGGTATAGTAAAGGCTTCCCGCGCCGAGAATAATCATGACGAGCATGAGAAAGCCGCAGAGAATGATTCGTTTCATAACAGATATTCCTTTCCCGTGGAGGAAATTTTAGCTATTTTCGTCCGAAGGCGCCGAAAAAGATATTACGTCTCGGCGTCGCTCTTCAGGATCAGGGTATACGTCCCGTCCCCCTTCGCCGTCAGCAGGAAGACCTCCTTTTCGTTAAGCTTCCGCTTTTTCAGCGTGCTTTCAAGCCATTCGGTTCCCAGACCCGCCTGCTTTAACCCGTCGCGGACGACCGAGCCGTCCTTGATGATAACGGACGGCGGATCGGACGTGCCGTCCGATTTTTTAAAGAAGTTGATCTTCCCCGTCGTTTCGACAATGGCGTACTGTACCTCGTTGACGTCAAAAATATCCGCGTCCCGCATGGATTCGAGCACGTCGTCGATCGTATAGCGGAGAATCTTCATCTCCTTGCGGTTGAATTTTCCGTTGGAGATAATGACCTTCGGGCTCCCCGTGACGAGGCGGCGCAGCGAGGTGCATTTGAGCATGACCGCCGACATGATCACGTCGGTACAGACGATCATGAGGATCGGGACGATCCCCGTCAGCATGGGGAGCGAGGGATCCTCGATCGAGAGAGTCGCGATGTTCGAGATCAGGATCGTCGTGACAAGCTCGCTCGGCTGAAGCTCGCCGAGCTGTTTTTTCCCCATGAGCCGCAGGGAAAAAACAACGAGAACAAATAAAATAACGGTTCTTATAATAATGATCAGCATAATAAAGGTCCTCTGTTTTATTTCAATGTAGCCTTAATAATATTTTCTCGGAAAAGTATGTTTTTATTCCGCCCGGTTACAATATATTCGGCGTTCATGCAAAACAATTGTTTTACATGAACGGTATGACATACCGCCCTCGCAAAGCAACGCTTTGCAGCGGAGGGCGGTATATTACGGAAATCAATCGCCGAAAGGAATGAATTACATCACAAAAATGAGTAAGGAACAGGGAACTCTCGAAAAAGACCTCGAGCGCAATACCGTTAATATCCGCGCGATCATGAAAAACACCAGCGACCTCAATATTAAATACGCGAAGGCGGGCGGCGTTCCGATCTGCATTTTATTCTGCGAGGGGCAGACGGATACCAACCAGATGGCGAATCTGATCTTCCGTCCCGTGAATTCGATCGGAAACGAAAAAAAGCAAACGCCCGAGCGCGTTCTCGAGATCATTCAGGGCGAGCTCCTGCTCGCGGGGGAACAAAAGCAGGTCAATACCTATGAAGAGCTTTTGTCGCTCATTATGGGCGGCTTCTGCGTACTCCTGATCGACGGGGTCACGAGCGGGATCGCGGTCGGGGTACAGGGCTTTGAAACCCGGAGCGTGGAGGAGCCGTCCACCGAGCAGAACCTGCGCGGCTCGCGCGAGGGCTTCGTTGAGGCGGTGCGGACGAATATGTCCATGATCCGCCGGCGGATCAAGTCACCCGATCTCGTGTTTAAGCTTGATACCGTCGGGGAGCTCTCGAATACGGACGTCTGCCTTTGCTATCTTGAAAGCAAGGCGGATCGGAAGCTTCTCGCGGAGGTTGAGCGGCGAATCAGGCAGCTTCCCCTTCATACCATTCTCGAGGGCGGGTATGTTCAGCCCTTTCTCGAGGAAAACAGCGGACCGGTCTTCGCCGAGGCGGGCGTGACCGAACGTCCCGACGTGATGGCGGCGCGGCTTTACGAGGGGCGGATCGGGATCCTTATCGACGGGACGCCGTTCGCGCTTCTCGTCCCGCACCTTTTTACCGAAAATTTCCAGACGCTCGACGACTACGCCCAGAAGCCCGCGTATGTCGCGCTGATCCGCCTGCTTCGGTATTTCGCTTTTTTCATGAGCGTGCTGCTCCCGGGGTTTTATGTCGCGATCGCGAATTTTAACCCCGAGCTGATCCCCGATTCGCTTCTCCTGAATCTCGCCGCGTCGATCCAGATCACGCCGTATAACCTCCTGACCGAGTGCCTCCTGATCCATATTTTTTATGAGATCATGCGCGAGGCGGGGCTTCGTATGCCGTCGAATCTCGGACACGCGGTCAGCATCGTCGGCGGGATCGTGATCGGGGACATCGTCGTTTCGGCGGGGTTGGTCGGCGCGCCGATGGTGCTGATCGTCGCGGTTTCCTCGATCTCGAGCTTTATTGTGCCCGAGCTGTATAACGATATTGTGATCATGCGGTTTTCGTTTATCCTCGCGGGCGGAATGTGGGGACTTTTCGGGATCACGGTCGTCGGAATGCTGTTTTTGTTCAAGGTCTGCTCCATGGAAGCGTACGGTGTGCCTTACGCCGCGCCCGTCTCGCCGTTCAGCCTGCACAGTATGCGCGATACGCTGATCCGGGCGGACTGGCGCTTCCTCGCGCGCACGGGCTTTAACGTAAGGTCGCTGAACGCCGCGCGGAGCGGGGAAGCGGCGAAGAAAAAGGGAAAGGAGCGGTAAGCGAATGAACAAGATCGGTTGGGGACAGCTCGGGATCGTTCTCGCGCTCTCCCGCGTTTTCGCGGAAGCGGCAAACTTCCCGCGCGACGACATCAATTACGGAATGCAGCGCTTTACGGTAATCCTTCTCTCGTTTCTGCTGCTCGCGGCGGTGCTGATCCCCGTTTACGTGCTGCTTCGGAAAATGCCCGGGGAGAACGTTTTTTCCGCGGCGGCGATAAAAAGTCCGGTCGCGGCGCGGATCCTCGCGGTCGTTTATCTCGCCGTTCTTCTTCTGATGATGGTGACGGCGACGGTACAGTTTGAGTTTTATACGTCGAGTACGATTTTCGATTCCGCGCCCGCGTGGGTCGTGATCGTATTCGCGCTGATCGCCTGTCTCTACGGAACGGTAAAGGGACTTTCCGCCGTAACGAGGGCGGGGGTCGTGATCGCGGGCGGCTTTGCGGTTCTTCTGATCCTTGTGATCTGCGGGATCGCGCAGGATATACGGCTTTCTTACCTTACTCCGACGCTTGTCGAGCGCCCGAACGAGCTGATTTCCGAGGTATTGAGCGAATTCTCGAAAAATACCGAGGCGGTTGTGTTTATTTCCCTTTGCTCACAGGTGCGCGAAAAGGCGCAGCGCAGCCTGTACGTTTATTTCGGGCTGACCCTGACGGCGACGCTCCTGATGACGTTTTTGTACAATACCGTACTCGGCGAGTATCTCGACCACACGAGCTTTCCGTTTTACCTGCTCTCCTCTCTCTCCGATGTTTCGATTTTTCAGCGGCTTGACGGAATCGACGCGGCGGTTTGGACAACGGCGGCGATCATTAAGCTTTCGCTGATGACGGCGGCGGCGGCGGGGGCGGTAAAAAGCGCCTTCGGCGGGCGCCGCGCCCCGCGCCTTGCGGCTGTTCTTTTGCTGACGCTCTCCTCGGCGATCAGTATTGTATTTACCGCAAACACTGTTGATTTCATTTCCCTTTCGCAGATTCCGCAGACGGGGATCCTGATTTTTATCGCGGCGCTGCTGCTCCCCCTGACGGGCGTATTATTCGGGCTTTCGGCAAGCCGCGCAAAGGGGAAAAAGCGAACGCCGTAGGGTTTTCAAGGCGGCACTCCTGCACAAAAAACACGGAAAGGATTTTTTCGGAAGATGAAGCTTTTTAAGAAAATGATTCCGCTTTTGCTGCTGTCGGCGCTTGTGTTTTCCTCCGCCTCCTGTCTTTCGCACACCGAGCTGGATCAACAGGCGATCGTCGAGGCGATCGGGATCGACCGCACGGAAGAGGGCTATGAAGTCACCGTCCAGTATTTCGGCATGGAGGGCATGGGCGGTTCCACCCTTCTCGACAGCACAAAGCCAAACGTTCTTGTGATAAGCGGAAAAGGGAGCGACCTTTTTACCGCGCTCCAGAGCGTTTCGGCGAAATGCGGAAAAACGCTCATGTACGGGATCACCAATATTATCGTTCTCGGAAAGGACGCGGTTCAGCCCGACCTGAAAACGGTTTTAAGCTTTACGAAATCGTATTATCAGAGTAATCCGCACGTGCTTCTCGCGGTTACGGACGGAAAAGCCTCCGACGTGATGAACGTAAAATTTAAGGAGGAGAACGTTTCCGCGAATCACCTTTGCGCTCTTTTGTCCAATGCCGAAAAAATGGGACTCGGCGAATGCAAGCGGCTTTATTCGGTTTTAAACGAGCTGGAGCAGCCGACCGGCGGGGCGATTCTTCCGATGATCGGAGTCAAGGAAACGGGGACGGGAGCGACCGACGACGGGAAAACGGTCGAGCTGGTCGGCGGAGCGGCGTTCGTCAACCGAAAATTCGCGGGACAGATCTCGCTCTCGGCTTTCTCCGGCGCTCAGCTTCTCTGCGGAAAAATCGAAAACACCTCCGCCTCGACGAACGTAAACGGGCGATCCGTCTCGGTCACGCTTTTTGACGTTTCACGGAAGCTCGAGCCGTTTTACGAGGACGGAAAGCTCGGTTTTACGGTAAAGATCACGGCAGGCGGAAAATATTCCGACAGCCAGCTTGTCGAGGAGGGCGTCGCCGCGAGCGAGGAGGTTGAAAAGCAGTGCGCGTCCTATATCGAGAAGCGGATTCAAAGCACCGTATCCGAGGTGGTGAACGCGTTCGGGTGCGATCCGTGCGGAATGAAATATTCGATCTCGTCGACGGATTATTCGCTCTGGCTCCGGATCGCGGAAAATTACGGCGAGCTTTTAAAAACGGCGGCGTTTCCCGTCGAATGTACCGTTCATATCGATCATTTCGGCTTAACGCACTGAAGAATAAAAAAATTCCCTCGGAGGCTTTCCGAGGGAATTTTCATTTGAAGAGACGTTTTTTACGCCGTCAAAGCCTGAACGGAAATCGGGATCGAAACATACTTGGTCGCGTCGCGTCTGAGCGTGATTATGATCGTACCGGAGCCCACGCCCTGTCCCGTTACGAGGATCGTTCCGTTTAATACGCCGTTTCCGACCGAGCCGAACTTCTGAATATCGACTCTTACGTCGCCCGTGGCGGCAATGGTCAGATCCTCAATGCTCGTGCCGTTTACCACCGTAAAGCTAAAGGTTCTCGAGGTTCCGAGAAGGATCGGCGAGACGTCGTTCCCCGCGTTGAGGGAGATCGACTGGGAAGCGGCGACGTCGCTGTAGCCCGCGAGGGAGATCGAGGTCGCTTCGTCGCTTTCTCTCGCGTAGGTGCCGAAGTTTCCGGGCGTGCTGTCCTTATCGAAGCAGGCGCCGACAAAGGAATATTCCGCAACCTCCGCAAAGCTTACGATCTGGGTGTTATCCGTAAGGTTCGGTTTTACTCTCGCCGTAACGGTAAAGGAAACGTAGCCGCCGTTCGCTTCGATCGCCGGGCAGGAGATCGAATACTTCTGGAGTCCGTTGTTTGCCGTCGTAACATAGTTGTAGGATGCGTAGCTTCCGCTCGAAAGATGAATGTTCTGAAGCTCGAGGTTTCTGTCGAGATAGAAGTAGAGGGTCGCGGAGCGCAAATTCTGATACGGGGAATCGTTCGTCGCCGTAAAGGTATAAGCGACGGTATCGTTTCCGTAGATCTTCTGTCCCTGCACCGCGGTTGAGATCGCGTTCGTGCTGGCGGAGGTAATACTCGTGCTTCCGAAGCGGAGGTTCAGATCGCCGTAAATATTCGAGGCGAGCGCGAGGTTTACGTTCGACGCGGTAGAGCTGTAGGTTGCGTTGGTCGTCGCGGTAAGGGTAAACTGCGAGCTTACTACCGCGCTGTTCAGGTTGTTGACCGCCGCGATCAGTCTGTTATCCGTTCCGTAAGCGCCGCTGTTCTTGATCACGAGATCGCTTACGTTCGAGCCGACGATCGCCTGATTTCCGCCGGAAACGATGCTTCCGAAGGCGCGGTATCTCTGTCCGTTAAAGTCGAAGGCGACTTTATACGTATTGTTCGCTTTTGCCTTATCAAGAATGTAGGAGCCTTCCACGCCGTTAATGGTCGCGGTGGTTACCGTCTGCTCCACATAGCCGGTCGAGTTGTTGATCAGCTTTACGGTGATCCCGTTAATGCCGCGTTCGCCGTACTGCTTGATCCCGTCGGATTTTACCGTCTCGTTTGTCGTATCGTTCCATACGACGCCGCTGATCGTAAAGTTTGTGGACTGTACCTTATAGTCGAAGGTGCGGACCGCGCTGTTGGTAAAGCCCTTTGCCTCCGCGAAGGTCTTAAGCGTCGTGTTCGAGGTAAGCTCGATCGGTCCCGAATAACGTCTTCCGTAACGGACGGGGTCGCTTCCGTCGGTCGTGTAATAGATCCGGGAATCCGGCGTCGCGCAGGAGAGCGAAACCTTTACCGAGTCGGTATACTGTCTGCTTTCGTCCGTGTCCGAGGTCGGCGCCGCGCACTGATCGACTTCTACGTCCCGGCTCTTGATCGTGCTGTACTTGCCGTTCTTATAAGCGACCGCCTTGATCGTCGCGTCCTTTTCAAGCATAAAGGTATCGGTATATTTGGTGCTGCTGCGGGTCGGATCGTTTCCGTTCGTGGTATAGTAGATATCCGCGCCGCTTGTGTCGGTTTCAAGCTTGATCTTCTTTCCGCCGTAGGATTTATAAACGGTAATGGTCGGTCTCTTGATCGAGGAAGAGGTTGAAGTCGAGTTTGAATCCGAGGACGAGCCGCCCGCCGCGGGGAAGGAGTCGATCTCGCCGTCTAAGTACTGCCGAAGATATTTCGCGTCGGTGCGGTTTACCTTACCGTTTCCGCTTACGTCCGCGTTATCCTTGCAGCCGTAGGAGGTCTCGCCGTCGATCCAGCTGATCAGGCGGCTGTAGTCGTTTTCGTTTACGCTTCCGTCGCCGGTTACGTCACCGAGCACCGTCGCGACGCGGACGGTCTTCGTCATGACCGAGCTGGAGGACGAGCCTTTTACGGCGATCGCCTTGATCTTCGTGTTCTTTTTTACGGTAATAAGCCCCGTATAACGATTGCTGTTCGTTGTGGGGGTGCTTCCGTCGGTCGTGTAATAGATCGCCGCGCCCGAGGTCTTGGTGGAAAGACGGATCTTTCTCGTTCCCTTTGAACCCTTGATCTTATAGGTCGGCTTGGAAACGGAGGCGCCGTATTCGACGGTGACCGTGTCCGTGGCGAGCGGGGCGCCGCAGTGAGGGCATTGAACCGCTTCCGCGGCAAACGAGGTCGCCGAAAGCCCCGTGGCGGTGACGGCGGCAGCCATCAGAACGGCAGCGGTTTTTCGCATGAGTTTGTTCATGTCTTCTACTTCCTTTCTTCATTGAGCCCGCGGTTGCGGGGTCCGGGCAGCGGTGCTGCCTTAAAAGCGTTTCGCTTTTATTGATGATTTTGCCGATACTCTCCCTTAGAAGTATCTTCTGTTTATTAAAACGTTTTAGAGGGGCAAAAAGTGACAGGAAAATTTCACTTTTTTTCAAAAATGGGGAAACTTTGTAAAATATGTACAAATTTATATTTTGGTTTTGTGCATTTTCACGTCGGGTTTCTGCCTTTTCCTGTTCGGAGAACCGGAAATCAATCGTCGGGATCGTCGTCGGAATCCTGTCCGTGATCGTGCTCATGCCCGACGCTTCCGATCATATCCCGACCGCGGACATAGTACTTATCCCGCTCGAGCTTTACCGCCTCGTCGAGAATCCGCTTCGCCTCGCGGGGGAATCGGATCGATTCGAGCTTTTTTTCGGGCGTGTCGGTATCCTTCGACATCAGGGTAACCGTTCCGCATTTCACCATGCGCTGGAACACCGTAAAGCTGATCTTCTTGTCGAAGATCCGGTACAGCTCGATCTCGTCCTCGCGGAGATTCAGAAGCCCGATCTTCGTATAAAGCGCCGTATCGGTCAGGATATAGCGGGTAAAGGAGATCGGCAGACCGCAGATACACTTTCTTCCCGCCCAGAGGACGTTTCCGTAGTCTTTTTTGAGCTTTTCGAGATTCATGAGATTCGCCTCCTTTGCAAAATAATTTTTTCTTTATTTTTGCGTCTTATCCTCGCCGCTTCGGCTTCGGCGGAGGATTCGCGCCGAGCGCCGCTCCTCCCTTCTCCGCCGTTCGGCTTCTTCCGCGCGGCGGGCGTCCTCGCGGTTAGCGGCGCTTAAAGAGACGGGCGCTAAGGTTTCCGACTCGAAGCATTTAATATCGGTATAGGTATTGGAATCGGAGGGAAGCCCCTTCGCCGTGAGGCGCGAGGCGATCAGCTCCTTTCCCGCGCCGTATACGACGGCGAAAATCGGGATCCCGATAATCAAGCCCCAGAAGCCGAAAATTCCCTGCCCCGCAAGGAGGGCGAAAATGATCCAGAAGCTCGGGAGACCGATGTTTTCGCCGAGAATGCGGGGGCTTAAAACGTTACCGTTTAAATTCTGGATCACGAGGATAATAATAATGAAGATGAGGCACTTGAACGGATCCTCCATTAAAATAAGGAACGCGCTCGGGACGGCACCGATAAACGGTCCGAAATACGGAATAATATTGGTGATCCCCATAATAACCGAAACAAGAAGGGCAAAGGGGACGTTAAAAAGCGTGGTTACGATAAAGGTCACGCAGGCGACGACAAACGAGTCGATCAGCGTTCCGGTAAGGAAGCTCCCGAAGGAGCGGTGAATCCGCCGAACCGCGTCGATAAACCTGTTCGCGTGGCTGATTTTTACGACGCTGTACAGAAGCTTTTTTGCCTGCGCCGAGAAAAGTTCCTTGCTGTAAAGGCAGTAAATGCTGATCACGAGTCCGAGAAGAAGGTTCATGAAAACGCCGATCACGCTCATGATCCCGTTGGTGAGCGAGCCGAGATAATCCCCGACCTGCGGAAGGATCGCGTTCGAGAGAAAGTCGCGCAGGGCGACGAACGACTGGTTGACGATGTCCGTGACCTCCGCGCCGAGATCGGGGAAGGAGGTAAACGCCGAGGCGATCCAGTCGGTCGTAGTCGTGATATAGGAAGGGATATTTAAGGCGAGCGTCCGGATCGTTGTTTCAAGCTGCGGGAGAATGGCGCTGATGACCCCGGTAATAATCACGAGGACGATCAGGATTGTCACCAGAATGCTTAAAACGCGCGACGCTTTGTTTTTTATAAAGATCTGAAGCCCGTGCTGTTCCGATTCCCGGTGGACGGGCTTTTCCTTTTTCGCGAAGATCCGCCCGAAAACCCTTGTGTCAAAAAAATTCACGATCGGACAGAGCAGATACGCGAAGATAAACCCGTAAAAGATCGGAACGAGCGAATTAAAAAGGTTTCCGATCCCCGCGGCGACGCTCTTCTGATTCACGAGGATAAAAATAATGACCGTACTCGCGAGGATTACGGCGAACGCCGTCAGACCCCAGCCGAGGTAGTTTTTATTCCATTTAAATTTCATAAGCCTTTTCCTTTGCGCGGGGTGCGTGCCGTCGGGCTAAAATTTTATTTGCTTACCATAGTATACCGCGATTTTCCAAAAATGTCAAGACGGGGGGAAAGCAAATTCCGCCGGTTTGGAACAAGTTCTTAAATTTTCGCGGTTTTTCGGAGAAATATCGCAAACTGTAACCCTTCGTCGTTTGTTCACACCAAATTTCCTCGGCGTTTTTTGTGAAAATCGGCAATTTCGCTTTGAAAATGAAAAAACGGTTGCAAAGTCGGGGGAAAAGATGTATAATACAATATGGGATATTATCCTTCCGCGCTTTCGCTGCGGAAGGCGATCTAAGAATTTGCGGAGAGAAGGAATGAAACGAATATGAACGATAACGATATGAAGCGGTTCCCCGCCGCGGGTCTTTCTTTGGATCCTTTTCGCGCGTGCGTCCTCGAAAAGCTTGAGAAAAACGGCTGGTGCGCGGATTTCAGCGGATTCGGCGAGGGAAAAGCGGAAAAAGCCATGCTTTGCGCGCTTGACCTTCTGGCGAAAAAAGAAAAGGCGAACGTTCTGATCCTTTGTCCCGACCGCTTTGCCCACAGCTGGTACGGCGCGGCGCTTCTTCGGCTCGGGCTTGAGTTTAAGATCGTTTCCGCCGCGAAGGATTCGGTCTATTTCTTTTCGCCCTGCCTTTCCAATCTTTTTATCATACCCGAGAGCGTTCTTTCCGAGGAAGAGCCGTCCGTTCTCGCCGACCTTCGCGGGGGCGGGATCGTATGGGATCTGATCGTCGCCGACGCTTCGGGAAAAACCGACGGGTCGGAGCTTTCCGTTTATGAAAAGCTCGGCATGAAGGCGGAGAAGGCGGTCCTTTTCGCGCCCTACCCCGCTTTGTACGACGCGGCTCCGTCGCAGGTGCCGAATGTTATCAAGGCGCTTTTAAAGAACGAGCCGGGCGCATTCCCGCCGATTACTCCCGCCGTTACCGCGTTCTCGGCGGACAGCCCGTATTTAAACTATTCCTCGCCCGAGGAAAGCCGTCCGGCGATCCGCCCGATCCCGTATGAGATCGATCCGAAGCGGATCCCGAGGAATCTTCGCTTCGAGGATTCAAAGGTTCGCTATACCTCCGGCGGAAATATTTTTGAGGAATATAATCTCGAGGAGCGGAAAATCTATCTCCGCCCCGCTTATACCCATACCGAGGCGGAAATTTTAAAGAATACCGACGCGAAGCTGAAAACCTTTCTCGACGTGATCGACCCGATCATTCGTTCGGAGGATCAGACCGCCGTCGTTTATTTCGATTCCGACGCGACGCTTCAGTACGTCGAAAAGATCCTTGCGGCGCTTTATTTTGAAAAGCGGTCGAGCGTGACCTCGATCACGCGCACAGGCTATAATGTCCGTAGCCTGAAGCAATGGCTCGGCGAGCTTCCCGCGCAGAAGCTTCGGGTCGTGCTGACGAAGGACGGGTCGGACGAGCTTCTCCCGCTCTATTCGCCGATTACGCATATCATCAGCTATGAGCTTCCCGATCACCCCGCCGTGTTCCAGCAGCGGTACAAGCGCCGCGCCTTCGTCGGCGGAAAAACGCCCGAATTTATCCTTTTCTGCGATACCGAGGGGCTTTTCGACGGGCGCGTGTTGAAAAAGGCGCTCGCGGGGAATCTTTATAAGGCGTTCCGGCGGGAGCTTCCCTGTGAGAACGTCCTGCTCCGGATCGAGGGGATCGAACAGATCCTGACCGATCTTCTGATCGACGTTAAATATATCGCGGATTATACCGGCTCGGTCGGTTCAAGCTTCGACCTGATCTCCCGCTTTAAATCCGATTATATGATCCCCGCCGAGCGGAACCTTACGACGGCGGCGCGCACGCATGAGTACGCGCAGCATAAGCTTTCGGCGCTTTCCGCCATGCTCGGGGTCTCGGCGCTTACCGAGGCGAAGGAGGCGGATAAGGCGGCGCTTCTCGCGGCGGTTACGGAAAAGGTAAGCGAGCTTCGCGGCGGATTCGCTTCGGCGGACGAAAACGGCGCGCTTTCCGTTTTCCCTTACGGGACGGTCGAAAACGACGATTTTCGACGGTATTCCGCGCGGTTCGGAGAGAATCCGTATGTGGAGGGGATCAAAAACGCGCACGCGGAACTGAAAGCGATGGCGGAGAAGGCGGGCGGATACGCTTACCTGAAAGACAAGCTTTCGCCGCTTTCCGACCTGATGCGCCCGCTCGTTCTGTACCATGCGTGGCTGTACTGGCACAAGGAGCTCGGTTACGGCGGCGGCTACGGGGAATTTATCCGGGCGTATAACGAGGGCTTGATTTAAGAGCAAGTTCTAAAACGCGCCCGTCCTGAAAAAACAAAGAAGGTTTTGACAGAAGTTATCCAAAAACGAGAGGATCGGTGATTTCATTTTGAGCTATGAGGAAACGAAACAGCGCGAAGCGCTCGCGAAAGAGCTGAAGCAGTATATCGGCGACTTTTACGAGGGTCACGCGGCGGACGATACCGGCAAGCGGGACGCGGCGCTGAAGAAGATTCAGACCGCGCTGTTCACGGGAAGCTCGGACAGCGAGCCGTTCCGCGATTATTTTAACGAGGTGTTCAGCGGGCGCACCGCCTTCAACACCATGCTCAGCATTAACGACTATCCGAAGGAAAGCATCCTTCGGGAGCTGCTCCAGAACACGTTCGGCTGTCATTACGAAACGAAGGACATCCGCGTTCTGATGAACTTTTCGACGAATCAGCATCAGGTAAGCCTGAACTATAACGAGGTCGGCTTCACCATGGAGCAGATTCTCTATTACCTGAGCTTCGGGCGCGGCGAACGCGATAAAACGGGGACGAGAGAGGGACGCTTCGGCGTCGGCGCGAAGAGCGTTTTCTTAAACGTCGAATGGCTCTCGCTCCGCTCCAACAATTTCAGCTTCAAGATCAAGAACGACAACGGGAACCTCAAAATCCTCGAGCTCGACCTGTTCGGAAGTCCGTTTCAGGGAACGGAGATCACCTTTAAGGTAAGAGGCGACGAATTTAACGCGATCATGGAGAACTTTTTATCGCTGACCGATAAAAAGGGCGATTACATGAGTTTAATGGAGCTTTGCTTCGCGTTTAACCGGAAAAAGTGCATGGATACCCGGAACGGGAACCGCGAGGAGGCGAAGGATCGGACGATCACGCTCGGAGTGCAGGTAAACGGCGAGGCAAAGACCGTTTATAAGATTATGCAGTATCTGCGCCCGGGGGAGGAATATCCGAATATCCGCTTCATGCAGAACAATAAGAGCATGATCGACTTCCTCTGCTATGAAAACGACGGCTTCTCGTACCTGATCCCGTACGCGGTCGCGAATACGAAGCGCACGGAGCTTGTGCGCCTTCTTCGCCAGAAGTACAACTATTTTTCGACCTACGAGCTTACGGGGCTTTATAAGGAGGATAACGAGGCGTTCCTTGACGAGCACCTTTCCGCCTTTTTTATCAGCGTCCCGAACGACTATATTACCCCGCACCGGACGGGAATCCGCCACAGCAGCGAGAAGGAGGTCACCGACCGGATCCGGAAGGATCTTTCGGAAATGGTGAACGTTTACCGCCGCTATTTCGTCCTGACGCTCCAGCCCGTTCCGAAGAGCGACCGGCGCTTCTTCCTGTTCCCGAAGTCCTACGCCTTTGAGTTCTTTAATCATTATATCCATACGAGCAAGTTCGGACAGGTGCTTGAATCGCAGTTTCAGAACAGCTTTTCGCTCGTTTATCCCGGCGAGACCGAGCCGGTGCCGTATGAGGAGCTGAAAAAGACGGGCTTTCAGACGGTCGCCGAGCACGTTCCCGCCTCCGAGCATAAGGACGGGTCGGCGTATACCGCGTATATCACCAACGCGATGGAACAGCTCCGCGGGCAGGTGGGCGTAGACGGGGACAAGACCCTTTACGCCGCGTATCAATGGGAAAACGAGGACGGTACCGCGAGCGGACGGGAATACCTGTACGAATTTACCCGCGCGGGGTCGATGTACTACGTCGATTCAAGAGTGACGCCGAACCGCTCGGACGATCGGTTCTTCTACGGTTTCAGCTCCGCCGCCGAGAAAGCCGCCGAGTCGATCCTGAAGGATAACCTGATCGGCGACGAAAACGATCTCGAACGCCTGTTCGCGATGTACGACGAGATTTATCATGAGGACTATAAGGTCGTCATGAAGTATTATCAGCTTTACTTTACCCACGGCGAGGAGCAGCAGCGCTATGAGGCGTCGAAGATTCAGATCGGAAACATTCAGAACGCGATGACCTCGATCCAGAAGCGCCAGAACCGCTTTGACACGCACCAGAATTACAACGACGTCGTTTCCATGCTCATTAACTCGTTTACGCAGGGGAAGGATACCATGACCTTCCTGCGCGAGATCAAGGAGCAGGGCGGACAGATTTCGTTACAGCTCGACATCAATAAGCGCTACCGCTTCGCCGCGTATAACAAGCAGTTCATGATCCCGCCGTCCGTCTCAAACGCGGATATGCTCGATCTCGTCGGCGACGTCGGAACGCTGATTAAATGCGGAATGCTCGACGGACGGGTATTCGACTTCCCCGCTACGAAGAGCCGCTACCTGTTCGAGAAATCGCTTTTGGCGAAGATGTTCGCGGGCGAAGGACTTTCCGATACGGAGATCGCCTCCCGCGCGTCGAAGCTTTACGTAAGCGACCTGAAAACCGACCGCGTCGCGCTGGTTGACGGGGACGGGAAGATCATCAGGATCGTCGGGATCGGCGAGGAGATTAAGCCCGAATGGCGCGAGCGCACGGAAAAATATATCACTCTCCGCGCGGACTATACCAAGCCCGAATTCGCGGAAATCGCCGAGTTTATTATTACGGGCGAGAACCGCTCGCTCCTGAGCAAGCATTATCTCACGGCGGAGGAGCCGAACCGGATCATTCCCGATCAGTTCCCGTTCAACCTGAAGCCGATCCCTACGATCCGGAAGGACGAATTCGCCTATCTGCGCGAAAAATATCGTCAGATCTCCGGAAACGGCGCGCCGCTCAACTACTTCGCGAAGGACATTAACGCGAAGCTCCCCGGCTACGGCGGAATGTGCTGCGCCTGCGGCTTCGAGTCCCGCGTGATCAACTGCTTCACCCTGAAGGATTTCGAGGTCGAGGTTCTGACCGAGGACAGCGAGCGTCCGTTCCGCTTCTCGCTTTATCTCTGCGCGAACGATGCGGCTGCCGCGGGCGGCTGGCTCATCAGCAGGATCAGTATCGGCGGTATGTCCCCGATCCGCTGGCTTGAGGAAATTTCACAAGCGGACGTAATCCCGCCCGAGTTCCTGTTCTGCCATATCGAATACCGTACTCAGATTACGTATGATATTCTCGGCGGAAACGCGAAAGCCGTCGGCGAAACGGCGTTCGACGCGGGGACGGAGGAGCTTGACATTACCCTGACCCCGCTGATGGCGGCGAAATGGGTCGAGGAAAATGCGGCGGAAAGCTGATCGCTGTGCCGAATCCTAATTTTTAATGAAAAAGCTCCCTTTTAAATGTCAGAAAGGGAGCTTTTTGCTGATCAAGGCTAATTTTTACGGGAATTCTGCTGGATTTTATAAAAATATAACACATAGCGGTCAAAAAAGCTCCGCCGATGGGCGCGGAGCTATTTTTCAAGGTTTTCTTCAAAAGTTCCCATACTGTTATTGTCCAATGTGCTGATTTTTTTGTGTAAGTATACAAATCAGGGGAAAGAACTTGACAATAGCGTTCCTTCATGATATACTTATTAAGTAATTGCAACTACATTTTTTTACTCAAGCGGTTGTCCCGGACAAGAATGAAAATTAAGAAAATCAATTTTTAAGACAGAAAGGAATAATATCATGAAAAAATTTTTTAAAAGAGGTTTAGCAGCGTTTACGGCGGTTGTAACGGTCATGAGTTGCCTGACGGTATCCGTCAATGCGCTTGATCGAGAATTTGCTCATGAAGAGAAAGAATTGGTTCTGATTGACAATTATCTTTGCTATGAAGTTGATGGCAATTATTTTACAACTATTAATGACGAAGTTTATCTAGTGCTCGTGCCGACTGATGAAAATCTGGTTACTGACGAAAATCTTATCGCAGAACTTAACAGCGGGAGTTTTTCAAGGTCAACATCGGAGGAAGTAAACTTAGTTGACGGATCTCATGAGGAAGACGTCGATTTGACGTACGGCGATTTTCATTCCCCGACATATCTTTATGACCTTTCGGGCAGCACCTCAAAGGCTGTCTATTTTAAAACCGGTTTCTTATCGAATACGTACATCAATGGGAATGCTTATGTGTATTATATGGGAACTGATGGAAAATACACATGGCATGATATGAGTATATCCCATACACACAACGTTTTCAACAACTGCAAGGTAATTATCGCCAATTCGGTCGGAAAACAAGGCAAGAGGTTTTATATCGAAATTTATAAGAACGGAACCGATGCCACAAAATTCACTTACACGGTTTACCAAGGTTCCTTGGTTGTTTAAGGAGGGGCTTGATGAAAAAGCTGCTCATCGTTCTTTCGTCTGTTGCGATCGTTTTGGTGATTGCGATGTTCTTTTTTCTGTTTGTTATGCTCGGTTACGGGCAGGTGTCTTTTGCTTATGAAAACAAGACGACCTCCTTGGTAAACGAATCACAGGATGCCGAAGCGCTTGAACGTCAAGGCTTTGTCGTAAACGTTCCCGATTTTTATAACGGACACCCCACCTTCGGTCGGAGCGTCGATCTGCTTTTCGATGAAATGAACGGTCTGTGTCTCCATTATGCGTTTGAAATTTCCTCGGACTATAACAATTACGCCAAACTTGCCTATGCGGTTGACATTGTCCCGAATTCCACGCTCACGATCAATTTTGTGGGTTTCGGGTATCCCGGCGGCGACGTCACCGCGACTCCCGTGCCACTCGAAAAAACGTTTATATTCAGTATTCAAGACGCGAGCGTGGAGAATCCTCCGAAGCTGATCGGCGGCGATACCGAATTTGCGGCAGAGCACGGAATCGGAACTTAGCGTGTGCTTTATCGTATTGCAATAAAAATGTGCTCTTCGACAAAACGGGAAAACCGTCGAAGAGCACATTTTCCTTTTAGAGCGAGAACTTATTTTTCACGCCAATGGTCGAGCTTTGAAAGCTGATCCCGATAATATTTCCGCGCTTCCTCGGCGGTATGTTCGCCGTGAAAGTGCTCCGCGAGGTAGTCCGCGACTTCTTCCATGGAATGATACATAAAACTTCCGCCGGTATAACACCATTTGCAGTATTCCTCATTCAGCTCACCGTCCGTTTCGCGGCTTATGTTTCCGTCGTCGTCCAGCGGCATTCCGCACATCTGACAAAACAGCCGCCGCGGAGCGCCGAGTAAAGTATTGACCGAAACGCCGAAAACCTTTGAGATCAGCTTGAGGGATTCCGTATTGGGGACGGTTTCGCCGTTTTCCCAGCGCGAGATTGCCTGACGCGTTACAAAAAGCTTTTTCGCCATTTCGTCCTGTGTGAGAGAATGTTCCTCCCTGATTTTTTTCAAAACTTCGCTTGTCGTCATGTTCAGCACGTATAATGTAGTTATCATCTTTACGATGGTGACTACATTATTTTTCTCCTTTGCTACAATAAAATTACGGAGACCAAGCGGTAGCCAATCGCAATGT
>CAZKKZ010000042.1:0-20500 GCA_964553625.1 uncultured Ruminiclostridium sp.
AAACTTTTCCTGCTTCTTTTTTCATTTTGGGTATTGACTTTTATTAGCAGGTTTCTTGTTAACCATTCCTTTCCGTCTTTGTCGTGCGTGTGCTGTCCGTGCGGCGGTTTTGCCGAAAGGCGATTCGCCTTATCCCACGCGTCCGCCTTTATTTTATCATAATAAGAAAGAGAAAGCAAGCATTTACGGCACGGATCGGGAAATAATGCAGATTTGCACAAAACGAACCTTGCGCCAGCGGAGAAAAATTTGTCGGAAATATGCCCGGCCCGAAAGGAAGGTTCTTGACAAATCCGTAAAAATGGGATATAATAATTTGCGAATCATTCGCAAATTTGGAAAGGAGCGCGCCATGAACGAATACATGACCCGGCAGCGGCGGCTTTTATACGGCTTTCTCGCACAGCGCGCCGACCGCCGCTTTACCGCGCGCGAGGCGGCGGACGCGCTCTCCGACGAGATCAGCCGAAGCGCCGTTTACCGGAATCTCGCCGCGCTCGAGCGCGAGGGACTGATTACCCGATCCGTCCCCGACGGAAGCCGCGAAATTTACTATCAATACCTCCGCTGCGGCGACTGCCGGGAGCGGATTCACCTGACCTGTACCTCCTGCGGCGGAAGCTTTCACATGGAGGAGGCGCACGCCGAGCGGCTTTTGAAAACGCTTTCGGAGGAAATGGGGTTCCGCCTGAACAAAACGAAAACCGTGCTGTACGGCGTGTGCGAGGACTGCGCGGAAACGAAGGAGAAAGAATGAAGAAAATTTTATGCGCCCTTTTTTTAATTTTGTGCACTTTGTCCTCCTGCGCGGCGAATCCCTCCGACGCGGAGGAAGGAAAGTTTACGGTCGTATGCACGGTTTTTCCCGCGTATGATTGGGTTCGGGAAATCCTCGGCGAAAATCCCGGAAACGCCGAGCTGATTCTCCTGACCGAAAACGGGGAGGAGCTTCACAGCTTTCAGCCCTCGGCGGACGATTTCATCAAAATATACGACTGCGATCTGTTCCTTTGCGTGGGCGGGGAATCGGATCGGTGGACTGAGCGTTTCCTCGGCGAACGCGAAAAAGGAACAATCCGCCTGCTCGACCTGCTCCGGGAAAGCGTCAAAACAGAGGAGATCACCGAGGGAATGGAAGGCGGATCGGACGAGGCGGAGGACGACGAACACGTCTGGCTCTCGCTGAATCACGCGAAAACCGCCGTCTCCGCGATCGCGGAGGAGCTTTCCGCAATCGACCCCGAAAACGCCGCAGTGTACGGGCAAAATGCGGCGATGTATCGGGAAAAGCTTGACGCGCTCGACGGCGAATACCGAAGCGCGGCGGAAAACGCCGAAAAACCGGCGATCCTGTTCGGCGACCGCTTTCCGTTCCGCTATCTGACGGACGATTACGGAATCGCGTATTACGCGGCGTTTCCGGGCTGCTCCACCGAAACGGAGGCGAGCTTTGAGACGGTGATCTTTCTCGCCGAAAAGGCGGACGAGCTCGGGCTGGACGTCATTTTAACGATCGAGGGAAGCGACCGCCGGATCGCCGAAGCGATTGCGCAAAATACAAAAGAAAAAAATCAGTCGATCCTGACGCTCGATTCCATGCAGTCCGTCACGGCGGAGGCGGCGGAAAGCGGAACAACCTATCTTTCGATCGCCCGGGAAAACCTCGGCGTCCTGAAAAAAGCGCTCGGCACGGACTAGGAAAGGAAGAATGATCATTATGGCATTATTGACCTGTCGGAATCTCGCGGTCGGTCACGAGGGGAAAAAGGTCGCCGAGGGGTTTTCCTTTTCGGTAAACGAGGGGGATTACCTCTGCGTTGTCGGCGAAAACGGCGCGGGAAAATCGACGCTCATGAAAACGCTGCTGCGGCTGATTCCGCCGCTCGAGGGCGAGATCCTGACCGAGGGCGTGCGGCAAAGCGAGATCGGCTATCTCCCGCAGCAAACCTCCGTCCAGCGGGACTTTCCCGCCTCGGTTCGGGAGATCGTGCTGTCGGGCTGCCTGAACCGCACCGGGCTTCGACCCTTTTACAATAAGGAAGAAAAAGCGCTCGCGCGGGAAATGACCGAAAGGCTCGGGATCACGCCGCTTTTGCCGCGCTCGTACCGCGCGCTTTCGGGCGGACAGCAGCAGCGGGTGCTGCTCGCGCGGGCGCTTTGCGCTTCGAGAAAGCTGCTGCTGCTCGACGAGCCGACGGCGGGGCTTGATCCGAAAGCGACGGCGGAGCTTTACGAGCTGATCGAGTCGCTCAACAAAACGGATCGGATCACCGTGATCATGGTGTCGCACGACCTTCCGGCGGCGCTCCGATATTCGGATCATATCCTTCACGTCGGGGAAAAGCCGCTCTTTTTCGGGTTGACGAAGGAATATCGGAAAAGCGGGCTTTGCGGCGAAATTCCGGAGAAAGGGCGGGGTGAAAGCGATGGATAAGCTCCTGCATTATTTTTCGTATCCCTTTGTGCAGTACGCGATGACCGTCGGGGTTCTGATCGCGCTGTGCAGCGCCCTGCTGGGGGTCACGCTCGTCCTGAAGCGGCTTTCGTTTATCGGGGACGGACTTTCGCACGTTTCCTTCGGCGCTGTCGCGGTCGCGGCAGTCCTGCACATCAGCGAAAATATGCTGATCGTCATGCCGGTGACGGTGGTTTGCGCGATCCTGCTTTTATGCGGCGGACAAAACAAGAAACTGAAGGGGGACGCGGCGATCGCCGTGCTTTCCGTAAGCGCGCTCGCGCTCGGGTATCTTCTGATGCACCTTTTTTCCACCTCGGCGAACGTTTCGGGCGACGTCTGCGGGACGCTGTTCGGCTCGACCTCGATCCTGACGCTCTCGGCGGCGGAGGTCCGGCTCTGCGTGATCCTTTCGGCGCTCGTCCTCGCGGTATTCCTGATCTTCTACCATAAAATCTTCTCGGTGACGTTTGACGAATCCTTCGCGCTCGCGACGGGGATCCGCGCGCGGGCGTACAATCTCCTGATCGCGGTCGTGATCGCGGTCATTATCGTGCTGGCGATGAATCTGGTCGGCTCGCTCCTGATCTCGGCGCTCATCATCTTCCCCGCCCTGTCCGCCATGCGGGTATTTCACAGCTTCCGCTCCGTGACGATCTGTGCGGCGATTTTTTCGGTAATCTGCACCGCGGCGGGAATTTTAATCTCGATCCTCGCGGAAACGCCCGTCGGCGCGACGATCGTCGCGGTCGATCTCGCGGGCTTCGCCGTTTTTTCGGCGGTCGGGAGGATAAAAGGCTAAGACCTAACAAGTTTTAATAGGGAACGATTTATGAACCGATTTTTAAGCGTTATTCTGATTCCGATCATGATTCTATCGATGATTTGCTTTGTTTATGAGATTGCGCTTCGTATTCAGCGAAACGACTGGGTTATCACAACAGCGGAAATTACATTTGTAGGGCTGCCGGACGGCACCGTTTTCGGCACGTTCCGGGATTCTGACGGAATCGTGCATGCGGATCGGATTTTATACCGTGACGTTAAATTTCAGCCTAAATTTATCCTATCGGGAGGACCCATGGTGAATCCCGAACCGTATATCGGAACAACGGTCAGGATCATGTATAACCCCGATTGGTTATCTATGGGACACATAGGCTTAGACGGCATTGACAGCTATGACAATTGGCTTAATACATGTATCGGCTCCGGCGTATGCTTTGGATTATCACTCTTCTTTCTGATTCTCTTATTCCGTAAACGGAAAGCACAGAAGCGTTTGGCGATGGAATTCGTAAAAAATCACAGACTTTTCGGGAACGGGAAAACCACGAAATAAAACTTGTAAAAATTTTCTTTTTGTGGTATACTGAATTTGTATTTGTAAAAAGAAAGGAACGGAGCAATGAGCAAAAAAGCATACGATGACAACAGCCTTGTCTCGCTGAAGGGACCCGATCAGGTGCGAAAGCGCCCGGCGGTCATCTTCGGGTCGGACGGGGCGGAGGGCTGCCGCCATTCTGTTTTTGAGATATTATCGAACTCGATCGACGAGGCACGGGAGGGCTACGGCTCGTCCGTGACCGTGACGCATTTTCTCGACGGCTCGTTCGAGGTCGCCGATCACGGGCGCGGAATCCCGATCGACTACAACAAAAACGAGGAAAAATATAACTGGGAGCTTGCGTTCTGTACCCTGTACGCGGGCGGAAAGTACGACAACAACAGCGGCGAGAATTATTCCTTCGCGCTCGGGCTGAACGGTCTCGGCTTATGCGCGACGCAGTTCTCCTCCGAATACATGGAGGTCGAGGCGGATAACGGAACGTGGCATTACTCCCTGCGCTTCGAAAAGGGCTTTAACGTCACGCTCCAAAGCGAGGAGAAGGGCTTTATCCGCTCGAAATCGCACGGCGAGAGCGGAACGGTGATCCGCTGGAAGCCCGATCTCGACGTTTTTACCGATATTAACGTCGGGGACGAGTATTTCGACGACGTACTCCGGCGGCAGGCGATCGTCAACGACGGGCTTTTGTTCCTGTACCGCAGCGAGCGGGAGGACGGCGGCTTCGACGAGCGGGAATACCGCTACGAAAACGGGATCTCCGACTATTTAAAGGAGGTCGTCGGCGAAAGCGCGATCGGCACGCCGCAGGACTGGACGGCGCAGCGGCAGGGGCGCGACCGCGAGGATAAGCCCGACTATAAGGTAAAGCTCCATGTCGCGATCGCTTTTTCCAACAAGGTAAAGCTGGTCGAGCATTACCACAACTCCAGCTGGCTCGAGCACGGCGGCTCGCCCGACCGCGCCATGCGGCAGGCGCTCACATCCCAGATCGACAGCTACCTCAAAACCAACAACAAATACGGCAAGGACGACGCGAAAATCACCTTCGCGGACATCGAGGAATGCCTCGTTTTTATTTCGTCGAACTTTTCCACCCAGACAAGCTACGAAAACCAGACGAAAAAGGCGATCACGAATAAATTTGTGTACGACGCCATGGTCGAATGGCTCAAGCACTGTATCGAGGTCTATTTTATCGAGAATCCCGACGAGGCGCTGAAAATCTGCGAGCAGATCATGATCAACAAGCGCGCGCGGGAAAACGCCGACCGCATTCGCCAGAACGTAAAGAAAAAGCTGACGGGAACGCTCGACCTGAGCAACCGCGTGGAAAAATTCGTGGACTGCCGCAGCAAGGATCCCTCGAAGCGGGAAATTTATATCGTGGAGGGCGACTCCGCGCTCGGCTCGGTAAAGCTCGCGCGCGATTCGGAGTATCAGGCGATCATGCCCGTGCGCGGAAAGATTCTGAACTGCCTGAAGGCGGGCTACGATAAGATTTTCAAGAGCGAGATCATCACCGATCTCGTGAAGGTGCTCGGCTGCGGCGTCGAGGTAAAGGCGAAGCAAAATAAGGAAATCGGCGGCTTCGACCTGTCGCTCCTGCGGTGGAATAAGGTCGTGATCTGCACCGACGCGGACGTGGACGGGTATCAGATCCGCGCCCTGATCCTGACCATGCTGTACCGCCTGACGCCGACGCTGATCCGCGAGGGGTACGTTTATATCGCGGAATCCCCGCTTTACGAGATCAACGCGAAGGACAAGACCTATTTCGCCTATACCGAAGCGGAAAAAGCCCGCATTCTCGAAATGCTCGCGGGGCAGAAGCACACCATTCAGCGCTCGAAGGGGCTTGGCGAAAACGAGCCGGAGATGATGTCGCTTACGACGATGAATCCCGAAACAAGGCGGCTTATTAAGGTGCTCCCGTCCGACGCGGAAAAAACGCAGGCGATGTTCGATCTCCTGCTCGGCGATAATCTTGAGGGGCGCAAGGACTATATCCGCGAATTCGGGAGCCGCTATCTCGATAACGTCGATCTCGCGTAACAATTTATTTGATTTTTGGTGCAGGCGCGCGCTTTTGCGCGATTTGCGAAAGACGCGGTTCTGCACTTCCAAAAGAAAGGGATTTTCGGTAAATGAAAAAGAAAAAGACACCCGTCCCGCCGTCCTCTCCGAAGAACACGGACGCTTACATCGAGGGCGCGGGACTTGTCGAACAGAAAAATATTGTCGATACGCTCGAGGAAAATTATATGCCCTACGCGATGAGCGTTATTATCTCCCGCGCGCTCCCCGAGATCGACGGCTTTAAGCCCTCGCACCGCAAGCTTCTGTATACGATGTATAAAATGGGACTTCTGACGGGCGCGCGGACGAAATCCGCCAATATCGTCGGACAGACCATGAAGCTCAATCCTCACGGCGATATGGCGATTTACGAAACGATGGTGCGGCTCGCGCGCGGGAACGAAACGCTCCTGCACCCCTACGTGGACAGCAAGGGGAACTTCGGAAAGGCGTATTCCCGCGATATGGCGTTCGCCGCCTCGCGTTATACGGAAGCGAAGCTCGAACCGATCTGCGCCGAGCTGTTCGGCGACATCGACAAGGATTCCGTCGATTTCGTCCCGAATTACGACAACACCATGACCGAGCCGACGCTCTTTCCCGTGCGGTTCCCCTCGATCCTGATCAACAACAATATCGGGATCGCCGTTTCCATGGCGAGCAATATCTGCTCCTTTAATTTAAGGGAGGTCTGCGAAACGACGATCGCGCTGATGAAGGATCCCGAGCACGACGTTTCCTCCACGCTTCAGGGACCCGACTTCCCCGGCGGCGGCTATCTCCTTTACGACGACGCGGAAATGCGGAAAATTTATCAGACGGGGCGCGGCGCGGTAAAGATTCGCGCGAAATATACCTACGACAAAGCCGAAAACTGTATCGAGGTGACCGAAATTCCCCCGACGACGACGGTCGAGGCGATCATGGATAAGGTACTCGAGCTGGTCAAGCTCGGGAAGATTAAGGAAATTTCCGATATGCGCGACGAGACCGACCTTTCGGGCTTAAAGCTTACCTTCGACCTGAAAAAAGGGGTCGATCCCGACGCGCTCGCGCAGAAGCTCTTCCGCCTTACCCCGTTACAGGACAGCTTTTCCTGCAACTTTAACGTCCTGATCGCGGGAAATCCGCGCGTTCTCGGCGTACCCGAAATTCTGAACGAATGGATTTCCTTCCGGATCGAGTGCGTGAAGCGCATGATCTTTTTCGAGCTCGGGAAAAAACGGGAAAAGCTTCACCTCCTGCTCGGACTGCAAAAGATCCTGCTCGATATTGACAAGGCGATCCGCATTATCCGGGAAACGAAGGAGGAAGCGGAGGTCGTCCCGAACCTCATGATCGGCTTCGGGATCGACGAGGTACAGGCGGATTACGTCGCGGAGATCAAGCTCCGCCACATCAATCAGGAGTACATTTTAAAGCGCACCTCCGAAATCGACGAGCTGCGCGGCACGATCGCGGACATGGAGGAAACGCTCGAAAGCCCGCGGAAGATCAAGAACATCATCATCGGCGAGCTGACCGAAATCGCCGAAAAATACGGAAAGCCCCGCCGGACGAAATTCGCCGAAGCCGCGGACGACAGCTTCCCCGAGGAAGAGGAGATCCCCGACTATCCGCTCAACATCTTCCTGACGGCGGAGGGGTATTTTAAGCGGGTCACCCCGCAGTCGCTCCGCATGAGCGGCGAACACAAGCTGAAGGAGGGCGACCGTCTCGTCTTCTCGGAGGAGCTCTCCAACCGCACCGACCTGCTCTTTTTCACGAACCTGCATCAGGTGTACAAATCCCGCGTTTCGGATTTCGCCGATACGAAGATCAGCACCTTGGGCGATTATATCCCCGCGAAGCTCGAGTTCGAGCCGTCGGAAAAGATCGTCCGGATGATCCCGACGAACGATTACAGCGAGAACCTGATTCTCTTTTTCGAGAACGGAAAGTGTGCGAAGATCCCGCTTTCGTCGTTTGAAACAAAAACGAAGCGGAAAAAGCTCGCGAACGCGTATTTCGACGGCTCGCCGCTTGTGGCGATGTACAAAATCAGCGGCGACGCGGAGTTTATTTTACAGTCCGACGCGGGAAAGCTCCTGATCTTCTCGACCGTCCTGATCCTTCCGAAGGCGGCGCGCGCGACGCAGGGGGTACAGGTCATGCGGCTCACCCGCGCGAAGCTCGAAAGCGCCCGCTTATACGCCGAGGGCGCGGTAAAGCAGCCGGAGCGGTACGTGACAAAAACGATCCCCGCGGCGGGTACGGCGGTAAAATTCAATCTCGGACAGCTTGAATTTGAATAAAAATGTTGAAATTTGCGGGCGGATATGATATAATAATAACAGTTTATTTTTTTACGGCAGGAGTACAGTTTTGGAGGAACGGATATGCTGACAGACATCGAGATCGCACAGCAGGCGAAAATGCTGAAAATTACCGCGCTCGCGGAAAAGCTCGGGATCCGTGAGGACGAGCTTGAGCCCTACGGGCATTATAAGGCAAAGATCAACCAGTCGTACATCGACCGCCGCCGCGCGGAAAAGGACGGAAAGCTCGTCCTCGTGACGGCAATCAACCCGACCCCCGCGGGCGAGGGAAAAACGACGACCAGTATCGGTCTTTCGGAGGGAATGCACCGTCTCGGCGTCAATTCCGTTCTGGCGCTGCGCGAGCCCTCGCTCGGACCCGTTTTCGGGATTAAGGGCGGCGCGGCGGGCGGCGGATACGCGCAGGTCGTCCCAATGGAGGACATCAACCTTCATTTCACGGGCGATCTTCACGCGATCACCGCCGCGAACAATCTGCTCTGCGCCCTGCTCGACAATCATCTTCAGCAGGGGAACGCGCTCGGGATCGACCCGAGACAGGTGCAGGTAAAGCGCTGTCTCGACATGAACGACCGCGCGCTGCGCAACTGCATTGTCGGGCTCGGCTCGCGAGTGGACGGCGTTCCGCGCGAAGATCATTTCTGCATTACCGTGGCGAGCGAGGTCATGGCGATCCTTTGTCTCGCGGACGATCTCGACGACCTGAAGGCGCGGCTCGGGAAAATTCTCGCCGCGTATACCTACGACGGAAAGCCCGTTACCGCGGCGGATCTGAACGCGGTCGGCGCGATGACCGCCCTCTTAAAGGACGCGATCAACCCGAACCTTGTTCAGACGCTCGAAAATAACCCCGCGATCATTCACGGCGGACCCTTCGCGAACATTGCCCACGGCTGCAACAGCGTCCGCGCGACCCGGCTCGCGTTAAAGCTCGGGGATTACTGCATTACCGAGGCGGGCTTCGGCTCCGACCTCGGCGCGGAAAAGTTTTTTGACATCAAGTGCCGCGCGGCGGGTCTGAAGCCCGACTGCGTGGTGCTGGTCGCGACGATCCGCGCCCTGAAATACAACGGCGGCGTTCCGAAAACGGAGCTTTCGGCGGAGAATCTCGGCGCGCTCAAAAAAGGGATCGTGAACCTGAAGACCCACATTGAAAATATGCACAAATTCGGCGTTCCCGTCGTGGTCGCGATCAACCATTTCGCGACCGACAGCGAGGCGGAGATCGCGTATATCCGTTCCTTCTGCGAGGAAGCGGGCGTTTCCGTCGCCTTCTCGGACGTGTTCCTCAAAGGCGGCGAGGGCGGAATCGAGCTTGCGAAAGCCGTCATTGAAACGGTGGAAAAATGCGAAAACTGCCAGACGGATTTCCGTCCGCTTTACGACGTGAACCTCCCGATCAAGGAAAAGCTCGAAACAATCGCGAGGGAAATCTACCGCGCCGACGGGGTAAGCTTTACGGCAGCGGCGGAAAAGGAGCTGAAGCGGATCGAATCGCTCGGCTTCGGAAATCTGCCCGTCTGCGTCGCGAAGACCCAGTATTCCCTTTCGGACGATCCGACGAAGCTCGGAAAGCCGGAGCATTTCACCGTAACCGTGCGCGACCTGAAAATTTCGGCGGGCGCGGGCTTCATCGTCGCTTTAACGGGCGAGATCATGACCATGCCGGGGCTTCCGCGCGTTCCCGCCGCGAACAATATCGACGTCGCGGGCGACGGAACGATCTCGGGGCTGTTCTGATGACGCTTTATACGCATTCGGAGGAGGAGACCGTCCGCGCGGCGGAGGAGTTCGCGAAAAACCTGAGCGCGGGGGACGTGATCCTGTACAGCGGGGAAATGGGCGCGGGAAAAACGCATTTCACCAAAGGGATCGCGCGGTATCTCGGGATCGCGGACGTCGTCGGAAGCCCGACCTTCGCGCTCGTGAACGAATACACGGACGGAAGGCTTCCGCTTTTTCATTTCGACCTGTTTCGGATCAATTCGTTCGACGACCTGTACGCGATCGGTTTTTTCGATTACCTGAACCGCGGGGGAATTCTCGCAGTCGAGTGGAGCGAAAACATTCCCGGTCTCGCGGACGAGCTGGAGCGGGTATGGGAGGTCGAGCTTCTCAAGCGCGGGGAAAACGACCGCGAGATCCGTATCACGAACCTGTCCGCATAGGATATGTTCTATGGAAAGGAAATGCCGTGAAAATACTCGGAATCGATACCTCGGCGGTGACCGCCTCCTGCGCGCTGTGCGAGGTCGGAGAGGAGCCGCGCGTAATCGCGAGCGGCTCGCTCCATACGGATCAGGTGCATTCCAAGACCTTGATCCCGTTTATGGAAGCCATGCTGAAGGGGGCGGGCGTTTCCCTTTCGGCGGCGGACGCGTTCGCCGTTTCGGTCGGTCCCGGCTCGTTCACGGGGCTTCGGATCGGGGTCTCGGTGGTAAAGGGCATGGCGTACGCGCTCGGAAAGCCGTGCCGCGCCGTATCCTCCCTGCTCGGGCTCGCCTATCACTTCACCGTGACGGACGCGCTGGTCTGCGCGGTGATGGACGCGCGCTGCCGTCAGGTCTATAACGCGCTGTTCCGTGTTTCTGACGGAAAAATCGAGCGGCTCTGCGAGGATCGGGCGCTTTCGATCGACGCGCTCGGCGGGGAACTGGAGCGCTATCACGAAAAAATCATTCTCGCGGGGGACGGCGCGGCGCTGGTTCATCACGCGCTCGGCGAAAAATATACCCTCGCGCCGCCCATGCTTCGTTATCAGAGCGGGATCGGCGTGTGCCTCGCGGCGGAGCATTCCCCCGATACGGCGGCGGACGCGCTCATGCCGACGTATCTCCGCCTTCCGCAGGCGGAGCGGGAACGGCTCGCGAAAAGAACGGAAGGAGAACATTCCTTTTAGGCAGGGGCGCCGCCCCCGCACCCCTGCAAGCCCTTGAAAAGGCTTGAGCGAAACTTTTAAAATGTATTCTCAGAGAGTTCCCATACGGATCCCTGAACATAATTTTCCGAAAATACATTATCTATCTGCGTCAGAAAAGGCTTTCAAAAAATCGGAAAGGAGGAATCGCAATGATCTATATCGGCTGTGACCACGGCGGCTACGGGCTGAAGCTCGAGCTGATGAAATATCTGTCCGAGGAGGGCTTTTCGTACACCGATCTCGGCTGCGGCGGGGAGACGGTGGATTACCCCGATATTGCGAAGGCGGTCTGCGAAAAAGTACTCGAATCGAAGGAAAACCGGGGAATCCTGCTCTGCGGGACGGGAGTCGGGATCTCGATCGCCGCGAATAAGATCAAGGGAATCCGCGCGGCGCTCTGCGGCGACTGGTACTCCGCGAAATATACCCGCCTGCATAACGACGCGAACGTGATCTGCATGGGCGGAAGAACGACGGGCGCGGGACTCGCGGCGGAAATGCTCGACATATTTTTACATACGAAATTCGAGGGCGGAAAGCACGCCGCCCGCGTAAATAAAATTCACAAGCTGGAGGAATAGGCGACACCCCTCCGCAAGAAAGGATCGGTACGAAATCATGTCAAACACAAAGCTTCACATTCTCGATCACCCGCTTTTACAGCATAAGATCACCCTGCTCCGCGACAAGAACACCGGCTCGAAGGAATTCCGCGAGCTTGTCTCCGAGGTCGCCATGCTCATGACCTACGAAGCGACCCGCGACCTGCCCTTAAAGGCGGTGAAGGTTCAGACCCCGATCGCGCTCGCGACCTCGAACGTGATCTCGGGGCGTAAGATCGCCTTTATCCCGGTGCTCCGCGCGGGGATCGGCATGGTCGAGGGCGCGGTCGCGCTCGTTCCCGCCGCGAAGGTCGGTCATATCGGAATCTGCCGCGACGAAAGCGCCGCGGATAAGGTCTCCTCGTATTACTGTAAGCTTCCGTTCGATATTGCCGAGCGCGACGTGATCGTCATGGATCTCATGATCGGAACGGGCTCTACGGCGGTAAAGGCGATCGAAATGGTCAAGGAAACGGGCGCGAAAACGATCAAGCTGATGTCGGTCGTCGCCTGCCCCGAGGGGGTCGAGGCGGTTCAGGCGCGGTATCCCGACGTTGAAATTTACCTCGGCGCGCTGGACGAGCGGCTTAACGACGATCTCTATATCGTCCCCGGGATCGGCGACGGCGGCGACCGTATTTTCGGTACAAAATAATGACGGAAAAAGAAATTTTCGCGCACGTCGATCATACTCGGCTGGCGGCGGTCTCGACGTGGAGTGAGATTGAAAAGCTCTGCGAGGAGGCGGTCCGTTACGGAACGGCGAGCGTTTGTATCCCGCCCTTTTATCTGGAACAGGCTGCCGCTCGGTACCCTTCGCTGCGTCTTTGTACGGTGATCGGCTTCCCGCTCGGCTATTCCACGACCGAAACAAAGGTGTTTGAAGCGGCGGACGCGGTCAGAAAAGGCGCGCAGGAAATCGACATGGTCGTGAATCTCTGCGCGGTCAAAAACGGGGATTACGAGACGGTGAAGCGGGACATGGAAGCGGTACGGAACGCCTGCGCGGGAAAAACGCTGAAGGTGATCGTCGAAACCTGCTACCTGACCGAGGCGGAAAAGATCCGCCTTTGCGAGCTTGTGACCGAGATCGGCGCGGATTATATCAAGACCTCGACGGGCTTCGGCACGGGCGGCGCGAAGCTTTCGGACATCGACCTGTTTCGGGCGCATATCGGCGAAAACGTAAAGATCAAGGCGGCGGGCGGAATCCGAAGCCGCGAGGAAATGGGAGCGTTTTTGTCGCACGGGTGCGACCGGATCGGAACAAGCGGCGCGGTGAAGGCGCTGACGGAGGACAGATAAAATGGATTTTCAAAATTACGGCAGAAAAATATCGGAACGAATGTGGAACCTGCCCGATAAAGGCGAGCTGGAAAGCCGCCGGGAGGAAACGTTCATCGACGATATTGTTCAGAAAAGTCATATCGAAAAGGAATTGCTGAACAATTTGGACGGCGTTGAAACCGTTTTTGACGGGGGCGCGGGGTGCGGTCGGTTTTCGATCCTTCTCGCGAAGCACGGATGCCGGGTCACACATTTCGACATCTCACAGCCGATGATCGACAAAGCGCGGGAGCTTGCGCAGCGCGAGAACGTTCTTGACCGAATCACCTTTGTAAAGGGAGCGCTGGAGGATCTGAGCGCGTACGAAAGCGGATCGTTTGATATGGTCGTCTCGTTTGACGCGCCGATCTCGTATACCTATCCGAATCAAAACGCGGTGATCGGCGAGCTGGTACGCTTGGCGAAAAAACGTATTATCATCAGTGTTACGAGCCGTCTCGGAAGTGTTCCGTACACGGCGAATCCCTTGCAGAAAAATCAGTTTATTCTGGACGAGAACTGCGGCGATCCATGGGTAAAAAGCTGTATTGAGAACCGACAGCGCATGATCGACGCGTTCCGCTTTGACAGATCCGCCGCCGAAGCTCTGCTGAACAACGGGATCATAGGCGGCGAGCAGGGGATAAAAGAAGGGGTCGAAGAATACGAAAGCGGCGGCACTCCGTGGTGTATTACCTATACATTCCTGCCCGACGAATTGAAAAAAACTCTTTCGGACTGCGGCGTAAAGAACATTCGGCTCGCGGGACCCGGCGCTTTTGCAAGAACGATCCCGAACGAGCTGCTTGTAAAAATCATGAACGATCCGAAGCAGCGCGCGGATTTTCTGGAATTCTGCTATCAATACGACCAAAATCCTTACGTCTGCGGGCTGGGCAAGGATAACCTTGTCGCAAGCGGCAGGATCGTTTGGTGAGACAAGAAAGGAAACCTGCCTATGGCAAAACGAGTATTTCTGATCGTTTTGGACAGCGTCGGGATCGGCGAGCTTCCCGACGCGGCGGAGTACGGCGACGAGGGGAGCAATACGCTGAAAGCCTGTTACGATACGGGGAAGCTCTTCCTCCCGAATCTCGAAAAGCTCGGGCTGTTTCAGATCGACGGGAACGGCTACGGGAAAAAGACGGACGCCGTCCCGACCGCAAGGATCGCGCGGCTTCGCGAATGCTCCAAAGGAAAGGACACGACAACGGGACATTGGGAAATGATGGGAATCCTTTCCGAGCGCCCCTTCCCGACCTATCCGAACGGCTTTCCGCCCGAAATCATCGAGGAGTTTGAGCGGCGAACGGGGCGGAAAACGCTCTGTAACCGTCCCTATTCGGGGACAGCGGTCATTGCCGATTACGGCGGGGAGCATTGCCGCAGCGGGGCGCTCATCGTCTATACCTCGGCGGACAGCGTGTTCCAGATCGCCGCGCACGAGGCGGTCGTTCCTGTCGAGGAGCTGTACCGTTACTGCGAGATCGCGCGGGAGCTCCTTTGCGGCGAACACGCGGTCGGCAGGGTGATCGCGCGTCCGTTTGAAGGGGAATTTCCTTTTTGCCGAACGCCGCGCAGACATGATTTTTCGCTTCTCCCGCCGAAGGAAACCGTGCTCGACCGTCTCTCGGAGGACGGCTTCGACGTGATCGGTGTCGGGAAAATTTACGACATTTTCGCGGGAAAGGGACTGACCGAAAGCCGCCGCGAGATCGGGAACGAAACGGATATGAAAATCGCCTCGGAATTTCAGGAGCGCGATTTTCACGGGCTTTGCTTTGTCAATCTTGTGGACTTCGATATGCTGTACGGTCACCGCAACGACGCGGAGGACTACACAAACGCGCTGAACCGATTCGACGCGTGGCTCGGCGGATTTCTCGAAAAAATGAAGAAGGACGACGTCCTGATGATCACCGCCGATCACGGCTGTGATCCCTCCACTCCCTCGACCGATCACTCGCGCGAATATGTCCCGCTTCTTGTCTTTGGGGCAGGCGTTCGGGCGGAGAATCTCGGAACGCTCGACGGGTTCGGTCTGATCGGAGAGACGGCGGAGAAAATGCTTCGTGCATGATCCTCATTTCCGCGCCGGCGGAATCCTGCACAAAAGAAAAAATCGCCTGTACTTTTCCGTACAGGCGATCTTGTCAATAACGATACAGATTTTTATGATGCACGCTGTGGATAAAGACGGGAAGCGCGCCGATCAGCAGAAACGCCGCCGCCGCGGACAGGAGCGCGATCAGGAACGGCGACAGCCCGCCGCCGTCGGTCGGCTGCGCGCTTGCGGCGGGAGCCGACTCGCGCGTCGTCGTTTCCTCGGGAACAACAACGGGCGCGGTCGTTTCGACCGGCTGGATCATTTCCGGGGTCTGCGCTTCCGATTCGGTCGGCTCGGTCTCGGGCGGGGAGGTTTCCTCGGGGGACGTTTCCTCGCTTTGCGGCGGAGCGGTCTCGGACGCGGGGGTCGTGGTCGCCGGCGGAGTCGAGGAAAGGAGCGAGCGGAGGATATACCCCGTTGTTCCGTTATATGAAACCGCCGCCCATTCGCCGCTGCTTCCGATCACGGTGATCTCGGAGTTCGCGTATAAAACGCCGACCTTGTCATAATCGGTACCCGGACCGCTTCGGATATTGATGACCTGCGGCGCGTACATGATCTGCTCCGCCTCCGGCGTATATGTCGCCGCGGGGAGCGCGGGCGGCGCGGTCGTAACGGGAGCCTCGGTATTTTCCGGTTCCTCGGGAGTCTCGGAATCCTCGGGGTCCTCGGGATCCTCCGGCTCATTCGTTCCCTCGGGATCAAGCGCCGCGGCGGGCTCGGTTTCTTCCGGCTCGGTATTCTCCGGGTCGGTTTCCTCCGGCTCTTCGGGGTCTTCCTCCTCGGGATCGGGCTCGGTCGCGTCCGTTTGAGATTCAAGCGGACTGATCCAGTGATCCGAATCGGATTCCGCAAAAATGGGAGCGGCAGCCGAAAAAGCAAATAACACAGCCGCCGCGACGGAGATCAGCCGGGCGGTGAAACGAAGCTGCTTCAAAAAAATCATTCCTTTCGGGATTTCTCTTTCTTATATTATAGTATATTTTTCGGAATTTGTAAAGCCCTGTTGAAAAATTTCATTTTTTGCAGACTGTCGATAAAGAATAAAAAGAGAAAAGCATAACGAGGGGGCGCTGCCCCCAAACCCCCGCCAAAGGAAACTTTTTCCTTTGGAATCCTTTTTCCCATCACAATTCGCTCCGATCTCAGCCCTGCGGCTGTCAGGTCGTAAGTCTCATCAAGATGAGTAAAAAGAATATGGAAAGGGTTTGTCGACAAGATATAAAAATTTCATTTTTTTATTTTTAAGGGGATAAAAATTTTTCTCTTCTGCCCCTTCATCAAGGAGGTGCTTCGGCGCAATGTCGGAAAAACAAAAAACCGCGGCGGCGATCCATGATCTGTCGGGCTTCGGACGCTGCGCGCTGTCGGTGATCCTGCCGACGATTTCGGCAATGGGAATCCAGTGCGTTCCGATCCCAACCGCCGTTTTGTCCACACATACGGGCGGCTTCGAGGATTTTGTCCTGAGGGAGCTGACCGATTACCTCCCCGCCGCTCTTTCGCACTATCAAAAGCTCGGGATCGGGTTTGACGCGGTATATACGGGCTTTCTCGCCTCCGAGGAGCAGGCGGACGGCTGTCGGGAATTTTTCCGCGCGTTCCCGTCCGCGCTGAAGGTGGTCGATCCCGTCATGGGCGATAACGGCGCGGCTTACCGAACCTATACGCCCGAGCTGATCCGCCGAATGACCGCGCTGATACAGTGCGCCAACGTAATTACGCCGAACCCGACCGAGGCGGCGCTGATCCTCGGGGAGGAATACCGCGATACGTTTTCCGAGGAACGGCTCGGGCGCGTCATGCGCCGACTCTGTGCGCTCTGCCCCTCGGTCGTGATGACAGGCGTGACGCTTGCGGACGGACGGTACGGAAACGCCGCCATGGAACGCGGAAGCGAAACGCTCCGCTTCTTCCCGCTGGAAAAGCTTCCGGCGTTTTATCCCGGAACGGGCGACCTCTTCGCCTCGGTGCTGACCGGCTCGCTCCTTCACGGAAAAAGCTTATCCGACGCGGCGAAAAAAGCGGGAGATTTTTGTTCGCTTGCCATTCGCGCGTCCTTGGAAAACGGGCAGCCGCAAAGAAACGGAGTGGAATTCGAGCGCGTCCTGCATTTTCTGACGCGGGAATAAGGCTCGCAAACCGAAAAACGGAATTTTATGAAAGATTCGATATATGCACCCTGCACAAAAAGAAAGAAATCGGACAAGAATTCGTGTAAAAATGTTCTAAATTGCAATTTTAAAACTAAAATCTTGCAAAAACAGGTTGACAACACCGAAAAAATCTGCTATAATACGAAATGTAAAGCAAAGGAGCTTGCGGAGCGAAAACGCGCCGCAGGCTCTGATTTTTTTTAAAGGAGTGTTTTTTTATGGAAGAAATGCTGAAAGCGCTGCAAGGCGAGCTGTGGGGTGTCTGGTTCCTGATCGGCGCCGCGCTCGTGTTTTTTATGCAATGCGGCTTCGCCATGGTGGAAACGGGCTTTACCCGCGCTAAAAACGCGGGGAACATCATCATGAAAAACCTGATGGATTTTTGTATCGGGACGGTCGTGTTCATTTTGATCGGCTTCGGGCTTCTGTTCGGAGAGGATCTCGTCGGACTGATCGGAAAGCCGGGCTTTGATATTTTCACGGCTTATGGTGATTTCGACTGGTCGAACTTCGTGTTTAACCTCGTGTTCTGCGCGACGACGGCGACGATCGTTTCGGGCGCAATGGCGGAGCGGACAAAATTCCTTTCCTACTGCGTCTACTCGGCGGTTATCTCCGCGCTGATCTATCCGATCGAGGCGCACTGGATCTGGGGCGGCGGCTGGCTTTCCCAAATGGGCTTTCACGATTTCGCCGGCTCGACCGCGATCCATATGGTCGGCGGGCTCTGCGCGCTGATCGGCGCAAAGATCCTCGGACCCCGGATCGGGAAATTCGAGCGGAACAAGGACGGGAAGGTCACGAAGGTCAACGCGATCCCGGGGCATTCGCTTACGCTCGGCGCGCTCGGCGTGTTCATTCTCTGGTTCGGCTGGTACGGCTTTAACGGCGCGGCGGCGACCTCGCTCGATCAGCTCGGCTCGATCTTTGTAACAACAACGATCTCCCCCGCGATCGCGACGGTAACCTGCATGATCTTCACATGGCTGAAATACGGAAAGCCCGACGTCTCCATGTGCCTGAACGCGTCGCTGGCGGGTCTGGTCGGAATCACCGCTCCCTGCGACGTCACGGACGCGCTCGGCGCTACGGTGGTCGGGATCGTTTCGGGACTGCTGGTCGTATTCGGCGTATGGCTGCTCGATTATAAGCTGCACGTGGACGATCCCGTCGGCGCGGTCGCGGTACATATGATGAACGGAATCTGGGGAACGGTCGCGGTCGGTCTGTTCGCGAACCCCGCCGTTCCCGGCTATTCGCTTGACCGCGCGGGACTGTTCTACGGCGGCGGCTTCGGGCTTCTCGGGATCCAGCTTCTCGGCATGGTCTGCGTTCTCGCATGGACGGCGGTCACAATCACCATCGCGTTCTTCGCGATCAAGAAAACGGTCGGCTTGCGGGCAAGCAGACACGAGGAGATCGTCGGGCTCGACATTACCGAGCACGGTCTTACCTCCTCCTACGCGGACTTTATCCCGACCATGCACATTGAGACCTCTTCCTCGGGGAAGGAGCGCGAGGTCGCGAACGTGATCCCCGCCGCGCCGCTCGAAAAGTCCGTCCCCGTCGAGCATAAAGCCGCCGCGCTCGTAAGCGATACGGACGCGAAGATGACGAAAATTGACATTATCGCGAACCGAGAGCGTTTTGAAGCGCTCAAAGCGGCGCTTTACGACATCGGAATCACGGGCATGACAGTCACGAACGCAATGGGCTGCGGAATGCAGCGCGGTTCGACCGAGTTCTACCGCGGCGTTCCCGTGGAAGCGCGCCTGCTCCCGAAAATAAAGGTTGAGGTCGTGGTATGTAAGATCCCCGTTGAAACGGTTGTCGCGGCGGCGAAAAACGCGCTCTACACCGGCAACGTCGGCGACGGAAAGATCTTTATTTACGACGTCGAAAACGTTTTGAAGGTTCGCACGGGCGAACAGGGCTATGACGCCTTACAGGATAACGCGTAATTCCCATACGAAAAAGGCTTGCCGATCGGTAAGCCTTTTTTCTTTATTCTTTTGTGCAGGAGTGCCGCTCCGCGAATTTAATCATCGTAAACGACCCTGATCTGAATCTTCTGCGTGCTGCTGCCGCACTTCGCCGTGATCACAGCCGTTCCCTCGCTGACCGCGCGGACTCTTCCCCTCGAGTTTACCGTCGCGACCGATTCGTCCGAGCTGGTCCATTGTACCGTTCCGCTGCCCTTCTTGACGGCGGAAAGCGTCAGGTCGTCGTCCTCCTCAAGCGTGAACTGGAGCATGGTGATCTCGCCGTCCGAAGCGCTGTCGGAATCGTCGGAATCCGCCGCTTCGCCCGGGAAGGTAAACTTGATCGTTGCTTTTCCCTGCCCGGAATAGGAAACATACGAGCCTTTGTTAATCCGAATATAATAAGTACCCTTATCGAGATCGGTGTATGTAATCACGCCCTTATATTTCTCCATGGCGCTGTTCCAGTCGCAGTAGGTATAGCTGCTGAAAGTGCTTTTATAGCTTTTCCCCGTGGTATCCTTGCAGGCGCTGCTGGTCGGGAGCAGCTTATTTCCGTCTGCGTCATAGACGTAGATATTCGTGGTTGCCGCCGCGGACGTAAGATTGATCTTGAGGTCGCCGCTCTTGGTCAATTTCACCTTATAATCGTGATCGTCGGTGTTATTGAGCTTAATGCTGAACGAATCGCCGCTTTTTTTGGATTTCGCGGTGTCCGCGATACTCTCCGCCGACGCGGGCAGCATCAGCGCCGCAACCGTCACGACCGCCGCGAGCGCCACGGCGATGATTTTTTTGAACTTCATACGAAAACCTCCATGCTAAAATTGTATTTCGGCGGCAGTTCTCTCGACCGCCGCCGAAATTATTATAGAACTTTTTTCCGTAAATGTCAAGACGAAAAAAACGGTAAAATTTTCCGAACCGGAAGCAGCCGCACAATCGCAAAAATGTAAATTCGCCGACAAGGCGAAAAAATAAGCCGAATAAGAGATAGCTTTCAAAGACGGAATGTGATATACTGTTCTAAAAGGAGGCGGTAAAATGAATCAAACGATCCGTTTTCGTTTAGCCGATTTAAGGCGGACAAAACATATTACCCAAAACGAGCTTGCCGAGGCGGTCGGAACGTCGTTTCAAAACATAAGCAAGTGGGAAAACGGAGTTTAACATATTTAAGGATACCAAGCTGGACCCGCATTATAAC
>CAZKKZ010000043.1:0-19801 GCA_964553625.1 uncultured Ruminiclostridium sp.
GACAATATAGCCAACTCAGTCGATCAGGCGCACGTTCATAAAGGTATTATCCTCCAGCAGGATCGAGATCGCCTCTTCGGGGACGAATTTCGGCTCGGTCGTCATGATCGTTTTTCCCGCCGCCCCCTGCGGAAGCTCGTCGATCGCGCGTTCGCGCCGGAAGCCGCTGTCGATATTCGGGATCACGACCGACTGCATAAAGCGGCTGATAAAGGTCGATTTCCCCGAACGGACGGGTCCGACGACGCCGATATAAATATTCCCCTCGGTTCTCCGGGCAATATCGTGATAAATGGAATGATTCATTTCGCTCCTCCTAATTTCAAGACCGTATTTCAGACCATCGGGATCAGCAGCATACAGGGCTCCGTCAGCCGCTCCTGCTCCAGCTCGTTTTCCGCCGAGACCGCCGAAACGCTTGTGTTGTACCGCTTCGCGATGTCCCAGATCTCCTCCCCGCTTTCCGCGAAGTATAGCTTTAACGCGTAATCGCCGTTCCTTTGCTTCGGGGCTTCCTCGTTAATGCTGATCTCGCTGACCGCGCTGATGTTCCGCACCTGATAAACCAGACCCTGCGCCAGAAGCTGTACGTGAACGTCAACCGAGCTGTCTCCCGTGATACTGAAGCTTACGTTGGTCACCGATACCGTTACGCCCGCGGAATACCCGTCATGGAGAACCTCCGTCTCCGTTTCAAACTCAAAGCTTTCGTTCTTTTCGATAAAGACGGGCGTACCCGCGTCGTTTCGCCCGATGAGCTGGAGATTCGCCTGCCCGCTCACAATCAGCCTTTTTCCGCTCCCCTCCGACTCGCGCACCGCCGATCCGAGCAGCTCGCAGCGGCAGTCGAAAACCTCGCTTACCGTCCCGTCGGAGCATTCGAGCGTACTTTTCAGGCTGTGCTGCGACGAAAGAAGCTGCGGCGTATGTTCGAGACGGATCGGTGAAACGCTGTACGCGCTCTCATATTCGGTCGAATACAGATCACAGACGGGGGAAAGCGCCGCTTCCTTATACGCCGTCACCTTACAGTCCAGCGTAAGATCACAGCCGATCAGACGGTTCTCCCCGTCCTCCCCCTGCTTGATCTCGAGGTCGCAGTCCATGACGTCGAACCGCGCGAAGCAGCTGTGTCCCTCGGTGATCCCGTCGAGATCGACGATCTGGCTGAGCGGGATCTCCGCCTCCATGACCTCGGTTTCCGAGCCGCCGCTCCCCGTCCGGATCAGGTAGAGGGATTTTACCTTCGCCTCTCCCTTTACGACGACCTTATCCGCGATGATCTTCGTGTCGGTAACGTTCGCCGTGCAGCTTACCGTTAAGATCGAAACGATTCCGCCGCCCGCGCCCGTCTCGATGTCCTCGCGGACAATATACTGACGGCTTGCGGAAAGGCGGCTTCCGCAGTAATTGATGCTCCCGCGCTTTACCTGCGTCCCCATTCCGCTCACCCCGCAGAGGATCTCGTCCTCGCGGCAGTCGGTCACCTTTACGGTACAGCTGATCGCGCCGCGAACGTCGATTCTTCTCCCGCTGACCGCGCGGCAGTTGCAGTAATCCGCCTTCGGGAAAAGCGTTACGACCGCCCGGTTCGCGGGCTTTACCAGCTCGATCGTTTTCGAGTAGGTATAGCGCTGCTCCACGCAGTTGATCTCGCCGCTCTGTTCGGAAAGGTATAATACCTTTATGTAGACGACGCCGTCTAAGAAGAGCTGCGAGCCGGACACGCTGTAAGAGACGATCCCCGGGGTAAGGGTACACTTCAAGATTTTGAAAATATCGGGATAATAGTCCGGGAGAACGTAATCGAATTCGACGCCCTGCTCCGTCTGCCCGTCGTAGACCACCTCGGTAAGAAAGACCGGCTCTTTATCAAGTAACAGTTCCATGATGTACCTCCGTTTATCATTGTCAAGAAAAATATATTCACCAATCGGACGGGATATGACAAGCCGATAAAAAAATACGGACGAAACCCTTAAAAGGATTTCGTCCGCACGGATTTCGGGGAAAGGAACCGCTATTCCTCCTCGATATGCTCACAGCCCTGCGCGATAATGGTGCGCACGTGGTCGTCCGCGAGCGAGTAGAAAATCGACTTTCCCTCGCGGCGGCTTTTGACCAGCTTGTTGACCTTCAGGATTTTCAGCTGGTGCGAGATCGCCGACTGCGTCATGCTCAGCGCCTTCGCGAGATCGCAGACGCAGACCTCCGCCTCGAACAGAACGAACAGGATCCGGATCCGCGTCGAATCGCCGAAAATCTTAAACAGCTCGGCAAGATCGTAAAGCTTGGTCTCGTCGGGGAGCTTCTCGTTCACAATCCGAAGGAGGTTTTCGTGTACCTCCGTTTCCTCACAAAGCTCCTCGTTCGGCTCCGGCAGACATCCCATATTGAATCATTCCTTTCCGACTTTCCGCTTTCGGAACGCCTTTCTTTTTTTATTTTGCGCATTTTTCTTTGCAAAAGCGGCGTGCTTTCCGCTCCTGCCCTAAAGCTTTTTCACAAACAGCGCCCGGATCGCGTTCAGGATCGCAAGCACCATCACGCCCACGTCCGCGAAGATCGCGAGTCCCATATTCGCGATCCCGAGCGCGCCGAGCATGAGACAGATCAGCTTTACCCCGATCGCGAAAAAGATATTTTCGTACACGATCCGAAGGCATTTCGACGAAATCCGGATCGCCTTCGCGATCTTCAGCGGATCGTCGTCCATCAGAACCACGTCCGCCGCCTCGATCGCCGCGTCCGAACCGAGCGCCCCCATCGCGATCCCGATGTCCGCGCGGGAAAGCACGGGCGCGTCATTGATCCCGTCGCCGACGAACGCGAGCCGCTCTTTTCCGCGTTTTTCCGCGAGAAGTGCCTCGACCCGCTCCACCTTATCTGCGGGAAGAAGCTCGGCGTAAACCTCGGTGATCCCAAGCTCCCCCGCGACCCGCTCCGCCGTTTTCCGCGCGTCGCCCGTCAGCATGACGAGCCGCGAAACGCCCGATTTCTTCAGCGCCTCGACCGCTTTTCCCGCCGTCGGCTTCACAAGGTCGGAGATCAGAATATGCCCCGCGTACCTCCCGTCATAAGCGATATGCACGACCGTCCCGACATGACCGCACTCGCGGTATTCGATCCCGAGCCGCTTCATCAGCTTCGCGTTCCCCGCCGCCGTAAAAACGCCGTCCACCTTCGCGGTAACGCCCTCTCCGCCGATCTCGTTCATCTCGGTCACGCGGCTTCGGTCGATCTCTTTTCCGAACGCTTTTTGCAGGCTGCGGCTGATCGGGTGAGAGGAAAAGCTCTCGATCGCCGCCGCGATCTCAAGCATTTGCTCCTCCGAAAGCGGGCTGTGATGAATCCCGCTCACCTCGAACACCCCGCGCGTCAGCGTTCCCGTTTTGTCAAAGACAACGGTTTTCGTTTTGGAAAGCGCTTCGAGGTAATTCGAGCCCTTGATCAGGACGCCCGCCTTTCCCGCGCCGCCGATCCCGGCGAAAAAGCTGAGGGGAATGCTGATGACAAGCGCGCAGGGACAGCTGATCACAAGGAAGGTCAGCGCGCGGTAGACCCAATCCCCCCACATCGGCGAAAGCCCGAAGAAAAGCATTCTCGCGAGCGGAACCAGCACCGCGAGCGCCAGCGCGCCGGCGCAGACGAGCGGCGTATAGACCCGCGCGAAACGGGAAATGAACTGCTCCGAGCGCGATTTTTTCGAGCTGGCGTTTTCGACGAGGTCGAGAATTCTGGAAACGGTCGATTCGCCGAATTCCTTCGTGGTACGGATCTTCAGCACGCCGCTTAAATTCACGCAGCCGCTGATGACCTCGCCGCCCGCCGCGATCTCGCGCGGAAGGCTCTCCCCCGTGAGCGCGGCGGTATCGAGCGCGGAGCTTCCCTCCTCGACGATCCCGTCGATCGGAACCTTTTCCCCCGGCTGAACGACGATCACCGTTCCGACCGCGACCTCGTCCGGATCGACCCGCTTCAGCGCGCCGTTTTCCTCAATATTCGCGTAATCGGGGCGAATGTCCATCATCGCGCTGATATTTTTGCGGCTCTTTCCGACGGCGATACTCTGAAACAGCTCGCCGATCTGATAAAACAGCATAACCGCCACGCCCTCGGTATATTCGCCGAGCGCGATCGCGCCGACCGTCGCGACTGCCATTAAGAAATTTTCGTCAAAGACCTGACGGTTTAAAATTCCCTTTCCCGCTTTTATCAGAATATCATAGCCGACGATCAGGTACGGGATCAGGAACAGCCCGAGCCGCAGCAGCCCGAATTTTTCGGGGTCGAGCGGCAGCAGGAGAAGAACCGCCGTCAGCGCGGCGGCAATCACGATCCGAATCAGCGCCTTTTTTTGCTTTTTACTCATCGCGCACCTCAGAAGTAGATTTCACAGTCGTCCTCGACCTTTTTGCAGTTTTTCAGCACCGTCCTCATGACCTCCGCCGGCTCGCGCCCGTCCTCAAACTCGACGTTCATTTTCAGCGCCATGAAATTTACCGTCGCGTCCCTTACCCCGTCGGTCTTTTTCGCGGCTTCCTCCATTTTATTAGCGCAGTTCGCGCAGTCCACCTCGATCTTATAGCTTTTTTTCATCAGATATTCCGTCCTTTCGGTTCTTTTATATGAACATTCATTCATATGTTTGATTCTATTATAGCGCCGACGGCGGCGTTTGTCAAGGGATTTGGATAAAATTTTTTAAAATCGGCATATCATTTTGGTTTTTACTGTACAAGGTATTGACAAAGTGGGGATAACGGATATATAATAGTAAGAGAAAGGAGGCGTTTTTATGGCGGCGATCAGTACCAATATTAAAATTGATCCGGTATTAAAGCAAGAATCTCAGGCGCTGTTTGAAAGTCTGGGCTTGAACCTGAGTACGGCGGTTAATATGTTTCTGCGGCAGGCGGTTCGCGAGCAGGCGATTCCCTTTCGCGTCGGCACGCCGCTCCCGAATACCGAAACGAGAAAAGCGATCGAGGACGCAAGAAACGGAATCGGATTGAGCCGCGGTTTTACCTCTGTTGCCGAGCTGATGGAGGATTTAGATGCTGACGATTAAATATCAGGCGGCTTTTAAAAGGGATTACAAGCGTATCAGGAAGCGGGGGTACGACATGACGCTTCTCGAGAAGGCGATCGCCATACTCGCGGAGGAGAAACCGCTTCCCGCCGAATATAAGGATCACAGCTTAATCGGCGATTACAAAGGCTGCCGGGAATGTCACATCTCACCCGACTGGCTGCTTGTGTACGAGATTTCCGAGAAAGAACTTCTTTTATACCTTACAAGGACAGGATCGCACAGCGATCTGTTCTGAACCGAGCATGCGGTTTGCCGTTACAGGCAAGCCGCTTTTTTCGCGAAGATAACTTTTAACCGTCCGATCGGAAAATTTTCCAAAAAGGATTGACATTCATTCCAATTTGTGCTAAGATGAAAGATGCCACACAATCGAATATTGAACCGGTGAAAAGTGTACACTTTTATATGATAAAGGTGTAGGCTCTTCTTAGTCGTGTATACTTTTTACTGGTAATTGATTAAGATTGTGTGGCAGCAATACGAGCCCTGCATACCTTTATACGTGTGTGCGGCTTCGGTTGCACACACATTTTTTATTTTCGGGAAAAAGGAATTTCCCGAAGGAAAGGACGGTTTAAAATGAAATTCCGGAAAAGGCTGGCGGCAGGGATTCTGGCAGCGGTAATGGCGGTTAGCGCGATTCCCGCAGGGGTGAGCGCGGAAGCAAGCGGGGGAGAGTGGACGGATGAGGATACGTTCAATTCTATGCTTTATTCTTCATCACATTTGAGTGGCGAACTTTATTCCGATCACGCGGAATTTACGCACATGGTTCCCATTGTACATCTTGATGATCGAGAAACGGCACTTGGCGCACTGACGGGAAATAATTCGCTTCTGATCACAGCGGATCAATTAAAATCGGACGAGTATAACGACAAGGTTTGCCTGAGCTTCAACTTTTCGTTTGAAAATCATCTTAACCTAGCCCCAAATTTCAACATCGGCGAAGTTTCGCTGATGTCTGTTGACGGCTCCTTCTCCTCGACAGAAATCATCGCCCGTATTCCTCTTACATCAATAGGAAAAGCTTATTGTTTTTTCATGGTAAATTTAAAAAAAGAGGATCTGCAAAGCGGAATTATGATCCGTCTTACCGAAGAAACCGAAGAAAACAAATATGTTTCTGAAATAAATAAGCTTGTCCGTTTGGGTAATCCACTTTATCTTAGAAATGTCAATGTCAATAACATTTATAATTACGAAAAAGCAGCGATATTAGAAGGAATTTCGGGCGATCTGGACGCACTCGGTTCAATTACGATCCCGCCGAGTATGCTCGCCACATATCCCGCAGGCAATGAAAAGCGTCCCGGCGTGCTTCTTTGCTTTGAATATGATGTTAAATCCGATATTACGCAGTCGTTGTGGATAGGTCTTGATTACTGGGTGCCGGGAGAGACATCACAATATGCAATAAGCGGTATTCAGCCATATTTCTCCAATTTAAATCAACCAATCGCTCTGCGTGACAATCGCCCAAAAAAGAATGGCTTGACCGTAAAATACGGTACGGATACAGACGGAACTGTTTACCACGGCGCGATACTGAAATCGGTTTCGGTCTATCTGCCGGTCGGCGTGACATATCCCGCTGAAAGCGGTTACCAATCCGTCGGCGAAAGCGCTGCTGATCTTGCTGCCGGAAAGCTTTCCGTACAGAAAACAAGCGTACAGGACGGAAAATATGACGCACGGTTCGTCAAAAAAGTAAATACGAGCGAGCTTTCGGGGAAGTCGGAAGCGGTTTTCTCGCTGACGAACGGGACGAAAACGGCTTCCGTTTCCACGGATAAATATTACACCTCGCTCACGGTAGACGGCGAAACGATCTCCGCCGAAAGCGGAACGGTCTTTCTCGCGTACACGGTAAAGGATATTCCCGAAAACGTAAACGTGACCGCCGCTAATATTATTTTAGAATAAGGGAGAAAAGTTATGAAAAAAACATATCAAACCCCCGAGATAGAAATCTCGCTTTTCGACACAAAGGACGTCATTACCGCAAGTGATTCGGCGACAACGACCCCTTCGATGACGAACGGGGGCGCGCTTTCGGACAACCATTCGGACGGAAATTATGATTCGATTTTCGGTTCTTAAATCCCGCCCAAAATAAAAACCAACCCCGCCCTTCGGAAAACCTCCGAAGGGCGGGATCGCTTTTCCGCAATAAACCGCGCCCGCGCCGTAACGCTCGCGGAAAGCGCCATTCTGTCGGAAAAGGGAAGCGCGCCGCGGAAAAATTTTCCGAAAAACGGTGACAAACCGCCCGAAATATGGTATACTGTTATCGCGGAACCGAAAAAGGAAGCTTATAAGGATTTGCACAAGCAAAATGCCATTAAAAAAGGCGGAAGCAGAAAGGCGGCAGCATGGCGGAAAATATCAAAACCATTTCCGAAAACCGACAGGCGCGGCACGAATATTTTATCCTCGAGAGTATCGAGGCGGGGATCGAGCTGAGCGGAACGGAGGTCAAGTCGATCCGACAGGGCGGCGTAAATTTAAAGGACGCCTGGATCGTGATCGAAAACGGCGAGGCTTATGTCAAGCAAATGCACATCAGCCCTTACGAAAAGGGCAATATCTTCAATAAAAACCCGCTCCGCGAGCGGCGGCTCTTAATGCACAAGCGCGAGATTCTCCGCCTCTTCGGACAGGTCAAGCAGGGCGGACTTACCCTGATCCCGATCTCCCTTTATTTTAAAGGAAGCCGCGTGAAGGTGCAGGTCGGGCTTTGCAAGGGGAAAAAGCTCCACGACAAGCGGGACAGTATCGCCGAGCGGGACGCGAAGCGGACGATCGACCGTGCGCTAAAGGAGCGGAACCGTTGAGGCGGATCATGGCGGCGCTCGGCGCTTTTCTCGCTTTCCTGCTCCTGTCGGCTTCCGCTTTCGCGGCGGACGGGAGCAAAAATCTCCTTGCCGCGTATCACGCGCTGGAATGGGAGGGCGCGGCGCTCGAATACAATCCCGATCACGGGACGCTTTCCTTCCGGGAGGAGAACGGCGGACAGACCGCGCGGATCGCCTTTCCCGCCGAGGACGCGCGCGGCTTTTGGTTCTATGCCGATCTCGGCAATTTCGAGAACGCGGGAGCGGGAAAGCTGCTTGTCGAGCTTCTCGATGAAAACGAAAATGTTCTCGAGCGCTACGAAACCGAAAAAACGGCGGGAGACGGAAGCTTTCACCGCTATCGGCTCGGGAGCGAGGAAGCGTACGCGAGGCTCCCCGAGCATACGGCGAGCGTTCGGGTCACGCTCGTTTTCGAGAGCGGAAAATCCCCCTATTTCCGAAACCTCGCGCTTTATCTCGACAACATGAAAACGATCGAGACGAGCGCCCCCGAATGGAACGTCTCGGGAAAGCTTCAGCTTGTACAGGTCGGAGTCACCAAGGCGCAGTACTGGAGCTGGGTCGCGATCATTGCCGCCGTACCGATCCTGATGTACATAACGAAAAAACAGATCGACCGCGCGAAAAAAATCAAATGATCCGTACCGATCCCTCGGCGAAGCGGTTCGCCGGGGGATTTTTCCGCGTGAAAACGGTCGGAAAAAGGAAAAATTTTTCCTTTTTCGCCAAAACGACTGGACAGAAGGCGAAATTTATGGTAAAATAGAACAAAAGATTTTATGAAAGGCAGGTTTCACCTATGAAAATTGTCGTTTTACTCGGAAGTCCGCACAAAAAAGGCTCCTCGAACCTTCTCGCGGAGCGGTTTATTCAGGGCGCGCAGGAGGCGGGGCATTCCGTCGAAACGCTGGACGCGGCGCACATGGACATTCGCCCCTGCGTCGCCTGCAACGCCTGTAAGAAAACGGGGAAATGCGTTCAGAAGGACGATATGGAGGCGGTTCGCGCCGCGCTCGAATCCGCCGATCTGATCGCGTTCGCGACCCCGGTCTATTACATGAATATGTCCGCTCAGCTCAAGCTGGTGATCGACCGCTTTTACGCCTTCGGCGAAAGCCTGAAGGGGAAAAAGACGGTACTCCTCACCGCGTCGGCGAGCGAAAACATCACCGGAATTCTCGTCGAGAATTATAAGGCGATCGACGGCTATCTCGGCATGGAGGATCGCGGCATGGTTCTGGGCGAGGGCTGTCCCGTTCCGCCCGTGACCGCCGCTTCGCTGTATCCGGAGAAGGCGTATGAGCTTGGAAAATCGCTGTGATCCCGTACTCCGACGGGCGGGAACGGACGATCCGAACGCCGCGCGGACGAAATGAAAGCCGAAAAAATATGAAAAAAATCATTTCTCTTTTACTGACCGCTTCCCTGCTCTCGGCTTGTTCGGGCTTTCCCGACGCTTCGGAACCGGAAACCGCTCCTCCCGAAACCGTTTCCCAAACGGAAAGCGCGGTCGGGGAAGCGGCTTACCCGACCGTCATTTCCTCGGAAACGACGACCGCTCCCGAGGAAATTCCCGTCATGGGCTTTGTTTCCGAGGAAACGGCTCCGGCGGAAAGCGTCCCGCCGGATACGGAACGCTTTGATCGGGAGATTGCGGCTCTTGCCGAAAAATACAAGGTTCCCGGCATGAGCCTCTGCGTTTTCGCGGACGGTGAAATTTTACATAGCGTTCATCTCGGCTATGCCGATACGGAAAATCAAATCCCGTGTGATGGCGAAACCGTTTACCGCGTCGCGAGCGTTTCCAAGCTGATCTCCTCGATCGTGCTGATGACGCTGTTCGACCGCGGGGAGATCGATCCCTATACCGATCTGGAGGAGCTGACCGGACTGCCCTACAACTTCCCCGGCTCGAAGGATCGCGTCCTTTTATGGCATCTGCTGACCCACACGGCGGGGCTTACGGACAGCTATGCCTACGAGGAGCTGTCGCCGTCCTATTATTATGACGTGTCTTATGTCATGGAGCAGTGCTACGCCTACGCCGCGCCGGGCGAAAAATACAATTACAGCAACTTCGGCGCGGGAACGGTCGGCTCCGTCGTGGAGCTCCTGACGGGAGAATTTTTTCACAATTACGCGGATTCCGTGCTTTTTTCCAAGCTGGACATGAACGCCGCCTACTGCGCCGACCTGCTGAAAGACCGCGAAAAATGCGCGAATCTCTACGAAAACGACACGGAGGTCTATACCCCGAAAACATGGGGGCGCACCACCGCTTATTATGAGCGCTTCGGGCTTGGAAACAGCTATCTTTCCTCCCAATGCGAGCTGCTGATCTCCGCCGCCGATCTCGCGCGGCTCGGGATCCTTCTCTCCGGGGACGGGAGCGTGGACGGGGTCGAAATTTTAAGCCGCGCGGCGGTTGACGCGATCAATACCTCCTACGCCGAATCGGAGGAATTCGGGCTGGGGCTCCTTACCCGGATCTATCCGGATACGATCGTCCCCGGACGGACGATTTACGGGCACCCCGGCTTCGCCCTCGGAAACATCTGCGGACTGTACTACGATCCCTCCGACGGGACGGGAATCGCGCTCTGCACCAACAGCTGCTATTCCGGGACAAGCGAAAACGGGGTATACGGAATTCTGGACAAAAGTATAAGGCTTACCTACCAAACCTTTTTCGACAGGAACTGAAATGAAAAAAATACCGATTCTTTTTTTGGCAGGCGCGCTCCTTTGCGGCTGCGGTACGGTTCCGGAGAACTCCGCACCCCCCGAAACCTCCGAAACCGCGCCGGTTTCCGCCTTTCTTACGACCGAGACCGTTTTCGCTCCCGAAACAGCGACCGTTCCGACCGAACCGACCGCCGAGCCCGAGGAGCCGGAGCCGCAGTCGAAAACCGTGCATTTCTGCGCCGTCGGCGACAACATCATTCATTCCCCGATCTACCGTCAAGCGGCGGCGGACGGCGGGTATGATTTCAGCAAGCCGTACAGCGGGATCGAGGACATCATCTCGGCTGCCGATCTCGCCGTGATCAATCAGGAAACCCTGATCTGCAACGATCGGTACGAGCCGAGCAATTACCCGCTCTTTAACACCCCGACCGCGCTCGGCGACCATATGATCGACATCGGCTTCGACGTTTTTACCCTCGCCAACAATCACTGTCTCGACTACGGCGAGGAGGGCTTGGGTCATACGCTCGACTACTGGGAGGGGAAGGACGTTCCCTTCGCGGGAATTTACCGAAAGGGGGATCGGGAATACGCGCTCGGCGAGTATAACGGCGTAACCTTTTCCTTCCTGTCCTATACCGAAGCACTGAACGGCTTTTCGCTCCCGCGGGATTCGGAATTCGTGATCGGAAATTCCAACGACCTCGATCAGGTGACCGCCGACATCGCCGAGGCGAAGGAGCATTCCGACGTCTGCGTCGTCGCGCTTCATTGGGGGATCGAATACTCGGACGTCATTCCCGATTCTCAGCGGCAGTACGCGAAAGCGCTCTCCGAGGCGGGCGCGGATATTATCATCGGGAATCACCCTCACGTCATGCGCGGGATCGAGGTGATCGAATCCGAGAAGCGCGATACCCTCTGCGCCTATTCGCTCGGAAACTTCATCTCCGCGCAGAATCACGCCGCGAACATGGTAAGCGGGATTCTGGAATTCGACGTCACCTTTACCGACCGCTCGGAAAAAACGGAAATTTCCAATATCCGCCTGACGCCGATCGTTACGCATTACGATTACGGCTATCAGAACCTCCGGATCGTGAAGCTTTCCGACTATACCCCCGAGCTTGCGGCGGCGCACGGCGTTCATAAATACGACGGCTTCAGCTACGACTATATCGTCGGACTGCTCCGCGCGACGATCGACGAACGTTTTTTGGATTTTTAGCGGACAAAATAACATAATCCCACAGCTTGTATCATAAGATGAAACAAACGGACTTCCCCTCCTTCCGTTTCGGAAAGCCCGTAACACCATGAAAGGCTGTATGATTATGAAAATGTTTGACCGCTTAAAAAGACGGATCCCGCTCCTGCTCGCGATCTTCTGTTGCTGTATCGCCGCGGCGGTCTCGGGAGCCGTAAACCTGAACAATACCGCGAGAGAAGCCGCCCTCGGCGCGGTGCCGAAAAAGGTCGTCGTGATCGACGCGGGACACGGCGGGATCGACGGCGGCTGCGTCGGAACGAACGGCGCTTACGAAAAGGACATCAATCTCAGCATCGCGAAAAATCTCGGGGCGCTTTTAAGCTTTGAGGGATACGAGGTCGTTTATACCCGAAGCGAGGATATTTCAATCTACGACGACGGCGTTACCGGGATCCGCAATCAGAAGGTCTCGGACATGGAAAACCGTCTCGAGATCATTCAGAGCTATCCCGACAGCGTTTTTCTCTCGATCCACCAGAATCAGTATACCAAAAGCGAGTATTTCGGCGGACAGATGTTCTATACGACGAATCACAAGGGAAATTTCCGCCTCGCGACGATCATGCAGGAACGCTTCGCGGAGCTTCAGCCGGGGAACGACCGCGAGATCAAGCTCATCGACAACAACCTTTATTTATTTAAGGACACGAAGCAGCCCGCGCTTCTGATCGAGTGCGGCTTTCTCTCGAACCCGAACGACGCGGCGAATCTGAGCAGCGCGGAATATCAGAAAAAAGTCGCCTTTACGATCTATAAAGGGCTGACGGAATATTTAAAAGAAACGGAAAATAAGGAGAACTTGACCAATGGCGAAACAGAGAGCTTCCTATATATGCAGTGAGTGCGGGCACGTTTACCCGAAATGGGTGGGGCGGTGCACCGAGTGCGGGGAATGGAACACCGTTTCGGAGGAGCCGGAGCTTCCCCGCGCCGCCGTCAAAAGCGGGAGGGTCTTAAAGCCGAAAAGTCTTTCGGAGATCACGGGAAAAAGCGAGCTTCGCTTTCAGACCGGCTCCGCCGAGCTGGATCGGGTACTCGGCGGGGGGCTGGTGGCGGGCTCGCTCGTTCTTTTGAGCGGAGACCCCGGGATCGGGAAGTCTACCCTCCTTCTCCAGATCTGTAAGGATCTCGACCGTGACAAAAAAATCCTTTATGTTTCGGGGGAGGAGAGCGAGCGGCAGATCAAGCTCCGCGCCGACCGTCTCGGCGTCGAGGGCGAGAATCTTTACCTCCTTTCGGATAACGACTGCGAAGCGGTCAACGCGGCGATCCTCGACGAAAAGCCCGACGTCGTCATTATCGACTCGATCCAGACCATGCAGATCACGGAGATTTCCTCGGCGCAGGGGAGCGTTACGCAGGTACGGGAATGCACCTCGCTTTTTTTGCGCACGGCAAAGTCGCGGGGAATCCCCTTCTTTATCGTCGGTCACGTCAACAAGGACGGCGGGATCGCGGGACCGAAGGTACTCGAGCATATCGTGGATACCGTTCTTTATTTCGAGGGGGACAAGCAGCTTTCGTACCGTCTCCTCCGCGCGGTCAAAAACCGGTTCGGCTCGACGAACGAAATGGGGGTGTTCCGCATGAGCGGAACGGGGCTGGAGGAGGTCGCGAATCCCTCGGAAATGCTTCTCTCGGGACGTCCCGAGGGCGCGAGCGGGATCAGCGTGCTTTGCACCATGGAGGGAACGCGCCCGCTTCTCGCGGAGGTTCAGGCGCTCGTCGCGAAAACGGGCTTTTCCGCGCCGCGCCGCGCTTCGACGGGGTTCGACTATAACCGTCTCTGCCTGATCCTCGCCGTGCTTGAAAAGCGGACGGGCTATCTTTTCGGACAGTTCGACGTGTATATCAACGTAACCGGCGGGCTTCGGCTGGACGAGCCGGCGGCGGACGCGGCGGTCGCGCTCGCCCTTTTTTCGGGGCTTTGCGACAGGGTGCTCCCCGACGACCTCGCGGTATTCGGCGAGATCGGACTCGGCGGCGAGCTTCGCGGCGCGGTTCACGCGGGGGAACGCATTCGGGAGTGCCGCCGCATGGGCTTCAAGACCTGTATCGTCCCGAAAAGCGCGCTCGGGTCGCTCACGAAGGAGGACTGCGCGGGAATCCGCGTTCTCGGCGTATCAAACCTGACCCAGCTTTTTCGCGCGGCGGAAAGCTTAAACAAGCAGGAAAAGAAAAACGGGTAAACACGAGCGCGCCCTGCACAAAAAGAAAATCTTTTCCGAAAACAGCGATTATTCCGAATCATCGGAATAATCGGAAAATTGTCAACCGAAAATAACATCTTTTTTCGGTTCCGTTATCGTTACTTGGTTGAACCCTCGGAAAAAACGTGATAAAATAACAGAAGAAAACGGGTGAAAGGGATCGGGTATGGGGATCGAATGGACGCAGAATCTGAAGAGCCTTCGAAAACAGAACGGCTATACGCTTGAGGCGGTTGCCGAAAAGCTCGGCGTGTCGAGACAGGCGGTCGCGAAATGGGAAAAAGGGGATACCGTCCCCGATATTACGAACTGTATCGCGCTCGCGGAGCTGTACGACGTAACGCTCGACACGCTCGTCCGAAACGCGGAAAAGCGCGGCGAGCGCACCATGATCCAGCCGAACGGAAAGCACATCTTCGGCATGGTTCGGGTCAACGAGAAGGGACAAATCACCATTCCCGTACAGGCGCGGAAAATCTTCGGGCTGGACAACGGGACCCTGCTCCTGATCCTCGGGGACGAGGCGCAGGGGCTCGCCATGGTAAAGATCGAGCAGGAAATTCCCGAAATCCCGATACCCGAAAAAGAAGAATAGCGGGGCGAAAGCACCCTGCCGTTCGCCAAAAAGGGGAAACAAAAGCCTATGAACGCGGTTGAAACACGAAATCTCACAAAAAAATACGGAAGCAAAACGGCGGTCGATTCGATCGGCTTTTCCGTCGCCGAGGGGGAGCTTTTCGCCCTGCTCGGCGTAAACGGAGCGGGAAAGACAACGACGATCCGAATGCTCTGCTGTCTCTCGAAGCCCGATTCGGGCGAAGCGCTCGTCTGCGGAAAAAACGCCGCCGCCGAGCCGAACGAGGTGAAGCGGCTCATCGGAATTTCCACGCAGGATACCGCCGTCGCGCCGAACCTCACGGTACGCGAAAACCTTGAATTCACGGCGGGAATCTACGGCTTTTCCAAGGCAAAGGTCAAGGAAAAAACCGCCGAGACGATCGCGGCTTTTCACCTCGAGGAGGTCGAAAACAGCCGCGCGAAAACGCTTTCGGGCGGCTGGCAGCGCAAGGTCAGCATTGCCATGGCGCTCATCTCCGAGCCGAAGGTTCTGTTCCTCGACGAGCCGACGCTCGGGCTGGACGTGCTCGCGCGGCGGGAGCTTTGGGCGGTGATCGAGAAGCTGAAGGGAAAGATCACGATCGTCCTTACGACCCACTACATGGAGGAAGCGGAGGCGCTTTCCGACCGGATCGGGATTATGACGAACGGGCGGCTGATCGCCTGCGGCACACTCGCCGAGCTGGAGGAGCGCTCGGGCGAAACGGGCTTGGAAAAAGCGTTTATCAAGATTGTCGAGGAGGTGACGAAATGAACAGGACGCTTCTTTTCGCGGGTCGGAACACACGGGAAATTCTCCGCGATCCGCTCAGTTATCTGTTCTGTCTCGGCTTCCCGATCGTCATGCTGCTCATTATGACGGCGGTCAACGAAGGGATCCCGCCCGAAGCCGGAATGGACATTTTCGGAATTCAAAAGCTCGCGCCCGCCGTCGGCGTGTTCGGGCTGATGTTTACCATGCTGTTCGCGGCGTTACAGGTCTCGAAGGATCGCGGCGGCTCGTTCCTGATCCGCCTGTACGCCTCTCCGATGCGCGCCGCCGATTTTATTGCAGGGTACTTTCTCCCCTGTCTGCTAATCGCGGCGGTACAGCTTCTTTTCTGTATGCTCTGCGCGCTTGTGATCGGGGCGGTCACGGGTACGGCGATTCCGGTCGGGAATCTTCCGCTCACGATCCTTGTGCTCCTCCTTCCGGCGGCGCTTATGATCGGCTTCGGAATCCTTTTCGGCAGTCTTTTCAGCGATAAAGCCGCTCCCGGGCTATGCTCGATCATTATCTCGCTCGGAACCATGCTCGGCGGCGTTTTTATGGACATCGAGGGGATCGGCGGAGTGATCTATCAAATCAGCGCCGTTCTTCCGTTTTACCACTGCGTAAAAGCGGGACGCGCCGCGCTCATGGGCGAGTACGAAAAGATCGCCGAAGCGCTCCCGATCATTCTGCTCTATACCGTCCTTGTCGTATGCGGCGCGGCGTTCGCGTTCGGGAGGAAGATGAAGGCGGATCTGAACTGAATTTTTCCAAGAGTAAAATCCGAATTTTCCGTGATTGGTCGCGGGGAATTCGGATTTTTTATATATGCGGTTTACAAAATGCGAAATCTATGGTATCATAAATAAAATACGACTTTTACAAGAAAGAAGCAATTACAAAATGAATTTGATTCTCCTCCACGGTCTCGGACAGAGCGCGGAAAGCTGGAACGAAACGGCGGCGCTGCTCCCCGCCGAATGGGAAATTTCCATACCCGAGCTGAATCGCTTTTCGGACGGAAATTTCACCTACGGACATTTGTACGAAGGACTTCGCACCGAGCTGAAAAAAAGCGCGCCGTCCGTCCTGTGCGGGCTTTCGCTCGGGGCGGTGCTGGCGCTGAACCTCGCGATCGACGAGCCCGAGCTTGTAAAAAGGCTGATCCTGATCGCGCCGCAGTTTCAAATGCCAAAAGTCACGCTGAAGCTTCAGGGACTGATCTTCCGTCTCATGCCAAGCCGGTCGTTCGAGCGCGCCGGACTTCCCAAAAAGGGCATGGTCGCACTGACCGAGTCCATGTCCCGTCTGGATTTCCGCGATCGTCTGGATCGGGTGGAATGTCCGGCGCTGATCCTTTGCGGCGAGCGGGATTCGGTCAACAAAAAAGCCGCCGAACGGCTCGGCGGTCTTTTAAGGAACGCGGAAAACGCGGTCATTCCAAACGCGGGACATGAGGTCAATTTGGATAACCCCCGCGCTTTGGCGGAACGTCTTATTTTGTAAATACAGCTTAAAAATAACACACGAACCGTTTCACGGAATTTACCTGACGCTGTTTGTTATCAATTTCAACTACGACATGATCCTCAAACCAGTCAACATGAACGCAATTCTCTTTGAGTGACGCACCGTCGGCGTTAAAAATAAAATCCTTTCTGAGTATCGGTGCGCCGAAAAAGAAAAATTGCCTTGATACAATCAGCTCGTAAACAGTGCCGCCCCTTGGCGTAAACTCAAAAAATCCGGTACCGCCGCGGATCCGAACTTCTATATCCCCGTTCGGCGATATTTCATGATAAACATCTATTTTTCCGTATGCCAAAAAAGCAAATACGGCAAATAAACCCACCATGATAATCGCTATTCCGCAAAATGATATTGCTGCTTTTTTTCGTCTCGTCACTTTATTCACTCCCGGTGCTTGAAATTATAGCTTATCCAAAAAGCCGGTACCGATCGCAAACATATGATTGAGCGGACCCGAACCCTGCCCAAAAGGAAGAGAAGCCCGAAGCGCGCCCGTCAGGTATTCCTTCGCCTTCCCCACGCTTTCCTCAGCGGAAAGCCCCGCGGCAAGCCCGCAGGCGATCGCCGAGGACAGAGTGCAGCCCGTTCCGTGCGAATTTTCGGTATGAATCCGCTCCGAAGCATACCGCGTAAACCTCGTTTTATGATATAAAAGATCGACCGCTTCCCCCGCGAGATGACCGCCCTTGATCAGGATCGCGCCGGGAAGCGTTTTTGCCATTTCCATTGCCGCTTCCCGCATCTCCTCCTCGTTTTCCGCCGCGATCCCGCAAAGCGCCCGCACCTCGGGAAGATTCGGCGTAACGACCGTCCCGAGCGGGAGAAGCGTTCGGATCAGTTCTCCCTCCGCTTCCTCGCTTAGCAGCCGCCGACCGCTGCTCGAAACAAGCACCGGGTCGATCACGATATTTTTCGCACGGTATTTCAGAAGCTTTGACGCGATCACACGGATCGCCGCCGCGTTCGAAACCATGCCGATTTTCACGCTGTCGGGACGGAGATCGCGGAACACCGCGTCAAGCTGTTCCCCGATAAAATCCGAGGGAACGTCGAAAATCCCGTGAACGCCCGTCGTATTCTGCGCGGTAAGCGCCGTGATCGCCGTTTCCGCGTACATTCCGAAGGCGGTGATCGTCTTAATGTCCGCTTGAATGCCCGCGCCGCCGCCGCTGTCCGAGCCGGCGACCGTCAGAACCTTTTTGATTTCGTTCATTCTTCAGCCCCCGTCATTCTGCGGCAGATCCCGAGCAGCTCGCGGCACTCCGCCTCGATGTCCTCCGCCGAGAAAATCGCCGAGACAAGCGCCGCGCCCGATACGCCGCTCCCCTTTAGGGTCATCAGATTTTCTTTATTCAATCCGCCGATCGCGGCGACCGGGATCGAGACCGCGCCGCAGATTTCGCGGTAACGCGCGTGCGAGATCACGGACGCGTCCGTTTTCGTTTCGGTCGAAAACGCTGCGCCCACGCCGAGATAATCCGCGCCCGCCTTTTCCGCCGCCCTTGCCTGCTCGACCGTTTTCGCCGTAACGCCGAGAATTTTCCCCGCGCCGATGATCGCCCGCGCTTTTTCGGCGTTCATATCCCCCTGCCCGACGTGAACGCCGTCCGCGCCGCTTCTGACCGCAAGCTCGGGGCTGTCGTTCACCAGAAACGGAACGCCGTACCGCTTACAGAGCGCGGCAAGCTCGATCGCCTGTTCCAAAATTTCCGCTTCGGAAAGCGTTTTTTCCCGAAGCTGTACCATCGTGACCCCGCCCTTCAGCGCCGCTTCCACCTGCTCCGTCAGCGTTTTTTCACCCGTCCACCGCCGATCGGTCACGGCGTAAAGGAGCACCTCGTTTTTCAGCTTCAAGCTATTCCCTCCTCCCGGACGCGCGCCCGTTCGTTCAGCTCCGTTTCCGTCAGGCGGTACACCGCGTCGATCACGTATTTCCGATAAGAAGCGTTCCCGTCCGCCTCGGTCATTCGCCCCTCGGCGATTTCCCCGCATACCCCCATCGCGCAGACGGCGGCGGCGACCGCTTCCGTCGGTTTTTCGGGATTCGCCGCGAGAAAGGCGGCGGTAAGCGCGGAAAGCTGACACCCCGCGCCCGTCACAAGGCGCAGAAGCGGGCTTCCGTTTTTGATTTTGTACACTTTTTCGCGGTCGGCGACGAGATCGGTCTCGCCCGTGACCGCAATGACCGCGCCCAGCCGTTCCGAAAGGCGCTTCATCTCGCCGACCGTCTGGACGGGATCGGTGATCTTTTCTTTCGGATCGCTGTCCACTCCCCGCGTCGGCGCGGCAGTCCCGAGGATCGCGCGAAGCTCGGATAAATTTGAGCGGATCGCCGAAACGCGGACGGTATGGAGGATCGTTAAGACCGCCTCCGTCCGCGCGCGCGACGAGCCCGCGCCGACGGGATCGAACACTACGGGAATGCCGAGCGCGTTCGCGCGCTCTCCCGCGAGAAGCATGGCGCTGAGCCGATCGCGGTTCATTGTTCCGGTATTGAGGAGCAAGCCCCCGCAAAGCGAAACCACGTCCCCGACCTCGTCGGGACTGTCCGCCATGATCGGCGAAGCGCCGCAGGCAAGCAGGAGATTGGCGCAGTCGTTCGCGGTAACGTAATTGGTAATACAATGGATCAGCGGGGACTGCTCCCGAACCCGCATCAGCAGCTTGCCGAACATAAGAGGTTTTCCTTTCTTTCAGGTAAATTGAAATTTAGCTGCCGGGAGATTTAAAAGTTTAGGTCAAGCCTTTTCAAAGGCTTGCGGGGGTGCGGGGGCAGCGCCC
>CAZKKZ010000044.1:0-18967 GCA_964553625.1 uncultured Ruminiclostridium sp.
CAAAGGGAACTTTTCCCTTTGGAATCCCGCTTCCCATCACAACTTCTCCCATTTTCGATCTTGCGGCTGTCAGGTCGTAAGTCTCGTCAAAACGAGTAAAAAGGATATGGAAGGGGTTTATCGACAAGCTGATTTTTCTTATTTATCCCGACAGTATATTTCAGAAATCGACAGACTGTATAAAATATTGCGTTTTATTCTGCTTGTATTGTCTTGTCAAAGGGCTTGAACGTAAGCCCCACAATTATGAACGTTCATGCCGTTCTCAACTGTGAACAACCGAAAGGAGCCCTTCATGCCAAAAAAAGAAGTTCAGATCTTTTCCGACGGAGCCTGCTCGGGGAATCCCGGACCGGGCGGATACGGCGTGATCCTGCGCTGTGACGGGTACGAAAAGGAGCTTTCCGGCGGAGAAGCCCATACCACCAATAACCGCATGGAGCTGCTCGGCGTGATCACGGGGCTGGAAGCGCTGAAATACCCCTGCCACGTGACCGTTCAGACCGATTCGCGCTATGTCGTGGACGGGATCGAAAAGGGCTGGGCGAGATCGTGGCGGAAAAACGGCTGGATCAAGAACGACAAAAAGCCCGCCCTGAACAGCGACCTATGGGAACGCCTGCTGAACCTGCTCGACCGTCACGAGGTGCGCTTCACATGGATCAAGGGACACGCGGGGCACCCCGAAAACGAACGCTGCGATCATTTAGCCGTGCTGAAAAGGGACGAGTTTTCACGAAAGTAAAACGCGCCGGTCGCACCCTGCAAAAAAGGCAAAATTTTTGCAGGAAAGGCATTCATTTTTATTCATTTATTTTCGACAAGGTTCTTTACAAAAGCCGTAAAAAATGCTATAATAGGAGCGAAAAGAAGGAGCCTGTGTTCATTGGACACAAGTTCGAAGAACCGCTCGCGGACGTCATTTTCGGAAAGGAACAACTTTACCATGGAAATCAAGATCACAAAAACGGCTTCGCCGAAGCAGAAGCCGGATTGGAGCAATCTGGGCTTCGGGAATTATTATACCGACCATATGTTTTTAATGAATTACGACGAGGGAGAGGGCTGGCACGATCCCCGCATCGTCCCCTACGGACCGATCGCGCTCGACCCCGCCGCGATGGTGCTTCATTACGGGCAGGAGGTTTTCGAGGGCTTAAAGGCGTACCGTACCGCCGAGGGAAAGGTTCAGCTCTTCCGCCCCGAAAAAAACATGGCGCGTCTGAATCTCTCCTGCGACCGTCTCTGTATTCCGAAGATCGACGAGGAATTCGCGATCGAGGCGATCGAAACGCTCGTAAAGCTCGACCGGGACTGGATCCCGACCGAGGAGGGAACCTCGCTTTATATCCGTCCCTACGTTTTCGCGGTTGACGCGCATATCGGCGTCCACCCCGCGAGCCACCTCATTTTCGCGATCATTTTATCGCCCGTCGGCGCATATTATCCCGAGGGGATCAACCCCGTCAAAATCTACGTGGAGCAGAAATACGTCCGCGCCGTTATCGGCGGAACGGGCTTCACCAAGGCGGGCGCGAACTACGCGATCTCGCTCAAGGGGCAGGAGGAAGCCGCCGCGGACGGGTATATTCAGGTACTCTGGCTCGACGGCGTTGAGCGCAAGTACATTGAGGAAGTCGGCTCAATGAACGTTTTCTTTGTGATCGGCGACGAGGTCGTTACCCCCTCGCTGCGCGGCTCGGTGCTCGGTGGGATTACGAGAATGTCCTGCTGCGAGCTGCTGAAATCCATGGGCTATAAGGTTTCCGAGCGCCTGCTCCCGATCGGCGAGGTCGTAGACGCGTATAAGAACGGAAAGCTCGTCGAAGCGTTCGGGACGGGGACCGCCGCCGTTATTTCGCCGATCGGCGAGCTGAAATACGGCGATCTTGTCATGACGGTCAACAACGGAAAGATCGGAACGATCTCTCAGAAGCTTTATGACACCCTTACGGGGATCCAGTGGGGAAAGCTCCCGGATACCATGGGCTGGACGCACGAAATCAAGATGTAATTTTTTCTTTTAAGTGCAGGCGCGCGGCTTTGCGCCTGCACTTAAAAAATTAACATTTCATAAGGAGATAAGCATTTTCATGAACAACACCGAAAAAACAATGGATAAAATCGTCGCTCTCTGTAAGGGGCGTGGCTTCATCTACCCCGGGAGCGAAATTTACGGCGGTCTCGCGAATACATGGGACTACGGTCCGCTCGGCACGCGGCTCAAAAACACCGTCAAGGACTGCTGGCGCAAGCGCTTTATCCAGCAGCGCCGCAACAGCTATGAGCTGGACGCGGATATTTTAATGCACCCGCGCGTCTGGGAGGCTTCGGGACACGTCGCAAGCTTTTCCGACCCGCTTCTCGACTGTAAGGAATGTAAAATGCGCCACCGCGCGGATAACCTCATCGCCGATTTCGATCCCGAGGCGCACCCCGACGCGATGACGAAGGAGGAAATGTTCGACTATATCAAAAGCCACAACATTCCCTGTCCGAACTGCGGAAAATCGAACTATACCGACATTCGCGAGTTTAACCTCATGTTCCAGACCTACCGCGGCGTCACGAACGACAGCAAGAGCATTATCTACCTCCGCCCCGAAAACGCGCAGGGCGAGTATGTCAACTTCCTGAACGTTCAGCGCACGACCCGCTCGAAGCTTCCCTTCTCGATCGGTCAGATCGGAAAGGCGTTCCGGAACGAGATCACCCCCGGAAACTTCACCTTCCGCACGATCGAATTCGAGCAGATGGAATTCCAGACCTTCTGCAAGGAGGGAACGGACGCGGAGCTTTACGATTATTTTAAGGAATTCGGGAAAAAATTCTATATGGATCTCGGGATCGCGGAGAATCACCTTCGCTACCACGATCACGAAAAGCTCGCGCATTACGCGAAGGCGGCGTGCGATATCGAATTCCTGTTCCCGTTCGGCTGGGGCGAGGTCAACGGCACCCACAACCGCACCGATTTCGACCTCACCCGTCACCGCGAATACAGCGGTCAGAAGATTGAATACCTCGATCCCGAATCGGGCGAAAAGATTGTTCCGTTTATTATCGAATCCACCTACGGTCTGGATCGGACGGTGCTCGCGCTGCTCTGCGAAGCGTACGACGAGGAAGTGATCGACGCGGAAAAGAACGATACCCGCGTGGTGCTCCGCTTCAGCCCCGCGATCGCGCCGATCAAGGCGGCGGTTCTCCCGCTCTCGAAGAAGCTGAGCGAGGGGGCGCTGAACCTTCTCGATACGCTCTCGGAAAGCTTCATGACCGATTACGACGAGACCGGCTCGATCGGAAAGCGCTACCGCCGTCAGGACGAGATCGGTACCCCGTTCTGCATTACCTACGATTTCGGCAGCGAGACCGACCGCTGCGTAACGGTTCGTGAGCGCGATTCCATGCAGCAGGTTCGCCTCCCCATTGACGAGGTAAAGGCGTATATCGAGGAACGGATCAGGTTTTAAGAGAAAAAATTCTTTATTTCGGGGCTTTGCCCCGAACTCCACTTCCTTTTGTACCTTTGTGAACGCTTTACTTGCGGCGCGTCCGTGCGCCGCCTTGGGCGTTCATCTGCAAACATCCTGTTTGCAAGGAAGCGAAAAGCAATATTGCTTTATCACATATCAGTGAAATGAAAATCTGTCATATTAGACAAGCTTTCTGTAAATTCGTCTAATATGACAGACTTTTTCTTTTTTAAAATTTGTTGAAGCAATATTAAAGTTTAGGTCAAGCCTTTTCAAAGGCTTGCGGGGGTTCGGGGGCAGCGCCCCCGGAAATCGAAATATTTTCTCATTTCTTTTTTTACGTCTCCGTTTCCGTCTTCTCCTCGTTTACCGAGAACCGCTTCGTAAAACGGCGGCAAAGCCAATGATACAGCGGCACGGTAAACAAGATCGGGAACCGCTGCATGAGATTCCGTATGCTCCGGTCATCTCTCCCTCCGACGAACAGCAGCAGGAACAGCAGCAGCGCCTCAAGCGAAAACCGATCGGGATTCCGCTCACGGATCGCACGTACAAAGGACTGCCCTACCGGAATCAGGCAAAGGAACATAAAATTTTGAGGAGTGCTCCTCCGATAATGGGCGAACATCGACAGTACCGTAAACGCCCAGATCGCCGCGTAGATCGCAAGGTCAATGATCCGCTCGTGATAAAGGAGAAAATCGCAGAACGGGTACGCGGAGGGCGGCGGCTTCGGAAATCCCTGTCGTTTCCGCTCGGCGTGAACCCGAAGAAAGGCGATAAATCGGTAATACATCGGGATCAGCAAAGGACAAAGAAGACCGAAGAACCGGGTATTCGACCAGCTCGTCATTCTGATTGAAAAAAACGAAACAGCGATCACGCCGAGCGTGAAAAGAACCCGAACCGCCTTCCGCTCCACCCCGAGATATGCCATCAGAAACGGGGCGGGCGCAAGGGAGAGAAGGAGAAATCCCCCGGATCGGCATAAAACGGCAAGAAACGCCAGCGCCGCACAAAGAAAAATCCCGCTGACCGCCGCAATGGTACTGCCGCGCCGGATCTTTTCCTGTAAGGTGCGATCTTTTTGAGCAATCTCCGGGTCGTTTCCCCGAAGATGAAGCCCGTTCCTGCCGAAGGAAAGCTCGTTTCCGTTTTTGTCCGTAAAATGAACGCCGTCCGAGCCGATCCGGATTTTGTCTCGCGGGGCAGGGTTCTCCCCCGCCGCTTCTTCCGCTTCCGCGTTTATGACCGCTTCCCCGGCGGCTTCTTCCCCGATTTCCCCCGCGTCAGCCTCGGGGAGGGGAATCTCGTCCTCCGTGCGGAGCAATTCGTCAAGCGAGACCTCGTAAAGCCGCGCCAGCATGATCAAATTATCGGTATCGGGCGAAGCCTCGCTTCGCTCCCATTTTGAGACCGCCTGCCGAGAAACGCCGATCTTCTCGGCGAGCTGCTCCTGTGAAAGTCCCTTTTCCTTTCGAAGGTTCACGAGGCGGTTCGCGATTTCAATATTCATAAAGTCATTCCTTTCCAAATTACGTTAAGCTCATCATTTTATTTCGTGCACGATTTTATGTTCTCAGTATAGCAAATAACGGCGTGGTTGCGCTACCACCTTTGGCTTTCATTTTCTTTTTTCGGGGGAAAATTTTGGTTGCGAAAGGCTTTCTGTTCACGAAATCTCCCCGCAACTATCGGTTGCGGGGAGATTTTTTCCGAGCGTCTCCCGAAGCGATCCGCCCGCCCCAAAAATCAGCTTTTCGGAGTCTCCGACTCTCCCCCGAGAAGCGGAAGCGCGATCAGAACGCTTGTTCCTTTTCCGATCTCGCTCGTAATCGTAAGCGCGCCGTCGTGCATTTTTATGATCTCGTCCGCTACCGCGAGCCCGATTCCCGACCCGCGCACGGTATGATTCGCCTTATAAAACCGATCCTTGATCTTCGGGAGATCGGCTTTTGAAATTCCGCAGCCCGTATCCGAAATCGTAATGAAAATCTCCTTTTCGGAAAGCTCGGTCTCGATCCGAATCCTGCCGCCCGCCGCGCTGTATTTGATCGCGTTGTCAAGAATGTTGATAAAAACCTGACGAAGACGGTTTTTATCTCCGTTTACGATCGCGACCGACTCGCTTTCCTCATAATCGACCGTGATCCCCTCGGTTTTCGCCTTCTCGCTGTACATGAGCACCGCGTCGGAAAGCTCGGCGATAATGTCGATCCTCGTGGGATTGAGCGTAAATTTCCCGTTCTGCATTCGCGAGAAATCGAGAAGCTCCTCAACCATATCCGACAAGCGCTCGGTCTCCCGCAGAATAATCCGAAGCCCCTTGATCTGCGTTTCCCGATCCTCGATCCCCGCGACCGTCTCCGTCCAGCCCTTGATCGCGGTAAGCGGAGTACGAAGCTCATGCGAAATGGAGGAAATAAACTCGTTTTTTACGTTATCCGCGTTTTCAAGCTCGTCCGCCATATAATTGAACACCCTGCAAAGCTCGCCCAGCTCGTCGTTTCTCTCCGCCTCGATCCGAACCGAAAAATCCCCCGTCGCGAGCCGCTTCGCGCTTCCCGCGATGTTCCGGATCGGGTGAACGATCGACTTGATAAAATACATTCCGAGGGTCAGCAGCAAAACGATCAGGAATAAGCTTGCCGCCCCGATTCCCGCCGTAATCAGCAGGATCTGCGCGTCGATCTGCCCGAGCGAGGTAACGGTTCGGATCGCCGTCCTCCCGCCCGCTAAAAGGACGGTATACGCCATGTATTTTTCCGAGCTTTTGAGATAGCCGACGTAATATCCCGTCCCGTCCGGAGAAGCGAGCGCGGCGGTATAATCGGGCATTTCCTCCTGCTCGTCGGGCGTAAAGCCGCTGCTCGAAAGAAAGACCTGCCCCGCCGAGTTAATCGCCATCAGCTCGGCGTAATTCTTTTTCTCGAATTCCTCTACCGCGATCCGAATCTCGTCGGTGTAATCGGTCGAGGTATCGCCGTAAAATCGTTCGAGAACGCCCCCGACAATGTTCGTTTCGATCTCGATATATTGACGAACCTCGTTATAATAAAAGCTCCGGATCAGGAAGAAAAAGGCGATGTCAAGCACCACCAGCAAAACGACGACGACGCCGAAGCTGTTGACAAACCAGCGGTTCGCGATACTTTTTTTGTGCATAATACTGCTCCCCCAAAGGACGGATTTTCCGAAAATGCTTTATTTCAGTATACCATATTTTATTTTTTTTTGCAACACGCGAGTTCTCCCGAAACACGGAAAAAGCGCCGCTTGGCCCTATGGGAGTTATAATCGGGGCGTTTTCGGGAAAAGCTAAAACCGATTCACCTTCGATCCTTCAAACGATCCATAAAGCGAAACGGGAGGAAGTAAATTGAAATTCAAGCTGACAAAAGGGGAGCGGCGCTGGGCGCTGTACGATGTGGGAAACTCGGTGTTTTCACTCCTGACCTCAACGATCCTCCCGATCTATTTTCACTTTCTCGCCGAGGAGCTGGGAGGAGTTTCCCCCGTGGATTCGCTCGCGTACTGGGGGTACGCTTCCGCCGCCGCGACGCTTCTCGTGGCGCTTCTCGGTCCCGCGCTCGGCAGATTTTTCGACCGGAGCAGCAAGGCGCGCGCACTTTTCGGCGGAGCGGTTCTGATCGGCGCGATCGGCTGTCTTTCGCTCGGCTTGGTTCACGGCTGGTTCGCCTTCCTGATTGTCTTTGTCCTCGCGCGGATCGCCTACTCGATCAGCCTGATCTTCTACGACGCCATGCTGAGCCGCGTGACCGACGAAAGCCGCATGGACGGCGTTTCGGCGCAGGGCTTCGCGTGGGGCTATATCGGAAGCTGTCTCCCGTTCGTGATCTGCCTCGGGATCGTCCTGTTCGCCGAACCGCTCGGCCTTTCCATGCTGACCGCGATGACGCTCGCTTTTTCCGTCGGCGCGGTCTGGTGGCTTCTCTTTTCTCTTCCCCTTCTCGGAAAAAGCTCCCCCCTGATATGGGAAAAATGCCATAAAATCAAAAATGAACGAATCGGAATCCTCGAAACGTTAAAAACAATCGGAAAAAATAAAAAAATCCTCTTTTTCCTGTTCTCCTTCTTTTTCTACATCGACGGCGTCTATACGATCATCGATATGGCGACCGCCTACGGCTCGGCGCTCGGACTGGATCAGACCGGGCTTCTTCTTGCGTTTCTGATGACCCAGCTTGTCGCTTTTCCCTGCTCGGCCGCGTTCGGACGTCTTTCACACGCCTTTTCGACAGAACGGCTTCTGTCCGTCTGTATCGCCGCCTACTTCGGGATCTCCGTCATGGGCGTTTTCATGACGACCCAGCTTCATTTCTGGCTTCTCGCGGCGGCGGTCGGAATGTTTCAGGGCGGGATTCAGGCGCTTTCCCGCTCCTACTTCGCGAAGATCGTCCCCGCGGGACATTCGGGCGAATATTTCGGAATCTACGACATCTTCGGAAAAGGCGCATCGTTTACGGGTACCGCCGCGATGAGCGCCGTGTCACAGCTTACGGGGAGCCTCGGTCTCGGACTTCTCCCGATCGCGCTTTTCTTCGCCGTCGGACTGACGCTGTTTCTCGCTTCGGCAAAAAAGAAATCGTGCCGTTCACAGTAAAAAACGCCCCGCGAATCCCTTTCCCAAGGCATTTGCGGGGCACTTCTTTGGTACGCCTGATGCGATTCGAACGCACGGCACATAGCGTCGGAGGCTATTGCTCTATCCAGCTGAGCTACAGGCGCGAATCCGGCTGAACATCCGTTCAGCCAAATTGACATAAACAGTATACCACATTTTTTCCGGCATTGCAAGTACTTTTTTTACTTTTCCGGCAATTTTTCCGTATTACTTCTCCAGCAATTTTTCCGCGGACGCAAGCTTCGCGCTCACGCAGAAAATTTCCATCGCCGTCTGAAGCTCCTCCGGCTTCGGGAAGGTCGGCGCGATCCGGATATTGCTGTCGCGCGGGTCCTTTCCGTAAGGATACGCCGCGCCCGCGCCCGTCAGCACGACCCCCGCGTCCTTGCAAAGCTGTACGATCCGCTTTGCCGTCCCCTCCATGCCGTCGTAGGAAATGAAATAGCCGCCGTTCGGCTCGTGCCAGCTCGCGATCCCGCAGGGCGCGATCTCGCGGCTCAGCATTTCGAGAACGATCTGAAACTTCGGCGCGATTATGGCGCGGTGAAGCTTCATGTGCTTCTGAATGCCCTCAAAATTCTTGAAATACTTGACGTGGCGGAGCTGGTTCAGCTTGTCATAGCCGATCGTCTGATACCCCATCTGGCTCTTGATAAAGTCGATATTCGCCTTGCTCGCGCCAATGCACGCAAGTCCGCCGCCCGGGAAGGAAATCTTCGAGGTCGAGGTAAACATGAACACCATGTCCTGCTTCCCCGTCTTTTTGCATTCCTCCAGAATGTTTAAGATTCGATCGGGCGTGTCGGTAAGGTGATGAACACAGTACGCGTTGTCCCAGAAAATACGGAAATCCCTCGCCCTCGGGCTGAGCTTCGCGAAACGGCGAACGACCTCGTCGGAATAGCTGATCCCCGTCGGGTTGGAGTAAAGCGGAACGCACCAGATTCCCTTGATCTCCTCGTCCTCGCTCACAAGCCGCTCTACCATATCCATATCGGGTCCGTCGCTTTTGTACGGAACGGTGATCATCTCGATTCCCATGCTTTCACAAATCGCGAAATGACGGTCGTAGCCGGGCGCGGGGCAAAGGAATTTCACCTTTTCGTTCCTGCACCAGGGCTTTTCGCCGCCGAGCACGCCGAGCAGCATGGCACGCGAGATCGTGTCGTACATAAGCTGTAAGCTGGAATTCCCGCCGATAATGATCTCCTCCGCCGAAACGCCGAGCATCGGCATCATCAGCTCCTTCGCCTCCGGGATCCCGTCGAGAACGCCGTAATTGCGGCAGTCGATCCCGTTCTGCGATTTATAGTCCCCGTCGAGACAGTGCGTGAGCATTTCGATCGAAAGATCGAGTTGCTCGGGCGCGGGCTTTCCGCGGGACATATCGAGCGAAAGCCCGCGCGCCTGATACTCGCGGTACTTCGCGGTAAGCTCGTCCTTTAATTTTCCTAATTCTTCCTTCGTCATTTCCTGAAACATCTGAACGACCCTTCCTTCCGTCATTTGTCTTACTTTTATTATACACAAGCTTTGTCGAAAATGCAAGTTATTTTTCGCGTTCCTGCAAGAATCGGCGCATTTTTGTGGATTCTTACCAGTGCGCCGGGATTTTTCCCTTTCTTTTTTTATGGCAGGACTACGCCTTTTGAAAGAAAGCGCCGAGGGCGATTCTTTTTCGGAACCTGTCTTCATAAGATTTGCACGTGGATTTTGAAGCAAATTTTGTCGGGGACAAGGCAAAATTTCGCAGGCTTGCTGCCGCAAGTCAAGAAATTTTAACGCAGGCATCAGCAAAATTTGCCAAAAAGACACGTACAACAGCTTGTGAAGACAGGTTCCCGAACCGCGCGGCACTTACTCCTCCGCCATATACTCTTCGACCGTCGTTGCCTCGTCATAGGTATATTCCGCGGTGATCTTCCCGTCCTCGTCTCGGCTTGTCCGCACATTGATCCGGATAAAGCACCCGCTCATGACCGTCCGGGGAAACAGCGAAACGCTCTCAATGTCGTAAACGTACTGTAAAACGATCGTTCCGTCCGAGCCGAGGAACTGAATCTCGGTATCGCCGCAGTTTTTGAGCGAAACGGTCATGCCCGTCCCCTGCTCGTTGACAAGCGCCGACTCCCGCGCGGTGTTGTTTAAGGTATCGAGGCTCTCGGCGGTCACCTCGTCGATCGTGACCCCGTTCGTGATGACCTCTAAGCGAAGATTCGCGAGACGGAAATTCGTCCGCTCCTGCCCCTCGGTAAGCTCCTGCACAACCCGCGAGCGAAGCGTAAAGCCCTCCCGCTCCTCTTCCTCCGTGTTCTCCGCGTTTTTCTCCTTTTCGGCGCTTTCCTGATAAACGCTCGTATGGAAAGCGGGATAAAACTCGGGCGTCCCCGATTCAAGCGCCGCGTGAAGAATGTCCTCCTCGGTGAATTCGAGGGAGATCAGCTGCTCGAGAAGCTCGTTATACTTCTCGAGATCGACATCCGAGCTGTACAGTCTCCGTACCGCGCAGCGGCTGTTTACCGTGCTTTGATAATCGTTGACGTAAACGATCTCCCTTACGCTGAACTCGTTATAGGCGTAAAAGCCGACGATCCCGACCACAAGGATCATTAAAAGGATAATGACAATTTTTCTCATCGAGCGCGTTCTCCTTCAATTTTAAATGCAGTATAAATTCGTGTCCCAGGCGGGAATGCAGGGGTGATGCCGAAGATAAAGCTTATAGGCGGGGTTCAGCTCGTGAATGAGAAGCGGGAGCGTGATATAGTCCTCCGTCCGGTGGTAGAGCGACACGATCAGGCGGGGCTTGTACCTTCGGATCGTCTCCGCGCTCCCGCGAAGCGCCGCCTCCTCGCTCCCCTCGACGTCGTACTTGATGAGCGTCGCGCGGTTTCCTTTTAAAATACTGTCCACGCTCCGCCCGTCCACGGTTTCCGTGCGGATATTTGGGGGCAGCTCGGTCTTCCCGTCCGCCGCATTTTCAACCGCGACCGCCGCTCCCCTTCCCGAACGGCGGATAAAGGCGACCGAACCGTCCTCCGCCGTAACCGCCGCGTTCAGGTGGGTAAATACGCCCGAGCCGAGCGCGTACAGCCGCCGCCGCATTTTCGCGTAATTTCTCCGATTCGGCTCGACGGCGTAAATTTTCTCGAACCGCCGTCCCGTCAGCTTCAGAAATTCCTCCACCGTATCGCCATCGTACGCACCGAGATCCATGTAAATTTCATTCGTCCCGATATGCAGCAGGGAAAGCGCCTCGCTTTTCTCGCTCTCCGCCGCGCGAAGGATCGAAAGATCCCCCGTATAGCGGTATCGGAGCAGCGCGCCGAACACCTCGAGCGAGCGTTCGTCCGCGAACAGGGAGCGAACCTCCCGAAGCTCGCTCTCTCTCGCGGCAAGAAACGCTCCGTCGAAAAGTCCTCCGCCCACGACGGGAACGTCGGGAACAACCGTTTCGTACCTCTCCGAAAGGGCAGATACCCGCTCCATCACCTCCGGAACCGCCGAGCCGAAGCAGATCACGAGCAGAAAATCGCCGTACTGCTCCTCGATCTCGGAAAGCTTCTTGACCCGATAGCCGTGAAAGCTGTGCCCGCGGACAAATTCGTCGCTCGCCATGAACTCGGCGGGACGGATCCCCTTTTTCTCCATCACGGACAGGATCTTTTCCGCTCCGTCGCCCATGCCGTACATGACGATCGGCTTTTCGGTTTTCGCGAGCCGCTCCCATGTTCCGAGAACGGGACGCGCCTCCCGCGCCTCCTCGGAAAATTCCCGATCTTCGGTTTCCATCGCCTTGCACTTCCTTTCCGATTCCCTTCATTTTCTTCATAAAATTCCGCAAAGCTCACCAAGACGGTTCACCGTACAGTCGGCTTTTTCGGTTTCGTTTTTTATGCGCCAATATTGTCCGAAGCCCTGTCTGACCCAAACCGTAAACATACCCAGCGATTTTGCCGGCACAATATCGTTGTCGATCCTGTCTCCGATCATGACCGAATTGCTCGCCTTACAGCCGCTTCTCCCGAGAGCAATTTCAAATATCCTTTTATCGGGCTTTGCAACCCCTTCTTCCGCGGAAGCGACGACTAAATCAATATATTTCAGTATACCGTAACGCTCCAAGCGCCGCTCGGTTCCGAGAGATTGATTGGCAATCACGCCGATCTTGTATTTGCCGCTTCGGCGATCTTCCGCATTCGATCCTCGTATGCAAAATGCTCGTCGACCAAGGTTGAACCGACGTCAAAAAATAGCCATTCCGCGCCTTTGATCATAAGAGCTCCTATTCCACCGTTACCGACTTCGCGAGATTCCTCGGCTTATCCACGTCGCAGTCCCGCAAAACCGCGGTATAATACGCGATCAATTGAAGCGGAACGACCGCCGTGAGCGGCATGAGCAGATCGCTCCCCGACGGGATCCGTACCGAAAAATCGGTGCTTTCCTCCTCTAAGCTCATGTTCTCGGGACAAACCACGATCACGAACGCGCCGCGCGACTTGACCTCCTTGATGTTGCTCTGCGTTTTCTCGAAAAGCTTCGTCTGGGTCGCGACCGCGATCACCGGCGTTCCCTGCTCGATCAGGGAGATCGTCCCGTGCTTCAGCTCACCCGCCGCGTAGCTTTCCGAATGGATATACGAAATTTCCTTTAATTTGAGAGAACCCTCCATGCTGAGCGCATAGTCCAGCCCCCGCCCGATATAAAGAAGGCTTTCCGCGTTCACGAGCTTTGACGCGGCGTACTGGTACGGCTCCATATTTTTCAGGCATTCGCCGATCTTCTCGGGAACCGCGCAAAGCTCGCCCACGAGCGCGCGGCACTTTTCCTCCGAGATCATGCCCCGCGCCAGCGCAAGCTTAAAGGCGAACAGGTACATGAACGCCGACTGCACCATATACGCCTTGGTCGAGCAGACGGAAATCTCGGGTCCCGCCATGGTGTACATCACCATTTTCGCTTCCCGCGCGATCGACGAGCCGACGACGTTCACGATCGCGAGCGTATCCGCCCCGATCCCGTTCGCGAGCTTGAGCACCGCCTTCGTATCCGCCGTTTCGCCCGACTGTGAGATCACGATCACGAGATCCTCGGGAGAAAGAAGCGGATCGCGATAGCGGAATTCCGACGCGATGTCCACCACGACGGGCATTCGCGCCAGCGCCTCGATCACGTACTTCCCGACCGTCCCCGCGTGCATGGCGGAGCCGCAGCCGACAATATAAACGTGCTTGTATTTTTTTAACATCTCGTCGGTCAGCCCGCATTCCTCAAAGCTTACCAGACCGTCCTTAATCCGCGGCGAGACCGCGTTTTTAAACGCTTGCGGCTCCTCGTGAATTTCCTTGAGCATGAAATGCGCGTAGCCGCCCTTTTCCGCCGCTTCCACGTCCCATGTCGCGGTCAGAAGCTCTTTTTGAAGAACCGCCGAATGAATATCACGGAAAACGGCTCCGCCCGGGTCGATCTCAGCGATCTCCCCATCCTCGAGAAGGTAATACTCCCGCGTTTCCTTTAAGATCGCGGTAATGTCCGACGCGATAAACATCTCGCCGTTCCCTTTCCCGACGATCAGGGGGCATTCCTTCCTTACCGCGTAAATTTTATCGGGAAAATCGCGGAACAGAATCCCGAGCGCGTATGCCCCGTCGATCTCGGCGACGGTTTTCCGCACTGCCTCGATCGGATCGCCCTCGTAATAATAGTCGAGAAGCTTCGCGACGACCTCGGTATCCGTCTCGCTCTCAAAAACGTACCCTGCCGAAATTAAAAAGTCCTTTACCTTCCGATAATTCTCGATGATCCCGTTATGTACGATCGAAACGCTCCCGTTTCCGATCGGGTGGCTGTTGATGTCGCTCGGCTCGCCGTGCGTCGCCCAGCGGGTATGTCCGATCCCGCAGACCGCCGTAAGCGGAGGTTCCTCCGAAAGCTTTTTTTCGAGCCCCTCGCGGATCTTCCCCTTTGCTTTTACGGTCTTTAGCCTTTGACGCTCCTGAACGGCGATCCCCGCGCTGTCATACCCGCGGTATTCAAGCTTTCTCAGCCCCTCCACGAGAATTTCCGCACAGGCGCGCCGCCCCGTATACCCGACGATTCCGCACATAAAGCGTTTCTTCCTCCAATCTCCGAATCTTCCCTACCATATATATTTTCAATTATAGCACAAAAACACCGTTTTTGCAATATAAATTTTCAGGCAGCGACGGTTTGCTGCTCTTAAAATTTATACATGAAAAACAGTGCTTTTCGTCAACCGTGCCTCAGGTATTCTTATCCGTCTGGTGGAACTGCTTTAAATTCCCCGTTTTCTCGCTCCGCTCGGCTAAGACCTCCTCGACCTCCTCCCACGGGAGCCCGCGCTCCACGCACATCACCATGACGTGGTACATCAGGTCGCCGATCTCGTTTTTCAGCTCGTCGTTATCCGCGTTTTTCGCCGCGATGACCATTTCGGTGCATTCCTCGCCGCATTTCTTTAAAATCTTGTCGATCCCCTTTTCAAATAAATAGCAGGTGTACGATCCCTCTTTTTTCTCGCTCTTTCTCGAAACGACCGTTTCGTAAAGATCCCGTAAAACGTTTGACATAACGATAACCTCCGTCACTTTTCCCATTCGTTTTCAAGTCTCGTATAAAAACAGCTCCGATGACCGGTATGACAGGCTGCCCCCGTCTGCTCCACCTTGATCAGAAGCGTGTCGTCGTCACAGTCGCTGTACATCTCGACGATCCGCTGAACGTGACCCGAGGTCGCGCCCTTGTTCCAGAGCTCGTTCCTCGAGCGGCTCCAGAACCACGTATACCCCGTTTCCAGCGTCTTTTGAAGACTTTCGCAGTTCATGTACGCGAGCATTAAGACCTCGCCGTTTTTCGCGTCCTGTACGATCGCGGGGATCAGCGTCCCCTTTTGAAAATATTTGTTTAAATCCAACTTTTTTCTCCTTTATTTTTGTACATTCCGCGGCTCTTCCGCCCGGCTTTTATCGAACGGGAAGTCCCCTTCCGCGCAAATGCTCCTTTACTTCCCCGACCGTAAGCTCGCGAAAGTGAAATAACGACGCGGCAAGCGCCGCGCTCGCGGGAGTTTCCTCAAACACGTCCGAAAAATCGGAAAGACAGCCGCAGCCGCCGCTCGCGATCACGGGAATTTTCACCCGCTCACAGACGAAATTCAGCATTTCGAGATCGAAGCCCTCCTTCGTTCCGTCCGCGTCCATTGAGTTCAGGCAGATTTCTCCCGCGCCGCGCTTCTCGATCTCTGCGACCCAATCCGCGAGCGGCAGGTTATAATCCACTCTCCCCCCGTTGATAAAAACGCGGAAATCGCCGTTTTCGCCGCGCTTCGCGTCGATCCCGACCACCACGCACTGGCTCCCGAACACCTCCGCCGCGTCGCTGATGAGCTTCGGATTCCGGACAGCCTGCGAGTTGACCGAGACCTTATCCGCCCCCGCGCGGAGCGTGTCGCGGAAATCGTCGATCGTTTTGATCCCGCCGCCGACGCAAAGGGGAACGAAAACCTGCGCCGCCGTCTCGCTCACGACGTTCAGCATCACGCCCCGCCCCTCATGCGACGCGGTAATATCGTAAAAAACGATCTCGTCCGCGCCCTGCCTGTTGTATTCCTTCGCGAGCGCGACGGGGTCTCCGACGTCGCGGATCCCCTTAAAATTCACGCCCTTTACGACCTTCCCGTCCCGAACGTCGAGACAGGGGATAATTCTTTTCGCGAGCATAATTTTCTCCTTTATTCATACTGCCCGATTACTCTCATAACCTCGCCGTACTTATCGAAGTACAGCCGTTTGCTTTCCTCGGACAGCTTATTGAAGCTTCGATCAAGCTTGTTCCGCACAAATTCAACGCCCTCCGCAATATCCAGCCCTCTTTTTACATACGCAAGATAAAACAGCGATGGCACGGAATCGAAATGCGAGACCGCGTCCGCGTCGGCGACGCATATTTCCTCAATGCTCCGCTTTTCCGAAAGTTTGCTTCCGCGATGATTTAAAATGCAGCGTTTCACGGTCTCGATCTTATCGTAACCAAAGCCGCCGAGAATTTCCTCCGCCATTCTTGCTCCGTGGATATGGTGCTCCTCGTACAGCGAATAATCGGTAACGGAAGCAATATCGTGAAGCCACGCGGCAATCGTTACCGCTTCAACATCCGCGCCGTATTTTTCAGCTAGAAAGACCGCGTTTTCAACCACCGCGCAAATGTGATCATAACAGCCCATTCCGAAAAAATTGCTTTTGCTCTCACAGCGCCGCTTGACCTCTTGTCGGAGAAATTCAACGATATCGTCGCGCATTTTAAGCCCCCGCATATCGCACAGCCTCCGCAAGGTCAAGACTGCCCGTGTAAATACTCTTCCCGCAGATCGCGCCGTACAAGCCCATTTCCTTACAGGCGCGAATATCGCCGAGATCGTGTACGCCGCCGCTCGCGATAATGCTGCACTTTCCGTCCGTCCCGTCGCGCAGCGCCTTCAGCTGCTCCCGGTTCACACCCGAAAGCGTCCCGTCCCTGGAAATATCGGTAAAAATGAAATACTTCACGCCAAGCCCGATCATCTTGTTCGCGAGGTCGATATAGTTCACGTCCGAGGCTTCGAGCCAGCCCTCCGCCGCAACCATTCCGTTCATCGCGTCGATCCCGACGGCGATCCGCTCGCCGCCGAATTTCTCGATACTGTCCGCAACGAGCCGCGGATTTTTGAGCGCCGCCGAGCCGAGGATCACGCGCGAGATCCCCATTTTCAGATATTCGCCGACCGTTTCGAGATTGCGGATCCCGCCGCCGACCTCGACCTTTAAATTCGTCTTTTCGGCAACGTCGGTGTAAATTTTCGTGTTGACGGGTCTGCCCTCCTTCGCGCCGTCGAGATCGACCATGTGAATCCATTCGGCGCCCGCCGCCCGAAAGCCGAGCGCGGTTTCGAGCCAGCTTTCCGCCACCTTATGCGCGGTCGAGAAGTCGCCCCGATAAAGCCGGACGCAGCTTCCGTCCTTGATGTCGATCGCGGGTAAAATTACCATAAGTTCACCTCATAAATGATTTTATTCATCGCTCTCCCCTTACAATCCGGCAAAATTCTCCAGAATTTTCAGCCCGACCTCGCCGCTTTTTTCGGGGTGGAACTGACAGCCGTACACATTCCCCGAAAAAACGCACGCGGGCACGTCCCCGCCGTAATCGGTATACGCCGCGACATTCAGATGATCGCACACCGCCGCGTAGGAATGCACAAAATAAACGTAAGGTTCCTCGCCGAGCCCCTCCAGAATCGGGCAGGGCTCGTTCCTCAGCAGGCGGTTCCAGCCGATCTGCGGGATCAGAAGCCCCGGCGGGGTCATCAACTCGACCCGACCCGGGATCAGCCCAAGCCCCTCCGTCTCGCCGAACTCGCTGCTCCGCTCGAACAGCATCTGCATTCCGAGACAGATTCCGAGCAGGGGCTTTTTCCTCGTCTCCGCCTTAATGACCTCGGTCAGCCCCGACTCGTTCAGCATTTTCATCGCGTCGGGAAAAGCGCCCACACCCGGAAGGATCAGCCGATCCGCGCTTTGAAGATCCTCCGCGTTCCCCGAGATCATCGCGGAGCAGCCGATATAATCGAGCGCGTTCTGTACGCTGAATAAATTCCCCGCGCCGTAATCAATAATGACCGTCATGCCGCTCCTCCTTTCAAAGAACCCCTTTTGTGGAAAGCGCCGCGCCGTCCGCGTTTTCCGAGACCGCCTGCTTCAGCGCGCGCGCCAGCGCCTTAAACAGCGCTTCGGTGACGTGGTGGTCGTTCTTTCCGTACTCGGCTTTTAAATGCAGGGTGATCCCCGCTTGAAAAGCGAAAGCGCGCATGAATTCCTCGGTCAGACAAGTGTCGTAATCCCCTATTTTTTCATTATGAAACTCTGCCCGAAGCACAAGGAAAGGACGGTTGCTGATATCCAAGGCGCAGAATCCCAGCGCCTCGTCCATCGGAACAAAGGCGAAGCCGAACCGCGCGATCCCCGATTTATCCCCCAGCGCTTCGCCGAAAGCCTTTCCGAGGCAGATTCCGACGTCCTCCACGCTGTGATGTCCGTCCACGTTCAGATCCCCCGCGCAGCGGACGGTCAGGTCGAAGCCCCCGTGAACGGCGAGCGCGGTCAGCATATGATCGAAAAAGCCGATCCCCGTATCAATCTCCGTCCTTCCGCTCCCGTCGAGCGCGAGCGTAACGGAAATATCCGTTTCCTTTGTTTTTCTGCTGATCTGTGAGGTTCGCATAAAAAGTTCCTTTCTTTAAGAGAGAATGAGAAAAAATTTATTTTTTGCAGGGTGCGCTGTGCCGCGTCCAATGCGGGACTTGTCCGTTTTGTGCCGATAACCGTCTATAAATTTTTTCTTCGTCAAAATAACTGACCGACAAGCTGGAATTTTCCTATTTATAAATTCCTAAAAATGATGTTATTTTTCCATATGTGTATTCACCGTCAATCAATCCAAATTCAGGGTCATAATATTTGTTATCAAATAGCAGTACCCAATGAGTGTAACCTTTATTTGTATGCACCGTTAAAATGGAATATTCATATGGCATAGGATTCTTTTTTGAGATACGTGTATTTTTTTCAGCATGCTTTACTCCGTAAAAGTCCAATATTTCGATCAGCTGCCCTATGCTTGTCGGTCCGCTCGTTTTCATATCTTTAATTACTTCCTCTATACCTTTGCCTGTAATCATTGCAATACATGCTTGACCACAAGTTTCAAAAGTTGGTTGTAGTACTAGCTCCATTTTTATGACCATTCCTTTCCTATGGAGGAAGTTTGTGCCGAGAGGATTTGCCGAGGC
>CAZKKZ010000045.1:0-18761 GCA_964553625.1 uncultured Ruminiclostridium sp.
AGTAGCCGTTTCTGTAATTTTTCGACACCGTTTTTTCGTCATTCGACGACACACGCTCGCTTTTTTCGTAAATGCATACAAAACCCGATCTTGGTGTTACCCGCAAGTGTAGGAAAACCCGGTTCATCTACGGATGGACGGGTTTTTCTTTTTATGGGTATCGTACTTCGAGGCATCCTTCGTTTTTTTTGAAAAAAGGGTCAAATACAAGGAAAATGTGAAAGTAACCCGGTTGTCTCGCTATTCCCACACAAGCAGGAAACTATTTTTATTGAAGATATGTGGGGGAGTGTAAATTTTTGCAGAAAATCCAACCAATTCGTCATACTGTATGTAGGTTCTTTGTATAGAATACGGAAAAGGTTCCCATTCTATTAGAGACGATAGGATTAACGATTTCTCATTGCGTAATTGAGCGAAGCTAATGTACATAAGCTGTTCTGCCTTTGATTGAAGTGAGAAGAGCTTTGTATGACAGCGAAAGGAGAAAGAATATATGTATATCGAAAATGGGTATAAGGTAAGATGCTTTCATGCTGACGGCAGGGAAATGGCGAACGATTTCCAGCTTGATCCGGAGAGCGAGATCGGAAAGGAGTTGAGCGAGTTGCTTGCTCAATTCGATTTAGCATACCAGCGGAGACAGCAGGAATCTGAAAAAGGAATCGCGGCGAATCCTGCTGCAACAAAGCCTGTTTAAGGACACACAATACCCGAATCTTGTCTGATGTCTGTGTTTTTCTTGACAATCGGGGAAAATGATGTTATAATACAAACGGAATGAAAGATAAAGGAAGGAAATTCGGTATTGGAAAATCAATCCCAAAAAGCGGCGTTGTACATTCGGGTTTCGACGGATTCCCAGTATGAGGAAGGGTATTCGGTAGACGCACAAAAGGAAAAACTGGAGCAATACTGCCATCTGAAAGATATTACCAATTATGAGTTCTATATCGACGGCGGGTGGTCGGGGAGCAATATTGACCGACCGAGCATGAAAAAAATGATCGAAGAGATCCGTCAGGAAAAAATTTATGCCGTGATTGTTTACAAGCTGGATCGGCTATCCCGTTCCCAGAAAGATACCGTATTTCTATTAGAAGATGTTTTTATCCCGAATCATTGCAATTTCGTATCATTGAACGAAAATTTCGATACGACCACGCCGTATGGGAAAGCAATGATCGGGATTCTGTCTGTTTTTGCACAGTTGGAACGTGAAAATATCCGCGAGCGTACCCGAATGGGTATGTATGAGAGGATCAAGCTGGGTCTGTGGATGGGCGGAGGACGTGTTCCGTTCGGCTATGATTATGATTCAAACAAGAATACCCTTGTGCCGAACGAACACGCGGAAGAGGTCAGACAGATTTTTCAGCTGTACCTTCAAGGCTATTCGGCGTATGAATTGAGTAAAATGTTTCCGAGCGTCGCAAACGATTCTCATGTCAGGAGTATTTTATCGAGGATCACCTATTGCGGGAAAATCGACTACAACGGAGAAATCTTTGAAGGGATTCATGAAGCGATTATTTCGGAGGAAACATTCGAGAAGGTTCAGGTGCATTTGCAGAGAAGGTCGAATAAACATATCCTAAAAAGCGAGTATCTGCTTTCCGGATTTGTTTTCTGCGGAAAATGCGGCGCGAAAATGCGTTATCAGAAATGGGGAAAACGAACGGTATTGTATTGTTATTCCCAGCAGTCGAGCAAGCTTTATTTGGTGAAGGATCCGAATTGCGACAATAAAAAGATGGACGCGGCGCATTTAGAAGATATTTTTTTGAAAAGCTTTTTTCAAAGAGCCAAACAAATTCAGAAAATAAAAAATCTCAGTTCTGATACGGCGGACTCTGTTTTTGCGGTTGACATTCTGCAGAGTAAGTTTAACGCGATCTCGCAAAAAATAAAAAGACTGTATAATCTGTACGCCGAAAATGAGGATTCTTTGCTTTTGGAAACGATTGAAGAAAACAAGAAGGATCTTGAAGCGATTTCGGCGCAGATTGAAAAGGAGAAAGAATCCAAACACATTTCAAACGTGTTGATCGAAATTCAGCAGGCGCTTTCTTCTTTGGAAGAGCGGTGGGAAAGAATGACAACAAAAGAAAAAAGGCGAGCGATTAGTCTCTGCCTCGATCGTATTACCATTACCGATGATGAAATTGACATCAGCTATAAATTTTGATTTTCTGTATCGAGAAACACCTGTCTCGTGAGCGAGACATCACATTCTCGACTACAATATGCTATCGGGACAGCGTATGTGGAGAATTTCACGTTGTATTCGAGCGAAAAATTGTCGATCGCCTTAATCAGCCCGATACAGCCTACCTGAAACAGATCGTCGGGATTTTCCCCGCGTCCCGAAAAACGCTGGATCACGCTTAAAACAAGCCTTAAATTCCCGTTAATCAGCTCTTCGCGCGCCTTTGCGTCTCCCTGTGCGGTGCGTTTTAAAAGCTCGACCTTTTCCGCTTCTTTAAGCACTTTCAGCTTCGAGGTGTTGATTCCGCTGATCTCCACTTTTCCGTAATACAATCCCTTCACTCCCTGTACGAAATTTCTTGCTGAAAAAAGTATTGACGATCGGGGCGGCAATATTCCGATGGACAGGGTGGTAATTTATGGACGATCGGCAAAAGAGCGGGGGAATGCGCATAAGACGGTGGAAGGATTTCATGTTATTTTATTTTGTGAACGCTCGGCAGTGGTACGCCTGTAATCAATAAAAAGCAGTGGGGGAGGAGATTGGGCAAATGAAAAATCCCGAAGAAAGGCTTTATCGGAAAAATATTTTTCGGACATTGATAGCGCTGTCCGTTCCGACAGTCCTGGAACAACTCCTGTCTACGCTTTTACAGTATGTTGATACCGCTATGGTCGGGCAGCTGGGCGAGGACGCGACCGCGGCGGTAAGCGTAACGACAACCGTTTCTTGGCTGATGAACAGTATTCCATCTGCGCTGTCCGTCGCAGTGCTCGCGATGATCGCGAAGGCGGTCGGGAGCGGGGACGAGGAAAAGGTGCGGCAAATATCCCGCCATTGCGCACTCGCCGTTCCCTTGATCGGGATTGTTCTTTGTGCGGCTGCGCTGTGCCTGAGCCCATATATTCCCGTATGGATGGGCGCGGAACAGTCGATCCGCGAATCGGCTTCTCTTTATTTTTTTATGATCAATATTCCGATGGTGTTTCGCTGCTCGGGTATCATTTTCGCCGCCGCTCTTCGGGCGGTGTCAAGCGTTAAAATTCCGCTGGTGATCAACTTTGGCTCGAATTTTCTGAACGTGATCTTAAATTATCTTCTGATCTATCGGGCGGGACTCGGGGTCATGGGCGCGGCGGCGGCGACGGCAATTTCCTATACGCTTTCGGGAGCGCTGATGTTCGCGGCATATCGCGGGAATAAGCTTCTGTATTGGGAGCCGAAGGGCTTTCATCTCGAAAAAGAAATTATTCGCGAGGGGATCAGGATCAGTCTGCCCGTGCTCGGTACGGGCATAGCGTCCTGTCTCGGGTATGTTGTGTTCGCGAGCCTTGTGACGGGAATGGGCAACACCGTTTTCGCGGCACATTCGATCGCCGTTTCGGTCGAGACGATTTTTTACATTGCGGGCTACGGGCTTCGGACCTCGACCTCGACCATGGTGGGAATGTCGTATGGCGAGGGAGACCGTCGGAAATTTGAAACAGTCTGCCGTTTCAGTATGCTGACGACGTTTTTGATGATGATTGTGAGCGGTACGGTTTTGTATTTTTCGGCGCTTCCGCTGATGAAGCTTTTTATCAGCTCGGAGGAGGCGGCTCTTCTGGGAGCCGAAATGCTGAAAATCGTCGCGGTTTCCGAGCCGTTTTACGGACTGATGATCGTAACGGAGGGAATTTTTTACGGTCTGGGGAGAACTCGTTATGCTTTTTTGATTGAAACGCTTTGCATGTGGGGGATCCGCATTTTCTTTACCTTTTTGTGCGTGCGGCTTTGGGGGTTTGGACTGCGCGAGGTTTGGTTCTGCATGATTGCGGATAATATTTGCAAAGCGCTTCTTTTTACGGTTCCGATCGCTTCGCGGAAGGGGAGAAGCAGGATTTTCGGAGGTGAACGGAAAATTGTTCACAAAGATAAAAAATGAGAACGACTCTCAAAGGATCGGCTTGGGATTTTTTTACGAATATTTTTTAAAAGACTTGCAATTTTTGCGCTTTTCCTGTATAATTTTTCTTGTGATATGTCAGGCTTGTAAAATACTGAAAAAAGGAGCATTTTTATGAGACGCAAAAGCCTGGTAAACAGTATTTTGATTTCCTCAATCGCGGTTCTTACGGCGGTGCTGATCGCGGTATGTCTTGCGTTTTCCGTAAATGTCAACACGCAGTATACCCGTTCGATCAAGTCCGACCTGTACCATACGGTCGCGACCGAATCCGCGAAAATGGACGCTTGGTTTACAAAGCACGTGACTGCTGTGGAAAGTCTTGCCGCGGCGGCGGTGCAGCAGGATCTGCACGGTGAGGCGCTTCAGCGATATATTGTCGAAGCAACGCTTCCCCTTTCCGATAATATCATGGACGGCTATCTCGCGTGGGAAACCGATGAAACGGGCATGGTCTGCGGGCTTTATCCCGTGGACGACGATTATGTCGCGAAGGAGCGCGACTGGTATAAAGCGGCGGTATCGAAAAAAGCCTCGATTATTACCGTGCCGTATGTCGATGTGGCTACCGGAAATCTTGTGATCACCATTGCCGCGCCGCTTTTATCGGGCGAAACCGTTTTGGGCGTCTGCGGGTTGGATATTGAGGTGACCGAGCTTGTTTCGCTCGCTCAGGAGCTGAAGGCGGATCAAGGCGGCTACGCGGTACTGGTGGACAGCGACGATAATATTGTTGTTCACGCGAAAAATCCCGATTATTCTCATCGGCTCGAGGGCGAGGAGGAAGTGGTCACAAAACTTCTGGACATCGCTCCGATCTACGAGGAGGTCTTAGCGGCGGCGGGGAGTACGAATGTCGTTTCCGGAAAAGGCTTTGACGGTGAAATGCGCTATTTCCCCGTAGTAAAGATCGGTGATTCGGGCTGGAAGGTATTGTATGCGGCGGATTACGGCGAGGCAATGGCGCCGCTTACGAATATCGTCATTCTTGCGGTCGTCATCTCCGCGGTGGGAATCCTCGGCGGCGGGGCGTTTTTCTATCTGAAGTTTACAAAGCGCCTGTCTCCGCTTTCGGAGATTGAAAATATTGTCGCGAGAATGTCGCGCGGTGAGCTGGAGCACCGTTATCCGAAGGCGATAAACGATGAGATCGGCGTGATTTGTGATTCGCTTCGGGATACGAATGCTTCTCTGAAGGCGTACATTCGGGAGATCGAGCATATTCTTGCCCAAATGGCAAACGGAAATTTTGCATATAACAGTTCGGTGACGTTTGTCGGGGAGTTTCTCGCGATCGAGGAGTCGATGCAAAATATCTGTAAGGCGATGAGCTCGACCTTTTTACAGTTCAATTCCGTTTCGGATCAGATTTCTTCCGGTTCTCAGAGCGTTTCGGTCGGATCGTCGAATCTTGCCGGGGCGGTGGCAAACGAGGAAATGCTGATTCAGGACGTAACGGAAAATGTCAATCGGATCAACGAGCGCGTCGGCGCGTCGGCGGTAAGCGCCCGGGACGTGAAAACAGCGGTTGAGAAGGCGGCGGACGCGATCGGGGAAAGCAACCGCAAGATGAACGAGCTGCTTGAGGTGATGGATCGAATTACAAAATCCGCCGGTCAGATCGTTAAGATCAATAAAACCATTGAGGATATTGCGTTTCAGACGAATATTCTCGCCCTGAACGCCTCGATCGAGGCGGCGAGAGCGGGAGAAGCGGGGAAGGGCTTCGCGGTCGTTGCGAGTGAGGTTCAGAATCTTGCTCAGAAATCCTCGGAGGCGTCCAATACCACTCACGAACTGATCGGCGAAACGGTAGAAGCGATCGGAAACGGAACCGCTTCGGCGAACGGCGCGGCGGAAAAGCTCGGCGAGGTCGTCGAAGCGACGAAGTCGATCGGCGATTCCGTTGTGGAAATATCGGAGGCTTTTGTCCAGCAGGAAGCCATGCTCGCGGAAATTGTGGATAAGCTCGGCGAGATCTCGAAGGACGTTCTTTCTACCTCGGCAACCGCGGAGGCAAGCGCGGCGGCAAGCGAACAGCTTGACGGTCAGGTAAAAATGCTGAAGGATAATCTTCGGAAGTATACGGTTTAGTTACATCAAAAACACCTCGAAACCTTCCGTTTCGAGGTGTTTTTATATTTAATTATCAATTACGGTGTCCCGAATGATCCCCACACCGGTTTCTTGTTTTTCTCCGGTATCGGGATTGATCGGCGAATGAATATTATAGAGATAGCCCGTTTCCCCGTAGCGTCCTTTTTTCGCGGCGTTATAATGCTCCTCGTCCATGTAAATATTGACGATCTTTACGCACATAACGACGTGATCTCCGCCGGAAACAAGCTCCTTTTCCCACATGTATTTACATTCCAGATTCAGGAAGCATTCCTTTACCCTCGGCGCGTTGACCTTCGAGGCGGGCTCGGCGGTCAGTCCCGCGCGTGTGATCTCGTCCTCCTCAAAGCCGTTGTTTTGGATCGTCGCCATGCATTTTGTGAAGTTTTCCTTTGAAGGGAAGTTGATGACGCATTCCTTGGTCCGGCGAACGGAGGAATACATATGGGTGTGCTTGTTGACGCTGGAAAAAATGCAGTAAAATCCTCCGTCATCTGTAAAATCGCTTGTAAAGGTGCACCAGGACTGCATGGTCGCGTTTTGCTTTCCGTTTTCCTTATAGCTTGTGACGAGAACGAGCGGAGACGGGATCGCCAATACGTTTTCCATCCACGAGAAGCCGTAAAGCTCCGCTTCGTTGATCGTGCCCGGGCAGCGGTCGAATTCTTTTTTCATGTTACTCAATCCTTTCCTGAAATGCGGCGTATACCGCTCTTTTCTTTGATTATATCATTTTTCTTCGGGAAAGTATTGTAAAAATCCGACATTTTATTTTTCCGCGCAAAGCCTCCGAAAATGCTCGCCACGTTCCTCGAAATTTTTGTAGAAGCCGTAGCTTGCGGCGGCGGGGGAGAGGAGACAGCGAATCCGGGTCACCCTTTTCGCGTGCCGAACCGCGTCCGTCAGGTCGGCGGCAGAATAGATTTCCCGCTTTTTCGGATTGAGACGATCCGCGATCTTATGACCGCTGTCGGGAAGCAGAATGACGTGTTCGATTTCACTTTCGTTCAGAAAATCGATCAGTTCTCCGTAATCGATTCCCCGATCCATTCCGCCGATGATGATCGTATCGACGCGGTCGAAGGAGCGTACCGCCGCGATCGCCGTACTCGGGCAGGTGCTGATACTGTCGTTGACGTACTCCGCGCCGCCGAAGAAGCCGACCGATTCCAGTCGGTGCGGCAGTCCGTGAAAGCTTTTCAGTGCTTCCTTCATTTCGGCTTCGGTACAGCCGAATTCACTCGCCGTGCGCATGGCGATCCCGATATTGTAGTAATTGTGCCGTCCGATCAGGAGCGTCGGAAGCTCGGAAAAGGGGAGTTCCCGTCCGAGGAAGGAAAGCGAATTCCCTTGAAGGGAAATGTCTGCCGGCTCGGTAAGACTAGCGGTCACGGTACGGGAGACGATCGCGGGATCGAGCAGCTCTTTCGCGAGGATCAGCAGATCGTCCGGCTTCTGATACCTCCAGATATTTTCCTTGGCGGCGCGGTAATCCGCAAAGCTGTTGTAGTGGTCAAGGTGCTCCTCAAAAACATTCAGGAAAATGCCGACCTTTGGCGAAGCCTTGACGTATTCCAGCTGGTGGCAGGACATTTCGCAGACAATTACGGTATTTTCGTGAAGCTCTCCGAGACATTCGAGCGGCGGGATTCCGATATTCCCGACGAGAAGCGCGTCCTTCCCCGCGGTTTTCAGAAAATGGTAAATGAGCGAGGAGGTGGTTGATTTTCCCTTTGTTCCCGTAATGCCGATAATCGGGTTTTTACAGAAGCGCAAAAGCAGATCGGTCTGCCCCGTGATTTTTTCTTTGATTTGCTTCGGAATTTCGCCGAGCAGGGGGATTCCCGGGGACTTCATAACGAGGTCGAATTTTTCCATGGAATCGAGGTAGCGTTCGCCCGTGTAAAGCTCAAGACCGTGCGTTTCGTCGGAACAGATCGGATTTTGGTCGGCGATTCCGATGGTACAGTCGATCTTTTTCAGAATCTCGAGCGTCGAGCGCCCCTCTCGTCCGAATCCGAGGATCAGCACCCGTTTTCCTCGAAAAAATCGCTCAATTTCCGAAAAAAACGATGATCCGCACGCCTGCCCCAAAAGAGGCAAAAGTTCCTTCGGGACAAAATTTTCCGTATCAAAATAATCGTCCAGACTGTCGGGCGCTTCGGGATTTTTACTTAAATATTTTTGGAGCAGGAGCGGAAGCGCTCCGTTTTTTCTGCGCTGTCCCGCACGGTAAAGGGCGAGGCGGATCTCCGCGCGCGTTCCGACGCATTCAAAGGGCTTATCGTGATCCGCGTAGACAAGCCCGTCAAATAAGTCGGAAAAGCGCGCCTCGTTCAGCATATTCGAGCCGAAAATCTTCACGAGTCGCTCGTCGTCGAGAAACGCCGCAAGCATGATATAGACGTAAAGGCATTTCGCGCATTTGCCGCACCAGGTATCCGTTTTCGACCCGATGTTGCAGCTTTGGAACACGTCGAGATATTTTTCGTAGGAAACAAATTTCCGTGTGATCTGCCATTCGCTCCACGGGCGCAGCAGGCTGAAATATTCGGGGTGGGGGAGGAGAAATTTTCGGCAGTATTCGCGGAAATCCCGTTCAAACTCGGTGCTTTTGCTATACTGGTGATTGATGCTCGTTCCGCCGACGTTCGCCTCGTTCGCGCTGCTCTCGTTGGAGAGAGCGATATAGCGCTTTCCCGTCAGAAAGGCGGCGAGATAGGACGAAAACGCGACGATTGCCGAAAACGGCGTATGTCCGTTGAGCCAGCCGTCCGCGTTCCGCTGCAAAAGCGTTTTGTCGATTTTTCTTTTAGGAATGAGAATCCATTCCTCGCCGTATCCCGCGATTCGGGCGCAGTCCGAAGAAGCGCGGCGCGGATTGATAAAATAGCAAAGATTATCCTCTTTCATGCCGCTTAACAGCTCCAGTGTGACGACGCTGTCCTTTCCGCCGCCGACGGGAATCAGCGCGCCTTTTCTGTTTATGACAGGATCGGAAAGCGGCGGGCTTTGGCTTTGGTCGGCGGTGATTTTCATAAAATCGTCGTATTCCGCCGTAATGCCGTTTCGGTAGAAAAATTCGCCCAATCCGTTAAAATAAAGCTTTTTCCACCACCGAATCTGCTCGTCGTTCAGCGCGCCGCACTTGATCCGAACATTCGGCGGACAGGCGCATTTCCAGTAGCTGACAAGCTCCGCCATGCCGAGCGAAAAAATGAGGGTTTCGAGCGTTTCGCGACTCACGTTTGTATCAAGAAGCCCGCTCCATTCCCATTCGGGATAAAAATGCGTCTCGTCGATTGAAAAATGATACGAAAAGCCTTTTTCCGTAATGTCGAAGTCGTGATAAATAAATTCGGGGTGCTCGCGGCGAAGCTGTACGTATTTCTCCAATGTCGTTCTTCCTTTCTCGGTCCGGATTCAGCAAATTATGTATTTCATCGGCGTAAATCGGATTCCGTCTGTTTCCTGTTCGTCCGACAGCGGGATAAACCCGATGTGCAGATAAAACGGCTTCCCGTAGGGGGAAGAATTCAGCGTGATTTCCTTCGGCGTGGGATTTTCCCGGAGAATATCCTCCAGCAGAAAGCGGAAAAGCGCGGTCGCCACGCCCTGACGGTGATATTCTTTCCGGACGAACATAAGACTGATATGCGTTTTTGTTTTTCTCATTCTCGCCATACCAATCATGTTTTCGCCGTCAAAAGCCGCATACATCGGGCAAAGACCCTTTTTGCAGTCGGAATCGGGCTGCTTTCTCTCCATAATATCTTTTCTGAATGTCTCGACGCCTTCGGGAGCGTATTCCGGCGCTTCAAATTCCATAAACACGTCAAGCGCAAGATTTAAGGCTTCGTCAGCTTCGCCTTCGGTGATTATTCTGATGCGGTACATTGTTTTTCCCTTTCGATTCTTGCTGCCTGCCGTTACTGTGGCAATGGTTTTATGCTCCTTTGAATGATGATTATGTATTTTGGAGATTATTCTCAATCCAATCGCCAAATTCCATTATATACCAAACGACCGCAGAAACAAGTCGATTCCTGCGGTATTTTTTTAATAAAATCCCCCGTCCACGCCGAGAATCTGCCCTGTCGTAAAGGCGTTTCCGGCGAAAAAGCGTGCCGCGTGCGCGACCTCTTCGGGCGTTCCGAGCCGTCCGAGCGGCGTTTCGTCCTTTAGCGCGTCCAGCTCGTCTTTGTTCAGATGTCCGTTCATGGGGCTTTCAATCACGCCCGGCGCGATACAGTTTACGCGGATTCCCGAGGGTCCCAGCTCCTTCGCGAGCGCCTTTGTCATGCCGATCACGCCCGCCTTTGCTGCGGAATAATGCACCTCGCAGGAAGCCCCGTACACGCCCCATACCGAGGAAATGTTGACGATACAGCCCTCCTTACGGCGGATCATGTGTCTTGCCGCCGCGCGGGAAGCGTAAAACACGCCCGAAAGATTGACTCCGATCATATTCGACCAATCCTCGTCGGTCAGCTCGGTGAAAAGCTTGATCTGCGCGATTCCCGCGTTATTGATCAGCAGGGTACAGCTCGGGAGAAACGGCTCGATCCGCGTGATCTGCGCGGGATCGGAGAGATCGAGGCGAATCCCTTCCGCGCCGTATTTTTCCGAAAGCCGTCTTGCTTCCTTTTCGTTGCTTCGGTAGGTGAAGATTACGCTGTGATCCTGTGAGAATTCGGCGACGAGCGCCCTTCCGATCGCGCCCGTTCCGCCGGTAATGACTGCGGTTTTCATGCTTGAACCATTCCTTTTTTTGGGGAATCCGCGTTATTTTACGGTAAGTTCGCCGTTTTTCGCGGTTTTGACCGTGATTTTCTTCGGCGGTGTTTCGCCGCAGTCGATAATCAGATTTGCGATCTTGTCCTCAAGCTCTTTTCGGATCACGCGCCGAATATCCCGTCCGCCGTATTTTCCGCCGTGCGCCTTTTCGGCGATCCATTGATACGCGCTGTCGGAAATGCTGAGCTTGATCCCGTTTTCCTCGAGCGCGTCGCTCATGTCCTTTAGCATGAGCTTCGCGATCCCGGCGTAGCTTTCAACGCTGAGCGGCGCAAAAACGACCGTTTCGTCCACTCTGCCCAAAAATTCGGGGCGGAGGAAGTCGCGGAGCGCTTTCAGAGCCTTTTCCTTTGAAAGATCTCCCGCCGTTTTTCCGAAGCCGAGTCCCGAAGAGCTGTCGGTCGAACCCGCGTTCGAGGTCATGCAGATAATTGTGTTTTCAAAATTTACGGAGCGTCCGTGCGAATCGTTCACTTTTCCTTCGTCAAGAATCTGAAGAAGGATATTCATGACGTCGGGGTGCGCTTTTTCGATCTCGTCGAACAGGATCACGGAATACGGGCGTCTTCTTACCTTTTCGGTAAGCTGTCCCGCGTCGTCGAAGCCGACGTAGCCGGGCGGGGAGCCGATGATCTTAGAAACGCTGTGCTTTTCCATATACTCCGACATATCGAGCCGAATAAGCGGATCGACCCCGCTGAACAGCTCTTCCGAGAGCACCTTGACGAGCTGGGTCTTTCCGACGCCCGTCGGTCCCACGAAAATAAACGACGCGGGGCGGCGCTTGGTCGAAAGCTGTACGCGCGTTCGTTTTACGGCGGCGGCGACCGTTTCACAGGCTTCGTCCTGTCCGATGATCTTTTCTTTTAACACCGATTCGAGCCGCGCAATTTTGAGAAATTCCGTTTCCATGATCTTCTGCGCGGGAACGCCCGTCCACATTTCGATCACGGTCGAAAGATCGGCGGCGGTGAGCGATACGTTTTCCGCGAGCGGACGGAGCCGCTTCAGCTCCTCGTCGTTTTTCGCGCGCGCGGTCTTGATCTCGGCAAGCTTTTCGTAGTCGATCTCGGTTTCGCTCATCATCTCGTTTTCGCGGCGTTCGAGCTCCTGATTTTCTTTGGTCAGGCGTTCATAATCCGTAAGCTCGGCGCTTCGGATACTGGCGCAGGCGGAAGCCTCGTCGAGCAGATCAATCGCCTTATCGGGAAGAAAGCGGTCGGTGATATACCGCTCGGACAGAACGACGCAGGAGCGGAGCAGGGACTGCGCAATATGGATCTTATGGTGCTGCTCATAGTAATCTTTAATGCCCTGTAAGAGCTCGACCGTTTCATCAACGCTCGGCTCGAGAACGGTAACCGGCTGAAAACGGCGTTCAAGCGCGCTGTCCTTTTCGATATGCTTCCGATACTCGTTAAAGGTCGTCGCTCCGATGACCTGAAGCTCCCCGCGGGAAAGCGCGGGCTTAAACATATTCGCGGCGTTCATCGTTCCTTCGCTGTCGCCCGTGCCGACGAGATTATGCACCTCGTCGATAAAAAGAATAATATTTCCGGCGTTTTTGATTTCCTCAATGAGCGACTTTACACGGCTTTCAAACTGTCCGCGGAACTGTGTTCCCGCGACGAGCGCCGTAAGGTCAAGCAGATACAGCTCTTTATCCTGAAGCCGGAAGGGAACGTCTCCTTTTACGATTTTCTGCGCGATTCCTTCGGCGATCGCCGTTTTTCCGACGCCCGGCTCGCCGATCAGGCAGGGATTGTTTTTGGAACGGCGCGAAAGGATCTGGACGACCCGTTCAATCTCCTTGTCCCGCCCGATGATCCGATCCATTTCGCCGTTTTTGGCGCGGTCGGTTAAATTCGTGCAGAAGGTGTCGAGAAATTTCCGTTTCTTGTTCTCCTTCTTTTTGTCTCTGCTTTTTCCTTTGCCTTTACTTTCGTCATTTTGCTTCTGCGTATCGTTTCCCTGACCGTTCGCGGCGGAGCTCTGCTCGGAACGGGGCGCGAAAAAACGCTCCATAAACGGGGGCAGGATACCCGCGCCGCCTTTCTGGAAACCGTCTACCGCTTCCTCGCTGTCGTCCTCGTCCTCGTCCGCGTCATCTTCTTCGGTTATATCCTCGCCGTCGGCGTCTTCGTCCGATTCGCTGAAAAGCATATTAAAGCCGTTTTCGAGATCCTCGTCGGTGATCCCCATTTTTTTCAGGTAGTCGTTTACCTGCGGAACGCCAAGCTCCTTCGCGCAGGTGAGACAGTACCCCTTTTCAAATTTTTCCGTTCCATTCAGTCCTGTCATAAAAACAACGGCAGGGCGCTTATGGCAGTTCGAGCACATGATCATGGCTGTTTTCCTTCCTTTCGCTGAAGTGTTTTCGTTTTGACTCTGTCCGGGGAGTTCTACATATATGTTTCGATAAAATCAATGAAATCAAAGTGATAGACATATCGGAACGCGACGGTTCGGTCGATCGTATAGGTATTTAAAAAGACAAGCGAGTTATCCGTGAGAGAAATAAGAAACTGAACGCCGATACAGATAATGAACAGGATCAGGATCGCCTTGATCAGCCCGAGGATTCCGCCCAAAAGCTCGTTGACGGAAGCGATCAGAGGGATTCGGTTGATGATTTTTGAAGCGTTCGCGATTACGCTCAGAATAATCGTTACCAGCGCGAAAATGATCAGAAATAAGATCACCCGAAGCGGAACCTTTACGATCGGGTCAATGATTTCCCGAAGGATCGAAATGCCGTAATTTTCCTGTCCGAAATCCGTGATCGCGAGAATCACAGGATAGATCGCGTCGTTGGTTCCGTTCGATATATCGTCGCCAAGGCTTCCGAAAATCATCGGAAGCGTGTCCGAAATAAGCCGTCCCACTTCTTCGATCGTCGAAAAAACCGAGCCTTCTTTTGCGTTTGCGGTAAGAATTCGCGCGAGTACCAGCTCTTCGAGCGTTCGGTCGCTTAATTCCCGCTCGGTAATTTCGATGGTGCCGAGCTTTACGAGAGAGTAATCAAAATCCTCCCCGATCCCGAAAATTTTGAGATCCGCTTCCGCCATGCCCGTTTCGGTCAGGTCGATGTCCGACAGATCCAGCGTCATCTTTCCCGTCCGGTCGAATTCGGGCTCAATAGAGCCGAGGAACCTTCCGTTTGTTACCGCTTTGGAGAGATCGATTTTTCCGATCTCGGTAAAAAGGTTTTCTCCGACCGCTTCGTTAAAGGAATCGCTGATCGATTCGGTAAGCGGTTCGGCAATGTATTTTTCGTAAATATGTTCCGAAAGAAGGTCGCTCCCGAAAAAGGCAAGCAAAAATGCGATCACGATTGAGACGGTATCGATGATGACGCCGACGGCGCCCTTTTTTGCGCCCCGGAAGGTCACTCCGACCAGTACCGCGATCAATACAATATCGTAAAACCAAAAGAAACTTGTTCCCATTTATCCTATCCTTTCCTCCGCAACCGCGTCGTATCCCAGCAGATAAACGCTGTCGCCGATCTTAATGAAATCCGTGTAATCTTCGGATAGGGAAACAATTTCCTGTCCGTCCGTAAGATCGCTTCCGTAAATTTTGAGCCGCGTTCCGTCAAGAACGTAGAGCAGTCCGTTTTCCAGAAGGATTCGCTGTACCGCGGAGGTCACGCTGTACGCGCCGACCGGGAGAAGCTCGGCGTCGAGTACGGTGATCAGGTTCCGATTCGAGGAAACATCGTTATAGTATATGGCGGTTCCGTTCGCGGTAATCTCGAAATCGCGAAGCTCTCCGTCGAATTCGTATTCTCCGAGCAGCTCTCCGCTTGATGTGTCCAGAAGGATCGCGCGGTTATCGCAGACGGAGATCACCTTGTCCGAATCGACATACATTCCGCAGGACAGGCTGTTTTTCTTAAACGAATATTTCCATTCATATCCCTCCGTGCTTCGGATGGAGAAGCAGTAATAGTTTGTGACAATTTCGCCGTTATCCGCGCTTACGGTCGATACGATCATGTGTTCGCTGTCGGAAAAGCCGATTTGCATTACATTCTCATCGGCGAGCTTTCGCGTATATTTCCAGTTTCCGCCGCTGTCATATACATATATAATATTGGAGTAGCGGGCGGAGCTTGTGACGATCGCGGTCAGATCGTTTTCCGAAACGGTTCCGTATACGATTTTATCTTCGACGCTTTGTTCAAAGATCAGGCTCGTCCTGTTATAGACGGCGAAGGAATACGCCGACTTATCATACAGGAGGATTCGCCGGCTGCTCGTCGCCTGTGCGGGGTTGCTGTAGCCGTGACGGCGCGCGTAGATCTGTTTTCCGGTCGTCTCATAAGCGTAAAGGTACGTATCGGTCAGGAGGGAGAAATTTTCTCCGAAGCGCTCGAAGGAATAACCCGCGCTTCCGGGCAGGGTGATCGGAAATCCGACCTCGTTTGAGGTTCTTGTTTCGATTTTTGAGGCGATCCCCCGGAGCGGTTCAAAGATCTGATCCGCGTTGATCCAGACATATAGGAACGCGGCGGCACCGACGAGCGTCAGAGACAATTTTACGAGCCTTTTGGTTCGGCTTTTCTTTTTGCGGTATCCGGTGAGATTGACGGTTTTCGCGGTGGTGCTTTTTGTGGATTCCGTTTCCTTTGACTTTATTTCTCCGAGGATCTTCATGCCGTCCTCCTTTCCGTTTTTTAATAATAAACCTTATTTAAGTACAGCCCGCACGGCGAGATCGTTTTTCCCGCGTCGGCGCGTTCTCCCGTTTGAAGGGATCGGATCAGATCCGTTTCCGTGCGCTTCCCCTCGTTGATATAGAGAAGCGTTCCGACCATGATCCGCACCATGTTGTGCAGAAATCCGTTTCCGCTTACGGTAAAGAGTACGCTGTCCCCGTTTCGTTCGACCCGAAAGTCGTAAACCGTGCGGACGGTGGATTTTAGGTGCGCTTTGGCTTCCGCTTTACAGAAGGCGGAGAAATCATGCTCGCCGATAAAAAGCTTCGCCGCCCGATCCAACCTTTGTTCGTCAAGCTTTTTGGGATAGTGGAGCGCGAGCTTCTGTGAAAAAACATCCCTCTGCGGCGTATTCTGCACGAGATAGACGTATTCCTTTCCCTTTGCGCAGTAGCGCGCGTGAAAATCTTCCTCCGTTTCTTCACAGGAAAAAACGGCAATGTCTTCGGGCAAAAGCGCGTTCATTCCCGCCTTCAGTCCGTCGCACGGGATCGGCAGCGCTGTCAGAAAATTAAAATAAAATTCCCGCGCGTGTACGCCGGTATCGGTTCGGGAACAGCCGTTGATTCCGACGGGTTCGCCGAGGATTTTGGCGAGCGCTTCCTCAATTGCTTGCTGAACCGTAACGGCGTTTTTCTGCCGTTGGAATCCGTGGTACGCACCGCCGTGATAAGCGATACAGACCTTGATATTGCGCATAAGCGCCCCCTTTATCCGAAAGCAATGTTGTTGACGATGACCATTCCGAGTACGCAGAGCGTAAGCCCCGCCGCGAAAAAGTCGAGCTTTTCCGCTTTGAGGCGGCGCAGACGCGTCCGACCTTCGCCCCCGCGGTAACAGCGGCATTCCATTGCCGTCGCAAGCTCGCTTGCCCGCTTAAACGCGCTCACGAACAGGGGAATCAGGATCGGGACAAGCGCCCTTGCCCGTTTTAGAAGCCCGCCCGAATCGAGATTTGCTCCCCGCGCCTTTTGCGCCATCATGATTTTATCCGTCTCTTCGATCAGCGTCGGGATAAACCGAAGCGCGATCGTCATCATCATCGCGAGCTCGTGAACGGGGAACCTGACCTTTTTTAACGGAGAAAGGAGACTTTCGATCGCGTCGGTCAGAATAATCGGCGAGGTCGTATAGGTCAGAAGCGACATTCCCGCAATCAGAAGCACGATCCGGACAATCATAAATAACGAGGTCTCGACCCCTTCGGGATAGATCGTAATGATCCAAAAGGAAAGAAGGGGATCACCCGACCCTTTGATGAAAAACAGGTTTAAAACGGCAGTGAACAAAATGATCGGGAGAATCGGCTTTAAGCTTTTGAGCATCATTTTAAACGGGATTTCCGATGCCGCAAAAATCATGATCAGAAACGCGGCGGACGGGATCATCGCGTAAAAATTCGACGCGATGAAAAGCATAACGACGTAGACGATCTCCAGAACGATTTTAAAACGGCTGTCCATGCGGTGAAGCACGGAGTCCCCGGGGAAAAACTGACCGATCGTAATATCCTTGAGCATAGCGTTGTTTCAGTCCTTTCCGGCTTGGGAGAAAATGCTTCGGGCAATCTCTTATTCTTCCCGAAGAGCGAGAATACGATCCCGCGCGCGTTCGACGGTATAAATATCCTCTCCTAAGAGGATTCCGCGCTCGGCGAGAAGATGAGAAAGCTTGGTGATCTGCGGCAGGTCGAGCCCAACCTGCCGAATTTCCCGTGCTCGGCGGAATACCGCGTCCGTTTCCTCATAGCAGAACAACCTTCCGCGGTTCATTACCAGCACCTTATCCGCGTAGCGTACAATATCCTCCATGGAGTGTGAAACGAGCAGGATCGTTGTCCCCGATTCCCGATGATACGCATAGATTTCGCTTAAAACCCGATCTCTTCCTTTCGGATCAAGCCCCGCGGCGGGCTCGTCAAGGATCAGAAGCTGCGGCTGCATGGCGATCACGCCCGCAAGCGCGGCGCGGCGCTTCTGTCCGCCCGACAGGTCGAACGGCGAACGCGCCAGAAGCTCGTCCGAAAGTCCCATGCTTTTTGCCGCGCGGCGTACCCGAAGGTCGATTTCCTCATCGGAAAGTCCCATGTTTTTGGGTCCGTAGGCGATGTCCTTATAGACCGTTTCCTCAAAAAGCTGATACTCCGAATACTGAAAAACCAGTCCCGCCAGAAACCGGACCGCGCGGATATCCGAGTCCTTGTCCCAAATGTTTTTGCGGTTGATCAGGATTTCTCCCGAGGTCGGCTTTAACAAACCGTTCAGGTGTTGGATCAGGGTGGATTTTCCGCTTCCCGTATGTCCGATCACGCCGATAAACTCTCCCTTTCCGACGGTGAGACTGACGTTATCCACGGCGGTTGCCTCAAAGGGCGTTCCGACGCTGTACTTATAAACGAGATTCCGTATCTCGGCAATCGTTTCGGGGACGCTCCTGCGAAGCGGCTTTTCGGCGGGAAGGGGACTTTTTCCTTTTTTTAGACCAGCTTTTTCCAGCTCACGACAGGCTTCCTCCTCGTTTAAAACCTCCTGCGAAACGGAAAATCCGCTTTTCCGCAGCTCGTACATCAGTTCGGTGACCTGCGGCACATCGAGGGAACAGCCGCGAAGCTCCGCGACGCGTGAGAATATCTTGTGCGGTTCATCGTCCATGAGGATTTTTCCGTGCTCCATTACAACGACCCGTTCCGCCTGCGCCGCTTCCTCCATATAGTGTGTGATCAGAACGATCGTAACGCCCTGCGCGTGGAGCAGGCGGATCGTGTTCATGACCTCGCTCCGACCCTTCGGATCAAGCATGGCGGTCGGCTCGTCCAGAACGATACAATCCGGGCGCATGGCAAGTACGCCCGCGATCGCGACACGCTGCTTCTGTCCGCCCGAAAGCTGGTGCGGGGAATGGGTACGGTAATCGTACATACGGAAGGTTTTAAGCGCTTCGTCTACCCGCTGTCGGATTTCCTTTGTCGG
>CAZKKZ010000046.1:0-16046 GCA_964553625.1 uncultured Ruminiclostridium sp.
GCTTGTATAAGGAAGATGTAATTGAAGTAGAGGGCACGATCTTAGAAGCGCTCCCGAACGCGACGTTTCAGGTCGAGCTTGAAAACGGACACAAGATACTGGCTCATGTCAGCGGGAAGCTGAGAATGAATTTTATTCGGATCCTGCCCGGCGATAAGGTAAAGATCGAAATGTCGCCCTACGACCTCAATAAAGGGCGCATTACATGGCGAGCCAAGTAAGGGGAAAGCCCCGAACGAACGTTAACCGAAAAGGAGGGGTAACGGAATGAAAGTAAGACCTTCAGTAAAGCCGATGTGCGATAAATGTAAGGTAATTAAGCGCAAGGGCAAGGTAATGGTCATTTGTCAGGACCCGAAGCATAAGCAGAGACAGGGCTGATCAGCCCCGGACTTAAACAGAAGGTTTAAGGAAATAAAACAGGAGGAACAGTTTTTATGGCAAGAATTGCTGGTGTGGATTTACCGAAAGAAAAGCGTGTTGAGATCGGCTTAACATACGTTTACGGTATCGGCAGAAAATCCGCAAACGATATTCTCGCAAAGGCAGGCGTAAATCCCGACACAAGAGTAAAGGATTTAACCGAGGACGAAGAAGCGAAGATCCGTGAAATTATCGACGGAGAGTATACGGTAGAGGGCGACCTCAGAAGAAACGTCGCGCTCAATATCAAGCGTCTCGTCGAGATTAACTGCTACCGCGGAACCCGTCACAGAAAGGGACTTCCCTGCCGCGGACAGAGAACGAAAACGAACGCACGAACGCGCAAGGGTCCGAAGAAGACGATTGCGAACAAGAAGAAGTAAGGGGGTAAACATATGGCACAAGCTAAGTCGAACGGGAAGAAGCCCGTGATCCGCAGACGCCGCGAACGCAAGAATATCGAGAACGGCTCGGCGCATATCCAGTCTACATTCAATAATACGATCGTAACGATCACCGATCTTCAGGGGAACGCTTTATCCTGGGCGAGCGCGGGCGGTCTCGGCTTCAGAGGCTCGAGAAAATCCACTCCGTTCGCGGCGCAGTCCGCTGCGGAAACCGCGGCGAAGGCGGCGATGGAGCACGGCTTAAAGACCGTTGAGGTTTACGTAAAGGGTCCCGGAGCGGGACGTGAGGCGGCGATCCGCGCGCTTCAGGCGGCAGGTCTGGAGGTACGCATGATCAAGGACGTAACGCCGATCCCGCATAACGGATGCCGTCCTCCCAAGAGAAGACGCGTCTAAGAACCGAGTTTAGAGAACCGGTCGGCGCGGCGGAGGCTTCGGGGAAGCGGAAGGATTTTTCTTTCGGGGGATCTCGAAGTGCACCGAAAAAACACGCGGGAACACGGACGGTTCGGGTTTACTCGGCGTCGAAATAAAAATCGATACTTTTTAAAAAACAAATTGGAGGTAACTATGGCAGTAGATAGAACACCGGTCCTGAAGAGATGCAAGGCGCTCGGGATCAGCCCGATGGTCATGGGCTACAGCAAGGAAACGACCCGCAACAAGAACGCGAACGTAAGAAAGAAGACCTCGGAATACGGGCTTCAGTTAAAGGAAAAGCAGAAGCTTAAATTTATCTACGGCGTTCTCGAAAAGCAGTTTTATCATTACTATGAAATGGCGGTTAAGGAAGAGGGTATCGCCGGTCAGAACCTGATCCGCCTTCTCGAGACCCGTCTCGACAATGTGGTATTCCGCATGGGACTCGCGATCACCAGACGCGAAGCGAGACAGCTCGTCGGGCACGGTCATTTCACGGTAAACGGAAAGCGCGTCGATATTCCTTCTTACAGAATTAAGGTCGGCGACGTGATCGCGTTATCCGATAAGAGCAAGAAGAGCCCGAAATTCGCGCAGATCGCCGAAGCAACGAACGGCAGACTGATCCCGCTGTGGCTGGATTTGAATAAGGAAGCTATGTCCGCGAAGGTAACGAGAATGCCGCAGCGCGACGAGCTGGATTATGAGATCGAAGAACATCTCGTAATCGAGTTGTATTCTAAATAATAGCTTTTCGGCATATAATGCTGATGGTGCAGTTATTTTTAATTTACAATGCGACCGAACTGCCAAAGCCGCGCCGTGCGGATTGGATTATCGTAATTTAAAAGTAATTGGAGCACTTATTCAGAGTGGGCGGCGCCGCGCGGGCGCACGGTGCTACCCTTAATCGAGGGAGAAATCCCATAACAAACAGTTACAGCAGGAGGGTTAAGGAATGCTTGAAAAAATCGAAAAGCCTGAAATAGAGACAGTAAAGCTGAAGCCGGACGGAAAGTACGGCATGTTCGTTCTCGAACCCCTCGAAGCAGGCTATGGCAATACATTAGGTAACAGCCTCAGACGTGTTTTGCTCTCCTCTTTACCCGGTGTTGCGGTGACATCTGTAAAAATCGACGGGGTACAGCATGAGTTTTCTACGATCCCCGGCGTAAAGGAAGACGTTACCGAAATTATCCTGAATATTAAAGGTTTGATCGCGAAGATGTACGGCGAGTGCCCGAAAACGGTTTATATCGAAGCCGAGGGCGAGGGCGTCGTAACTGCGGGCGACATCAAAACAGACAGCGAAATCGAGATTCTCGACCCCGGAATGCACATCGCGACGTTAAGCGCGGGCGCGAAGCTTTTCATGGAGCTGACCTTTGACCGCGGACGCGGCTATGTTTCGGCGGAAAAGAATAAATCCTTTCTTCAGCCCACGATCGGCGTGATCGCGGTAGACAGTATTTATACGCCCGTTTTAAAGGTAAATTATACGGTGGAAAATACCCGCGTCGGTCAGAGAACGGACTATGATAAGCTGATTATCGAGGTCTGGACAGACGGAACGATCTCCGCGAAGGAAGCGGTTTCGTATGCCGCGAAGGTGCTTTGCGAGCATTTGGCGCTGTTCGTCGATTTATCGGACGAGCTTACGCAGCCCGAGCTTATGGTGGAAAAGGACGATAAGAGCAAGGATAAGATCCTTGAAATGACGATCGAGGATCTCGATCTTTCGGTTCGCTCGTTCAACTGCCTGAAGCGCGCAGGAATCAACACGGTTGACGACCTCATCAATAAGTCTCAGGAGGACATGATGAAGGTGCGGAATTTAGGGAAAAAGTCCTTTGAAGAGGTACGGTCGAAGCTCCAGTCTCTCGGATTCGATCTCGCCTCCAGCGAAGAATAATGATTTGAAAGATTTACTTTTCAGAAAGGAGAAGCCACTATGGCAATGAGAAAATTAGGCAGAACCAGCGACCATAGAAAGGCAATGCTCAGAGCGATGGTTACCTTCTTACTCGACAACGGTAAGATCGAAACGACCGTATCGAGAGCGAAGGAAGTAAGAAGCGAGGCGGAGAAGATGATCACCCTCGGAAAGCGGGGCGATCTTCATTCCAAGCGCCAGGTTTTCGCGTATGTTACTAAGGAATCCGTTTCCAAGAAGCTGTTCGATGAAATCGCGCCGAAGTACGCGGATCGCAACGGCGGCTATACCCGGATCGTAAGACTCGGAACGAGACGCGGCGACGCGGCGGAAATGGCAATGATCGAGCTGGTATAAGCGATCTGTTTCAATGCAAAAAGCCTGTCCGGAAAACGGACAGGCTTTAGTTTATTGATAAACTCTTTTTAGAGGATTTTGATTCGGTTGTGGTAAGACTTTCAACCTGACAGCCGCAAGGTCGAATACGGGAGAAATTGTGATGGGAAGCGGGATTCCAAAGGGAAAAGTTCCCTTTGGCGGGGTTTGGGGGCAGCGCCCCCTCGTTATGTTTTCTCTTTTTGTTTTTTATCGACAGGCTTTTTTTATTATCAGCTGTTACTCCTTCGTGATCTCGATGATCGACGCTTGCTCCTTCACCAGCTCGTTCAGCTTTTTTCGCAGATACATGATCCCGAAGATCGTCCAGAATCCCATTGCCGATTCAAGAATCAGCAGCACGCCCGCGATGATCTCCACCAGCTTTCCGAAAATATCGGGATAGATCAGCATGAAAAGCCCGGCGATACAGGCGGCGAGCGAGATCAGAAACGGAACGAGCCATTTTTCAAACCCGAGCTGCTTCATCAGAAAGGCGCGGCGGCAGCAGGAAAGCCCCTCAAAAACGGTAAACACGCCGAGAATGATCGAGATCACGCCGACGAGCTTATCCGCCTGCGCGATAAACGCGATCCCGACCGCGGTCAGGATCACTCCCGCGAATAAACCCTGCCGAAACGGCGCCTCGCGGCTCATTAAATAGGAGATAACGTTAAAAACGCCGACGCCCGTAAGGATCGCGCCGATAATGATACTGATGATCTGCGTGACGACGGGCGAGATGATCAAAAAGATCCCGAGCACAAGCTCCGCGACGCATTCAAAAACAAAAACGGCGCGCGTTTCCGAATGGGAAGCCTCAACGGCGGAGAAGTAATTTTTTTCCTTCATACGGATCAGTCCTTTCCTTTGATATACGGATCATTGCCTTTATTTTACCATATTTTCGGAAGCATTTCAACCTCTCGGGGAAATTTATTTTTCATTTTCCCGCATTGACAGGGACAGGGGAGAATGGTATAATAAGAAAAAACGCGTCGGCTTTTGAAGACCCGGAATACCGGGAGCCTTGCGGAACCGCGCGCCTGCACAAAATAAAAAGAAAAGGAGAAGCGGCATGGCAGCACATTTGATCGATCTGAACGACGTGACCGTCGCCCAGTGGAACAGTATTTTAAAGCTCGCGCACGATATTAAGGAGGCGCCGATGGTATACGCCGGCTCCTGCCGCGGGAAGATCATGGGGACGCTCTTTTTCGAGCCTTCCACCCGCACCCAGATGAGCTTTCAGACCGCCATGCTCCGACTCGGCGGCGGGATCATCGGCTTCGACAACCCCTCCAATTCCTCCGTCGCGAAGGGCGAGAATTTAAAGGACACGACGAAGATCGTAAGCGGATACGCCGACCTTCTTGTCATGCGGCACCCGAGCGAGGGAGCTTCCAAGGCTGCCGCGCTGACCGCGGACTGTCCCGTCATCAACGCAGGCGACGGCGGACATCTTCACCCGACCCAGACCCTGACCGACCTGCTGACGCTCCGTGAGGAAAAGGGACGGCTTGACGGGCTGACGGTGGGATTTTGCGGCGATCTCAAAAACGGGCGGACGGTTCATTCGCTCCTGAAGGCGCTCTCCTGCTACCCGGACAACCATTTTCTTCTGATCTCGACGGAGGCGCTTCGGCTCCCCGCTTATATCAAGGACTACATTTCGGCAAGCGGAAAGACCTATGAGGAATTTTCCTCGCTGGAGGAGGCGCTCCCGAAGCTCGACGTGCTTTATATGACGCGGATTCAGCAGGAGCGCTTCGCGTCCGAGGAGGAATATCGGGCGCAAAAGCACGTCTTTTGCCTTGACGCGGCGAAAATGAAGCTGGCGCGGAAGGATCTGATCGTGCTGCACCCGCTTCCGCGTGTGGACGAGATTGCGGTCGAGGTGGACGACGACCCGCGCGCGCTTTACTTTAAGCAGGCGAATTACGGAATGTATGTGCGCATGGCGCTGATCCTCTCGATCCTCGATTATCATTTGCAGAGCAAGCCGCTGCTGCGCGGCGAGGTCGTTCGCGGCGTGACCTGTAAGAATCCGAAATGTATCTGCCAAACGGAAAAATACCTTCCGCACAGCTTCCGCCGCGCCGGAGACGTGCTCGAATGCGAATACTGCGACGAGCGGCTTTTGATGCAGTAGGGCGATGATACTTTTTTATTTTTTGCAGGAGTACGGAAGCGGCGAAGCCCTTCTCGGCGCGCTTTCGCCTTCCCGCCGGCTTCGTGCCGAGCGGGCGGGGAGCGAGGCGGTTCGGCGGGAGAAGATTTTTTCCTACGTTCTGTTAAGGCTTGCGCTTCTGGAGGAATTCGGGATTTCCGATCCGCCCGAATTCACGCTCGGCGAATACGGAAAGCCCTTTTTGCGGGACGATCCCGACGTTTTTTTCAGCCTGAGCCATTCCTCGGGCGCGGCGCTTTGCGCGGCGGCTTCCTTTCCGATCGGGGTCGATCTTCAGAAGCGCCGCAAAATGAGAATGGGGATCGAAAACCGCTTCTGTACGGCGCGGGAGATCGGGCAGATTCGGGCTTCCTCCGCGCGCGACCGTGAGCTTTGCCGCCTGTGGTGCGTGAAGGAGAGCTACGGAAAGCTTACGGGGAAGGGCTTTTCCGAGGGCTTCGATACGGTCGAATGTGAAGCGCTCCTTCAAAGCGGTCGGGCGCGGTGGCTCGAGCGGGAGGATTTTTTCTTTTCCGTTTGCGCGGAGCGGGAAATCGAAATGCCGAAGCTTCGGCTTGTGACGGAAAAGGAGCTTTTCGAGCGGTTCGGAGTGAGATCATGAAAATCGGAGGAAAAAGCTGCTATCATTTGAGTTTTCTTCTGTTGATAAAGGCGCCGCAGCCTTGTTTTAACAGCCCTGAAAACCTGACCGCATAGGTCGGGTTTTCCATATTATGGAAGGCTTTTCCGCGCGGCGGCGTTTTTCTTGTTCTCCCGGAGCATGACCGCGAAAACGATCAGCGCCGCGATGTCAAACGGAAGATCCAGGATCAGCTGCTGCGGAATGGTCGGAGAATAGTCCTCGGGGATTCCGCTCAGAAACAGGTTGGTCGTGAAGGTGCCGCCGAAATTGTTCATCGCGTGGAAGATCGCGGCGGGATAGATCGAATTTGTCTTTTTCGTGAGCCACATGAGAAATATCCCCGTAAACGTGCAGGAAACGCACATACAGAGGATCCCGAGATAAGGGTAGCCCTCGTAATCCGTGCCGAAGTTGTGCCCCTCGACGGTCAGCTCCGCGTGCCACAGCCCCCAGAGAATCCCGCCGACAATAATCGTTCCCGTCGTGCCGAGCAGCGGCTCCATTTTTTGGTTCATATACCCGCGCCAGCCGAATTCCTCGCCGAAGGTGTTGAACGCCATGAGCGGCGCTATCGCAAATACGGTAAGAAGGGTCGTCAGCGCTTCGCCGAAGCTGAAGCCCTTGCCAAACTCCGACCAATCCCCTCCGCCGATGATGAGCGTCGCGAGGATTCCCTGAAAAATACCGGTCACGCTCACGGTCACCAACGCTATGACATAATATCGGATATTCCCCTTGAGATTGAAGTGCAGCATGCTGTCGTGCCAGCCCTCGTGCGTAAGCTTACGGGTAATGACGTTCGCGAGCGCGGGACCGAAGCCGACGATCCAGGAAAACACGGGCACCTTGTACGTGAAAAACCATTCCTGAAAGCCGAGAACCTTGTTCAGCACGATCGCGGGAATCCATGAAATTCCGAAGGCGAGCAGCAGGAAGATCACGAGCCTTTTTGCCTCGAGCCGCTTATTTGTCATACTCGTTCACTCCTTTCATGAATACCCGGCACGCGATCCGGTACGAAAACAAAAACGCCGCGAACGCGATATAGGGGAAAAAGCTGAGAACCAGCGTCAGAACGTCATTGGACGCTTCACCGAAGAATAACGCGGTGACCGTGTTCATCAGCTTCGTCCGAACGCCGTCGGGCGACAGATTGAACGCCGCGACCCCCGCCGTACATAGCGAGAGCATGACGATCATCTTGACGATGCTCCCTTTTTTCGAGCCGTACCGTACCATAAACGGGATATCCAGCGCGCTTGCGAACATCAGCAGAAACACTCCCGAAAGATAAAGACCTTGCATATTTGTCGTTAATTCCGTACCCGTTACAAGATAATTTACGGTCGCAAGCAGTTGATCCGCGAAAATTCCCGCTATCATATATATCAGGTTCATCATAAGCGTGATCACATATTTGCGGTACAGGAAGCCTCTTGCGCCCTGCGGCGTGGAAACGACGAAATACGCCCAGAGCTTCTTATCGTCTCCCCGGAACACCTCGCTCATCAGACCGCTTACGACAAAGAATCCTATCACGTACATCATTACGCGAAAGATCATGTTCGTTGCCGTCTCAAAAAGCTCGCCGATCCCGCTGCTGCCCGTTATGACGCCGATCGCCGCAAAGCAGAACGGATACGCGGTCAGCAAGATCGGGGCAGCCGCCGTAAGAATCAGAAACAGCCTGTTCTGCTTCAGTTCCTTATACAGCAGACCCTTTGCGCCGTCCGTCTTTACGGAAAGCGCGGCTTCCGGTTTCATTTCGGCTTTTTCCTTTTTGGCTTTTACGGTGCCGGGATACGCGGCTCTCAGGCTGTGATAGACCGCGAAAAAGCTTGCCGCCATCATCGCGAGCAGCAGCGGCACAGCCCACGCGAGCGCTCCCGCCGTAAACACGGGCAGCCTGATGACGGCGTCGCTGTCCGAAAGCGCTTCAAGGCTCATGCCGCTCGCCTTGAAAAGGACGAAAATCTCGACGATCATCAGTGCTGTCATCGCCAGCCCCGAGACCGACTGCGCTTTTTTCAGCTCGGCTTGACTTCGCGCCCGAAGTACGATCAGATCGTTGGGAAGCGTGTGCAGGATCACCGCCGCAAGGATCACGAGGTGCCAGACGATATAACTCGCGCCGAACGGCTTGCCCAGACACGCGCATAATACCGTGGTGTTGCAGAGACTCAGCAGAACGCTACCGAATGCCGCGGAGAACCTGCGGACAAACCGCGCCGCCGCGCGCTCCAAGGGCTTAATGGGCAGCGCGTAGGAATAGTTCAGCCAGCCCGCGTTCACGTCCGACTTGAAGCTCTCGTCGATCAAAAGGGACATCGAGCCGATCAGCGCCGTCATAAAAATGATCATGTCCGTTACTCGGCTCAGCTCCTCCGCGGTAAACCCCTCCGAGCTTACCGAAAACAGCATTCCCCACGACAGCGCCATCCACGCGAGCAGGAGCCCCGCCTGTAATAAAATGCTTTTCCTCGAAAGCCGGAACTCCCGAAACATCAGCGAACGGAATTTCATCACTGCCACCCCATTTCGCCCTTATGTACATAGTAAAGCATAATATCGTCAAGACTGGCGGGGTCGATTACGGCGCCGGCGTATTTGTTGCGGACGTTTTCGCGGTCGGAGAGCATGACCTCCGCGCCGAACTCATTTTCGCGGACGCTGACAAGATCCGCCCGGTCGATATTCCCGATCTCGTCCTTTCCGCATTTCAGAATCCCGTGCGTTTCGAGGATCACGTCCTTATACCCCGTCAGCAGAATCTTTCCTTTGTTGATAAAGGTAACGCTGTCGGCGATCTTTTCGAGGTCGCCCGTAATATGCGAGGACATCAGGATCGAGCGCTCCCCGTTTTGCAGGTACTCCATAAAGAGATGCAGGATCTCGTCGCGAACCACGGGATCAAGCCCCGTCGTCGCCTCGTCCATCACGAGCAGCTCGGCGTTGTGCGACAGCGCGCAGGCAATTTGCAGCTTCATTTTCATGCCCTTGGAATACTGTCCGATCTTCTTTTGCGGCGGAAGCTGAAAGCGCTCCAGATACGCGGAATATACGGCGTTGTCCCACTCGGGATACAGTCCCTCGAAAATACGCGCCATATCTGAGGCGTTAAAAACGTCGTGGAACGGAAGCTCGTCAAAAACCACGGCAAGACGCTTTTTGATCTCAAACTCGTCCTTGACGTGATCCAGTCCGAGCAGGCGGATCTCCCCCTCGTCAATATTCGTGATGTTGAGCAGGCTGCGGATCGTGGTGGTTTTTCCCGCGCCGTTCTGCCCGATAAATCCCATAATGCTGCCCTTGGGTACGTCAAAGCTGACGCTGTCGAGCACAAAGCCCTCGTACCGCTTTGTGACGCCCGCGATTTCGATCGCGTTTTCGTATTCGCTCATTCTTATGATCCTTCCTTTCCTATGGGGGAAGCCCGCTCCCCGCGGCATTTTGCCGCTATGCCGGGATACAAGCTAATCCTCCCCGTTTACCAGGTCAAGCAGCTCATGAAGCTCGTTCAGGGTCAGCCCTATTTTTCGCGCCTTCTCGCCCGCGTCGCCAAGCAGAGTCTCGATCGCCTTGATCTGCTCCTCGCGGAAAAGCTCGAGGTTTTGCACCCGGACGAACGAGCCTTTTCCCGTGTACGACTCGATAAAGCCGCCGCGCTCCAGCTCCTCGTAGGCGCGCTTGGTGGTCATGAAGCTGATACGAAGCTCAAGCGCCAGATTCCGCATGGACGGAAGCATTTCGCCCTCCTTCAGCTTTCCCTCGAGGATCAGCGTTTTGATCTGGTCGGCGATCTGTAAATAAATCGGGCTGCCGCTTGCGTTGCTGATGTTGATGTTCATTTGTGTGATACTCCTTGCAGCTCAATTGTATAACTGCGATGTATACAATTATATCATTGATGTGATGATTTGTCAATAGGGAATGATACGAATTTCGATAAAATCGGATAAAAACCCGTTCTTTTCCGAAGATCGGCGTGACGCGAACGGGATCGGCGCGCGGTTTTTGCAAAGAAAAAGCGGCAGAACCCTCTGCCGCTTTCCGAGTATGTTCTTTATTCTACCGTTCCGTTCCCCGCGAGGGCGGTGCGGTACGGCTCGAGATACGCTTCGACAAGGCTGTTGCTCGCCTCGATCACCTGCGTATAGGAGGAGCCGTAGTAGATCGGACCGTCGAAGATCGATTCCTCGCCGCCCGTAAAGAGCGAGTTAAACTCGTCGCTGAAGCCGACGACATTGTCGAATACCATGCCGAATTTTTCGGGATTCGTCATGTCGTCGAGGATTTTCATCTGTTCCTCGCTGTAATACCGTTTAAACTTCTGCCGTCTCGCGGTCGAGCACTCGGGGCAGACCGTAAGATCGTCGTTGTTGTTGGATACATAATCGTATTTACATTCGGGACACTTCGCGTAATAAGTAGGACCGGGATCCGTCATTTCGGCGTATTCCGCCGCGACGGTTTCGGGATCGGTCTCATAGATTCTGCCGCAGAGGATCCAGGAAACCGCGCCCTGAATGTTCTTCGCGCCGGCGGGCACCATGAAGCCGAAGCTGTCGGACGAGAGGTAGTACCGATCCGCCTGCGGGTCTCTCGGGAAGGGAACCGCGCCGATCTCGGCGTCGATCGAGTTTTTGAACATTCCCTCCTGCGCGCTCTCGTATCCCCAGGTAAGCCCCATGCCGAGGAAAAGAAGCTTCCCGTCGACCAGCGCCGTACCCGGCTCCACAAAGCCGTCGCCGATCAGATCGTCATGCTTCAGACCCGAAAGCCAGTCCATCGCGCGGCGCACCTCGGAGGACTTTAGGTTGTTGGTAATCTCCGAGCCGTTCAGGTCGATCGTCTTTACGCCCGTCGTATTCGCGAACATCATCGACGACCACGAACCGCCCGTAAAGCCGACGTAATCCTCACCCATCTGCGACCACTTGATCAGCATATCCTCGAAGGTGTCCCATGTCCATTCGCCGTTGAAGTAAAGCTCCATCGGATCGGGCATTGCCGCCTCCTCAAGCGCGGTCTTATTATAAATAATGGCGAAGTTCGTCTGAATGTCCGAGGGATAGTAGTAATGCTTTCCCTGATAAGCGAACTGTTCGATGACGCTCTTTTCGTCCGCCCAGAGCGGGGAATCCATATCGAGCCAGTCGTCGAGCGGCGTATACATATTCCGCGCGACGCCGCCGGGGAACGCCATCCAGTCATAGCGGACGATGTCGGGGGAATCTCCCGCCGCGACAAGCATTCCGAGCTGCTCGAAATACGCGCTTCCCGAAGCGACGATGTTCGTTTCGAGTGTCCCGCCGTAGCGCTGCGCCAGAAGCTCGGCAAGCTCCGGCTGCTCCGTTACAAGGTCGTAATAGCAGAGCGCGTTGACCGCGCCCGCCTTCTGTCCCGGGGTATAAAGCGGACCCGTTCCGATCTCGTTCGACGCGTCCACCGAGTCGATATTCGCCATTTCGTCCCAATCCACCTCGTGGTCGAGGTCGTTGAGATTTGTGGTCGCGGGGGTCGTCGTCGCGGCGGTCGTGGTATTTTCCGTATCGCGTCCGCCTCCGCCGCTGCCGCTGCCCGAGCAGGAGGCGGCGGAAACAAGCAGAAGCGCCGCGAGAGAGGCGGAAATCGTGCGTTTTGATTTTTTCATAAAAAGCACCGATCCTTTCTGAAATCGTTTACATTATTATAACATTTTTGGATATGTTTGTCCAGTAGTATTTTATGAAAATGCAATGAAAATGTTCTGGGCACGCCGGCTTGCCCGCAGCGGTGGACGGAACGGGTTTCCGAAAAATTTCAAAAAATTTCCCGAAGGGGTTGACAAATACCTAGTAATGTGATATACTTTCGGCAGAGAATAAAGCATAAGCCTCGAAAAGGGCAGGAACAAAGAAAGGCGGTACGAAAAAATGCCACAACAAAACTATCGGTTTGAAACGCTCCAGCTTCATGTCGGACAGGAGCAGGCGGATCCCGCTACCGACGCGCGCGCCGTCCCGATTTACGCAAGCGATTCCTACGTATTCCATAATTCCGGACACGCGGCGGATCGCTTTGCGCTTCGCGACGCGGGAAATATTTACGGGAGACTGACGAACCCGACCGAGGACGTTTTCGAGAAGCGGATGGCGGCGCTCGAAAACGGTTCGGCGGCGCTCGCGGTTGCTTCGGGCGCGGCGGCGATCGCCTATACGATTCAGGCGCTCGCCAAGGCGGGGGAAAATATCGTCGCGTCGAAAACGATCTACGGCGGTACCTATAACCTCCTCGCCCATACCCTTCCGCTTTACGGGATCACGGCTTCCTTTGCCGATCCGTATGAGGAGGGCTCTTTTGAAAAGGCAATCGACGAAAACACCAAGGCGATCTTTATCGAAACGCTCGGGAACCCGAATTCCAACGCGATCGACATCGCCGCGGTCGCCGAGACCGCGCACCGGCACGGCATTCCCCTTGTTGTGGACAATACCTTCGCGACGCCGTATCTTGTTCGTCCGATCGAATACGGCGCGGATATTGTCGTTCATTCCGCGACGAAATTTATCAACGGGCACGGAACCGCGATCGGCGGCGTAATCGTCGAGAGCGGAAAATTCGATTGGGGCGCGGCGGGGAAATATCCGTGGCTGTCCGAGCCGAACTCCTCCTACCACGGCGTAAGCTTTACCGCGGCGGCGGGCGCGGCGGCGTTCGTTACCTATATCCGCGCGATCCTGCTGCGCGATACGGGCGCGACCCTTTCGCCGTTCCACGCGTTTCTGTTTTTACAGGGGCTGGAGACCCTTTCCTTACGGGTAGAGCGTCACTCGGAAAACGCCCGTCGCGTCGTGGAGTACTTGGCGAAACACCCGCAGGCGGAGGCGGTTCATCATCCGCTTCTTCCGACCGAGCCGAGCCATGAGGTATACCAAAAATACTTCCCGAACGGCGGCGGATCGATCTTTACCTTCGAGATCAAGGGGACGGAGGAGGACGCGAAAAAATTTATTGATCATTTACAGATTTTCTCGCTTCTCGCGAGCGTCGCAAACGCCAAATCGCTTGTCATTCACCCCGCTTCCACCACGCATTCCCAGTTGACCCCCGAGGAGCTTTCCGATCAGGGGATCAAACCGAACACGATCCGTCTTTCGGTCGGAACGGAGCATATCGACGACCTGACCGAGGATCTGGAGCAGGCGTTCCGCGCGCTGAAATAAAGATAAGGAGACATTTTTATGAGAGTTTTTACGAGCATTACCGAGCTGATCGGCAGCACGCCCCTTCTGGAGCTGGTGAACACCGAGAAAAAGGAAGCCCTCGGGGCGAAAATCTTCGCGAAGCTGGAGCTGTTTAATCCCGGCGGGAGCGTAAAGGACCGCGTCGCGGCGGAGATGATCGACGACGCGGAAAAGCGCGGAATCTTAAAGAAAAACAGCGTGATGATCGAGCCGACGAGCGGCAATACGGGGATCGGGCTTGCGTCGATCGCCGCCGCGAAGGGCTATCGGATCATCATTGTCATGCCGGAAACCATGAGTATCGAGCGGCGGAAGCTGATGAAGGCGTACGGCGCGGAGCTTGTGCTGACCGAGGGCGCGAAGGGCATGACGGGCGCGATCGAAAAGGCGAACGAGCTTGCCGCCTCGATCCCGGACAGCTTTATTCCCTCTCAGTTCACCAACCCCGCGAACCCCGCCGCGCATGAAAAGACTACGGGTCCCGAGATCTGGAACGATACGGACGGGACGGTCGATATTTTTGTGGCAGGCGTCGGAACGGGCGGCACGGTGAGCGGCGTGGGGCGGTATTTGAAGGCGAAAAATCCCGCCGTAAGGGTGATCGCGGTCGAGCCCGCTGGCTCTCCCGTTCTTACGAAGGGAACGGCGGGCGTTCATAAAATTCAGGGGATCGGCGCGGGCTTTATTCCCGAAACGCTCGATCAAGAGATTTACGACGAGGTTATTGCGGTCGAAAACGAGGACGCGTTTACCGCCGGACGTGAGATCGCGCGAACCGAAGGAGTGACGGTCGGAATTTCGGCGGGCGCGGCGCTTTTCGCGGCGATCCAGGTCGCGAAGCGTCCCGAAAATAAAGGGAAAAAGATCGTCGTCCTGCTGCCCGATACGGGCGAGCGGTACATTTCGACCGATCTGTTTGCCGAATAAAGAATTGCAAAAATAAACAGCCCCGTGAGCGGTTCAGTTTCGTTCACGGGGCTTCTTTGCGGTATGTTTTACGGTTCTTCCCCGATCCCGAAGCGGTCGCGGATCGTGACGGCGGAATTCGCGGCAAGGATAAAATACCCGCCCTCGTTCTCGCCGTAGGGAATGTAATATTCACAGGGATTGATGCTGTTCTCGGTGGTGTATTGAAGCACGGGCTGATATTCGACGTAATCGCTGAAGCTCAGGTCGGTTTCGGTGCTGCTCATGATCTTCTCGGCGTAGCCCTGAAGCTCGGTCGAGGAAAGGTCGCGGAAGTTCCGGTTCAGCATATTCATCGCCGCCGAGCCGTGTACCGCGAGGCTGTAATCCCGCCCCATCGGGAAGGGGTACACCAGATAATCGTACAGCTTTTCGCCGCCGAAATACTGCGCGCCCGCGGGGAAGAGAACGTTCTCCACCTCTTTTTTGACCTGTCTCGTGACCTCCTGCTCCTCGCCGTCTACCTCGACAAGCTCCGTTTCAAGCGTATATTCCGTTTTTGTTTCGGTAATATCCGTGGGGATATTCACGTATACATCTCCCGTAAGATCCACAAAGTCGATCAGCGACAGACGGTCGAATTTTATGTAATGCTCACACTCGATCCCGAGCGCGCCGTTCAGCCCGCCGACGACCGCCTCCGCGCCGAGATTGTCGTACATCTCGTAAAGGCTTCCCGTGTTCCCGCCGTAATCGACCCGCATATTTTCGGGCAGGGGAACGAACACGATCACCTCGTCGCGCGGACGGTAGTTCATCAGCATATAGTAGGTCGGCGTTCCCGCCTTCATCTCGGAAAGCATGACGAGTACGGTCGTTCGGATCTCCGCGCTCGGACGGTAGTCGGCGCTGTTGACGTTAAAGCCGCTCTGCGAATCGCGCGAGGCGGGAAAAAGCGAGTCCCAGATCGTGCTGACGAAAAATCCGAGGATCGCAAAGGAAACGACCAGCGTAATGACGTAGATATACCAGTTGCTTTTTCTTTTCATGGAAAATACCTTTCTTTCGTCCGGGGCCTGCGGCATACCCGCAAAAGTTTTTGAAAAAAACGGTTGAAATCCGGCGCGAAAAAGTATATAATAAAATGGCTGATATTTTTGAAATACAGGTTATCGTTTTTATCATACCACAAAAGAAAACAAAATTCCATAGGAAACGCAGAAAAGTGTTTCCGTGAATCTTTGACAGTAAGGACGGTTTTATGAAGAAGCTGTTACATCGGGTCTGGGCGGAGATCAATCTTGACGCGCTCGGACAAAATCTCGAAACAATCCGCCGCCTCGCGCCGAACCGCCGTATTATGGCGGTCGTAAAAGCGAACGCCTACGGTCACGGCGTTCCGATCGTCGCGCCCGAGTTGTTCCGTCTCGGGGTTCGGGATTTCGCGGTATCGAATCTGGAGGAGGCGCTGGAGCTTCGGGCGCTTCTTCCGTCGGCGGAGATTCTGATCTTCGGCTATTCCGACGCGGAATGGTTCGGCGAG
>CAZKKZ010000047.1:0-15598 GCA_964553625.1 uncultured Ruminiclostridium sp.
AAGCCGCTCACCTCGTAAACGCCGTATTGATCCCGCGAGGGCTTCGCGCCGACGGTCAGAACGACTACCGTATCCCTTGTCTCGGGATTGTACGAAGCCATCGCGATCACCCCGTACGCGTTTCCCGTATGATACAAAAGCCTTGAGGCGCCGTAGCGGTTCTTCACATACCGAAGCGGCACGCACTGGTAAAACTTTCCGCCGTATTCCGAGGTACGAAATTGCCGCTCCTCCATTTCCTTGACGGATTTCGAGGATAAGATCCGCTCGCCGTCATATTTTCCGTTGTCCGCGAGCAGGCGGAACAGCTTCGCCGTATCCTTCGCGGAGATCGTAAGACTCCCCGAAAACATACTCGTGTTCCGACCGATCTCCCGCGTTCCGACGATCGCGCGTCCCTCGGCTTCCGTTCGCTCCACGCCGCCGTCCTGCTCGTAAAGCGTCGCGAGGCTCGCGTCCTCCCCGAAACTTCCCGAAAAGAACGAAGCGTCGATCCCGAGCGGAGAAAAAATTTCTTCGCGAAGATAATCGTCGAGCGGCACGCCGGACGCCATTTCAAGGGTCGTCCCCGCGACGCCGATCGCGTAGTTATTGTACGACCAGACGGATTTTGTTCCCGGCTTACCGTCTATGTAATTATTTTTATTGACAAGCTGCGCGAGCGTATCCTCGGCAGACCCGCGAAAACCGAGATACCGAAGCGTAGACGTATGCGTCAGCAGATTTTTGAGCGTAACCTTTTTCGGCAGCTTTTCGCCCCAGTACTTCCCGATGCTTTTATCCAGATCGACGATCCCCTGCTCCTGCATTTTCAGCGCCGCGACCGCCACCGCCACCTTACTGATCGAAGCGATCCGAATCTTCGTATCCTCCGACATCGCCTCGGTATTTTTCGTCGCGTAGCCGTAATTCCAGGTAAAAAGCGCTCCGTCGTCTCCGCGGAATACGGCGATCTGAATCCCCGAAGCGCCGTATTTCTCCGCCGTTTCGTTCACGATCTCCTGAACCTGTCCGTTGATCCGGCTTCCCGAAGCGTCCTCGAGCGCCGGCTCCGCGTCCCCGGTCAGCTCGGTCGGAAAACGGTGCGCGACGTCGCCCGAAATCCACACGTAATCGAATTCGGGATTGGTACACTCCACCTTATACCACGACGTTCCGCTCGCGTCAATCGAAAGCCCGAGATAGGGATATTTTCCTCCGTAGCGCGCTTTTCCGAGAATTTCATAGCTCATGCCCGGACCGCTTCGGACATTGACATTTTCGGAAAGCGGCGTAACGTAATACTGCTGCTTGGCGGTCGCCGTGACCGCCGCCGAGGACAGAAAAACGGCGACGGACAGCAGCGCGGCAAGGATTTTCGGGATTTTTTTCATGTGGTTTCCTTTCGGTTTCGGATCGGGCGGCAGGAAAAAGCGGTCAGAAATTCCCGCCGTTCCAGCCCCAATCGGGGGTCTGCTCGTATTTCACGTAAATCCGCGAGGGAGATAGCGAAAGCTCGCGGCTCAGAATGTCGCTGATCCGCTGCGTGAGCGTACTCAGCGCGGCGGAGGAGGCGTTTCCGTACACGCTGACCTCCGTCATTGCGGCTGGCTCGTCGCTGCCCTTAAAATAAAGGCGGTAATCCGGCTCGATCCCGACCATGAGCCAGCTTTCCGATTTTCCCGGGATCGCGGTAATCGCCTCGCCGAGCGCGGATTTTACCGCGATCTCCTTTTCCTTTGAAACGGATACGTTTGTTTTCACATTGATAAACGGCATTTTCGGTTCCTTTCCGGGCGCTTTTTCGGAAGCCCCCTCAGCGTATTTCTTACCATTATTATATCCCGATTTCCCCTTTTTGTCAATCGTTTCCGACCGTTCCGGCAAAAAAGTGCGCCGATCGGAAAAATTTCCCGATCGGCGTACTTGACCGTTTTATTTTTTGGTGCAGGACTGCGCCGTTCCCGAAATTTCCCAAAGATGCCGCTCGTGAGGACAGCCGAGCCTTTTCTTCGCCGCGCGAAGCTCAGCGTAGCAGCCGCATTTCCCGCATATCCCCGCGTTCAGCGCCTCGCAGCTTTCACAGACCGCGAGCCTTCGGCGATACTCCTCCTCGCCGACCCGCTGCTCGGGCGGAATCAGTCCGATCATTTCGCGCACCGTCTGAAGCGCGCCATCGGGGTCGTAAGCGGAAAGCAGGCATTTTCGGCACGGCTTGTTCACTTCAGCGTCACCTCGACCACGGAGCAGGCGGGCAGCGTTACGGTAAATCCGCCGTGAACGAGCGAAACGCCGTGTTCCTTCACCGTAAGGCGGTTGGGCTCGTCAAAATCGTTTTTCTCGTGTACTTCCCCGCTTAAAATCCGCGCCGAAGCCTCCTTCGGCGAAAAACCGAGCAGCGCGCAGGGAATCTCCGCCTCCTCGTCCAGCGAGCAGTTCGCGAGCGTGACCGTCAGAACGCCCTCCTTTTCCGAGGCGGAGCAGCTGATCATCGGAATCTTCTTCCCTTCCCCGACCTCCTCGTTATTCAGGTGGCTGTATAAAAGCGTCCCGTTCTGGTGCTCCTTATAAAGATCGAACACGTGATAGGTCGGCGTTTTCACGAGCTTTTCCCCTTCGGTCAGGAGAAGCGCCTGCAAAACATTAACCGCCTGCGCGAGATTCGCCATAATGACGCGGTCGCTGTGATTGTTGAAAATATTAAGGTTGCAGGCGGCGACGATCGCGTCCCGCATGGTGTTCTGCTGATACAGGAAGCCCGGGTTCGTCCCCGGCTCCACGTCGTACCAGCAGCCCCACTCGTCTACGATCAAGCCGATCTCGTGCTTCTTATCGTGAAAGCTCATGACCTCGGCGTGGCGGGTGATCAGCTCTTCCATATAAAGGGTCGAAGCGATCGTCGAGTAATACTCTCCGCTTGTGAAGTCGGTCGCGCTCCCCTTCTTTCCCCAATCCCCGCTCGGAACCGTATAATAATGAAGCGAGATTCCCTTGGTGTGCCAAGTGTTTACATTCCGCAGCAGAACGTCCGTCCAGTTATAATCGTCCGCGCTCGGACCGCAGGCGATCTTGAACAGCTCGTTCCCGCCGAAGTTCTTGCAGAACGACTGGAATCGCCGGTATTCGTCGGCGTAATATTCGGGGCGCATACTTCCGCCGCAGCCCCAGTTCTCGTTCCCGATCCCGAGATATTTCAGCTTCCACGGCTTCTCCCGTCCGTTTTTCCGCCGAAGCTCCGCCATCGGGGAAAGCCCGTCGAAGGTGATGTATTCGATCCATTCCGCAAGCTCCTGCACCGTGCCGCTTCCGACGTTTCCCGCGAGGTACGGCTCGCAGCCGATCTCCTCGCAGAGGTTGAAAAACTCGTTCGTTCCGAAGGAATTGTCCTCGGTTACGCCGCCCCAATTCGTATTCACCATCTTCTTACGCGAGGATTTTTCGCCGATCCCGTCCTTCCAGTGGTACTCGTCCGCGAAGCAGCCGCCGGGCCAGCGGAGTACGGGCATGCGGATTGCTTTAAACGCCTCGATCACGTCGGTTCTTACGCCGTCCTTGTTCGGGATCGGCGAATCCTCCCCGACATAGATTCCGTTATAGATACAGCGTCCGAGGTGCTCGGAAAAATGTCCGTAGATCTCGGGATTGATGTGCGAGCGCCGATCCGACGCGTTGATCTGTAAGCTGATTTTTTTCATGACTGTTCCGTCCTTTCACCGGGTGATATTCGTGATATTTTTATCATAACAGCTTGACAGAAAAAAAGCAATGATGTATGATAGGTTTATACTGATCAATCCTATGATTTTCGGAACGGGAGAACCCGCCGAAGCGCACGCCTGTTCTAAAAGAAAGAAGGAAATTTTACGGAAAAGCAAATGAAGCTTCATACGCTCGGGATCGGGTTCCGCCACGGAAGCGGATTCACGATCGACCGTCCGAGCGGCTCGGGAGATAACCTCCTCCTGATTTTCGCCTCGGCGGCGCGGATCGCGCTTTCCGACGGAGAGCGAAGCGTCCCGCCCGGCACAGCCGTTCTCTACCGCCGCGGCACAAAACAGTCCTACGGCTCGGACGGCGGGATCTTTGTCAACCACTGGCTTCACATGGAATGCCCCGAGGACGACCCGATCTTTGAAATCCTCCCGTTCGATACGCCGGTTCGCCTGAACGGCATTGTCCCCTGCGAGGAGCTGATGACCCGCCTCAGCCACGAGCAGCTTTCGGAAAGCCCTTTCCGGGAGCGGTATATCGACCTGCTGATCCGAATGCTGATCTTAAAAATCGGGGAAAGCGCCCGATCGGAAAGCGCGGCGCCACCCCGCTCCGGGATCCACGCCGAAGCGCTCCGAAGCCTTCGCGCCGAGCTTTACAGCAGCTCCGCCAAACCGACGCGGATCGCCGACCTCGCCGCAAGGCTGTCCCTGAGCGAGGCGCATTTTCAGGCGCTTTATAAGGCGCAGTTCGGGGTAAGCTGCTACGAGGATATTCTGCGCGCCCGTCTCAACACGGCGAGGTATTACCTCGAAACGACGGCGCTTTCGATTAAGGAAATCGCCGCCTTGTGCGGATATGAAAACCCCGAGCATTTTATGCGGCAGTTCAAAAGCAGAATGGGACTGACTCCCTCCGAATTCCGCGCGAAGCGTAAAAAAACGGAAGAAGAAAAGTGATTTTTTTCACAAAAAGGCTTGCATTAACGCGAAGAATGTTGTATAATAATAGTGTATACTATCTCATTTTGCATTTCATCTTCGGAAGGACGGCTCTTCATTATTATGGCACTTGATTTATTTCACTACGGTAAAGCGGGACGCGGAGTTCAGAAGAACGGACCGAAAAAAAAGCCTTTTTTCCTCTTTTGGGAAATCTTTGGGAACAAGTTCTGGAAATTTTTTCAGATCAATCTGATCTTTTTTCTCTTCTGTATCCCGATCGTGACCTTCGGACCCGCGCTCGCGGCAATGACGCAGGTCATGCGGAAATTTGTCATCGGCGAGCCGATCTTTATCTTCGACGAATTCAAGACCGCCTTTCGGAAAAACTGGAAGCAGTCGCTTCCGATCGGGCTGGTCGATCTCGGACTGATCGTCCTTTTCATGTATAATATCAACTTTTATCTCGCCGCGATCGAGCAGGAGCAAAGCACACAGAATAAAGCCATGCTGGCGCTTTCGCTCGCGGTCGGATTTATTATCTACATGATCCATTTCTATGTTTATCCGCAGATCGTCGCGCTGAATCTGCGTCTGCCGCAAATTCTCAAAAACGCGTTCATTTTAATGATCGCGGGCTTAAAGCGGAGCGTCGCCGCGTTTTTCTCAACGCTCGCGCTCGTGCTCCTGATGGCGCTCGGGTATCCGTATTCGCTTTTCCTGCTTCCGCTGGCTCCCGCAGCGTGGATGTGCTTTATCGCGACCTTCTGCGCCTATCCCGTGATCCAGAAGCATATCATTGACCCGTACTACGAGGCGCGGGGAGAAAAAAATCCCGAATACGCCCGCTACGATACGGAGGGTGAAGCGCTTTTCGAGGACAGGGGCGGCTCCGAGGAGCCGACCGACACAAACCCGAAGGCTTCCGCCGCGCCGAAAACCAAGACGGACAACGTAAAAATAAAGGGAAAGGTCATTCGGTAACAACACGCCGTCTGTTTCAATAAAATCCTTCAGCCGCAAAAATACTGTCAAGGGGGACAAGGACTATGAGAGCTGATCTGCACTGTCACACAACGCTTTCCGACGGTTCGCTCGGGATCGAGGAGGTCATCGCGCAGGCGAAGCGAAACCGGATCGACTGCCTCGCGATCACCGACCACGATAACCTCGCGTCGGTTTCCCGCGCGGTCGTTCTCGGGCAAAGATACGGAATCCGCGTCCTTCCCGCGGTTGAGATTTCCGCCGTCGATACGGCGCGCGGAAAAAAGGTACATATTCTCTGCTATATGCCGAAAAAGCCCGACCGTCTCGAGGGGCTCTGTCTTCGTACCTGCGAAGCGCGGAAGCAGCGCGGAAAAAGTATGGCGATGAAGGTGCTCGAACAGTATCCGATCGCTCTTGAAAACATCGTAAAATACGCGGCGGGCGGAAAGGCAATCTATAAATGCCATATCATGCACGCGCTTATGGACTACGGCTATACGACCGAGCTTTACGGCGAGGTCTATGAGTCGCTTTTTAACGCGAAAACGGGGCTTTGCGCCGAGGAGGTGCGGAGCGAAACGGAAAACAATCCCGACGTGCGCTTCGCGCTCGAGCTGATCCATTCGGCGGGTGGAACGGCGATCCTCGCGCACCCGAAGGTATACGACAGCTTTGATCTGCTTGAAGAGCTCGCCGCCTCGGGAAAAATCGACGGCGCGGAGGTCTATCACGAAAGCGCGAACGAGGAGTGCGAAAAAAGTTTGGAGAAGCTCACGGAAAAATACGGGCTGATCCGCACGGGCGGCTCGGACTTCCACGGGTTTTACAACCACTACGCGATCTCGCTCGGCTATAAATTCACTCCCGAAGAGTCCGTTCGGAAAATCCTCGCGAAAAGCGAAAACGCGTAATGCCCTCCCGCTTTTGCGCGGGGCGTGAAACCCGGGCTTTCGATTCAGAAAGGGAAGCAAAATGGAACAAACATGGGAAGCGCTGTTTCGGGCGGCAAAGGCTGTCCAAAACGAGCGGAAAATTTCCGATTATATCGACGCGGGCGGAGTCGCCGCCGCGATTCTCTCCGAATCGGGAAAAATATATACGGGCGTCTGCATCGACACCTGCTCGACGCTCGGAATCTGTGCCGAGCGAAACGCGATTTTTAACATGATCACCAACGGGGAGCACCGAATCAAAAAAGTGCTCGCGATCATGCCGGACGGAAAAACGGGCGCGCCCTGCGGCGCGTGCCGCGAGCTGATGGCTCAGCTCATGCCGCACGGCTATCCGGAAATCGAGATCATGCTCAATTACGAGAAGGGACGGGTCATGACGCTCGGCGAGCTGACGCCCGAATGGTGGATCAAGCCGTGAGGATCGAGCATATCGCGCTGTCCGTAAAGAATCTGGAGGCGGCGAGAGAGTTTTTCGTGAAATACTTCAAAGCCGAATCCGACAGCGGTTATCGGAACCCCTCTACCGGCTTCCGCTCCTATTTTCTGACCTTTGACGGCGGCGCGAGACTGGAGCTTACGAGCCGTCCCGAAACCGCCGGGCTTTCCGCTTCTCCGTCGGAGATCGGCTATTCGCATATCGCGCTAAGCGTCGGAAGCAAGGACGAGGTCGACCGCTTAACGGCAATCCTGAAAGCCGACGGGTATGAGGTAATCGGCGAACCGCGAACGACCGGCGACGGCTATTACGAAAGCTGTGTGGTCGGGATCGAGGGAAACCGGATTGAAATCACGGTATAAAAAAATTCGCAGAAATGAGAAAAAGGAAAGGGACTCAAAAATGGACGTTAAAGAAGAAGCGCTGAAAAAGCATTACGAATGGCAGGGAAAAATCGAGGTGATCTCCCGCGCGCCGATCGAGACGAGAGAGGATCTCTCACTCGCGTATACCCCCGGCGTCGCGGAAGCCTGTCTCGCGATCAAGGACGATCCCGCGCTTTCCTATTCACTCACCCGCCGCAAAAATCTCGTCGCGGTCATTACCGACGGAACGGCGGTACTCGGGCTCGGCGACATCGGCGGTCTCGCGGGAATGCCCGTTATGGAAGGAAAGTGCTGCTTATTTAAGGAATTCGCGGACGTGGACGCGTTTCCGCTTTGCGTGAAAAGCAAGGACGTAGACGAGATCGTCCGTACAATTGAGCTTCTTTCGGACAGCTTCGGCGGAATCAATCTCGAGGATATTTCCGCGCCGCGCTGCTTCGAGATCGAGCGGCGGCTGAAGGAAAAGCTAGACATTCCCGTATTTCACGACGATCAGCACGGAACCGCCGTCGTCGTCGCCGCGGCAATGATCAACGCGGCGAAATGCGCGGGAAAAAGGCTTTCCGATATGACGGTCGTCATTAACGGTGCGGGCGCGGCGGGGATCGCGATCGGCTCATTCCTGCTGAAGCTCGGGATCGGGGATCTCATCATGGTCGATCTCTGCGGGATCATCAACCGGGACACGGAATACGAAAATCCCGCGCATAACAGGATCAAAAGCATCTCCAACAGGAACGTGAAAAAGGGAATGCTCGCGGACGCGTTAAAGGGCGCGGACGCGTTCGTCGGCGTATCGAAGCCGAAGCTTGTCACGGCGGAAATGGTGCAAAGCATGGCGGAAAAGCCGATCGTTTTCGCGATGGCAAATCCGACTCCCGAGATCATGCCCGACGAGGCGAAAGCGGCGGGCGCTTATATCGTCGGAACAGGACGGAGCGACTTCCCGAATCAGATCAACAATGTTCTCGTTTTCCCCGGCTTGTTTAAGGGCGCGCTTTCCGTCCGCGCGAAGGAAATTACCGAAGAAATGAAGATCGCCGCCGCGCGCGCGATCGCCGCGGTCATTCCCGAAAACGAGCTGTCCGCCGAGAATATTATCCCCAGCGCGCTGAATAAAGCGGTGGCGCAAAGCGTAGCGGACGCGGTCGCGAAGGCTTGGACGGAACAGGCATAACGAAAAACGGGCGGCTCGCACGCCTGCACAAAAAGAAAGGAAGGCTAATATGACATACGAATACACACCGCAGGGCGTTTGCTCACGGAAAATGCTGATCGAGGTCGAGGACGGAGTTCTCACCGACCTGAAGGTGATCGGCGGCTGCAACGGAAATTTACAGGGGATCAGCGCGCTCGTCAAGGGCATGAAGATCGACGAGGTGATCCGCCGTCTCGACGGGATCAACTGCAATATGAAGGGCACCTCCTGCCCCGACCAGCTTGCACGGGCGCTGAAAGAGATCGCTCAATAACGTACGGAAAAGGAACGATTTTATGAAAATTATCGCGGTCGATTACGGCGACAGCCGTACCGGGATCGCGGCAAGCGACATTCTCGAAATGCTCGCGACGCCGATCTGCGTGATCCACGAAAAAGACCGGACGCTTTGCGCGGATCGGGCAGCCGAAAAAATAAAGGAGCTGGGCGGCGAACTGGTCGTCGTCGGAAATCCGATCAATATGAACGGGACGCGCGGTCCGGCAAGTGAAAAATGCTGCGCGTTCGCCGCGCTTCTCCGTGAACGGATCACCGTCCCCGTGGAAATGTGGGACGAACGGGCGACGACCGTGATCGCGCACGAGCGAATGAACGAGATCAACAAGCGCGGAAAGAAGCGCCGGGAGGTCATTGACGCGGCGGCGGCGGCGGTCATTCTCGAAAATTATCTGCGCTTCCGCGCCAATCAAAAGGGCTGACAGGCACAATTGTTCACGTTAAAGAATAAAGTGAACAAAGGAGAAAGGTTCAATCCATGAGCAGGAGAAGGTACACGGAGCGGGAAAAGGAAGCGGAGCGCCGCTCAAAACGGCGGGTCGTGACCAACTGGATCATCATGCTCGTTTCGGGGCTGCTGATTATCATTTGCTATTATTTCCTTTGACCCTTGACATTTTCGCCGGGATATGGTAAAATAAATGAAAATATATTGATTGAAAGGCGCTTTCTTCCGTTCGTTAGCCCGAAAGGAAGGAACAGGCATTCAGAGTACCCGTAAAAATTCGTTTTCGACGGCGGATACGCTTTTCGGAAACCGCTTTTTTCAGTTATTTCCTCACAGAGAGCCGAGGGCGGTGGAAGCTCGGCAGGAAAAACACGGCGAAGTGCGTCTGCCCAGCCGACGGGAGGAAATGCCCGTCCGTAATCCCTCGTTACGGGAAAAAAGCCGCAGTTCTCTGTGGGAAACGAAGTGGAACCGTGTTTTCGACGCCTTCGCAGCCTTGCTGTGAAGGCTTTTATTTCTTCTGCCGATAGGAATCCCCGCACTTTTATCGGGCGTAGCGGATCGGCTTTCCCGAAACGTCTTCCCCGCCGCGCCGTTCAGCTTACGGCTTTTCTGTCTCGGAAAGGGTTGGTTCATTGTTATGTTTGAAAAAATGAAAGAGGACATTCGCTCCGTTCGGGAACGCGACCCCGCCGTAAAAAGCGATCTTGAGGTCTACTTCCTGTACCCGAGCTTTAAGGCGATCCGCTCCTATCGGCGGGCGCATAAACTATATCTCAAAAAGCACTACTTTCTCGCCCGCTGGATCTCACAGCGCGCGCTCCGGAAAACGGGGATCGAGATCCACCCCGGCGCGACGATCGGAAAAGGTCTTTTTATCGACCACGGAAGCGGCGTTGTGATCGGAGAGACCGCCGAGATCGGCGATTACTGCACGATCTATCAGAACGTTACGCTCGGCGGAACGGGAAAGGACGTCGGAAAGCGCCACCCGACCCTCGGGAATAACGTCATGGTCGGCGCGGGAGCGCGCGTACTCGGTCCCTTCCGGGTCGGGGATAACTGTAAGATCGCCGCGAACGCCGTCGTCCTGAGCGAGGTTCCGCCGAACTGCACCGCCGTCGGCGTCCCCGCGAGAATCGTCAAGCGCGACGGCGTTCGGATCGCTCCGGGCGATCTCGACTGGATCCACATGCCCGATCCCGTATCGCAGCAATTCTGCCATATGCAGGCGGAGATCGACACACTCCGGGCAAAGCTCGACCGGCTTACCGAGCCGAAGGAAAATCCGGAAAAGAAATAAGGCGTAAGCCTCCCCACAGGAAAGGAATGATCATAAAATGCAGCTCTATAATACAGCCACACGAAAAAAAGAAGAATTTATTCCCCGCTTTGAGGGGAAGGTAAGTATGTACACCTGCGGTCCCACGGTTTATCACTACGCGCACATCGGAAACCTCCGCTCCTATATTATGGAGGATATTCTCGAAAAGTATCTGCGCTTTTCGGGATATGACGTAACGCGCGTCATGAATATCACCGACGTCGGTCACCTCACGAGCGACGGCGATACGGGCGACGATAAAATGCTGAAGGGCGCGAAGCGCGAGCATAAAACCGTCATGGAAATCGCGAAATTTTATACCGACGCTTTTTTTGAGGACTGCGAAAAGCTGAACATCAAGCGTCCCGACGTGGTCGAACCCGCAACGGGCTGTATCGACGAATTTATTAAGGTCATTCTCGCTCTGATCGAAAAGGGCTACGCCTACGAGGCGGGCGGAAACGTCTACTTTGACACCTCGAAGCTCGAGCGTTATTACATTTTCAACGATTTTAAGGAGGAGGATCTTGAGGTCGGCGTTCGCGAGGGCGTCGAAGAGGATTCCAACAAGCGGAACAAGACCGATTTTGTCCTTTGGTTCACGAAATCGAAGTTCGAGGATCAGGAGCTGAAATGGGAAAGTCCGTGGGGACTCGGTTATCCCGGCTGGCACATCGAATGCTCCTGCATCAGCATGAAGCACCTCGGCGAATATCTCGATCTCCACTGCGGCGGGATCGACAACGCCTTCCCGCACCACACGAACGAGATTGCGCAAAGCGAAGCGTATCTCGGGCACGAATGGTGCAAATACTGGTTCCATGTCCACCACCTCAACGCCGACGGCGGAAAAATGAGCAAGTCCTCGGGCGAGTTCCTGACGGTCTCGCTTCTGGAGGAAAAGGGTTATGAGCCGCCGGTCTACCGCTTCTTCTGTCTTCTTTCCCACTACCGTAAAACGCTTACGTTCAGCTTTGAGAACTTAGACAACGCGGCGGTCTCCTACCGGAAGCTTGTCGCGCGGATCGCGGCGCTTTTAAAAGAGGAAAGCGGCATTCTTGAACACGAAAAATACGATCGCCTCATGAAGGGCTTCTGCGACGCGCTCGACAACGACCTGAACACCTCGCTCGCGGTCACGGCGCTTTACGACGTACTGAAATCGGACGCGAACACCGAAACGAAGCTGACCCTGATCCGCGAGTTTGACACGGTGCTTTCTCTCGGGCTGATCGAAGCGGCGCAGCGGCTCGGCGAGCGGGAGGAAAACGAGCTTCCGCCCGAGGTCGCGGAGCTTGCCGCGAAGCGTGCGCAGGCAAGAAAAGAAAAGAATTTTTCCCTCGCGGACGAATTGCGCGACCGGATCACGGCGCTCGGCTATGCCGTGGAAGAGACGCGGGAGGGAACGAGGATTCATAAAGCGTAAGAACAGAAAGGAAGGATAGAATTTGAAAATAAACAGTCAGCGTGTCAAGCGAGGCGCTTCGGCATTGCTCGCGGCGGGGATCCTGTCGCTGTCGGGCTGCTCGCTGTTCGGCGGGAACAGTACGACCAGCGCGATCGGTACCTACGATTTCAGCCAAATGGAGCTGATCCAGTTTGACGAGCCTTATGAGGGGCAGCCGCTCGCCGTGATCGAAACCTCGCTCGGGACGATCCGTGCGGTGCTCTACCCCGAATACGCGCCGAATACCGTCGATAATTTCGTAAACCGCGCGAACGAAGGCTTTTATGACGGGAAGGATATTTACGCGCTTGTCGAAAACGCCTTCTTCCTCACCGGCTCCTACAACGAAGAGGGAACGCAGGGCTATACCAACGACGGAAACCCGATCGCGAACGAATATTCCGTGAATTTATGGACGTTCCGCGGCGCGCTTTGCTCGTATAACGGACAGGCGGGATACGGCGACAGCCGCTTCTTCGTCATCAACAACAAAGCGCTTACCGAGGAAGAGATCGCGCAGCTCCGCTCGTTTAAGGACGAAAACGGGAACCAGAAGCTTCCCGAAGAGCTTATTACGGCATTTATCGAAAAGGGCAGTGTCGCGCACTTCGCGGGCTGTTATACCGTTTTCGGACAGGCGATCGACGGCTTTGACGTGATCGAGGAAATCTGTAATGCCGAACGGGACGAATCGACCGCCCGCCCACTGAACGAAATAAAGCTTATTTCCGTAACGATCACGGAATATCACGCAGAGGAGGAAACGCAATGACCATACTGAAAAAAATAGCCGCGGCTGCTGTCGCGGGAATGCTTCTTTTCGGCGCCGCCGGCTGTAACGGCGAAGAAGCGGCAATCGGAAATATCGGGGACGTAACGCTCGAGCCCGGCGACGTTTACGCGGTGATCCATCTCATGGATTACGGCGAGATTACGGCAAAGCTCTTTCCCGAGGCGGCGCCCGAATCGGTCAAAAGATTCACGGAGCTCGCCGAGCGCGGCTATTACGAAATGAAAACCATTCACCGCGTCATCGACGATTACGCGATTCAGGGCGGCTCGCTGAGCGGAGACGGCTCGGACGGAGAAGTGCCCGACGCGGATTATGTTCCGCTCGAGGCGAATGACGCGGCGCGGCATTTTTACGGCGCGCTCTGCTTCGCGACCAATTCCAAAGGGAGCTTCGCCCAGTTTTACATTGTCAGCAACAACAAGCCGCAGGACGTCAATACCGTGATCGAAACGCTTTCGGGACAGCTGGCGGATAAGGAGTTTGCCGACCGTCTCCTTCCCGAGGACAAGCAGTATTACGAAGATTATCTGGCGAAGCTGAAAAGTTTTTCGCCCGAGGTAGTCGAGAAATACGCTTCCGTCGGAGGACTTTATCAGCTGGACGGCGAGGCGACCGTATTCGGACAGGTGATCGACGGATATGACGTTCTTGAGGCGATCAGCTCCTGCGAGGTTGTAACGGGGAACGAAATGGACGACCGCGCGGGAATCCCTTCAAAGCCAATCAATTCGATCGTGATCGAAAAGGTGGAGATCATACGGATCGAGCCGGAGGAATCGACCGAATCGGAAACCTCCGCCAAAAAGGGCAACAAAAAGACCGAGGAAACCACGCCCGAGATCATCGCGGAGTCGATTACGACCACGCCTCCTCCCGAAACGACCCCCGAAGAAACGACCGAGCACACGCTTGATACGCTCATTTCATTAGGCTGACCCCGTTTTTGTGCAAAATATACAATCCGCGGCGGTACGAAGGATTTTTACGCGCCGCCGCGGAAAATACCGCACGGCTCCTTCCCTGCGGAAAAAGCCGCCGATTTTCGATACGGTACGGTCAAAAACGATTATTCCCTTTTTTTATCTCGCGGCGGATTGAATAAAATCATGCGGTCGGACAAAAATAGTTGGTGAAAATGTAGATTTTCCGAAATAGGTCTTTTCTTTTTCCTGAAAATATGGTATAATATGTTGATTTGAGCGGGGCTTACGGGCGCCGTTTCATTTCCCGACAGTTGCCGGCGGCGGTAAGACCCCTTTCGGAAGAGCTTACGTTTCGCCTATCAATAGAAAACACAGAAGAGGTAACGCTTTTGGAAAAATATATTATAAACGGCGGACATCGGCTGACCGGCGAGGTCGAGATCAGCGGAGCGAAAAACGCCGCCGTCGCGATCATTCCCGCCGTGCTTCTTGCCGACGAGCCCTGCACCTTGGAAAACGTACCGAATATTAACGACGTTACGATCGATCTTCGGATCTTGCGCGAGCTTGGCGCGGAGGTAACGCTTCTTGACAAATCGACCATTCGGATCGATCCGAAAAACGTCCGGGATATTGCCGTTCCCTACGAGCTGGCGCGTTCCATGAGAGCCTCGTATTATTTCCTCGGCACGCTGCTCGGGCGGTTCCGCCATGCGCGCGTACCGATGCCGGGTGGGTGCGATCTCGGCGACCGACCGATGGATCAGCACCTCAAAAGCTTTCGCGCGCTCGGCGCGCAGTGCACGATCGAGCACGGAATCGTCGATATTCAATCGGACTTCCTCTTCGGAACGCAGATCTACTTTGATAAGGTCACGGTCGGCGCGACAATCAACGCCATGCTCGCGGCAACAAAGGCGGAAGGACTTACGATTCTCGAAAACGCCGCGAAGGAGCCGCATATCGTCGATCTCGCAAACTTCCTGAACTCGATGGGCGCAGATATTATGGGCGCGGGCACCGACGTGATCAAGATCAAGGGCGTTTCAAGACTTCACGGAACAAACTATTCGGTTATTCCCGACCAGATCGAGGCGGGTACGTTCATGATCGCGGTCGCGGCGACAAAGGGCGACGCGCTGATCAAAAGCGTGATCCCGAAGCATCTGGAGCCGATCACCTCAAAGCTTCGCAAGATCGGCGTGGTGGTAATGGAATACGACGACAGCGTTCGCGTGATCGGACAGGATTCCTACGAGCGGATCACGGTAAAAACCATGCCGCACCCCGGCTTCCCCACCGATATGCAGCCGCAGCTTGCGGCGCTTCTTACGCTCGCGAAAGGGACAAGCATTATCAACGAGGGAATTTTTGACAACCGGTTCCGTTATGTGGACGAGCTTCGCCGCATGGGCGCGGATATTTCGGTAGACGGAAAGGTCGCGGTTATCGAGGGCGTCGAGCGCCTTACGGGCGCGCCCGTAAAAGCGGCGGATCTCCGAGCGGGAGCCGCGCTCATTATCGCGGGACTCAGCACGCAGGGAACGACCGAGATCGAGGACATTTATCATATCGAACGCGGATACGAAAATATGGACGTAAAGCTTCGGAAAATGGGCGCGGATATTACCAAGAGAACCTTCCCCGACGCGATCCGCAAAGCGCTTTAAGGATTTATTGAAAAACAATCGCCTCAGGGAATCTCCCTGAGGTTTGATTTTAGGGCATGTTGACACTACCGCTCAACGCCCGTCTTACAGCCATATTTTCCGTGT
>CAZKKZ010000048.1:0-15479 GCA_964553625.1 uncultured Ruminiclostridium sp.
GTAAAAGCACTGACAGCGCGCGTGTCGCCCTCTGCGGAGGGCGTGGATTGAAATTGTTGATAAAAAATTCACACAAATGAAGTCTGAACGTGTCGCCCTCTGCGGAGGGCGTGGATTGAAATTGATCGGCGTGGGGGAGATCTCCGAAGGGATCGTGGTGTCGCCCTCTGCGGAGGGCGTGGATTGAAATGGCGGAAAAGGAGGCACCGTCGCGGAAATAACCGGTGTCGCCCTCTGCGGAGGGCGTGGATTGAAATGCCATATCCGCGCAGATCACGGACTTCCCGCCGCGTGTCGCCCTCTGCGGAGGGCGTGGATTGAAATAAGTTACAGGAGGGTGATCATATTGAAAAACAAAAGTTTATCGGCAATGATATACGCGCTTGCGGCGACGCTGTTTTATGCGTTTAATGTTCCCTGTTCAAAGCTTTTGTTGGGAAATATCGCGCCTACGTTTATGGCTGCGTTCCTTTACATCGGCGCGGGAATGGGCGTTGGCATTATGTATCTGTTTCACCGACCAAAAGAAAATCCATCGGAGCGTCTTGCCCGCAAGGATATGCCGTTTACTATCGGTATGGTGGTATTAGATATTATCGCGCCGATTTTGCTTATGATAAGCTGTGTCATCGCGCTGCTGATAATGATAGCGGGAACGGTTTTCGCCGTATCGGATACGTTGACGCAGCGCCATGCGCATGAACACTCGCACACGTTTACACATACGCACAACGGCGAAACGCACACGCATACGATCACTCACTGTCATGAGCACGAGCATTTTTCAAGCGATAAGAACCATTCGCATAAGCATAGCGCGGCTGAATTGGAGAAATTAGTTTTGGAACATTAAGAACATGTTCGCATAGGAAAAAGCGTACTTTTTTTCGACAGCTTTTGTCCCCTGCGTCGTCAAATTTTTTTGAAATACATCTGATATTCCTGCAAAATTTTTCCTCGCAGGGAACAAAATCTGTACGAAAATCCGCATGCAATATTCAAAATACATGCTCTAACACATATTGACTGAAAGGAAGGCATACAATGTACGAATATCAAAACGATAAGCTTCAAAAGAAAACTGCGAATACGCAGGAGAAAACTCCGTTCCAAAAAGAGACGGCCGCCGATCTTGGTTCAAACCGGCTTCGTTCTTCAGTCTTGCCCGCCCAGTGCATGCAAAGCGCTGAGCGCATGAACAACCTGCACACATCGCTGATCGAAAAAATGAACCGCGGCAAAGAAAACAAAACGGGACTTCCCGACAGGCTAAAGGAAGGGATTGAATCCATGTCGGGTTTCTGTCTGGACGATGTCCGCGTGCATTTCAACTCGGAAAAACCGGCACAGCTTCAATCCTATGCCTATACGCAGGGCTTGAATATTTATGTTGCGCCGGGACAGGAAAAGCATTTACCGCACGAGGCGTGGCACACCGTACAGCAAATGCAGGGAAGAGTAAAATCAAGTTATACCTTCAACCATATTGGTATAAACGACGACGACCGGCTTGAACGGGAAGCGACCGTAATGGGCAGCCGCGCGGCAAATTACATCGGACAAAAAACAGATCCGAACGACTCGCTCCATTCTCCGTTTCAAACGGAAAACGTCGCTCAACTCGCCCGCCACTGGCTTAATCAATCCAAAAAGGGACATAATTATGTAATAGGAATCAATCTAATGCCGTCGGGCGGATTAAAGGAGCTGCTTCCGATTACCGGAAGAGGTTATTCCAGCCTGTCGAACAAAATCGCGGGACATTCAAGTTTAATCGCGGGACAGCTTGATGCAGACGACCGACTGATTTTAGATCAAGGACGGGGGTTTTCGCCAAAAGGTCTTTTAAACTCCCTGAGGGTTGGCGTTTACGGCTTTTTAGGCTTGAAGGATCCGTCTGTCCCCGGAAGCTATCACCCCGAGGATCAAGCGATTGTGGATGATCCAAAAGCAAACCAAGTTGTCATTTATGTTTCCAAAAACACTTATGATCTGTGGGTAGGTTCAATGACAAACGCCGGCATAAATACGGAGGGCGGTATTTATTCTTATGAGCCGGAATCCGGTATGCAGTCTCTTTTTGGCGGTCACGGAACCGATAACTGTACCACAGTGGCTTTCAGAAACGCTTTTAATATTTGCTCCTCTTTAATAGCCGACGCGAAAAAACTAAATATTGATTATATTGATCAAAAATCCTTAAAAACATTCAAAAATGAATTACAGAAAATGATGCGGCTGATTGTTGGCAGAAACCAAAAAGCCGAAACCTCAAAAGGTTCTCAGGGCAGAGCCATAAAAGCGTTTAACGCCCAGTCCTACTACAAAAACCCAACACAGGAAAACCGTTCACCAGCGCGCCGCAGGCGGTCACGGGGATCAAAGAAAACCCATGCCGCAAAGCGGCGCGGCAGATAATGTATGATTCTGCCCGAAAAGCGGCTGTCAAAATCAAAAACGGCGTATCGAAAAACAACGGCGACGGATACTTCATACAGACGATAAAAACGGCTCGCAGGCGGTTAAAACCGAAATCCCCCCGCGAGCCGTCCGATTCTCCGACCGGATTTATTTTTTTGCGAATTTTCCCTTGCCGTGCCGATAAATTTTCTTCCGCTATTGAAATTCTCTTTTTTTTATGGTATACTGATTGTATAAGCTTGAAAGGAATTCACATATATGGCAAAAACCAGACTTTGCGTTTTATTCGGCGGGGCGACAAAGGATCATGCTCTTTCGCTCCAGTCCGCCTATTCTGTATTAAACGGTCTTTCCAAAGAAAAATATGACGTTACCCCGATCGGAATCACGCGCGCGGGACGCTGGCTCTATTTTCCGGGCGATTACGAGGAAATTCCCGCCGGCGTATGGGAGCAGAACAGCGACTGCTGCTCCGCGATCATCAGCCCCGATCCCATTCACGCGGGCGTAATCACGATCCTGAGCGACGGAACGACCGCGTTTAAGCGGATCGACGCCGTATTTTCGGTTCTGCACGGGAAATACGGCGAAGGCGGTCGGATTCAGGGACTGCTCAAGATCGCAAAGCTTCCGTACACGGACTGCGATCCGGACACCGCGTTCTGCTGCATGGATAAGATCCTGACGCATACGCTGCTGCGCGAGGCGGGGATCCCCGTACCGCGCTTCGCGGGACTGGAGCGAAGCGATCTGAACCGTCTCGAGGACATCACCGAGGAGATCGGCGAAACGCTCGGCTATCCCCTGTATGTTTCCGCGTCAAGCTGCTCCTCCTCCATCAGCGCAAATCTCGCCTATAATGAGGAGGAATTTAAGCGCGCGGCGAAGATCGCCTTTTCACATCATCACACCGCGATCGCCGAGGAGTTTCTTTCGGGAAGAAGTCTTTGCTGTATCGTGACGGGCGGCTCCTACGATATACGTGTTTCCTCGATCGGAGAAACGGTAAAAACGCCGAGCAAAAAGCCCTACGTCTCCTGCACCGCCGAATTCGACCCGCACGCGAGCCTGACGCCGTCGGAGGAGGAGCAGGTACGAAGCGTGGCGGTTCGCGCGTATAAGGCGCTCGGATTAAGCGGCTACGCGAAGATGAGCTTTTTCCTCTGCGAAAACCGTCTCCTTCTCCGACGGATCAATACCATTCCGGGATTTTCGGAGGAAAGCGCGCTTCCGCTGTTAATGCGGGCGAGCGGTTACGAGTACGGGGAAATGCTGGAGCTTCTGATCTCGTCGGCAACGGAAGCATGAATAAAAGGAACTTCACGAAAATGAAAAATGTAAATATTTTTATTAAAAGCCGGGCTTCGACGGAAAGCGACTGTGACGAAAGCGAATTTTTTACCGAAGGAACGCTTGAACAAACGGCGGACGGGATTAAGCTTTCCTATGAGGAGAACGCGCAGATCGGCTTTGAAAACAGCCGCGTGAGCGTAACCGCGTCGGCGGAAAAGGTCGTGATTGAGCGGACGGGCGCGGCAAGCTCGGTTCTCTTTATCGAAAAAGGAAAAAAGCACTGCTGCGTCTACGGAACGCCCTACGGAGATTTTACCGTCGGGACGCACGCGTATGAGATCAACTGCGGACTAAGCGAGGACGGCGGAACGCTCGAATTCAAATACAGCGTGGACGTAAATTCCGAATTTATTTCGGAAAACGAGCTTCGGCTCGTCGTAACCGTCTCCTAATCTTAAATTTTTATCGGCATTCGGACAAAAACAAAAAGGACAGGACAAAATCATGGACAATATGATCGAAAAAGCAAAAAAGGAAGTCAGAGAGATCGTTTTAAACGCTTTGGGACAGGCGATCGGAGAGGGCGCTCTCCCCGCCGAGCCGATCCCGGATTTTACGGTGGAGATCCCGAACGATACCGCTCACGGGGATTTTTCCTGCAACGCCGCGCTCGTTTCGGCGAAATCGTTTCACAATAACCCGCGCGCGATCGCGCAGAGCATCGCCGATCACGCCGTGCTGAACGGAACGTTTTTCGACAGGATCGAAACGGCGGGTCCCGGATTTCTGAACTTTTTTATTCATCGCCGCTGGTTTTCGGAAACGGTCGGAAACGTTCTGTCGCAGGGTGAAAATTACGGAAAAATCGATCTCGGAAAAGGAAAGCGCGTTTTGGTGGAATTTGTTTCCGCGAATCCGACGGGACCCATGCACATCGGAAACGCCAGAGGCGGCGCGATCGGAGACTGTCTCGCTTCCCTGCTCGAATACGCGGGCTATACCGTCGAACGGGAATTTTACGTCAACGACGCGGGAAATCAGGTGAACAAATTCGGGCTGAGTCTTGACTGCCGCTATCGTCAGCACTTCGGCGAGGAGCTTGAAATGCCCGAGGACAGCTATCACGGACAGGACATCATCGACCACGCCGAGAAATTCGCGGAGCTGTACGGCGACCGTTACCTGAACGACACGGAAGAAAACCGCCGCCGCGCGCTGGTCGAATACGCGCTTCCGCTGAATATTCAGGGACTGAAGGACGACCTCGCGAAATATCGGATCCATTATGACACATGGTTCCTCGAAAGCTCGCTTCACGAAAGCGGGAAGGTTTCGGAGATCGTCGGAATGCTCAAGGAAAAGGGCGTGACCTACGAAAAGGAGGGCGCGGTCTGGTTCAAGGCGAGCGAGTTCGGCGACGATCAGGATCGCGTTCTCGTCCGCGCGAACGGGGTGCCGACCTACTTCGTCCCCGACATCGCCTATCACTACAACAAGCTTGTAACGCGCGGCTTCGATAAGGCGATCGACGTTCTCGGCGCGGATCATCACGGCTATGTGCCGCGCATGAAGGCAGCGCTTACCGCGCTCGGCGTAGACGCGAGCCGGCTCGACGCGGTAATCATGCAGATGGTTCGCCTCGTCCGGAACGGCGAAACGGTAAAGCTCTCGAAGCGATCGGGGAAAGCCATTACCCTCTCTACCCTTCTCGACGAGATCCCGATGGACGCGGCGCGGTTCTTCTTTAACCTCCGCGACCCCGACACGCACCTCGAATTCGATCTCGACCTCGCGATCGAGGAAAGCTCGAAAAACCCCGTCTTTTATGTGCAGTACGCGCACGCGCGCATTTGCCGCATTCTCGAAAAAATGAAAGAGGACGGCTTCTCCCCCGCCGAAGTGGGAACGGCGCTGTCCTATGACGATCCGGCGGAGCTCGCGGTGATCCGACAGCTCGCAATCCTCCCTGAAGAGATCGCGGAGGCGGCAAAGACCTACAATCCCTCGGTGCTGACCCGTTACGTCTACGATCTGGCGCAGCTTTTCCACAAATTTTACGATACCTGCCCGATCAAGGGGACGGAGGAAACAACCCTGATCTCACGGCTGACGCTTTGCGCGGCGGTAAAAAGAGTGCTGAAAAATATGCTCGATCTCCTGAAGGTGGAAGCGCCCGAAAAAATGTAACCGAGGAAATCCGACAAAATACGAAATGAAGGACTGATCTTATGAACAGCGAAAAGCCTCCCAATCCTCCCGAACCGAAGCCCGCCGTCCTGACGGAAAGCGGAATGATGATCGTCCCCTACGGCGAATACAGCTTCACCGAGCTGAAAGCCCATTACGCGGAACAAATCGAGAAAAACCGAAACGCGGAGCTTTTCCTTTTGCGGGGAATGACGCTTCTTTCGGATCTGCGCGCCGCCCTGATTGAATGTAAAAAAAGAGGAAAAGCGGCTGCGGCGCTTCTTTCGGTAGACGGCGACCTGACGACCGACGCCACACTCCCCGCGGACGCGGCGCTCATCACCCTGCAAAGCATGGGGTTGACGGCGTTCGGCGTTTTTTCCGACTCGGAGGATACGCTCGCGGACGCGGTCGAGCGGCTTGCGCCGCTCGCGTCGATTCCGCTTTTTTTCCGTACTCCGAACGAAGCGGTCGGCGGGAGGATTCTCCGCGCGGCTCGCGAAGCGGGGCTTCTTCCGCTTGGGAACAATGCCTTTCAGCCGCCGGAGGAGCGAGAGACCGCGCTTCTTCTCGCGAACGAACGGCAGGCGTTTTTTCTCGAATCGGATACGACGGAAATTTCAGAACCGATTCCCTGCAACGACGGCATGGAAACGGAGCTTTTCGCCGCGTCACAGGAATCCTTTGACGTTTTAAAAATCGAGATCGATACGCCCGACGACGCGGTCGCCTTCGCGGAAAACGCAGCGATGGCGCTTCTCCCCGTCATGTTCGGAAGCGGGAACGATACCGCCCTTATGCTTGCGCTCATGCTGTATCAGGGGCGCGCGCTCGTTGACCGAACCTGCGGACTGAGCGAGGCGGCGCTCGAAAAAGCGGTCCGAAAGTACGGCGCGGTTTTATATTGATTATCGATTAAAAAACAATCCCGCGCAAAATCCGGGTAAATTCCCGGTTTCACATAGGAAAGGAACACGAACCATGCATTTAAACGAGGAAACGGTAGACAGCAAGCTTGTTTACAAAGGAAAAATCTTCGAGGTATTCAGCGATACCGCGCTTCTTGAAAATGGAAAAACCACCGGGCGCGACGTGCTCCGTCACCCCGGCGGCGTTTGTATCGTCGCGCTGAACGAGAAAAACGAGGTCTTTTTCGTGCGGCAGTTCCGCTATCCGCATAAAAAAGTCCTGCTCGAAATCCCCGCGGGAAAGCTCGAATGGGGCGAAGAGCCGCTCGAATGCGGAAAGCGCGAGCTTCGGGAGGAAACGGGCTTTACCGCCGAACGCTTCCGCCCGCTCGGGAAGCTCTTCCCGACTCCCGCGTACGATACCGAAATCATTTATATGTATCTTGCCGAGGGGCTGCGCCGCGCGGAACAGGACCTCGACGATAACGAATTTCTGGACGTTCTGACGATCCCGCTCGAAAAAGCCGTGCAAATGGTGCTCGAGGACGAAATCGACGACGCGAAGACCCAGCTTGCCCTTTTAAAGGCTGCCGCGATCCTGCGTTGAAACGTAGTCGCGGTATGCCGAAATAATTCTCGTTTCGATGTCTCCGCGCGCGTCGGGACTGATCGGGTGCACAATATCGCGGAAAATCCCCGATTCGTCCTTCCTGCTCGGCATGGCGACGAAAAGGCGGTCGTCGCCCTGTACGATCTTGATGTCGTGAACGGCAATCGAGTTGTCGATCGTAATCGAAACGACGGCGCGAAGCCGCCCCTCCTGTAAAATTTTACGGATTCTGATGTCGTTAATGTTCATAATGAAAATCCTTTCTGAAACAGGCGCGTACCCGAGCCTGTCCGTTTGTCATCTGTCTGTATTTTTAACATAGAAGGCGGAATTATACATATATTTGGAATAGAGCACGTGATTTTTTACCATAATCAAAGCGTAACACAGCGTACTCGCGCAAAAGCCGTGCGCGGGTACGCTCCGGACAAACAGCCGAAAGGAACGGTCATTCATGGAAGATTTTTTAAGCGGAAAAAAGCACGTTCATTTTATCGGAATCGGCGGAAGCGGAATGTACCCGCTCGCGCAGATCCTGCACGGGCAAGGCTATTTTCTCACCGGCTCGGATAACAACGAAACGGAAACGCTCGACGCGGTTCGGAAAATGGGAATCCCCGTCTTTCTGGGGCAGCGGGCGGAAAACATCGAGGGCGCGGATCTGATCGTCCATACCGCCGCGATCATGGAGGACAATCCCGAGCTGATCGCGGCGCGAAAAAGCGGCGTTCCCGTGATCGAGCGCTCGGTTCTTCTCGGACTGATCACCACTTGGTACAAAAACGCGGTCTGCGTCTGCGGGACGCACGGAAAAACCACCGCCAGCTCCATGCTCACCCATATATTTTTGGCGGAGGGAACCGACCTCACGGCAGTCATCGGCGGAAAGCTCCGCGCCATTCACGGAAGCGCGATCTATGGTAAAAGCGACGTCATGGTCTGCGAGGCGTGCGAATTTGTCGATACGTTTTTAAAGCTTTCGCCGAACACCTCGGTCATTCTCAATATCGACTGCGACCACCTCGATTATTTCAAGACCATGGATAATCTGCGCGCTTCGTTTACGAGGTTCTGTGACCTGACGACGGATCGGATCGTCTACAACGGCGACGACGAGAACACCAAAACCGCCCTCGGGAACAGCCGCTTCGCGGGAGAGCGGATCACGTTCGGAAAAAGCGCGGAAAACGATTATTACCCCGCGGAGATCGAGCGGCTCGGCGATTTTCATACCCGCTTTACCCTCATGCACAAGGGAAAAGCGGTCACAAGGATCGATCTTCATGTCCCCGGCGCGCATAATGTTTTAAACGCAACTGCGGCTTGCGCCGCGGCGCTGTCGCTCGGCTGCGGGACAGCTTCGCTCGAAAAAGGGCTTTCGTCGTTCTACGGCGCGGTAAGGCGGTTCGAGCAGCTCGCCGAGCTGAACGGGATCACGATCGCGGACGATTACGCGCACCACCCTACCGAGGTCCGCTCCCTGCTCGAAACGGCGAAAAGCATGAGCTTCAAGCGCGTATGGGCGGTTCACCAGCCGTTCACCTACTCGCGCACCGCGACGCTCCTGAACGAATTCGCCGAGGCGCTAAGTCTCGCGGATCGGGTTGTGCTTTCCGAGATCATGGGGAGCCGCGAGAAAAACACCTACAACATTTACGCGAAGGATCTCGCGGAAAAGATCGACGGCGCGGTGTGGTTCCCGACCTTTGAGGAAATCGCGGACTATGTCTGCGCGAACGCGCGGGAGGGAGATCTGATCCTGACGCTCGGCTGCGGCGACGTTTATAAGGCGGCGTATCTAATGATCGAAAAGCTGGGCGGAACGGTCGAGCATTTCGGATAAAAGCGTGGAGCAGCCCAACAGCTTGTCGAAAGGTTGCAGAGAATGAAAAATCGGTGTTTGAATAGGAGAAAATAATGATTCAGAAAATGAATTTTAAAGAAGATGTAAATTGGACTGACGAACTATTCCGCTATAAAAGGATAGGAACATTGAATAATCATATGTTAAACGTATTGCAAGCGGAACATAGAACTTTAGATTTCCATATACACGAAAATTCCGATGAACTGTTTTACTGTATTGAAGGTCAATTTGATATTGAATTTGAGGACGGATTAACACATTTATGTGAGGGTGATTTTATCATAATTCCCAAAGGAACGAAACATCGACCAGTATGTAACGAATTAGTCAAATGTCTGTTGATTGAAATTGAGGGAACTCTCAACCGAGAAAATACGGGTGGAACATACACAGCGTAAACGGATATAATAGTTACAAATTACTGTTTATTTAGTCATAAATAATAATATGAAATCAAACATTATGACTTTTGGCAACTACTTAAAAAAAACACATTACCGGAGGTTATGGATATGCGAAAATGGTGTACCGAAGATTGGCAGTTTGAATTGACGGCAATAGAAGGAAAAGCGGGACACTGTCGGCTTGGATTGGAAAAAGGAGATCAATTCGTCTTTTCATACGGATGTCCTGCCGGAATGTGTCCTAAAACAATGATACAACTCTACACATGGTGTGAAGTTATTAGATGCGGCGGTGATTTTACATATAGAGGTGAAAAAGAAAAATATGAAATGAATATACCATGCGCTGACGGGTGTATACAATTCCATCTTAAAGCAATTCCTATTAACCGAGATGAAAACGGAAAGCCTCTTCCAAACGGTCCCAGACCAAAAGATGAGTAAATTCCTGTTTATCAAATCAAAAAACAACAATATAAAATCAAATATTTTAACTTTTGGCAGCGATTTATCCTAACAGGAAATCAGCTGCCTTTTGTACAAATATCAACACAGAAAAAAATAAAATTGGATATACTACGCGTCACTCTCACTCCGTCAGCCACTGCACCGCGATCTGCGTGCGGTGCTTCAGTCCCGTTTTCTCCAGAATCACGCTGATGTGATTGCGCACCGTTCCGTTGGACAGGTACAGCCGATCCGCGATTTCCTGATTGGAAAGCCCCTGCGCGATCAGGCGCACAACCTCCAGTTCCCGCGCGGAAAGCAGAGTAAAAATCGCCTTTCTGCCGCCGTCCGCGCCGACCCTTTTCCGGATATACGAGAGAACGTCCTCCTGAAAAACCGTCCCGCCCGTGCTGACCGTCCGTACCGCGTTGATGATCCGCTCGGCGGGGCTGTTTTTTAAAATATAGCCGTTTACCCCGCTTTTCAGCGCCCGAAGGATCAGCTCCTCCTCGTCGAAGGTCGTCAGGAGCAGCGGCGCGCACAGCCCCTCGGACAGCATGACCTCCGCCGCCGCGATCCCGTCGCGGTTCGGCATACGAATATCGAGCAGCGCGACGTCGGGACGAACCTCACGGCAAAGACGAACCGCCTCTTCCCCGTCGGCGGCTTCGCCCAAGACGAGAAAATCCTCCCCCGTCGAAAAAATCAGCTTTAATCCCTCGCGAACGATCATATCGTCGTCCGCGATCACCACATTGATCACGGTAAACTCCTCACAATCTGAAAACATTGACGATCCGGAAGCCCGCGGCGCTTTTTTGGAACACGCAGCTTCCGCCGCAGTCCGCGGTACGCTCTTCCATCGCCTCCATGCCCATGCCCTTTTTAAAATTTCCGCCGCCTTTCCCGTTATCCGAAAATTCCGCCTTTACGACCTTGTTATAAATAAAAAGGCGAAAAGAAAAATGATCAGCTTCGGAATGGCGGACGGTATTCGCCGTCGCCTCGATCAGGTTTTCCTTCAGGCAGTTCCATACCTGCGGCGGAATCTTTTCGGTCTCTCCCTCGACCGTAAAATCCGTCCTGATCTCATGCTGAACGGAAAAGCGTTCGAGCGTCTCGCGAAGCTCCGTAATCCCCGCGATATGCCGCGGCGGACGCTCCTCCCGAAGCGCCTCGCGAATACTGTCCACGCTCCCGCGAAGATTTTCGACGGCTGTCCCGAGACACTTCTCCGCCCGTTCGGGATCGGTTTTCATGCACCGCTGCGCACCCTCGAGCAAAAGGATACTGCCCGAAATGCCGTGCCCGAGACGGTCGTGGATCCGCGCGGAAAATCGGCTTCGTTCCTCAAGCGCGGCGGTCTCGCGGAGCGTCCGGGAATACGCCGTTAAGTCCGCGTTCTTTTTTTGCAGGCGCGTTACCGTCCGCTTCTCCTCCTCGACGGCTTTCTGCGCCCGTTCCAGTCTTTCGGTCAGATTCCCCGAAAAAACAAGCGTAATAAAAAGAATCCCCGAAACGATCAGAACATACACCGACGGCTTCGCGATCAGCGCGGCGAGAGCCGTTTCCACCGCGAAAATCCCATAAAAATACTCCCTTGCACGAAGGAGATCCGTAAGCGCGAAAAGAATCGGAATCAGAACGGGAAAATAATCCGAGCCGCCGCAAAGCAAAGCGGCGAAAAAGCCCGCGCCTGCCAAAAAGAATTTGAAAAGCCCGTTCGGGGGCTTTTTCTTTTTTCGGAGGATTTCCGCCGTCAGAAAATCCGCGAAAAACAAACAGCAAAGAGCGAGCGCGGTCACGACATGAATGCCGTCCGCCGCGTTCGCCGAAAAGACCGTCCGATAAACCGCCGACGCCGCCAGCGCGGTCAGCTCGAAAATCAGGATCAGCGTGCTTTTATACATAGAACCACCACTCAAGGCGCGCCGCCTTTGGCGATTCCGAAGATCGGAAACCCGGAACGTGTGACATTTCACACACTCGCCAAGAACGGCAGCCGTTAATTTTTTCGCGTGAAAACGATCGCCGAGATCAGATACGCGAGGATCACGAAAAGCGCGAGAATACCAAGACAAAGCGGGACGTTCGCCGGAGGATCCGACGCGTAATTCCGGTACAGCTCCATGACCCAGTAGTGCGGGAAAAGCTTTGCGATCTGTCCGACCGCACCCAGACCGTCCGCAATCGGGAACCAGAATCCGCCGAGCATACTCCCGATCGTCGTATACCCGATTCCGACCGCGACCAGCGACTGGCTTCTGTTTACGAGAAGCGCGAACAGAACCGAAACGCCCACCAGAAACAGGATAAAAAGCTCATTCGTCAGAAGGACAAGCCAAAGCGGAAGGCTCAGGCTCCCGCTCATTGCGAAAACGCAAAGCGTGAAGATCAGGCTGACCACAGAGAGGCAGATAATCCCGAAAAGGCTTACGCCGATCACGTATTCTGCCGGCTTGATGACCGAGCACACGATCCGGCTGTAAACGCCGCTTTCCCGGTCGGACAGGATCATATAGGAAAGGAAGAATACGATCATCGCCATAAACATCAGCATAAAGCCCGTCACCGTAAAAAAGGCGTGGTTTTCGTATTCGGCGTCGTCCGATCCGCTTCGCTCGATAATTTCCGTCTCTCCGGACGGCGCGTTCGCAGATAAAAGTCCGCGGAACCGCGCTTCGTCGCCCTTCGCCGCCGCGGAAAGCACCGCCGCGCTTCGCATATAGGAATTCGCGTAAACCTCGATAAACGCGGCGTTTTCATAATCGCCGAGCATGGTAACGGTCAGGGGCAGAAGCTCTCCCGCCGCCGCGCGCTCATAAAGCCCGTCCGGTATTTCTATTATAGCAGAAATATTCCGATCAATCAACTGATCCGCCTGAAAATCGTAATTTTTTTCTTCATCAATCGCCATGCCGAGACGATCCGTAAAATATTTTTTCAGATCCTCCGAAAGCGGGCTTTCGTCGCGGTCTATGACCCCGATCCGGACGGCGGAAAGCTCCGCGTCGTCGGTCGATTCCATGCCGGGCGCGGTAAGAAGCCCGAAAAAGAGGATCATCAGCACCGCCGAAGCCGCCGAAAGCAGGATCATGAGCCGATTTCTCGCGGCGGTCTGCCGAAAGATCAAACCGATATTTTTCATGTGTTTTTTCTCCTAATACTAAGTCTTATCGCGCTCAGGACAACACTTGCCGCAAAGACGATCAGCGCGGCGATCATCACGTTGACCGCCTTTTCGGCGCGTGAAAATACCGTCAGGTCGAACGCCGCGCTCTGGACGAGATAGGGCGGCATTTTCTCGCTGAATCCCGGGATATGAATATCCTTCGCGAACGTCCCCGAAAGAAACAGCATGATCCACAGAACCGGCATACATACCTGAAACGCGGGGATCTTCGGGATCAACAGGTTCAGAAGGATCCCGACCGAAAGCGCGGCAATCGAAACGCACAGGAGCATTCCGATCAGAAGCAGGTTCAGCGGCAGGCTCGCGCAGTATTCGGCGCCAAAAAGCAGGGTGCTTGAAAGCATGACGGACGCGATCTGAACCGCGATCATGGGGAGATTCCCGATGATTTTTCCGAAATAGATCTTCAGTCCGCTAAGCATGGAAATATGGAGCCGGTCGATCGTGGCAAACGTGTATTCGTCCGTATACTCGGTCGTTCCGGCGATCACGGAGCCCATGAAAATGATCATGACCACCATTGTGACCGCGTAATAATCCATCATGGAGCGGTTGGCGCTGAACTCCCCGCGCCGTACAAAGCTTTCCTCCGGAACGGCAATACTCATAAGCGACGCGGGATCGACCGACGCCACGGTACGGTACGCCGAGGCGGTCTGAAGATAGCTGTCGAGAACCGCTTTCACGGTACGGTTCTTGATCCGATCGCTTCCGTTATAGATCCGGATATTTTCGCCGTCGAGAAGAACGCCCGCGGAATAAGCCGTGCCGTCGAAGCTTTTTACCTCCTCCGACGAGACCTTTTCCGCCTTAATATCCTCCAGATTTTCCAGAAATTCGCCGAACGCCGCCGCGGAAAACGGATCCGCATTTTCTTCGGCGTATACAATGCTCAATTCGCCGACCGTACCGTCGGAAACCTCGACATTTTCCAGAAATGTCCCAAGGAAAAAGACGCAGACCGACGGGAAAAATACCGTGAAGAAAAGCGTAGAGGAATTTCGGTAAAAGGCGCGGAAGCTTTTTAAAATGATGCTGAACATCTTGATCCCCCTTATCTCAGCTCGCTGCCCGTCAGGGCAATGAACACGTTCTCGAGGTTGATCGAATCGCTCGAAAATCCGAGGAGAGGAAATCCGCGCTTTCCGAAGTAACCGAGGATCAGCGAATAATCACGGCACGCTTCCGCGACGTCGAGCGACACCTCATTTTCGTTCGCGCTCACGCGGCGGACGTCGGGAAGCTTCGCAAGCTCGGAAAGAAGCGATTCCCGATCCGAACCGGAGGGAAGAGCCGTCCGCACCTTCAGCGTTTTTACGTCGCTTACCAAGGAGATCAGCTCGCTCTCCGTTCCGCACGCGACAAAATGTCCGTGGTCGATAATGGCGATCCGATCGCAGATTTCCTCGACCTCGTTCATGTAGTGGGAGGTATAGATCACGGTCGCGCCCCGCTCGCGAAGCGTCTTGATCGAGCCTAAGATATGCTCGCGGGACTGCGCGTCAACGCCCACCGTCGGCTCGTCCATAATGATCAGCTTCGGATCGTGCGCGATCCCGCAGGCGATGTTCAGGCGGCGCTTCATTCCGCCCGACATTTTCGTCGGCTTCATTTTCGCGTAATCGGAAAGCCCGACAAATTCGAGCGCCTCCTCCGCCGAGCTTTTGAGTCTCGCGCCGTGCAGTCCGTAAAGCGACGCGAAAAACTTCACGTTCTCGATCGCGGTCAGAAAGGGATATACCGCGATCTCCTGCGGCACCATGCCGATCAGGCGCTTTACCTTATCCTTTTCCTTCAGAATATCCATTCCGTTTACCGAAACGCTTCCTGCGCTGAAGTCGTTCAGCAGGGTGATCACGTTCATGGTGGTGGACTTCCCCGCCCCGTTCGGTCCGAGCAAGCCGAAGATCTCGTTTTCGTAAACCGAAAAGCTGAGATGATCGACCGCGCAGAAATCGCCGTAATTTTTCACCAGATTTTGAACCGTAAGAAATTCCTTCATAAATTGAACCGTCCTTTCACTTGTTCCAGTATAGCATATCCCCGCCGAAAAGAAAAGTGACTTTTGATCCGTTTTCGGTATTACATTTGTCATTTTAGGGCTTGTTGACACTACCCGAAATGTTCGGATTGCAGTCAGATTTTTCGC
>CAZKKZ010000049.1:0-14889 GCA_964553625.1 uncultured Ruminiclostridium sp.
GCGCATATTATAAAAAGTCAAGGACAGAAAAAGGAAGCTCACGAGAACTAGAAGAACGATTTAGTCTGAAATTCATTTTCGCAATACCAAAATCATTATAGGCTTGAACAAAAAGCTCCAGTACCGCACGAAGGGTTTCCGGCTTTCTAGGAAAACAGCGGCTTCGGCGGCGTAAAATAGGAATATAATGTCGCAAATCGGCATTAGGGTGATAGCGATGTAGAGGTTTTGCAAAATATCGTTATAAAGACAAATACAGCGGATTATGTAACGCGGCGGGGCAGGGCAAGAGGTAAACCCCGCCCGCAAGGAGCGACCTTTGCCGCGTTGTTAAATCCCGTTCGGGAATTTAACCGATGTTGCAGACCCAACGAACCTTTTTCTCGGCTGGTACACCGTTATCCCGCCGCCGTTCGCCCGTCCATATTGTACCGCCCGCTTCGCCCTCGCTTATAAAGTTGCTTGCTTTCAGGCTTGCGCCTGTTTCCGAAGCCAATGTGTAGGTTATTACTTTCTTATATATGTCTTGCAAAGTCCCTTTGTCTGTAAAACCGTATTCATTGTAAAAACCTCCTTATTCTATGCTTGCCGTATCGGAAGCCTTAATAGTTTTTGTGTAAAGTGCAGTCAGGTACGAGCCTATGACGGTCACACCGATGAGAATTCCCGGGCAGATTACAAATATTTCCAGTGGGTCAAAATCGCATTTCAAGCCTGATATATCACCGATCATGTTACCTACCCAATTCATCATCACATTGTTGATTGGCATAAGCACCGCCGTGGACAGGATATCCCCGAGAGGTATAGAACAGAAATATCCTATCAGTGTACCGATTACCGCAATGGCAAGGTACTTGACAATATACAGGCTTCTTATACTGTTGTTGTCGATACCGACCGCTTTCATCACGCCGATCTCGTGGAATTCCTCGCTGATCGTAAAGCCTATCGTGAAACGCAGTACCACAAAGCCTGTGAACATCAGCACGACGCTGATTATCATTAAGACATAAGCCGAAAGCATATCATATAGCTTAAGTAACAAGTGCGTGTAAACCATGGCTGGTCTGTCATGGATTTACCCGACAAATATATTATAGTAGATGATAGTGTCCGGTGTCTTCAAGAACGACACGGACTTCTTCATCAAAAGATTCGATGAGTCTGACCAAGTTTTCAAGCTCATCGGCTGTGTGATTGATTTCAAACGGAGGCTGTAAAACCTCTCCGCCCGGTTTCATTATACAAACCGTGCTTTTGCCTTTTGATACGTCGATTCCTACGCCAATCATTTACATTCCTTCTTTCGAAAATAATTGTAATGTTCCGCTCACAGCTTATTACGATTCATTTTGGTTAGTGACACGAACGTATCTTCTCGTTTGGCTTGCCTTTGGGTTGGTCCAAAGGCAAACCCAACGAGGAGTGGAACAACCTGCTTAATCGAATCCTTATAACAAGAGGGCGGCTGACACTTTTGTTTACGAACGCGAAGTTCTAAAAAGCGCCCGTCAGTTCATTACCCTCTCATTATAACAAAAATAAGCATAGCTTGTAAGTGTCGTCGTGATACCGACTACAAGCTATGGTTATATTGTACCAAAAAGCGCCTGTAAGTTACCTCTCATTTTATACGAGAAGCAATTTACAGGCGCTCATGCTTGCAATATTTATAATATGTGCAATCTGCACAATTTTGATCTCAAAAATTTTGTTGCCAAAGGGTTCAAATCACGTCAAAATCTTTTTTGTCAAGATTCTGAAAATGAAAAATCGCCCGTGAATGATCTCTCGCGAACGAGAAATTATTCACAGGCGATTTGGTAAAAATATCCAATTTGAACCGGAAAAATTTTGTAGGGGAGGGTTCAAGTCCATTTTCGTGTCGAAAATATCTACGGACGGTGTTTTCTGTTTTTCACAAGATTTATGCCCACAAATGGCTTTGTACAGCCGTTTGTGGGCATAATATCTTTTTTGTCAGTGTTTCATGGTCGAGATGACTGGAGTTGAACCAGCTTGGACTTGTTCCCAAAACAAGTGGGTGACCGTTACCCTACATCTCGATTTTATGAAATTTTTCTCAAAGTGGTCAAGTATGTGGTCAAACGGATTTCCGTCCAAAATCTCCACACTACAAAATCGCCGTGACAGTGTAGTGTGAACGGAAATGTACGAAAAACCGCTCTGCAAAGCGCTCCGACGGTTCTATGCTCCCAAACTTCGCGCGCTACCAACCGCGCTACACCCCAACTTTATTCAACTTCATTTGTGCGTAAAAGCGATGGAAAAGGCGTTAATCCGCAACGCCTCTGTCCGCAAAAAATCCGCAGACACCATCTTTAACGAGCTTCCTGTCTTTTCCGCCGAAGCCGTGTCCCGCCCCCTCGACAATCGTAAGCTCCGAATCGGGAAACGCTTCGTGGATCCGTTCCGCGTAAGAAACATTCACCACCGAATCCCGATCCCCCTGATAAATCAGAACGGGATTGGAAAACGCCGAAATATGCTCGTATACATCATACCTCGGAACACCGTCGTAAAACGTCTTTGAAAGCATCATTCCGCCCATAAAGGAAAACGGCTCGTTCATCGTTTCGGGATCCATCGCCAGCCATTGATCCACAATGCTGAACGCGGGATACACAAGAAACATTCCCGCGATCCGGTCGGGCATCTCCGCGCCCGTGAGCGCCGCGACAAATCCGCCCTGACTTTCCCCGTAAAGATAAAGCTCATCGGGGTCTGCGGACGCTGTTTCGGAAATCATATCGATCACATGCCGTAAATTATCCTGCTCCGTTTCAATACTCATATCGACGGTTTCTCCGCTGCTTTCGGAGCGAAGGCTTCCTCCGCTGTAATCGAACGTATACGCCGTCACACCGTTCTGCGCGAGCGCCTCGGCAATGTCCCGCATATCGCTTCCGATACAGTTATACCCATGGCTCAGAATGACCGCCGGGTGCTTCTCCCGCCCGTCCTCGGGCGTATACAGCGTCCCAAACAGATCCGTTTCGCCGTATATGCAGTGCAGCTCCTCCGTCCGATACTCGCACGGATACGATACGGGAGGCAATTCCTCCTCTGTTGTCTCCGGAACGGAATCCTCCGAAGCCGAAAGAGATTCGCTGACCGATCCTTCGGTCGTCTCGGATATGCCGCTCACAGGCTCCTCCCCCTTTTCTTCCGTGCCGCAGCCGCCAACCGCCGCCAGCAATACAGCTGCCGCAAGAAGCAATGATCCTTTTTTTGCCATTTCTTTTTTCACAATCGTTTTACCCCTCAAAAATCCGCGGCAGCAATCGCCGCGCCAATGTCCGACGTCCGGAAAATATTCTTTATTTTATTATACACTCCCCGCCCGCCCCCTGTCAATACGCGGGGAAAAAATTTCTTCTTTCTCCAATTTTTTTCGCTTAAACTGTTTACAAAATGTGCAAAATGTGTTATCATATTCATAGTTGCAGGAGCTTCGCCGCGGAAGGTCCGCGCGGTCGGGCAGACTGCGAAAAATAAAGGAGGATGTTTCCAATGGCTAGAAAAAAACTCACAATGGACGGTAACAACGCCGCCGGTCACGTTTCATACGCGTTTACCGAAGTCGCGGCGATTTACCCCATTACCCCTTCTTCCGTTATGGCGGAGGTAACCGATTCCTGGGCAACGCAGGGAAGAAAGAATATCTTCGGACAGGAAGTTCAGGTTGTCGAAATGCAGTCCGAGGGCGGCGCGGCAGGCGCGGTTCACGGCTCTCTCGCGGCGGGCGCCTTAACGACGACCTACACCGCGTCGCAGGGTCTGCTCCTGATGATCCCGAATATGTATAAAATCGCGGGAGAGCTTCTCCCGAGCGTTATTCACGTTTCCGCCCGCGCGCTCGCGTCTCACGCGCTCTCGATCTTCGGCGATCACAGCGACGTATACGCCTGCCGCCAGACCGGCTACGCGATGCTCTGCTCGACCAACCCGCAGGAGGTTATGGATCTCGGCGCGGTCGCGCACCTTTCTACCTTAAAGGGGAGAGTACCGTTCCTCCATTTCTTCGACGGATTCAGAACCTCCCACGAGATCCAGAAAATCGAGGTCTGGGATTATGACACCCTCGCGAAGATGGTGGACATGGACGACGTCGCCGCGTTCCGCGACCGCGCGCTGAACCCCGAGAAGCCCGTTCTTCACGGCACCGCGCAGAACCCCGACATCTTCTTCCAGGCGAGAGAAGCCTCCAACGGCTATTACAACGCGCTTCCCGAAATCGTTACCGAGTACATGAACAAGGTAAACGCCGAGATCGGCACGGATTATAAGCTCTTTAACTATTACGGCGCGCCCGACGCGGAGCACGTGATTGTCGCGATGGGATCGGTCAACGATACCATTGAAGAGACGATCGACTACCTCGCTTCGCAGGGCAAGAAGGTCGGTCTGGTAAAGGTTCGCCTCTACCGTCCGTTCTCCGTAAACGCGTTCGTGGACGCGATCCCCGCGACCGCGAAGCGCATTACCGTTCTCGACCGCACCAAGGAACCCGGCGCGATCGGCGAGCCGCTTTATCTCGACGTTGTCGCGGCGCTCCGTCAGGCGGGCAGGTTTACCGATGTCCCCGTATTCAGCGGACGCTACGGTCTCGGCTCGAAGGACTGCAACCCCGCGCAGATCATCGCGGTTTACAACAACACCGACAAGCCGCGCTTCACGATCGGTATCGAGGACGACGTTACCGGACTTTCCCTCCCGATCGGCGAAAACCCGAACACGACTCCCGAGGGTACGACCTGCTGCAAATTCTGGGGGCTCGGCTCGGACGGCACCGTCGGCGCGAACAAGAACTCAATCAAGATCATCGGCGACCACACCGATATGTACGCGCAGGCTTACTTCGCTTACGACTCGAAGAAGTCGGGCGGCGTAACGATCTCGCACCTGCGCTTCGGAAAGTCCCCGATTAAATCGACTTATTTCGTAAACAAGGCGAATTTCGTAGCCTGCCATAACCCCTCCTATATCGACAAATACGATATGGTGCAGGACGTTATCCCCGGCGGTTCGTTCTTACTGAACTGCCAGTGGTCGGTCGACGAGCTTGACGAAAAGCTCCCCGCGCCGGTCAAGGCTTATATCGCGAAGAACAACATCAATTTCTATATCATCAACGCGATCAAGGTCGCGAAAGAGATCGGTCTCGGCAACAAGACCAATACCGTTTTACAGTCGGCGTTCTTCTCGATCGCGAACATTATCCCCGCGAACGACGCCATCGAGTACATGAAGCAGGCGGCGTACAAATCCTTCTCGAAGAAGGGCGAGGACATCGTAAACATGAACTACGCGGCGATCGAAAAGGGCGCGGGCGAGGTCGTGAAGGTTGACGTTCCCGCTTCCTGGGCAAACGCCGAAGGTTCGCTCCCCGTACACGTTGCAACAGGCAGCAGAGCGGAACTCGTAGACTATGTAAACAAGATTCAGATTCCCGTAAACGCGCAGCGCGGCGACAGCCTCCCCGTATCGACCTTTGTCGGCATGGCGGACGGTACCTTCCCGCAGGGCTCGGCGGCTTACGAAAAGCGCGGGATCGCGGTTGACGTACCGCAGTGGATCCCCGAAAACTGCATTCAGTGCAATCAGTGCTCAATGGTATGTCCGCACGCGGTAATCCGTCCGTTCGTACTGAACGCGGACGAAGCGGCAAAGGCTCCCGCGGGCATGAAGATGAAGGACGCGACCGGTCTTCCCGGCTTTAAGTTCGCGATGGGCATTTCCGTACTCGACTGCACGGGCTGCGGCGTCTGCGCGAACGTATGTCCCGCGAAGAACAAGGCGCTCGAAATGAAGAGCCTCGATTCGCAAATGGAAGAACAGCCGAAGTTCGATTACGCGATGACCCTCTCCGAAAAGCCCGAGGTTGCCGAAAAGTTCAAGGCGGCAAGCGTAAAGGGCTCGCAGTTCAAGCAGCCGCTCCTCGAATTCTCCGGCGCGTGCGCGGGCTGCGGCGAAACGCCTTACGCGAAGCTCGTGACCCAGCTCTTCGGCGACAGAATGTATATCGCGAACGCGACGGGCTGCTCGTCGATCTGGGGCGGTTCGGCTCCTTCGACGCCGTACACGGTCAACAAGTCGGGCAGAGGTCCCGCGTGGGGCAACTCGCTCTTCGAGGATAACGCGGAATACGGCTTAGGTATGTTCCTCGCGCAGGATACCCTCCGCGGCAGAGCGCAGGAGAAGTTAAGGGCGCTGGAAGCGGTTGCCGAAAAGAACGAGGTAAAGGCGAAGATCGCGAAGTACTTCGAGACGGCGAACGACGGCGCGGCGAACCTTGAGGCGACGACCGACCTGATCGCGGCGCTGGAAGGCTGCTGCTGCGACAAGCCCGAAAAGGCGGAGGTTCTGAAGCTGAAGAATTACCTCTCGAAGAAGTCCAACTGGATCTTCGGCGGCGACGGCTGGGCATACGACATCGGCTACGGCGGCGTTGACCACGTACTCGCGAGCGGCAAGAACGTAAACGTATTCGTATTCGACACCGAGGTTTACTCGAATACGGGCGGACAGGCGTCGAAGGCGACCAATATCGGCGCGGTCGCGCAGTTCGCGGCGGGCGGCAAGAGCGTAAAGAAGAAGGATCTCGCCGGAATCGCCATGAAGTACGGCTATGTATATGTTGCGCAGATCGCAATGGGCGCGGATATGAATCAGTGTATCAAGGCGATCTCCGAAGCGGAAGCGTATGACGGTCCTTCGCTTATTATCGCGTACGCACCCTGCATCAACCACGGAATCAAGGGCGGTCTGACGATCGCGCAGAAGGTTGAAAAGGAAGCGGTTCAGGCGGGCTACTGGCACTTATTCCGCTTTAACCCCGCGGCTCCCGAGGGAACGAATCCGTTCACGCTCGACAGCAAGGCTCCGACCGGCGATTATAAGGAATTCATGATGCGCGAGGTTCGTTACAACTCGCTCATGCGCGCGAATCCCGACAGAGCGAACAAGCTCTTCGACATCGCCGTTGAAAACAGCAAGAAGAAGTACGACGATCTGGTAGGTCTGGTAGACTACTACGCCGTGAAGTAAAATTGAACGGGTTCATACCCGAAACAAAAAGACAGCGCGTTTCCTCCGGGGAGATTCCTCGGAAAGACGCGCTGTCTTTTTTAGCGGGGAGAGCTTTAGAAAAACCGGCGGACGCTTCGGGCGTTCGCCGGTTTTGTGTTTTCTTTTGGGAAGTACATGCGGCTGAGATTAACGTGTGTAGAATCGCTACTTATTCAACAGGCTGATAATATCCGCCAGCCCTTTTTGCTGCCGCTCGGAAAGCTTTTTCAGCGCGGATAAAAGCGACGGGTTAATTTCGATCTGACGGGAGCTTTCTCTTATTTTTTCTTGATCTGACGACGGCGCAAGCCGCGCGGGTTCGTTGGTAATTCCCGCGATATAATCAAGACTCACTCCATAATACTCCGCGTAATAAACCGCCGTATCGAGCGGAATCACGCGCTCCCCCGCTTCATAACGAATATATGTTTTTTTGGAAATATAGGCAATCCTTGCACATTGCAGCTGTGTCAAATCGTGAAATTCCCGAAGCTCCTTTAATCGGTTCATGAGAATGGCGGCTCCTTTTCCTTGAAATGTGAGTACTAAAAATATTTTACCAAAAATAGAACAAACGGGGTTGACAAAATAGACCATATGGGGTATAATCTTATATAGACCGTTTGGTCTATACTTAGGCAAATTCTGCGTTTCGGATCGCATAGCATAGTCCGATCGGTCTATTATAGTATGTGCGAAACGTGGGGGAAAAGGAGATTTTATTATGAAGATTTTGAAAAAAGCGATTTCTGCGCTTCTTACGGTGGTGACGGCAGTTACCATGCTGTTTACGGGGAGTGTAACGGCAGGAGCGGCAGCAATCAAAACCGAGAACTCCCCTTACTATGTGACTTATAAGGAGAGTTCAGGGGAGCTGATCTTGACGATTTATGGGTTCAGCGAGGAGGATTATGCTACTTTGAGAGGGGGTGCGTTTGGTGGACCTACACGTATTTCTTTGTTTTTTAAAGACGATAATGATATTAGATTAATGTATTTAGGAGCCGTTATGAATGATGGAGATCCGTCACAAGCCTATTACCTTTATAACGATGATTATCCCACAGCTGACTCTAAGGCGTTGATAAAAAGTGGCGGCTACATATATTATGGTGAGTCGGAAACGTATCCGTATGCCTTTCAATTTGTTCTAAATAAGAATCAGCTTTCGACTTCTGCATTGGCAGGTATTAAAAAAATATCATCTTGTAAGGCTGGTGCCGTTGGCTCTGTACCATCGAACGAATTGGGAGGAGGGGCGATGGGTAATTATGTAATCGAAACGGATGTGCCGTTTGGCAAAGATTCCGAAACGCTTTCCGGAACTCCCGTATCGGTTTCAAAAGATATTTCCTCTTTAAATTTCAGCGAAATCACCAACAAAGCCTACACGGGAGAATCGCTGAATCCCTCGGTCATGGTAAAGGACGGGAGTAAAACGCTGAAAAAAGGGTCGGACTACACGCTAATCTATAAGAATAACAAAGCGATCGGCACGGCGAGCGTCACCGTTAAAGGAAAAGGCAATTACAGCGGCACGAAAACTCTTACCTTCCAGATTGTTCCGAAAAAAACGATCCTGACTGCGAAGAGATCGGGCGAAAAGATCACGTTTCAATGGGACGCGGTAAAGGGCGCGGAAAAGTATGAGATCTTTTACCGCGAAAAGGGTGAAGACCAGTATAAGAAGTTTGCAACCGTTTCGGGAAAGAAAACGAATTATTCCACGACAGAACTTGCTAAAAACAAGACCTACCAGTTTCAAATTCGTTCTTATAAGAAATCAAACGGTGAAAAGGTTTATAGCAAGTTTTCCAAGGTCGTTACGGTCAAGTAACGCGGCGGCGGGACTTCCGAAAAAGGAAGCCCCGCCGATTTCTTTTTCTTTCTAAAGCGCACGCCTGCCAAAAATTCACCTCAAATCCCATGAATATGCTTCTTCCACCCGCCAAACAAATAAAACCCCACCGAGAGCAGCGCCGCCACGCCCCAGCCGACCGGCCACGACCACCACACGCCGTCCAGCCCCATGCCGAGCGGTCCCGAAAAGACATACGCCAGCGCCACCCGCAGGATCAGATCGGTAAACGTCGTTATGACAAAACAGCCGATCGCGCCCGCCCCCTTCAGCACCGCGTCGCAGTTCAGCTTTGCCGTCACGGCGAAGTAAAACGGCGCGACGATCGTTAAAAACCCGCAACCGATCGTAACCGCCGCCGCGTCCTCCCCGCTTTTCAGAAACGCGCGGATCAGCGGCTCGCGGAAGCCGAGATAAAGCGCCGTGATCGGAAGGGCGATGATCGCCGACATCACAAGTGAGGTCTTAAAGCCCTTTATGATCCGGTCGAGCTTTCCCGCGCCCGCGTTCTGCGCCGTAAACGCGGACATTCCGTTCGTCATCGCCGAAACGCTCGTAATCACGAAGGTGTTCAGCTTGATCGCCGTCGAATAGCCCGCCATCGCCGCCGAGCCGTAGTCGTTGATGATCCGCTGGATAAAAAGATTCCCGACGGAAACGAAGCTTTGCTGTAAAATCGAGGGAATCGCGATCATGGCGATCTTTCCGAGCATTTCGGCGGAAAAAAGCTTGGACGGCTCGCGGTTTTCGCCGTCGTCCGGAAGCTTTTTCAGCCGTTTTAACAGGGCGAAAAGCGCGAGAACCGCCGCCGCGCCCTGCGCCGCGAAGGTCGCCCAAGCCACGCCCGGAACGCCCATATTCAGCCCGACAACCGCGCCGAAGTCCAACAGGATATTCCCGACCGACGAGCCGATCAGAAAATAAAGCGGCGTTTTGGAGTCGCCGAGCGCCGCGAAAACGCCGTTGCAGACATTGTAAAAAAGGAGAAAGGGAACGCCGTAAACGTAAATATCGAGATAGGCGCGCGCGTCGCCGAAAACGTTTTCGGGCGTTCCGAGAAGGCGGAGCAGCTCCGCCGAAAACAGCGCGCCGATCAGCGTCAATAATACGCTCAGCACCCCGACCGAGATCAGCGAGGTAAAGACCGCCGTCCGAAGCCGCCCGTACCGCTTTCCGCCGAACAGGTTCGAGACGATGACCGAGCAGCCCGAGTTGCAGCCGACCGCGAACGCCATAAACAGCATGGTGATCGGATAGCTCGCGCCGATCGCGGCAAGCGCGTCCTCGCCGTTTTCGATAAAATTCCCGGCGATCATGCTGTCCGCCATGTTGTAAAACTGCTGGAACGCGACGCTAATCAGAAGGGGGAGCGAATAGCGCCACAGAACCGAGGAGGGCTTCCCCTGCGTCATATCCTTATTCAAATGGAAACATCTCTTTTCTTTTGTTCGTATCTATTATTTATAGAATGATCGGCTTTTCCGTAAAATCCAGTCCGCACGGACGCGGCTTTTCAAAGGCAAGCGCGTAAAGATCGCCCGCCTGCGCCTCGAGCAGTGCGGCGCGTTTTTGCTTTTGTCCCGCGTTCATCAGCGCTTTCAGCGACGTATCGATCGGGAGCGCGCAGCTCGCGGCGGAGAGGATTTCCTTTCCCCGCGCGTTCATGCCGAGAATATGGACGTAGGGCGGAAGCTCCGTCAGGTCGCTTTTCCGGATTCCGAGAAAAGCGGAAAGAAAAATGCGGCGAATCCTTGCCATGGTGTACCGCTTCGTTTTGGTGAGGAGCATAAGCTCGGCAAGCGAGCCGGAAACGCGCGCGGCTTTGTAAATGCGGTTTTCAAGCCCCGCCAGCACGTTCGGAACCTTTAAAAGCTCCGCTTTGGACAGGGTGCGTATTTTCGCGAGGATCGCGGTCTCGAGTCGCATAAGATCGGCGGTCTCTCCCTCGGGGAACGGCGGGGCAAAGGCGGAAACGTCCTCCCCCGCGCGAAGCCTTTTTCTCAGCAGGGACGCGCTCGCGAAGCCGTCCCGCGCCGCTTCGCCGTCATGCGGGGCGCCTTTTCGCGCGACGGTCACGGGGGTAATCGGGCTCCCCGTTTCGTCCATCGCTTTGAGATATTCGACGGCGAGGGTATTGTTCGGCGTGGTCAAAAGTTCGACCACGTCCTCGGTATAGTATTTTTCGAGCGTTTTCTGGAGCGCGGCGGGGAAGGAGCTGCCGTTTTTCATAAAAAGGAAAAAGTCGTCGGTCTGCTGCGCGTAGAGAACCGCGCTCGCCGCCTCGCGAAGCGCCTTGACGTCGCCGCGCTCGCTCCCGAAGCTTAAAAGCTCGACGCAGCCCAGCGCGTTCAGAAGCCCGACCCCGCCGAGCGCGAACTGTTCGGCGCTCGCGAGCGAGTACGCGACGGGAAGCTCGATCACGAGATCAACCCCGTTTTTGAGCGCGGCTTCCGCGCGGCGGTATTTATCGAAAATCGCCGCGTCTCCCCGCTGGGTAAAATTCCCGCTCATGACGGCGGCGATATGGGTCGCGCCGTACCGTTCGCGGGTCTGCTCGATATGATAGCGGTGCCCGTTATGGAAGGGGTTATATTCGGCGATAATCCCGCAAATCTTCATGGCTCGGGTTCCTTTCTTTATTTATTTTTGTTCAGGCGGGCGGGAAAGCGCGCCTGCACAAAAACAAAGCGTTTTTCTTTCCTTATTTTACAACAAAACCAACCGAAAAGCAAGATTTTTTTGGAAAACACTTGATTTTTTTCTCGGTAGGGTTTAAAATAGTACATAGAAAATATGCAATGGAAAGGATTGTTTAATCATGAATATTCTTGTTATCAACGCGGGAAGCTCGTCTCTGAAATACCAGCTGATCGAGATGAACGAAGAAAAAATGATCGCGAAGGGGAACTGTGAGCGGATCGGGATCGGCGGACACATCAGCCATAAGACCTTCGACGGAAGAACGGTTTCGGAGGACTGCGACTTCCCGACCCATACCGAGGCGTTTGAGAAGGTCGTAGAGGTTCTTACCTCGGGAGACGCCGCCGTCATCGGGAGCATGGACGAGATCGCCGCGGTCGGACACCGGATCGTACAGGGCGCGGAGGTATTCAGCAAGACCACCCTCGTTACCGACGAGGTCATTCAGAAGATCGACGACCTTTCCGAGCTCGCGCCGGTACATAACCACCCGCACGCGCTCGCGCTCCGTGCCTGCAAAAAGGTGATCCCCGAAAACGTGCCGCAGTGCGTGGTATTCGATACCGCGTTCCACCAGACCATGCCCGAAAAGGCGTTTATGTTCGGTATGCCCTACGAATGCTATGAAAAGTATCATGTGAGAAAGTACGGCTTCCACGGAACCTCGCACCGCTTCGTAACCGCCGCGCTCGCGGAAAAGCTCGGGAAGGACATCAAGGATCTGAAAATCGTTTCCTGCCACCTCGGGAACGGCTCGTCGATCACGGCGGTAGACGGCGGAAAGTCGATCGATACCTCCATGGGCTTTACCCCGCTCGACGGCGTTATCATGGGGACGCGTTCGGGCTGCGTCGATCCTTCGGCGGTAACGTTCGTCGCGAAAAAGCTGAATTTAAGCCCCGACGAGATGAGCAACTACTTAAATAAGGAATCGGGATTCCTCGGGCTCAGCGGAATCTCAAGCGACAACCGCGACATTGAGGAAGCGGCAAGCAGGGGCGAAAAGCACGCGACGCTTGTCGGAGAAATGCTGACCTATGAGATCAAGAAATATATCGGCTCGTATACCGCCGCGATGGGCGGGCTTGACGCGGTAATCTTTACGGGCGGAATCGGCGAAAACGCCTCGAAGGTACGCGAGGCTGTCTGCGAGAACATGGGCTATTTCGGGATCGAGCTGAACGAGGAGCTGAACGCGAAGGTTCACGGCGATTTCATAAAAATCTCGAAGGACGGCGCGAAAACGCAGGTCTGGGTCGTTCCGACGAACGAGGAGCTTCTGATCGCGCGGGATACGAAGGAGCTTTGCAACCTGTAATCAAGGCAGCACCGCCCAAATAAAATAAAACAGCAAAGCCGCTTTTCTCTCTTTTAAAAGAGAGAAGGGCGGCTTTTTTTCGGATTCGGCTTGGATCGCCGCGTTTTCATGAATTTTTCGGCAATTGTCGGTTAAGATAATAGCGGTGAAAAATGTAAGGCAATGTTTGCAAAGGGAACGGAGTTTGGTTTATATTGATTTTAAAAAAATATAGAATGATTTAAGTAAAGTTATAACTTTAAAAATAAAGATTTAAGGAGATTACTTTATAAATTGGCTTTTATTATTCTATAACATTAGCAATTTTTAGACACATTGCACAAAAATATGGGACAAATCTTTATGTTTCAAAAAATTTTTAATCTTGACAATTAACTTTAAAAATGGTAATATTAACTTACGGAAGACGATCGTTACTTTCGATCGGCAAAACGATATTCACTTTATTACTTTTGATTCAGGAGGAAAGCTTATGAAAGCAAAAAAAATTTTAGCGGCAATGCTTGCCGTAAGCACGGTATTTACGTTTGCCGGCTGTGCGTCCGAAAGCGAGGGCGGAAACAGTACCACGACTCCCGCCGCGGGAAACAGCGCGGACACGACACCCTCGCCGAATAACGGCGGACTGACGCTCAAGGTTCTGACTCACCGCACCGACCGCATCGAGGACGGCTCGCTTGAAGAGATGACGAAGGCGTTCGAGACGGCGAACAACTGCAAGGTCGAATATCAGGGCTTTACCGATTATTCCACCGACGTCCCCACCATGATGAACACCACCGAATACGGCGACGTTCTGATGATCCCCGATACCGTAAAGCTGAAGGATCTGTCGAATTTCTTCGAGCCGCTCGGTACTTACGAGGAGATCGACGCGAAATATAACTGGGCGGATAAAAAGATGTATGACGGAACCGTTTACGGAATCGCGCATTTAGGCTCGATCGCGGGCGGGATCTGTTATAACAAGCGGATCTGGAAGGAAGCGGGCGTAGAAAAGCTTCCGACGACGCCGGAGGAATTCCTGAACGATCTGAAGCTGATTCGCGACAACACCGACGCGATCCCCTATTATACGAACTTCGCGGACGCAAGCTGGACGATCGTACAGTGGGCTTCGCTCGTAAACTCCGCTTCGGGAAGCAGCACCTATGAAAACGATATTTTAACCTCCAAGCGCGATCTGTTTGTGGCGGGAGACGCCTATTACGAGGTGTATAAGCTGATGTACGACATTTTCGCCGATTCTACGCTTCATGAAGAGGATCCGATGACGAGCGACTGGGAAGGCTGTAAAGCGGCGATCAACGACGGACGGATCGCGACCATGGTCATGGGCTCCTGGGCGGTGTCCCAGTTTAAAGAGGCGGGAAGCCACCCCGAGGACATCGGCTATATGCCCGCGCCCTTCAACGTAAACGGAAAGCAGTACGCGGAATCCTCGTCCGATTACTGCATGGGTGTAAACAAGAACCGTTCCGACGAGATCAAGGAGCTGGGTAAAAAGTATATCGCATGGTTTGTGGAGGATTCCGGCTTCGCGGAGAAGGAAGGCTCGATCAGCGCGGTAAAGGGCTCGCCCCTTCCCGACTATCTGACGGATTTTGAAAACTGCGAGCTGTTCCTGACCAAACCCGCGCCCGAGGGCTTAGTGGGCGTCTGGGACGCGATCAACAACGAGTCCGAGGTCGGCACGTGGCAAGGCGACGCGGCGAACTTTAAGATTCAGATCGCGGAAGCGGCATTCGCGGGTGAAGGCATGGATAAATTTGAGTCCATCCTCGCGGACGCGAATGAAAAATGGAATAAAACGCGTGACAATAACGCCGAATTTACAGCGTATAACGGATAATTGATTTTCTTCTTTTTTTCCTCTGTCCGAGCGGCTTGGGCGCGGATAAAACGCTCAAGCCGATTA
>CAZKKZ010000050.1:0-14614 GCA_964553625.1 uncultured Ruminiclostridium sp.
AGCGTGGAGATCATACTCGGGATCATGCGCAATCCCGGTACAAGCGCCGTATGCCTGCGCAAGGTTGGATTATACTTAAAAGACAGTGTTTACGAACAGCTTTTATGGGCGATCTCGGCGCTCGGCTGCGATGCGCTCTGGCGGAGTAAGCTGTCCCCGCTGGAGCTGATCTATATACCGACCGGTCAGCGGATCCTTTTCCGGGGCGCGGATCAGCCGAAAAAGATCAAATCTACAAAGGTCTCGTCGGGATATATCCGGTACATCTGGTACGAGGAGGCGGACGAGTTCGCGGGACAGGAGGAGATTGACGTTATCAATCAGTCACTCCTGCGCGGCGGGGAAAAATTCGACGTTTTTTACAGCTATAACCCTCCGAAATCGGTGCGGAGCTGGATCAATACGGCGGTATGCGAGCCAAAGGCGGACAAGCTCGTCCACCACAGCGATTACCGCAGTGTACCGCGGGAGTGGCTCGGCGCGCAGTTTATTTCCGAGGCGGAGCACCTGCGGGACACCAGACCCGACCGATACGCGCATGAGTATCTCGGAGAGGTCACGGGGACGGGCGCGGAGGTATTTCCAAACATTGTCGGTCGTGAGATCACGGACGAGGAGATTAACGGCTTTGAGCGCGTATACCGGGGGCTTGACTGGGGCTTCGGCGCCGATCCTTTTGCTTATGTGGCTTTAAGCTATCACAGCAGTCGCAAAGCGGTTTATATCTTTTACGAGTTTTATAAATGCGGGGCGCGCTTTGAGACGATACAAAAAGCTATAAAAAAAGAAAATAAATTAAACTGTTTGATTATGGCGGAAAGCGCCGAACCGCGCTCGAACAACGAGCTTCGCGAAATGGGCTTGCGGCTGCAATCGGTACGCAAGGGACAAGGCTCGGTAGAGCACGGGATCACATGGCTGCAAAACCTTAATGAGATCGTAATCGATCCGCGCCGCTGTCCGAACGCGTTTCGGGAGTTTTCCCAGTACGAGCTGGAGACGGACAATCACGGCGGGTACCGCGACGGTTATCCGGATAAAAACAATCACACGATCGACGCGTCAAGATATGCGCTCGAAAGCGTGATCGGGTCTAAAAAGGTTAAAACTTTTGATAAATCAAAATTGGGGGTATATTGATGATTGACGTACCGATCATGACGACGGAAAAAACCGCGCAGGAAATCGGGATAGATGATGTTATAGCGTATATCCGGCAGTTTAACAACATCCCGTTAAAGCGGCTTATAGCGCTTAATGGCTATTATGAGGGCAGACATGCGATCCTTAATCGCCAAAAGGCTGAGGGATTGAGCAACAACCGTATCGCGGTTAATTTTGCGTCGTATATTGCTGATCTCACCTCCGCATATCTGACGGGATCGCCGGTCAAATACACGGCGCCGGAAGGCGTTGACATCAAATCATTGCTTGACGTGCTTAAAAAGGCGGATTCCGCGACACAGGACAGCGACTTGGCGCTTGACGCGGCTGTTTTTGGCACGTGTTACGAGCTGGTGTATATGTCAAGCGATCCAAAGCCAGAGCCTCGGCTTGCGCGGTTATCCCCGTTAAATACTTTTGTGGTATACGATGATACCGTCGAGCAAAACCCGGTTTTTGCCGTTTATTATTACCCGGTAAAAGACAAAAACGGGAATTTGACCAAGTATAAAGGCAGCTATTACACCGATTCGGAATCGTGTGATTTTACGCTTACGCCGTCGCTCGCGCTGATCCCGTCCGATAAAAAGCCGGAGAGGCACTATTTCGGCGCGGTGCCGATCAATGAGATTTACAACGACGGTCGGCGCAGCGGCGATTTTGAGCAAGTGACAAGCCTGATTGACGCTTATAACACGCTCCAGTCCGATCGCGTCAACGATAAGGAACAGTTTGTGGACGCGATCCTGCTGATCTCTGGAGCAATCCTCGGGGACACCGACAGCGAGAAGGACGAGACATACCGCGCAATCCGCGAACACCGCGTCATGGAGCTTAACGACGGAGCAACCGCGCAGTATTTAGCCCGGCAGTTTGACGAGGGGAGTGTTGAGGTACTCCAGCGGCGGATCGAGCAGTCAATCCACAAAATATCCAAAACGCCCGATATGAGCGACGAGAATTTTGCGTCAAACGTATCGGGAGTTGCCATGCGGTATAAGCTTCTCCCGCTGGAGGAGCGGACGACTGTCAAGGAGCGGTATTTTGCGGAGGGCTTGCGCTATCGCCTTATGCTTCTCCAAAACGTGGCGGAGATCACGGGGAGCGCAAAGGTCGATATATCGGAGATCGAGATTAAATTCAGCCGATCGCTCCCCGTAAATGAGCTGGAGATCGCGCAGACGGCGCAGGCGCTTAGCGGGATCGTACCGCAGGAAACAATCCTCAGTATGGTCCCGGCAGTAACCGACGTGGAGGCAGCAATGGAAAAGCTCGAGCTTGAGAAGCAGGAAGCAGCCGAAAGACAGCAGGCGATGTTCTCAAATTCGCCCGTTTTTAATAATTAGAAATGACAAATGGAGCGCCTGATGAAAAGAAACGCGAAGTACTGGGAGCGCCGCGCGGCTGACCGCATGGTGGACTATATGGCGGAGGCGGAAAAGACCGCGTCCGATTTGGGGCAGGCGTACTATGCCGCGAGCGAATCCATGAAGGACGATATGCACCGCATTTTCGGCAGCTTTCAGCGGGCGTTTGCGATCTCCGAAGCCGAGGCGAAGCGGATTTTTGCGTCGGTCGGAAACGAGAGCGCCATGAAATCGCTGCGCATGGCGGCGGAAAAGATCGCCGATCCCGAACAGCGGAAGCTTGCGCTTGACGCGCTCACCTCCGCGCCCGCGTATACGTGGCGGATCGCGCGGCTGGACAATATGCTTGAAAACGTCTCCCAAGCGTGCAATCGCTTATATAAAACCGACCTGAAAAAAACGGCGGATTTTCTCGGGGAGATCACGGGGAAAGCCTACAATCGTTCTGTGTACGATTTACAGGTCGGTACCGAGACGGTCGGCGCGGCGTTTGATCTCCTGCCCGAAAGCAGGGTCACGCAGATTTTAAAAACCAACTGGAGCGGGAAACACTATTCCGCGCGCATTTACGCGGACGTAAAAGACATGGAGGGAAAACTCAAACAAACCCTGCTTGAATCCATGTTTACGGGGGAAAGTGAGCATAAGATCGCCGAAAAGGTCTCGGAGCGCTGGCAGATTGGCTATAACGACGCGCGAAGGCTGATCCGGACGGAAACGAATTACGTATCAAATCAGGCGGAACTGGAAAGCTATCGTTCGGCGGGCGTGAAGGAGTATCGGTTTACCGCCGTTCTGGACAGCCGCACGTCCGAGATATGCGCCGAGCTGGACGGGAAGGAATTCCCCGTCGATCGGGCGAAGGTCGGCGTGAATCTCCCGCCCATGCACCCGTACTGCCGCAGCACGACGATCGCGGTCATTGAGGACGACATCTGGGAGATGTCCGACGAGGAAATCGGAAAGCTGATGGACGAGATCGACGAGGATTTGGGGCTGAACGAGGACATTCCCTTTGAGGAGTGGTTCGAAGGGCTGAAAGAGACCGGGGACGGGAAGGTTAGGTATGTGGGGGTTGACAAATCAGAGGGAAATGGTATAATAGATAAAGAAATATCTATTTTTGATGAGTATCACCAGAATTTACCAAGTATAAAAAACACTTTACATAATGTCGAAACGGAACGAAGAACTTTAAATTATGAGGTTGGCACCGTTATCGACAGACAAGGAAATGTGCTAAATATTACCGGAGGCGAGGCACATAGTGTTTCTCCTCCCGAAGATTTGTTGAAAAATGCTGTTTTTACCCATAACCACCCTTCGGGGGGATGTTTTTCCGACCAAGATTTATATTCGGCTATTGCGTCCGAGCTTTTGGAATTAAGAGCTTCTACTCCGCAGGGAACGTTTTATTCATTGCTTAGAACGGAAAAAAGTAGGGACGGAAAGATATTTGCAGATGAATATAAAAAAGTAATAAGTATTGTTAATGCGACTAAGGCGGTGCAAGAAGATTTGAAAAACGGTATTATCAGTAAGGAAACTATCAAAGAAAAAGGATTTAAAATATATATTGAATATATGTCAAAACTGGGAGACGCTTATTTGTCGGAAAACGCGGAAAAATATGGATTTATTTATACAAAGGGGGAAATATAGTATGGAAGAAAAAAAAGTACAATTTGATTATTCCGATGAGGAATACGAAGAAATGAAAAAGGAATGGGAAAAAGCTATAAGTCCGAAGGTTGATGATTCGGAAGAAAAGAAACAACCGCTTTGATTCGTCAAGGCGGTTTTCTCATGGAAAAATTCAATAATTTCAGCGTTTTGCATTCGTGTGCAAAGCGCTGTTTTTATACCACGGCGACCCCGCAATCTCACGGGATCGCCTTTTGAGGGTGCCGCCCGAAATCCTTACGGCGTTAAACTGCGGATAAAAAATCAATTGCGAACGCTTCGGGCTTGGAACGAGGCGGGCGCGGAAAGGGAAAAAGCATGATAAAATTAACGAGCAGACTTCCGTTGCAATTTTTCGCGGAGGACGTCGCGGGGGCGGCGGGAAACGCCGCAAACGCGGACGGAACGGCGGGAACGGAAGGAACGGCAGGAGAGCCGAGCGCACTGCCCGGCTTTGACGAGCTCTTGAAAAACAAGGATTACCAGTCCGAGTTTGACAAGCGGGTCAACAAGGCGCTGGAAACCGCCCGCGCCAAGTGGGACGAGCAGAAAAAGGCGGAGCTGACCGAGCAGGAGAAGCTCGCAAAAATGAAGGCGGACGAAAAGGAGAAGTACGAGCGCGAGAAGCAGGAAAAACAGCTTCGGGAGCGCGAAGCGGAGATCACGCGGCGGGAGCTTACGGCTTCGGCAAAGGAAACGCTGATCGAAAAAGGGCTTCCGCCCGAGCTTGCCGCCGTGCTGAACTGCTCCGACGCGGAAGCCTGCAAAAAGAGCCTTGACGCGGTGGAAACGGCGTTTAAGGCAACCGTCGAAAAGGCGGTAAACGATAAGCTGAGAGGCTCCGCTCCCAAGCAGGGCGCGGCAAACGGATCGGGGGGCGAGACGGTTTCGTCGCTCACCGAGGCGTTAAGAGAAAAAATGAAAGGTAGGTAAACAAAATGGCTATTACACTGGCAGAAGCAAAGGTCGGCATGACCGATAAGGTCGACCAGCAGGTCGTAGACGAGTTCCGGAGGTCGTCTCTTTTACTCGACCGTCTTGTTTTCGACAACATGATCTCCCCCGGTACGGGCGGATCGACGCTCGCTTACGGGTATGTGCAGCTTAAAACGCCCTCGACGGCGGCAGTCCGCAAGATCAACGAGGATTACACGCCCGGAGAAGCAAAGCGCGAGGAAAAGACCGCGAAAGCGATCATCATGGGCGGATCGTTCGAGATCGACCGCGTGATCGCGGAAACCTCGGGCGCGGTGGACGAAATCGCGTTTCAGGCGTCGGAAAAGATCAAGGCGACGGCGAATTATTTCTCGAATCTCGTAATCAACGGCACTTCCGCCGCTTCCGGGACGGGATATGTGACGGGGACCTTCGACGGGCTGAAAAAGCTGCTGACCGGGGCGGATACGGCGGTCACTTCGGAGGTTGATCTTTCCACCTCGGCGCTGACGGACAGCAATTATAACGCGTTTTTAGACGAGCTGGACGCGTTTTTAGCGCTGCTTGACGGGAAGCCCAATCTTTTGCTTATGAACGACAAAATGCTTGCGAAAATCCGCTCCTGCGCGCGCCGCGCGGGGTATTACGAGCGCACGAGGGACGATTTCGGAAGGACGGTCGAGACGTATAACGGAATCCCGCTCATGGACTGTGGCAAGTATTACGACGGGAGCAAGACGGTAGACATCGTGGAGACGACAGCACCGAGCGCGTCCGCTTACGGTACTTCCGATATTTACGCGGTATCGATCGGGACAAACGCGTTTTGCGGCATTTCCCCGACCGGGAACAAGGTGATCGCATCGCATATGCCCGACCTGAACGCGCCGGGAGCCGTAAAAAAAGGCGACGTGGAGCTTGTCGCGGGCGTCGCGCTGAAAAATACGCGCAAGGCGGGCGTTTTAAAGGGGATCAAGATTCTCCCGAAAACGGCTTCGGGATCGTAAGGAGGCAGCGGTATGACGGCGCTCGAAAAGCTTAAAATCCGTCTTGGGATTGCCGACGACAGCCAAACCGCGAAGCTGACGCTCCTGCTGGGGGAAGCCGAGGATATGATCCTCGATCTGATCGGGCGGGAAACGCTCCCGAATCGGCTGGTAAGCGTGCAAGTGGCACTCGCGGTGATCGCTTATAACGAGCAGGGCGCGGAGGGCGAATCCTCCCGATCCGAGGGCGGTATCTCGCGGTCGTTCCTCGACGGTTTGCCTACAGAACTGAAAGACCGATTGAAAAACTATCCGAAAAAGGTGGGGGTGATACATAGTGCGGATCATGGAGAGAGATCTTAAGCCGCTTTCGCAGCTTCGCGCGGTGTACTCGCCGTCTCCGTATATCGGGACGCGGAAGGAATACAAGCCAATCGCGGGCGTAATTCGGGCGCAGGTGCAGCCGGTCACGGACAGCCTTTCGGCGGCGTTATACGGGAATAAGGTCACGCTTATGCGGAATCTGATCTGCCCGGTGGGAACAGACCTGAAAAAGGACGACCTTGTCGAGATCGACGGGGAAAAATACCGGATCACGGCGGTGCTGACGTATACGACGCACCTTACCGCGACGGCGGAACGGGAGGGAAAACATGAAAATCGAGGTGCAGGGACTGGATCGGCTGATGAAAGGGTTTGAAAAGGTCGGAAGCGCGCAGAAGGTGAACGCGATCATCAATAAAACGCTGAACGAAGCGGCAATCAAGATACAATCGGAAGCCAAAACAGTCTGCCCCGCCGATACGGGAAAGCTTCGCGGGAGTATTTCCGTCGAGAAAATCCCTAAGGGCTACAAAGTTGGAACAAACGTGGAATACGGCGTTTATGTCGAGTTTGGAACGGGAACACTCGGCAATCCCTCGGTACCGCATACGACAAAAAAATACTGGCGGTACAAGGACAAAAACGGGAACTGGCACACTACTCACGGCATGGCTCCCCGTCCCTTCCTGCTCCCGGCTTTTAACAAGTATAAGGATCGGATTCCGCAAGTAATCAAAATCAATCTCTCAAAAGCGTTAAGGGAGGCGATCGGGCATGGTTGATCTTTTGCCGCATGTCCGTGACATTCTCGCGCCGCTCGGCGCGCAGATCGAGCTTTCGTACAGCGGGATTGAGACGGAAATCCCCTTGATCGTGCTTTCGGAGGTTGACAACCGCGCGGCCGCAATCACGGACGCGGAGGAGCTTTACAGCGAGGTTACGATCCAGACGGACGTCTACCACTACGACGAGTATCAGGCGAGAACGCTGGCGAGGAAAGCCGCCGAAAAAATGACGGCTTCCGGCTTTCGGCGTTCTTTCTCTTCCCCGCTCGGGGAGGACGGGCTTTATCGGTATACCATGCGGTTTTCCGTGACGGTGAACGAAGCCCGGAAAATGCTGCTTTGCGGCGGAAATTTTTAAACAGGAGGAACAAACATGGCAGAAGGATATATTACAGCCAAAACGACATTCAGCATCGGCAACAACAAGATCGCGGGTCTGACGTCTACCCCCGATATGGGGAGCGAGCCGGATAAGGTCGACATCACGTCTTTCGACAACGAAAAGTATATGTCGTACATTCCGGGGCTGATGGATCCCGGGTCGCTGACGTTTGAATTTGTGGACAAGACCACGAATTTTAACACGGCTTACGCTGCGGAAGGAAGTACAAACACCTATACGCTGACCTTCCCGGACGGGAGCAAGTACACGTGGAGCGGAACGCACCGCACGTATAAGCTCGCCGCTTCGGTCGGAGATCGGCTCAATTTCGCGGTCGCGTGTACGCCGTCCACAGAGCTTGAATACACGCCCGGAACGGCTTCAAGCACGGACTAAACGAACAGCAGGGGCTTTCCTTCGGGTAAAACGAGGGAAAGCCGCACCTGCGATAAAAAATCATTCAGGAGGACTATAAAAATGAATTTTATTACGGTAACGGCAGGAAAAACGGAATATCGCCTGAAGCTTCGGGCGGCGTATATGGACGAGCTTGAAAAGAGGATCGGCGGGGCGCTCTCGGATAAGCTCCCCGAGATTAACCGGGTCGGACTTTGCACGGACATCGTCGCGTACGCGATTGATCCCGAGCATTACGCGGAATCAAAGAAATCCGCCTGTCAGCTGTATGACGACATGATCGACGAGGGGAAGAGCCTGAAGGACTACCAGTACATCATCATGGACTTAATGGTGGCGTCGGGTTTTATGAGCGCCGAAGCAGCCGCAGCGCAGAAATCGGCGGCGGAGGCGCAGACGAAGCTCGCGGAGATGATCGCGGAGACGGAAGCGAAGCGGATAGAGGAAAAACTGACAGCGGCGCGGGAGCGGATAGAAGCTGCTCCAAAGCAGTAAGCGAGATTTTTCCGTATGCCATGCTCGCGGGACTTTCGTACGCGGATTTTTGCCAGATGAGCTACGGAGAGATCGTGAGCGTGGTAAAAAAATACGCGGAGCGGGAAAAACAAAACAGCAGCGCGGCGGTTCAGACTGCGGCGTTTTCCGCGTATCACGCCGCTTATTTTTCGCGCGTAAAGGCAAGCGCGTTCCCTCGGAGCGTATCGCGGGCGTTTCCGTCGCTGTTCGGGCGGTCGGAAAGCGGAGGGATCAAAGCCGAGAACTGGCAGGATAGCAAGCGGGCAATGGCACGGTTCGCGGCGGCGTATAAGGGTAAGTTTGGAGGTGAGAGGTAAGTTTGGAGGTGAGAGGAATGGCTGACGAAAAAGGAGACAGCAAAAATATCGGCGGGATCAATGTCAAGATCACAGCCGACACAAAGGATTTTAACGCAAAAACCAGATCGGTCAAGCAAGCGCTTTCCGCGCTTGCTATGGCGGCAGGCGGGGCGAGTTCTGACAGTATGCAGCTCACCGCCACTTTGCTCGAAATCCAGAAAAGTATTTCTAAGGTGGAATCCTCCGTCAGAGCCGCGACGGCGGCGATCACGCAGACCTCTACGGCACTTTCCGCAATCGGAACGAACGCGGGCGGGGTCGAAAAAGCGGCGGCTGATATGACGACGATTTCCGATACGGCTTCCGCTGCTGCTCCTGCGGTTGAATCGCTCGGGGGAGCGGCAGAAAAAGCGGCGGCTGATCTTGAAAAAACGGATACCGCGCTTAAAGACGCCGAGAAAGATATAAAGAAAACAGAAGAATCAACGGAAGGTTTGTCTAAAGAAACAGATGGATTATCGGACAGCCTCGGAGATACCGAGAAAAAGGCGAAAAAAGCGTCTAAGGAGATCGACGGGCTGGGGAAAGAGTACGACGATCTCAAAGATAAGACAAACAAGGGCGACTTGTTTCAAAGCCTTAAAATGGGCGCAATCACCATCGGAATCGGAAAGCTTCTCAAAGATTCCGTAACCATCGCGGGCGATCTGGAGCAGAACATCGGCGGCGCGGAATCGGTTTTTAAAAGCTATGCGGGGACGATCAGGGAGACGGCAAAGACCGCCGCCGAGAATCTCGGACTTGCGGAAAGCGACTATCTCGCGACCGCCACGAAAATGGGCGCGCTTTTTCAGGGGACGGGAATGTCCGCTGCGAAATCCGCCGATATGACAGCGGCGGCAATGCAGCGCGCGGCGGATGTAGCGTCAATCATGGGAATCAGGATCGACGATGCGATGTACTCGATTGCGGGCGCGGCTAAAGGCAATTTTACCATGATGGACAACCTCGGTGTTGCGATCAACGATACGACACTCCAGGTTTACGCGCAGGAAAAGGGGCTCGGAAAGCTCGAAACCACGCAGCAGAAGGTAAACGCTGCCATGGAAATGTTTATGGAAAAAACAGAGTACGCGGCAGGAAATTACGCGAAGGAAAACGATACCTACGCGGGATCGCTCAATACCTTAAAAGCGGAATTCAAGAATTTTATGACCGAGGCGGGAACGACCCTGATCCCTACCGTCACCGCAGGGATCAAGTTTTTAAGCGGCGTTTTGCAGGATATTTCCCCGATCGTAATCGCTGCGGGAAACGGGCTCGGACTGATCGGAGATACGCTCGCACTGATCCCAGAGCCGGTGATGAAAACCGCGACGTATGTGCTTACGGCGGGGATTGCGTTTAAAAAGCTGAATACCGTGCTGGGTGTGACGGGGAGTAGGCTGGCGCTGATCGCGACGCTGGCTTTGCTTGTGCTTGGAAAGCTCAAAGAAGCGAGTACGACAAACGAGGAGATCGTCTCCGACGCTTCCGAAAACGCCGCCGACAGTATCGGAATTGCGACAGACGCGCAAGACGATATGACGGACAGCGTAAAAGAAACGGGAAAGGCGCTGAAATCCCTCGCGGGATTTGACGAGATCACGAAGCTTTCGGGTGGAAGTACGGGGCTATCGCTTGTATCAGATTCCGATTTTCAGGACGTGGAGGACTATTCGGAGGAGATTGCGGACGTAGAAAGCAAATTCGGAGAGCTGGATAATTCCGCCGCGGTCGTTTTCGGAAATATCGCGGAGTACTGGGGAGAGGTCTGGAGCCTTATCACGTCGGGAGATTGGGAAGGTGTTCTGAAAAAACTCGGCGAGGGAATGAACAGCTTTCTTACAGATATTTTTGGAGAAGGGTGGACTAAATTCCGTCAATACTGGGAGGACATCGGCGCAAAAATCGCTTCCGGGGACATTAAGGGAGCGCTTTCGACAATGTTTGAGAGCCTTGACGAATTGACCGGTGGTTTTTTCAGTAAAGGTATTGACAAATTCGATAGTTTTATCGAGGAATATGGAAAAGAGATAGAGCTTTTCGGAGAAAGTTATATCAATACAATAGACGGTTATTTAGGAGCAATTGACAGCGCATTCGGTACGCACTTTTCCGAATGGTATAAGGAATTTAACACCTTTTGGCGGAATGTGGGCGCAAATCTTTATGAAATAACGCATGCGGACGAGATCAAGAATATAGATTTAACCGGAAAATACAGTCTAGGAACACTCCAGCAGCTTGCAACGGATAAGCTACGCGAGGGCGCGAGTGTCACCGAGGCGCGAGAATTTGCGCTCTCCGAGTACCTCACGACCTCCGAGGCGGTGTACTGGTATGAAAATGTGCTAAAAGACGAACATAAGCTATCCGAAGAAAACCTTGAACGCTGGCAAAGCAATCTTATAAACAGCGGGCAATTATCCGAGGATTTTTCCAGCAAAGCTGTTTATGACGCCGTCACCGCCGCGAACGCGAGCAATAACGGCGTGACCGAAATTCACACGACATTCGAGGTTGACGGAGAGAAGCTCGGGGAAAGCGTTACGAGCTATCAAAACGGCATGGCGTATCGGCAGAACGGACGGTGATAAAAATGACGGAAAACGAAACGAAAGAAAAAACCGCGCACCTGATCTCCAAAAACGGCACATGGTTCCCCGGGATCGCGTCCTATTCCGCCGATCTGGAGGACATCGACACGGACAATACGGTGCGTTCCGAAACCGGAACGATGTTCCGGAAACGTCTCCGAGCAAAGGTAATCAAGCTGTCGGTCGCACACCGGGTCGACGCGGTAAAATGTGCGGAGATTTCGGAAATGGTCGGGGACGAGACGGTCGAGCTTAAGGTTTTTTGCCCGGCGAGCAAGGACGCGGTGGAGGGCTTCGTAACATCGGAATTTTACGTGTCCAAGATCACGACGAGCATGATCTCCCTTTCGGGGGAGAGCTGGTGGGAAGTATCGTATAACGCGATTCAGGTGTAGGAGGACGTATGATACAGGGAAAAATCACGCTAAAAAACGGAACAGAGCTCGAGATCAACGAGGGTATGCTTGTGCGGGACGGACTTTCGTTCTCAATGAGCACTTCCTCGGGCGGACGGTTTGACATCGGCACCTTTAACGCGGCGGAGCTTCGCATTTCGATCTATGATGAAGAAGCGGCGGGGCACGAATTCGACGCGGCGGTCATAACGCTTTTCGACGCGGACGAAAGCGGGGAGAATGTTTCCCCGCTCGGCACATATTACACGGACGGCACGAAAACGGATCGCCGATCTCGGTTCGTGAAGCTTACCGCTTATGACGCGGCGACGCTTTTTGACGTCGAGATCGATGATTCGTCCAGAGCCGCAGAATACACCGTCGAAGCGCTTTTAAATAAGGCGAGCGAAGTGGCAGGGGTCGGCAGGATCGGAAGCGTTGCGGGTTTTCCGAATTCCGACATCGAAAAATTAACGCTTGCGCCGGAATCGATCCAGACGTGGCGGGACGCGGTCATGTGGGCGGCACAGCTGCTTTGCGCGAACGCCGTAAGCAATCGGTACGGGAAACTGGAAATCAGGCGGGCAAAATACCTCGCGGACGGGGAAACCATTCAGGTGAATCACGAGATTAACGGGGATCAGCGGATCGGTATTCGGTTTTCCGATGTGCGGACGTATATCAAATATCTTACGGCATACGAGACGGAGCGAAAAACGGTAAATTATACCAGCAGCTATACCGCCTCGGACGCGCAGGCGCGCCCGGCGGAATTTACGCTTCCCGAAAATCCGATCCTGCGGTTAAAAACGGAAGAGGAAATCCGTCAGATAAACTCGGACTGGCTTACTTACATTGACGGCTTTAAGCAGCGGGAAATCAAGGCGGAGCTTTTCGGCAATCCGAAAATCCAGCTCGGCGATACATGCCGTTTTTTCGGCGGAACAATCGACGTTCGGCGGAGTATCGTCGGCGTGGTTACGGATATGCAGATCAAGCACAACGGGATCACGACGGTAATTTGTCACGCGCCGGAGGCGGCAGTTGCGGAAGGAGAGTAAAGGCATGAAAAACAGAAAACCGAGATTGCAAATCGAAAAGAGAATTGACGGGATTACGGGAGGAGAAAACCTCGCCGCCGGAATCGGGATCGAGATCAAAGACAGCAAGATCAACCTTAAGCCGGCAGGAACACGGTATGTTGGATATGATCCGGAAACGGCGCTCGGCGGGATATATATTGACAGGCTTTCTTCCTACAGCTATAAATGTTTTAATGTCACAAGAAGCGGGGCGCTTGAACTGCTTCCCGCGGGATCAAGCAACCGCGGCGGCGTACAAGTCGGGAACTCTCTCCGTGCGGACGTTAACGGCGTGCTTAATATCTGCCCGCTCCATTATGCAAAAATAGGCGGTGTAACTGCATACAAGCGGGAGTTTTTACTCGCCGGAAAGCCCGGGCAATCGTATAACTCGCGATCGAACCATCTTTCAAAGGTTTTCGTTCCTAATTTTACCGTATACAAAACGTCGGGAAACGGAGACGATTTCTATGAGGTCACTAATGACGCGCTAGGCGGACCGTATCAGCTGACGGTAAACATGGACGAAACCGGGAGATTCGAGTTTGAAAGAAAACACGGCGGAGCAGAATTCGGAGTATACGAGGGAGATATTAGATTTAATTTTGAAAACTGGAGCGGCGCGGGGATTGTCTTTTGTCTTGAAACGATAGTTCCGCCCGGATTCAACGCTCCGTTGTACTTTTCCGGAACTATAAAGCCGAATTGGCAATTTGGTTATGCGGTGATGGATATTTATACGCTTACGAAGAGCGCTTCTGTATCCGGATCGGATAGAGTGTTCGATGGCTACACTTTAGACGAAACGACTTTACCGCGTTATCTGTATCCGTTTAAAAGCTCGTCGGAGTTTAACAAGGCGCTCGGGTTTTAAGAGCTTTAACGAGAAATCGGAGGGGAGGTGACGGAATGGATACCGGAGTAATTGTTGCGATCATCAGCCTGATCGGGACGCTCGGCGGGTCGCTGGGCGGGATCCTTGTCAGTTCGAAGCTTACGGCGTATCGGATCGAGCAGCTCGAACGGCGGGTCGCGGAGCACAACAACTTCGCGCGGCGAATGCCCGTGATCGAGGAGCAAATCAAGGTGATCAATCACAGAATCGAGGATTTGGAGCATGATCAAAATTGACGAAAGCGGAAGAATTCAGGTCGTCCGGAAGGACACGGGTGCCTTTACGATCACGCCGAAGTACAAGGACGAGAACGAGGAAATCTACCGCTTAAAAGACGGCGAAGTGATCCGTTTTATCGTATACGTATACCCCGAAAAGCCGCTCCTACAAAAGGAAAGCAGCAGTCAGGCGGAGGACGGAAGCGTCGAGTTTTATCTTACCTCGGAGGATACCGACCTGCCCGAAACGACGTACGGCTACCGTGCGAAGCTGATCGGGCGGAACGGCGAGGAGATCGACCGGATCGATACCTTTATCGGCGCGGAGGCGGGAAGATTTGAGGTGGTATGATGGACGGACTGATAAAAGCGGTACCCGGGATCGTCGGGTATTTACAGATCGGTACGGGCGGGGATTTGCCGCCGTACACGGGGGAGCATGAGGTAATCCCGAAGGTCGGAGAAGAGACGATCCTGCAAACCAAAGGAAAGCGCATGACGGAAAATATCACCGTCACGGAAATCC
>CAZKKZ010000051.1:0-13790 GCA_964553625.1 uncultured Ruminiclostridium sp.
ATATTTAATTCTTTCACATTGATATTTGTCATATGGCTGAAACCTATATAATTAATTTGAGGCTGGTGTTAAACACCGATTTTGCCCGTTTACGGGCATTTCGATGAAATAAAAATCGGCGAAGCCCAAATACTGTTACCACGGAGGTTATATAAATGGAATATTCAAATAATCAACTCGGTATGCATTCCGGGGAAACCGAACTTGTGCTTAATGAGCCCCCGGTATCTGTCACGATGATGCTGGGAGGTGATTCGGAGAAAGCAGAACAGCTTGCTGCTCATCGTTTGCAGATGGCTTCCATCCGCAAGCAATATCCCCATCCGGCACACCCCTACAAAATAGGAGTATATATCCGTTATTTTAATCAGACAAAACATGAGAATTACCTTGAAAAGCACATTGCTCATTTTAAGGATGCTATAGAGCTCTGCCCCAAGTGGACTTTGGTCGATTTATACATTGACGAAGGACAGACGGCGCCTTATATGGAAAATGCTCCTGAATGGATCCGTTTGCTGAACGACTGCTTCGCCGGCAAGGTTGATCTCATTATCACACAAAAGGTTTCTAATGTGGTTCGCAAGGATAACGATAAGCAGATCACCTTTCTCGCAAGTATTCTTGCAGCCCAAGAGCACCCGGTTGGTATTTATTTCGTCTCCGAAAACATTTTTACTCTTGCGACCTATTATACAGAGGATATATTTGCCCTAGATTTCTTTCCCGAAGGGCAAAAGCAGCTATGTGACGGGGAGACGATTCGAGGTATAAGCGAATGATAACGAATAAAAGAAAAGATAAAAGCGCTGCTAAAGACCGGGTTCGACGCAAGATAAACTCGGACTTTGACCGCAGCAAATACAGGCATATTCCCGAGGAAAAGCCTGTTGACTTTTACGACAACGAAATTGAACAGCGAGTTGGTATTTATGTTCGTGTTTCTACCGATGATATTCGGCAAACTACTTCCTTTGAATTGCAAAGAAAGTATTATGAGGATTTTGTGCAGAAACATCCCCATTGGAAGCTCGTTAAGATTTACGCTGATGAAGGTATATCCGGCACCTCTACCAAGAAGCGCGATGCCTTTAATCAGATGGTAGCCGACGCAAAGTCTCACAAGCTTGATCTGATTATAACAAAGAGTGTTTCTCGTTTTGCTCGTAATGTTGAGGATTTCCTCGGCACAATCCGTACTTTAACGGAGCAGAAACCGCCTGTCGGTGTTTTCTTTGAGAGTGAAGCCATATTCTCGCTGAATGATGACTCTCAATTGGCTCTTTCCTTTCAATCGGTCATGGCAGAGGAAGAGTCTCACACACGCAGCCGCAGTATGGAGTCATCCCTGCGTATGCGTTTGGACAACGGTTTACCGCTTACCCCGCCTCTGCTTGGGTATAACCAAACGACTGACGGTGGATTAGAGATAAATCCCGATGAAAAGAACACCGTTAAACTCGCATTCTTTATGTATCTGTACGGCTACTCCACGCAGCAGATTGCAGATGCTTTTATTGCCCTTGAGAAGGCATCGTATAAGGGCAATACCACTCTGTGGACTTCAACTTCCATCGTGCAAATTCTCCGCAACGAGAGACATTGTGGTGATGTTTTCACCCGTAAAACATACACCACAAGTTTTAAGAGCCATAAGAAGGCACGAAATATCAATGCTCGTCCGCACAGCTGGTACTATGATCACCACGAGGCCATTGTTTCAAGGGACGATTATATTGCCGTTCAGCACCTGCTTGACAATATGAAGTACGGAAACAAAAGCCTTATGCCCGAACTTCGCGTTATTGACAGCGGGATGCTCAAGGGGTTTGTTATCATCAACCCCCGGTGGGCAGGTTTTAAGGAACAGCATTATTATGAGGCTTGCCGAAGTGTATATGACCCGTCCGAGATGATAAATAAGTCGGACGAAATACAAATTGAAGTGCAGCCCGGCGATTTCGATTTGAGAGGTTTTGAAATCACTCGGTCGGAGTTCTTTGAAACTACACGCAATCCCAATGTCACATTCAATCATAAGAAGATAAAATTCAGCACCGCCTGTGTTCGTAAATTCGACAGGAGCAATCACATTGAGATGCTTATAAACCCCATCAACCGGAAGTTTGCTATCCGTCCAACCACCGCCGACAACAGATGTGCTGTGGTTTTCTCAAAGTTGGATTTCGGAAAATATCACCCCAAGAATATATCCACCGCTGCATTCAGTGAAACCGTGTATTCGCTGTTTGGATGGAATACGGATTATAAGTATCGCATTTTGGGTTCTCTTTACGAGCAGGACGGCGAAATCGCCTGCATTTTTGATGTCAAAGATTCAGAGGCATATTTCAAAACCTATGTGTTACCAACTCAAGGTACAACCGATGAGGGCAAACCCGTGGTTCAACCTCTTATGCCTTCGGGAAAGCGGATTCGTGCGATCCCTGAAGCATGGACAAACACTTTTGGTAAGGAATTCTATATACATGAGAGATCCCTTTCCGAACTTGAACGGCAGAGCGAAGAGGATTGGATGCTTCGCTTGGAAGGACAGATTGTCGCTTCTGAGGAGCATTGCAAGATTACAAGCTTTGCCGAAATAAAAGCATTTATCCAACAAGAACTAAAAGGGATAAATATGGAGGAAGCAAAGAATGCCAGATAATATGGATATACAATTTATGCAAGACCGTAATTCCGCGGATTATATGGAATTTGAAAAGAAACCTACGCTTTCCGAGGGAGAAGAAATACTTGATATGGGTGATGATTTTGATTTTGGCGATTTTCAAGTCGTCAGAAGGGAGTTCTTCGCCCATCTTCGCGAGCCTTCCATTACATTCAACAATTGCAAAATCTATGTTAATGCTGCAAGTCTTTCCAAATTTCCAAACACCGACTTTATGCAAATCCTCATTAACAGGAAAACAAAGATTCTTGCACTGAGACCTTGTAAGGAGGACGAACGGGACTCTTTCCCTTGGTGCTATGATTCCAAAGGCAAGAGAAAGGCAAAGCAAATTACCTGTAAGTTGTTCTTCGCTAAAATTTTTACTATGATGGAGTGGAATCCGGATTATCGATATAAGCTGCTCGGAACCCTTATCCACTCCAACGGTGAATACTTGCTTGCTTTCGACTTAACCTCCACCGAGGTATATCAAAAAACTTACACGGAGGGTGAAAAGCCAAAAGCATCAAGGACGCCGGTCTTTCCTTCGGGATGGCAAAACCAATTTGGTTTGCCGTTCTATGAGCATCGTCAGTCAATGCAGGTCAATATCTTTGACGGTTATGCCATTTATGCAATTAAAGATAATACTGTAAGTCACACCGAGGCTGCTTCTGACAATGACGATGCTCAAACGGAACAGAAACGGCTCCCGGCAGCAACATCTATCGGAGGTATGGGTAATGGATGAAAATAACTTCAATGCAGCCATTTCATTGGATATGAAAAAGTTTAGAATTCGTATCCACAAAGCCACCTTGAACCTACTCGGACCACCCAAGTACATACAGCTTCTCATTAGTCCCACCGAATGCGTTGTGGCGATTCGCGGCCTTGAAAAACGATGCAAGGAATCACATGCAGTTAGTTTCACTTGCTTAAAACCGGACAATTCATACGAATTGTACAGTAAGCAATTGATTCTAACCCTGATGTCTTTACTGCCCGGCTTGGAGAAGGACTGCACATACAGACTATCGGGAGAAGCACATATTGATGAAAAAATCGCCTTCTTCCCGTTAGACACGATTCAGCGTGTTGAAGGAGGTAATTAAGTGGAACTTATCAAATTACAAATCGACCCGGAGTTCAAGGCTTTAATTCCGAAACTCCGAAAAGCGGAACTTCTGCAATTGGAAAGCAACCTTATAACGGACGGCTGTCGTGAACCGATTATCACTTGGAACGGGATCATAGTCGATGGGCATAAACGCTATGAGCTGTGTCACCGCCACGGTATTCCCTTTAGAATTCAAGAGAGGGAGTTTGATTGCCGTGAGACCGTTGTTGCCTGGATTTGCAGCAATCAGCTTGGCAGACGCAGCATCTCCGAGGAAACCCGTAAATACCTTATTGGTATTCAATATAACGCCGAAAAAATCGCTGCCGGTAAAAGAAATGCTCGTGGTGTAAATCAATATACCGTTGCAGAACAAGCCGAACCAATAGAGGAACCGGACTCAACAGAAATTAAACATAAAACAGCTGCGCGTATCGCTGATGAACATCACATCTCCTACGCCACCGTTAAAAAGTATTCTAACTATTCAAGAGCGCTCGGTGAAATCGCCAAGCACGAGCCGAAGCTCGTTGCCAAAATTCTGTCGGGTAACTATAAAATATCCCATAACAATGTGATTGAGTTGGCAAAACTCACGCCGGAGGAAATTCGCAGAGTAAATCGCAGGATTGATAGCAATTCTGCCTCTTTTGTGCAATATAAACGTACCCGGTCAGCCATCGCACCAAGCAGAACCGAAATTCCTGCCACCGATGAACCGCAGGGACCTTCTGTTAAGGATATGCCCGCATTCGACCCGGATGCTGAAATCAACAGTTTAACACTCACGATTCCTTCCTGGTCGAGTTCTATTGAGCGTACTCGTAGCCGAGCAGACCTTTCCATTATTTCCCCGGTTGCAAAGAATAGGCTCATCGGTGCGTTACAATCATTGCAAGATACAGTTGACGAGATGCTCAAGGCGGTTAAGGAGGCGGAAAAATGAGTTATTCAGATCAGTTCGTTCCCAATGTGCATTTTGAAAAAATACCTATTAAGAACCTTGTATCTAACCAGGATTACCAGCGTAATCTATCAAGAGCACACATTGAGAGGGCGGCAGAAAACTTTGACCTTTTCCAAATTAACCCCGTAAAGGTAAGTCGCCGTGATGGAATTAACTATGTTTTTAACGGTCAGCATACCATTGAGATTGTTGCCAGGGTTTCCGGCTCTCGTGAAACCCCGGTATGGTGTATGATTTACGATGACCTGTCCTATTCTCACGAAGCAGATATCTTTGCCAATCAGATGAAGTTCGTTAAGGCATTACAGCCCTACGAAGTATTTATGGCGAATATTGAAGCACAGAATCAAGACCAACTTATGATTAAGGATTTGGTCGAGTCCTTTGGTCTTGAAATCGGAAACAAGAGAGCACCGGGCATTATTTGCGCTGTGTCCTCTCTTGAGTCTATTTACCGCAAGTACGGCATCCACGTGCTTTCCCGTGTGCTTCGTTTGATTATCGGCGCTTGGGAGGGCGATATCAACTCCTTCTCCGCCAATGTTCTCAACGCTGTGGCGAAGATGGTTGTTGTCTATAAAAATCAGCTTAACGATGAGGTTTTCACCGAAAAATGCGGTGCGGTTTCCATTAAGTCCTTGGCACGTATCGGTAAAGAACGAAGACCGGGTTCAATGGGATTTGCCGAGGCCTTGGTAATCGAGTATAACGGCAAAAAGAAAAGTCAAGCATTCCGTTTGAATATCCGAATGCTGTATGACCGTGATATTACCCTTTGGGCAGAGAGCGATGAGGAGGATGATTATGATGATTCAGAGGAACTCGCCAAGCAGCTTGCGGATGAAGAGGAGCAAGACTAACGCAGATACCCTCTAAACCCCTTATTTATGCGGGCTTAGAGGGTGTTAAGGTTATGTGCTAAAATGTATGCAAAACCTCTTATTATGCGGCGTCTTGCCACTGCTGAGTCTGAATATTGAACCGTGTAAATGGCAATAATAAAAAAATACGGTTTCATTCTATTCTGTTCAAAAAGCGGGGGGCAGTCACAGCCCTCATTTTTACCTGTCTTTTTTCGCGGGCGCAGGTTTAAAGTTTCATTTTCATTTGTCCTTTATTTTGGGGGCTGTACCTAGGGGAGGTGTTCATGGGTTGATGTTGCTTGACACGCAAAATGAGAAATGTTGAAAAATCGGAAATTGCCGTTTTTTCCCGTAAAAAATTCAGAAAATGCCGTAACCAAGCCGTTTGAAGCTGTTGAAAGTAGGAATATTGTAAAACATTTCTCATATTGCTTGTCAGAAATTTTTTGGGGATTTCTCGCCTTTCGAGCCTTCGACTGAAATTTTGAAAAATCGTTTAAAAAAGTATGTAAGAACCATTTAAACCGCTTTATAATGCGTTTTAATTGAATTAGACAGGCAAACAGAAATAAATTTGCGGCTGTTGAAAACTTCGCATTTGTCAACGAACTCAACGAAGTAAGTTTTCAACAGTTTTTCCCCCGAAATCGGATCGGAATAAGCAAGGCTTTTTGAGAATTATTCAAAGAATATGCAGTATTTTCTGAATATTATTCACGTTTTATGCAATTGATCTCTAAATAAAAGTGCCTTTTTCAGGCACTTTTATTCATTTACAGCCGCATTTTATGCGATCCAGCTCACGCTTTGTAATATGAAAACAGGCGAGTATATCCTCGTCGCTTTCATGCTTTGCGGCGGCTCTGATCAGCGCGGTTCGGTTGACCGAAATAATGCTGTCGAGGCGCGTTATAAACACTCTTTCGCCGCCATATACGCCGATCAGCTTTAGATACGCTTCCATTCCGATCAGCTCCGCGATCGCCGCCTGTTCGCCCTGAAGATGCTCGGGGCGAATGTACTCTAACACATCCACTTTAAAACCCTCCTTTCCGGATTCGTATATCCTTCCCCACAAATAACAGCCGTTCCATCGAAGCAAGGCGCGAGGTGATCCGCTCGCCGTAACGCCTATTCAGCTCGGGGAAATCACAATTGGAATTGACAATCGTCGGCAGAGAGGCATTCAGACGGTTGTTGAGGATCCCGTAAAGCGCGGCTGTATAGAATTTGCTTTCAAATTCCGCGCCGAGATCGTCCAGTATCAGAAGCTGCGCTTCCTGAAGCGCGTCGGCGGTGTTGCCCTCGCTTCGTCCGAAATGCTCCTGCTCTGCTTTTCGGAACAGCTCGGGCGCGGATCCATAGATCACGGTGAAGCCCTTCGACAGCACCTCATTTGCTATGCAGAGCGAGAGGTGCGTTTTTCCGAGTCCCGTTCCGCCAAACATGAAAACGCTTTTAAACGGGAGCCGGAAATCATCAGCATATGCCTTGCAAAAAGAGAAATTCTGCGCCATGATTTCCCGAGCCGTGCAGTCGAATGCGACTTTGTTTTTATTGTCGTAATAATCCAAATTGAAGTCGGAAAAGCGGCAAAGATTCAGCGGCGAAACACGGTTCAGTTCTTCGGAGGCGAGCCGCTTCACGATCTGCATCACGCAGGAACAACGGCGTCCGTCAACAATTCCCGTATCGCGGCATAGGGGGCAGTCGTGAGGCGTATCGAGATAATTTTCGGGGTACCCGTAAGCCGCCAGCTTTTTGTGAAGCTGATCCTGAAGCAGGAGATTTCGTCGTTCCAGATCGGAAAGCTTGCGGGAAAAGTCCCTGTCTTTGGAAAAGATCAGCCCGATCAGAACCGCGAACGTTTGGGAAAGCTCCCGTTCCATCTGCAAAAGCTCGGGATGTTTTTCCGACAATTCAGCTCTTCGCTTGGATAAGAGACGTTCGTTTTTTTGCCGTCGTTCCGCGAGAATTTGCTCGCTTTTCCGGAAAAACTGCTCGTTAAAGCTCATCGCCATCCTCCGTTTTTTCTTCGCCATCAGCCTCCAACTTTGCCCCGCAAAACGGACAATAGCTGTACTGCTGATCTTTACGATGCGTGCTCGTAAACGACGCCCAGCAGATGCTGCAAGTGTGATCATAGAGATTTAAAAGTTTGTTTTTATGTACCTCCCACTTTCCGGATTTCACGGTCGAAACAGGTTCTTCTGGCATTTGGAAGACGGTTCGGATCACAGCGAGCAGTATGCCCTTCACAGCAATCAAGGGTGTTATATTTTCGTCGCATGATGATAATATATCTTTCGCGTCAAAGAGATTCAATTCGCGAAGCAGTTTTTCTTTATAAATGTATTTTGGCATAGTATCATTCCTTTGATTTTTTCTTTTCGCGTCTCTCCGCCGTCCTTACATACCGTTTCAGCTCCTCGATCACCGCCGATCCCTGCTCCTCGGAAAAGCCCTTGAAAATGTCCTTGTCGGGATCGACCTCGATCCCGATGACCTTTCGGATCACACCGCACAGGCGTTCCCTCGGCGTCGATTTCGAGGGCGCGGTATCCAGCTCCTCAAGGCGGTAAATATACCGAAAAGCGAGCTTTGTTTGCTCGCTTGTCATGGCGGATTTTACGGTCGGGGGCAGCTCCCGGTTTCGTATGGGCGGCGGTTCCCGTTTGGATAACTTCAGATAGGAATGCAGCTCCGCGATCACCTTCCGGGCTTCCGCCTCGGTCAGCTCTCTGACCGAGGTTTTCCCCGAGATCCGAAATACGACGCTGTGCAAGCCGTCCTCATGGCTTCCCGCTTCGACGATCCCGCAAGCCGCGCCGAGACCGTATATCTTTTTCGTCAATTCAGCAGCCGCCATTTTCCGCCCTCTCCAGCTTCAGCTTCGACGTTTCCTCGACCGCGACCGAAACGCAGATCCCTTTCATCACAGTATCGATTGTTTCCGCCGTGGGAGTCATTTTCGCGAGCCGGCATACGCCGAGCAGCTGACTCCATACTACCGCGTCGGCAAACAGGAACGCGTAGTCCCTTGCGTTGTCCTCATCGAATCCGCCGATCGCCATCAGCGCCGCGCAGTCTTTTTCAAAATCCGCGCCCTTCAGCTTCTTGCGCAGCGCCTTTTTCTGCTTGTCATCGCAGGGCAGCTGTGCGAAAAACTCCTCCACGGTCATACGGGTTATATCTCCCGTATACAGCGCCGCAAACAGCCGTTCCAGCGGCTTAGACGCGATCTTGTAATCCGTCTTGACCGTCTCGGTGATCAGATCGGAATACGCTTCCCCGAAAAGCTGTTTTAGGTACGCGGGGGAAATCACGGAAACCGAGACCGCCTCGGTATATGTAACCCTATTGCCCGCTTCGTCCGCGTACCGCACCGATTTTTCCTTCGTGTCCTTCAGGTCGTCCCCGCCCCGGATCAGAAGCGCGGCTTCGATCGCCTTTTTGCGTTCGGTCATGCTCTTGATCGTTTCGGTAATTTCCGCAAGCTCCGTGATCAGCTTGGTGTACTCCTGCGTCATCGCGCCCGTCATTTCGCCACCGCCTTCCCCAGCTCCGCTGCGCAGTCCGGACAAATCTCAATGCCCTTGTAGCCTACGGCGCGAAGCTTGTCGCCGCAGAAGCGGCACTCGGGAACGTGCTTTTCGATCACGATCTTCCCGCCGTCGTTGTAGATGTCGACGGGCGTGTCGCGGTCAATCCCCGTTTCAAAGGCGAGCGTTTTCGGGATCGTGATCCCGCGCTTTGAAGTAATTTTTTTGTGAAACATAGCGTACCTCCTGTTTGTTTTCCTCACTCTGCGTTAATCGGGCTTGTGACCGTTGCCGAAGCAGCCGCATTAAGGCGGGAGCATGGCTCCCGAAATCATTTTTTGTCCATCTTTGCGCCGCAATGGGGGCAGTATGCCGTTTGGTGCTTTCCACCCTGCAAACCGCAGTTGCTGCACTTCCATGGCTTATACGTATAAGCGTCATCGGGTTTTTGATAATTCCACCGCCCATGCATTACGGGCGCGACGTCGGCGGTAGGTTCTTCGTCCACAATAGCTAAAATCGTATCTATGTCTTGCGCATACCCGCTGTCCGTATATGGACAAAGCCTTTTTGTCAAGTTGTCCGCGTCAATGTATCTCGCCATTTTCGCTATCCTCCATCACTTTAAAAATCCTTTTGACCTCTCTTCCAATCCACCACACCGCAACCACGATCCCCGGGATCAGCCACTCGCCCCCGACCGCAAATCTGCCGCGCCGGTGATATGAGTATGTAACGGCAAAAGCCGTCGCTGCCGCTGCCAAGACCAATACGGCGACGGTCAGCGTATACTTTGTAAATCGCGTCATGACTGCACCTCCTTTGCTTCGTGACCTTTGGTCTTTTTCGACCGCCTTTTTGAGATATACAGTACCGTTTTGATCCGCAAATAGCACCAGATCTCAAATGTAAATTTGTTGCTCAGCGCTTGGCTGATCTCGTACATATATGCTGCTTCCTGCGCGGCACTGTATACGGCACCGCGATCTTCCCACGGATTTTTCCGGACAAAACGCTTTGCGATCGTCAGCGCCTGTCTGTCATAATCGACGGAAACAGTATCGTCTTCCCATTTCATCTTGATGCTCCTTTCGTTAAAATGATCATTAAATGCTGTTTAAATCAATTCCCCGAAGGTTGATCCGCATGGATTTTGCCATAGCCGCCAAGCCATCGAGATTGTAATTTTCATTGTCAACGGCGTTCCCGAACAGCCGCACCGCGCCGCGTACTCCCTCGGCGGACTGTGCGATTTTGTGCAAAAATCGGATCTCGGCGGATTCGGCGGGGAGCGTGGGAAACAGCAGCCGAATATCCTCAAGCTTTACATCGGCAGTCTGAAGGAACGGTCTTTGCCATGTGCGGTTATTGACCTGACGGTAAACTTCCCGCGTTTTTCCCTCGACGCGCTCCCGGATCCCGTTATTCCCGATCAGCGCCACGCCGAGGGTCTGCCCGTTCCCGTCGAAATAGTCCGCGATGCTCCGCAGGGTCTCGATCGCCTGAAAGGTCAGGAGCTGCGCTTCGTCCACAATCAGAACCATGCCGTCATGGAGCTTTCCGACGATCGAAAACCAAAGATCGTCCGTCGGCAAATTCAGCGGAATATTCAGCTTTAGGGCAAGCAGTTTCAGCACCGCCTTCGCGGATTTCTGACAGGGATTCGCGGTGATCACGACGGTGTTTTCCGCGTTGTCGGCGGCGTACTTCTGAATCGCTTTGGTTTTCCCGATCCCGGCGTCGCCTGTGATGATCGAGAAACCGCCTTTGATGTGACAGCTCCGAATGGTGGAGTACACCTTTTTGCTGGTGCTGATCGGCGCGTAGGCGACCTCGCTGTACGCCGCAGCCGCCGCTTCCTTGACCTCGAAATACTTCGCGAGGATCTCGTACTGCTTTTCGGTGTCGCCCTTGTACTGATCCTTGCGGAGCTGGGAAATGATCGAGGCGGAAACGCCCGTCGCGGCGGCGGCTTTGTTCGCGCTCCCCAGCTCGGCGGCAAGCGCGTCAAACTTTTCGAGCAATTCATTTTTACTGTATTGCATTTTCATCGTCCTTTCCTTTTGAGTGCGTTATCGTTCATGAGATCGAGATCGATCGTTATCTTTTCAATGTTTTCAAGCTCGGGATTTTCTTCCTTTAACTTGTCTGAAATGACAGGCGTAAAGGTCGGCGGGAGATCAATATGAAAATCTTTCCTTCCGCGTTCCGACTTATTAAGCGCTGCGGTTACAAAGTCGATTTTTTGCTCGGCGCTCAGACTGCTGGTCAGTCCCTTTCCGTATTCTTTTACCATCTTTTCGGAGCGGCGGCGAGCCTTTTCGGCGTTCGCGATCGCTTCACGATCGTCGGTGAGATATGGGATCAACAGATCTTCGCCCAACTGCCAAGTAAACCGATAGACGTCCGTTTTCGCGTCGTAGACCCGAACCGTTCGAATGTCGGAAGGATCGAACCGGACATAGACCTCCTCGCCGATATGCAGCACCGTGTCTTCCGCGCGGTAGTAAAGCTTTTCTCCCGCAAAATTGATATATACGCCGTTTCGGGAGATCTTCTGGATCCGCGACGTCCGCGCCAGAAGAATGTCCAGATCCTCTTCCATCGCGTAACGAAATTCGGTGCGCCGAATGGATTCATTCCAAACCTCAATGCGGGTCTTGCACTGATAGCGGCGTTCCTTTCCGCCGTATAAATCAACGTTATAATCGTTGTCGATCAGGGACTCGAAAATATCCATGATCTGCTGATCCTCGGGTACGATCCCATTCTTCAGCTTCCACTTCAGGCTTTCGGGGCGTTCGAGAACTGTACCGCCGCAGAAGGTCTCGATAACGCGGGAAATGTGATTCTTTACGGTATCAAAGGTGCGCTCGATCGGCTTCGCCTTAGCGTTGCGAACCCCGGCGTTGTGCATTTCGATCCCCATTCCGTCTAAAATGGTCGGCGGAAGCTCGAGCTTGTTCCAGTTTGCTTTTTTTCGGTGACCGCGCCCGCCGATGTCGTGCGTTAAAAATTCCGAGCCGTTATCCACGTATATGGATTTAGGTACCCCGAATCGGAGCATTGCGTGCCGGAGCGCCAACAGCGTGGACTGCGAGGACGGATTGTCCGTCAGGTTCCAGCCGACCATCACGCCCGATTTCGCGTCGGTAAATGCGGTCAAGTACATCCGGTGCTGTTTTCCGCCCGCGCCGATCGTGATAAAGTCGAAGGTGTGGTTGTCCGCGATCCACACGTCGTTTGCTTCGATCTCCTCATACAGCCGCTCGATATATGGTATGTACTTATCCTTGAGCGCCTTTTCGCCATATCGGAAGTATGCGTTTACCGCTTCGGGCAGATCCTCCGCCAAGCGGCGGAAGGTTCGCTCCGAGGGAATCTCCGAACAAAGCTCGGGGTAAAATTCCGCCGCCCATTCCTTCATCAGCTCGTAGCACCGGGCGATCGGAAGCCGCCGATCGTCGAGGTAGAAATACATGAAGCCGTCCTGAAGGACTTTCGGCGTCGATCGTTTCCCCCGATTGCTTCCGCCGCGCCCGTCGATCAGACCCGCGAGATCGTCCGACTGCAAGGCGCGGAGCTTGCGATAAAGGATCGTCGGACTGACGGCGATCCCGGGATGAGCCAGCGATACTTTTTCGCAGAAATGCCGATCGGCATCGGACTTTGAGAGTGCCGCTTGGCGATAGAGCTGCCAGTCATGCAGGATAGACTTCCAAAGCGCGATCTCCTCGCGCTGCCGATCGGAGAATTCACACAGGGTTTTCCGAACGGCGGGTTTCTTTACCTTTGGCTTCGGGATCGGCGGCATTCCCGCCTCCGAAGCCTGTTGGTTCTGAAGGATCCACCGCTCGTGATCGGTAAGCTCGGTAAACGGAATTAAGTATTCCTTCCAATTGTTTTTTGCATTTTCTGTAGTAGGAACGGCGACAATTTTATGAACATCAATTTGCTGCTGTATGTGCCGAACCGAACATCCCCGCAGCTCGGCAAGCTGTGAAGTTGTACAATAATTTTGCAAAAATTATCACTTCCTGTCTTGACAAAATACGTTTACTCTGATATACTAAAATCAGAGCCTTTGGTTGAGAGCACGTCGAGTAATTCTTGATATGTGTCCTTTACCTCCGTTAAAGCGGTTATTGATGTGGCTAGCAGCTTAACCTTTAACGCGGGCTCTATTTTTTTATCCAAAATCAGAGCGTTCATGTGCCGGACGTTGTCGGCGAGGTTGCCGCATATCTCCAAGTAAATCGACGCGATTTCCCGATCGGTCATGTGATCACTTCCTTTCCGACCTGCCTCATCGGTGCGGGTAGGTCAGCTCCCGCAGACCGCTCCGGGCAAAGCCCTCGGCGGTTTCGGCTATTCGGCTTCGGTTACGAAGCGCTGATCCTCGTAATCGAACGTCCCGATCCATGTGCCGTTGACAAAAATATTTCCGACCGTGGCGGTGTCGCTGTCGACCGTGACCGCGCCTTTGGGGATCCCACCGTGAGCGCGGAAGTACCCGATCAGGATTTCCTTTTTTGCTTCTAATGACATAACGTTTCCTCTCTTTCACAAAGCTCGTCAAGCGAGCATTTCAAAACATCGGCTAACCGGATTAGGATTTCCACGC
>CAZKKZ010000052.1:0-13755 GCA_964553625.1 uncultured Ruminiclostridium sp.
CTGAAAGGAGTGTTTTTCTATGCAAAAATTCAAGGCGATTAAGTACATTCGCCTAACGGGAAGAAACTGAACCAAACCCAATATAGGGTTTGGTGGGCTGAAATCATGGGGAAGCTGGAAATGCAGCATACCCCGCATGAGTGCCGCCACACATTCAGAAGCCGTCTTGATTCAGCCAGGGCAAACAAGGTATGCATTGATCGGATCATGGGGCATAAATCGAAGGGAACGGTCGAACGGGTGTACATCCACAAAAATGTAGAAGAACTCAAATCGAACATTGAACTAATAACAAATTAGTAACAAAAATAACGGCAATCCCTACAAAATCAAGGATTGCCGCCTTTTTTGTTCATATTGTAACACAACAAGATTTTTTGAATACTGCCCAAGCCGTTCTTCATAAAATTTCAATACATCATGAACAAGGGCGGCGAAGCTGCGCCGTCCGGAAAAGAGGGAGATCGTTCTATGCTTGAAGTGTTTCAGACCGCGATCCGAAACCTGCTGTTTTTTGCGCTTCGTCTCGAGGGCGGGAGTTATCCGCGGCAGCTTACGAAAAAGGAGGAGCAGGAGTGCCTGAAGCGGGTCTCCGAGGGGGACGAGGGGGCGAGAAACCGCCTGATCGAGCACAATCTTCGTCTTGTGGCGTATATCGTAAACAAGCATTACGGGGATTCCAAGGAGCAAGAGGACCTCGTTTCGATCGGAACAATCGGACTGATCAAGGCGGCGGAGACCTTTAACCCCGAAAAAGCGATCAGCTTTTCGACCTATGCAAGCACTTGTATCCAGAATCAGATCAAAATGTACTTCCGAAAGACAAAGCGCCAAAGCAGCGAGGTGTATATGAACGAGCCGATCGACACGGATAAAAACGGGAACGAGATCACGATCGCCGACATTTTTAAGGACGACGTCTGCGTCGATGAGGAAGTCGATCTGAAAATGAACATGGAAAAGCTGTACCGTTATGTAAACAGCGTGCTCGATGATCGCGAGCGTGTCATTATTTCACGGCGGTACGGGCTTATGGCGGCGGACGGAACGGTTTCCCTCCCGCTTGCGCAGCGGGAGGTGGCGAAAATTCTCGGGATTTCCCGTTCGTATGTTTCGAGAATCGAAAAAAGAGCGCTTGAAAAGCTGCGGGCGGCGTTTGAGGAAGGGGAGAAGTCGGTTTAGGGCAGGCGGTTCGCCCGGGGAAAGAAAAATCTGCGGTGAGAGTGAAAAGCTCCTCGCTTTTTATTATCATTCCGCCCCGTTTCCTTGCATTTTCATTACAGCGTCCACATAAAATTCTTTGCCGCTGTTGCGAAACTGCGCCGAGCCGCCGTACTTTTCGGCGACGGCAGCGATGGAGATCAGTCCCGTACCGCGCCCGCTGTGCTTGGTGGAACGATAGCCGTCCTTGCCTTTTCTTACCGTTCCGTCGAAGCTGTTGGTGGAAACCACATAAAGAGTGTTCCCGTAACGGATCTCCGCGGTCAGATTGAAGTACCGTTCCTCCTCGGGGAGCGCGGCGCAGGCGGAGATCGCGTTTTCCATGATGTTTCCGAAAAGCGCCGCCATGTCCAGCTCGGAAACGGTCAGCGTCTCGGGCAGCCCGATCTTCCAGTCCGTTCTGATTCCCTTGGAATCCGCCATTTCGTGATAATAGCCAAACAGAGCGTTCAGCGCGGCGTTTGAGCAGTAGCTGACGGAAACGTTCTCGGAAAGCCGCCGGTCATATTCGGAAAGATGCGCGCGGATACTTTCAAGATCACCGTTGTCGGCAAGCGTTGAAAGCAGATGAACGGAGTGCTTGAAATCGTGCCTCAGCCGCGCCGTCTGCCGCATATACTCCTGCAGCTCGCGGAATTGGTGCGACTGCATTTCAAGGAGCTGCGAACGCTTTTCAAGCTTCTCGCGCTCTATGTTCGCCGTCACAATGCCGTAAAACATCACATACACCGTTATCAGCAGCGCCAGAGCGCACACCTCGAACATCGGGAATAAAAACCTCAGCCTGCTGTCGCGCACGACATCATAAGAAACGGGCGTAACCAGAATATTATAAACCAGAAATACCGCCGAAACCACTGTTGTCGAATACCAGAGCTTCGGCATATCAAGCTCCTCCACCGCCCTTGAGAACCGTTCGCGCGCGGGGCGGACAAACGCTGCCAGCATAAGGCAGGAACACCCCAGCAGAACAACGCAGCCCTGCAGCGTCATACCCTCCGCCTCGGATTTAAAGTACATATCGGCGATCGTCCCGAACTGTACCGGAAACGTCTCTATCGTGCAGACTCCCACATAGATCGCGAGCGAACGCGGCAGATCGAGCGTTATTGTCCGTCTGTAAAGAAAAAAGGATATCACCAGAATGGGAATTCCGACAGCGTTCGGCTCGATGTTCCAAACCGTTACGGCGCTTGTGGCGGCGAATGAGAACAATACCGCTGCCGAACAGCACAGGGCGAGCGTTTTTCCCTCGGAAAACCTCATTCGGTTTTTTACGGGCAGGTAGCAGGACAGCGCTCCGGGAACGAGGATAAGAAATTGCAGCAGCATACTCAGCCATTCTTTCGTAAACATAGCTCCTCCTATCCGCCGTACCGCTGTTTTTTTCGTATCTTGTTAAAATTGTAATCCCTCACCGTCTGCTCGATCTTAAGGCGGTCGCGGACGCGGATCGGGAAGCGCGCACCGTTCTCCAGAACGCAGCAGCTGTTCTCGAAATCCGTTATGTAGTCGGCGTTCACGATGATTCCTTTATTGATGAGAATAAACCGCTCGTCCCCGTTCGTTTGCTCGGAAAACCGCCCTATGGTCATACGGCAGCGCAGCGACGTTCCGTCCGCAAGCCCTATGTCAAGATAATGCGCGTCGGTGACCGCGGAAACGATCTCGCCGAGCGCCGCGCGAACGGTTTTTCGGTCGCTGTAAAGCTCGATATACTCCGCCCGCGAGGGTAACATTTTCAGCGCGTCGCTCAGCACCTCTTTGACGCGCCGCGGCGAAAATGGCTTTACGATATACTCGAAGGCGTGGCAGGAAAAGGCTTCGGGCATATGCTCCGCGCTTGTCGTCATGAATATTAAAATGCAGGAGCTGTCGCGCTCGCGCAGCCTCCGAGCCGTTTGAACGCCGTCCGAGCCGTTCATGTAGATGTCCATGAAAACGACCGAAAAATCTTCCTCGGAGCATAAAAAGCCGGCGCCGTCCGAATATTCGGAAAGCTCGATTTTAAGGCGGTTTTCCGCGGCAAATTCGCGGCAGATTCCCGCCATTTCGTCAAGATATATCTGTTCGTCGTCCACCAACGCGATCTTCATGCTTATCACCCCGTTTTTATACCGCCCTCCATTGTAAGCCGAACAGCTTGCAATGCGCCGAGTATATTATAGCATACTTTTTTTCATTTTTCAAACCGAAAAGTCAAAAAACGGGTTATTTAAGCTGACGTTCCTGCCAAAAAATTGACGATCCTGCCAAAACGCTTGATTTTACAAATTTAAATATGTATAATGACATAGTATGCTGTAAAACAGCTGCTTGATTTTCGTTAAAAATTTTTTAGGAGGTTTTTATGTTAAAAAAGCTGAGAAGATACATATGTATCCTGCTGACGGCGGCTATGACGATGATGTTTACGGCCGCCGCCGGAATTACCGCCGGCGCGGAGCTAAGCGGTACCGGCTGGTTGTTTGATGAAACAACGGGGGCGCTGACCATAACCACCAATGACGGTACAACCGCTTGGAGAAGCTCGTGTGACAAAAAACTTGTTCAAAGCGTTGAGATACAAGAGGATGTTACCTCTATTGGCAATTCTGCATTCAGCGGTTGCACAGCCCTTGTGTCAATAGAAATACCGGACAGCGTGCAATCGATAGGGAGTCAGGCATTTACCAGCTGTTATAAATTAGAAAGCATAAAGATACCGGACGGAGTAACGTCAATAGGACTTATGGCATTTTGGGATTGTTTAGACTTAGCAAGCATAGAGATACCGGACAGTGTCACGTCAATAGCAAATTTCGCATTTGTGGGCTGCAGAAGTTTAGAAAGCATAAAGATTCCGAACGGTGTAGAATCCATAAATTGGAGCGCATTTATGGATTGCAAAGGCTTAACAAGCATAGATATACCGGATAGCGTAACGTCAATAGGGGGCTGCGCATTTCAGGGATGTTCAGGTCTTACATCAATAGTAATTCCTAATAACGTAACGTCAATAGGGAGTTCTGCATTTGAGGGCTGTTCGGGTCTCACATCAATAATTATACCCGACAATGTTGCGTCTATTGGCGAAGAAGCGCTTAAGGATTGTTCAAGCCTTACATCAATAGTAATACCCGATAGCGTTACATCGATTGATAATAATGTGTTTGAGGGTTGTTCAAGCCTTGACAATATCATATACCCAAGTGGGTTAGACGTCAGCGGTGCTTCTATTCCCGATACGGCGACACAGGTTGAGTATGCGGACAATAACGGCGAAGTGACAATTACGGAAATTATTCTCCCCGACGGAAAAGACCCGATTGAAATTCCGGACACAATAGGCGGAAAAGAAGTCACGGAGGTTGCCGAAGACATTCGTGATAATGTGTCCGAAAATGGTCATACTCACAAGGGCGGCACGGCAAGCTGTACTAAAAAAGCGGTCTGCGATATATGCGGTAATGGGTACGGCGATTTAGCGGCGCATACTCTTACAAAGACCGAAGCCAAAAACCCGACTTGTACAGAGGTCGGAAATATTGCATACTGGACTTGCTCGGCATGCGATAAATTTTTCGGCGATGAAAACGGGACAACCGAAATTACGGATACGGCAATTCCCGCGGCGGGTCATACTATGACGCATACGGAACGCAAAGAGCCGACCTGTACGGAAGCGGGGAATATTGAATACTGGACTTGCTCGGTGTGCGATAAAATTTTCGGTGATGAAAATGGGACAACCGAAATTACGGATACGGTAATTCCTGCGGCGCATACTATGACGCATACGGAACGCAAGGAGCCGACCTGTACGGAAGCGGGAAATATTGAATACTGGACTTGCTCGAAGTGCCATAAAATTTTCGGCGACAGCGAGGGCAGGACAGGCGTTGCCGATACGGGAATCGCCGCGTTGGGGCATAATTATGCAGACGGCAAATGCACCCGCTGTCAAGAAATTCAATCCGATCACGAACACATCGGCGGTACGGCGACTTGTACGCAAAAGGCGGTCTGCGAAATTTGCCATAAGGAGTACGGCGCGCTTGCGGCGCATACTCCCGATGGCGGCACAGTCACAAAGCAGCCCACCGAAACCGAAGCGGGCGTGAAAACATTTCAGTGTACGGTCTGCGGAAATGTGATCAAAACCGAAATAATTCCCGCGCTCGGCGGCGGTTCCGGGGTTCCGATCGGACCTACAAATCCGACCCGACCCACGAATCCGACCAAGCCCGTAACGCCGTCCAATTCGACGACCGCCGATCAGTCCGACGAACCGGAAACGCCCTCGCGCCCCGATAATAAGGTACCGTTTATCAAGGACGAAAACGGCAAGAACGGCTGGATCGTAATAAAATCGGAAGTGGAAAATGCAGCCGAGGGCGGCACGATTACCGTTGATATGAACGGCGCGGCGGTTGTCCCGGGAAACATATTCAATACGTTAAAGGGCAAAGATGTGACCGTTGTTTTCGATCTGGGCGGCGGTATTACATGGAGCGTCAGCGGCAGGAATATCACCTCCGGCAAAACGCCCGACATAGACTTTTCCGTCAAGGCGGATACCGAAAACATTCCCGTTGACGTTATCAACAATATTACGGGCGAGCGTTACGGTATTCAGATCAGCTTGGCGCATAACGGGGAGTTCGGCTTTACGGCGGTGCTGTCGATCAATCTCGGCAGCGATAACGCGGGGCTGAAAGCGGCTTTGTATTATTACAACGGCGGCGCGCTCGAGCTTATGTGCGAAAGCGAAATATCCGCCGACGGTACGGCGCGGCTCAAGTTTACTCACGCGTCCGATTATCTGATTGTGGTCGGCGAAACCGAGACGGCGGAGGACGACGATTCCGACACCGCGCCGAGCGTCGATTCCGATACCGCGTCGAGCGACAATTCCGATACCGCGCCGAGCGGCGATTCCGATACCGCGCCGAGCGGTGACGGCAATGCGCTCTCGGGCGGCGAGGATTCCGCTTCAAGCGGGGGCGATACGGGCGAACGGGACAGCAACCCGTCAACGGGCGCCGCGGTATCGCTTATGCCGTTCGCGGCGGCTGCGGCTATAGCAGCGGCGGCGAAGCGCAGACGGAAATAAAATAAGCCGGGAAGGGAATTGAAAGGGCGGTAAGCGCTTGACAATTTCCGAAGGGTATGCTATACTGAATAAAAATAATTCAACTGCCACCGGGTAGAAAACGAAAGCATTCGTACCGTATCATTAGGTCTTTGAAGATACGGAAACGAATGCTTTTTTGCTCTTGTTGGAGGTGCTTATTATGCGTTTAAAAAAACACGGTGCGGCGCGCCGGCTATTTCTCAAAGGGCGAAATCGCGTTAGGGGGGGCGTCGCTTGCGAGTATTGCCATAGCCTTTTTCATATTTGACCGTGAAAATTTTCTGACGCTTGCCGCGTCGCTGGTCGGGGTGACGTCGCTGATCTTTAACGCGAAAGGGAATCCCTTCGGTCAGCTCCTGATGATCGTATTCAGCGTATTGTACGGGATTATTTCGTTTACCTTCGCTTATTACGGAGAAATGATCACTTATCTGGGAATGACGGCGCCGATGGCGCTTTTTGCGCTGATCTCGTGGCTGAAAAATCCGTACGACGGAAATCGGGCGGAGGTAAAGGTAGAGCGCCTGAGATTTAAGGAGATCATATTCGCGATACTGCTGGCGGCGGCTGTGACGGTTCTTTTTTATTTTATTTTAGCCGCCTTTCATACGTCGAATCTGGTTCCGAGTACGCTGTCCGTGACGACAAGCTTTCTGGCGGTTTATCTGACGTTTCGGAGAAGCGCGTTTTACGCGGTCGGCTACGCCGCGAACGATCTTGTGCTGATTGTTTTATGGGCAATGGCGGCAGCTTCCGACCGATCCTACCTGTCGGTGGTGATCTGTTTTATCCTGTTTTTAATCAACGATATTTACGGCTTTATCAGCTGGCTGAGAATGCGGGAGCGGCAGGAGAACCGTCATGCCGGCGCGGGACTGATGAAAAAGTAAAGGAATTTTTGCGCGGACAGACGAATTCCCCGAACGGTTAGTTCGATACCCATAAGGAAGTTTAAGCCCCGAAGCAATTATCGGTAACTGCTTCGGGGCTTATTGTTAATCTTCGATTCCTCGCATAAATCGGATTTTACTCTTTGATATAGGACATATCACTCAATCTTGATATAATACGATGTCCATTGTTGTCTTCACTCAAAAAAGAAACACCGCCAGATTTACCCCAAAATGTGCATTTGTCCAACAACTCCATATCCATGCCTAACCAAATTGCAAATAATATGCTTAAAGTTCCGCTATGAGAAACTATAATAAAATTGTCAGAAGATTGAGCAATCACCATATCGAAAAACTGAGAAACTCTATGCCAAACTTCTCGTCTTGTTTCTGCACCTCTAAATACTTGACCGTCCGCAGTATCAGCCCAATCAATCGTATCCGTCCACACAGGGCAGAATAAATTATTTTTTGCCCATTCTTTTGACTGTCCGACTGCCTCTCCTAAATAAAACTCTCTTATTCGGTTATCATAGATTGGTGATGTATTCAAATAGCTTGAAACGATTTCAGCCGTATGTTTTGTTCTCAATAAGTCCGAGGAATATATGTGATATTTATCATCACCGATTTCTGCAGCAAGGTGTTTTCCTATATTATGTGCCTGCGCAATGCCAATTCCTGTCAAATTCCAGTTTTCCCATGAGCCAATCATACGATTAACGTGCTGTTCGGATTGAGGATGCTGAATCGTTATAATCTTCTTTTTCATAAAAACTCTCCGTTAAATTCCGATTTATCCCGGTAGTAATTATACATAAAAGCCGTTACATTTTCAATAGAAACGCCATAGCGTTTCCTTATAAATTTCACTTGATTTTTGCTTTGATTTATAGTATTATATCATACAGAGAGATGTTTTTCAAGCATCAAACCCATTTTACCGAGAAAGGATCATGGTTATGAGTATTTCAAAACAGCCCGTGTGGCTCGACAACGCGATTTTTTACGAGATCTACCCCCAGTCCTTCTGCGACAGCAACGGCGACGGGATCGTAGATTTTAACGGAATCATCGGAAAGCTCGATTACATCAAGGGGCTTGGCTGCAACGCGGTCTGGCTGAATCCCTGCTTCGAGTCGCCGTTCGGAGACGCGGGCTATGACGTTTCCGACTATTATTCCGCCGCGTCCCGATACGGGACGAACGAGGATCTGAAGCGGCTTTTCGACGAGGTTCATCGGCGCGGTATGCACATTCTGCTCGATCTTGTACCGGGGCATACCTCCGTGGAGCACAAATGGTTCAAGGAATCCATGAAGGCGGAAAAGAACGCTTATACCGACCGCTACGTCTGGACGGACAGCATTTGGGAGGAGCCGCAGGGCATGGGCTGTATCCGCGGCATTTCCGAAAGAGACGGCTCCTGCGCGGTCAACTTTTTCTCCCACCAGCCCGCGCTGAATTACGGGTTTTATAAGCCCGATCCCGATAAAAAATGGCAGCAGTCTATGGACAGCGAGGGCGCGAGGGCGACGCTCGAGGAATTGAAAAACATCATGCGCTTCTGGCTCGGAATGGGCTGCGACGGCTTCCGCGTGGATATGGCGGGCTCTCTCGTCAAGCACGACGAGGACGGAAAGGGAACGATCCGGCTTTGGCAGAATGTCCGTGAATTTCTCGATCGGGAATTCCCGCAGGCGGCGATGGTTTCCGAGTGGGGCGAGCCGGACAAATCCTTACAGGGAGGCTTCCACATGGATTTCCTGCTGCACTTCGGTCCGTCGCATTATAACGATCTGTTCCGCTGTCCCGAACCGTTTTTCTCGGGTCGCGGAAAGGGCGATATTTCCGAATTTGTGAAAAAATACGTCGAGAATTACGAAAAGTCCGAGAAGAAGGGACTGATCTGTATCCCCTCGGGGAATCACGATATGGATCGGCTTGCCCGCGGGATCGAGGGCGATCATCTGAAGATCGCGTTCGCGTTTCTGCTGTCCATGCCCGGCGCGCCGTTTATTTATTACGGCGACGAGATCGGTATGCGGTATGTGGAAAATCTTGCTTCGGTAGAGGGCGGCTACAGCAGAACGGGTTCCCGCTCTCCCATGCAGTGGGACGATACCACCAACGCGGGATTTAGCGCCGCGCCCGCCGAAAAGCTTTATATCAAGCAGGACGGCAGTCCCGACCGTCCTACGGTAAAGGCGCAGATGTCCGACGAAGGCTCCCTGTACCATGAGATTAAGCGGCTGATCGCCGTTCGGCAGTCCCACGCCGCTTTACGGAGCAGGGGGGAGATCGAATTCCTGTATGCCGAAAAGAATATGTATCCGCTTGCCTATCTGCGAAGCGCAGGGGAGGAAAAAATACTCGTGATCCTGAACCCCGCGGATCGGGAGGTTTCCTTTGTGTGCAATTTCCTGCCCGGGGAGGCGCTGTATTCGTTCGGCGGAGAGATTCGGGTCGAAAATGGAAAGATCACGGTTCCGCCCTGCTTCGCGGGATTTTATAAAGTGTAAAGGAGACCCAGATCGTCAAAACGATAAAAAACAGGAACGGACGTCCCGTTCCTGTTTTTTTATCTGATTTAATCGGTTAAGACAAGACCCTCGGCAATATGGTGAAGCTCCTTGATAATCTCGGTTACGTCGGTTACGCTGCTGCTGATCATCTGAGAGCTTGCTTCCAGCGCGTTGACCGCTTCGTTTGTGCGTTCTACGCCGGTTTGCGTATTCCCGACCTCCTGCATGATCATATCCGTAGCGGCGGTGATCTCCTGAATATGCGAGAGCATGGCGTTTGTCTGCTCCTCCGCCTCGAGAACCGTATCGGCGGAGTTTACCGCGAGCCGTCTTACCTCGTCCGCGACGACCGCGAAGCCCGCTCCCTGCTCGCCCGCGCGCGCCGCTTCGATAGAGGCGTTAATGGCGAGAATATTCGTCTGGTCGGAAATGTCCTTGATCTGCTTCAGGATCTTTGTATATTCGTCGATCCCGACGCTGATCTGCGAAACGTCGCTTGAGATGGTAGACGCGCGTCTGTGAATACTGAGCATATCCGCGTCAAGCGACTGCATATCCGATTTGATGCCCGCGTTTTTCTCCGTGTTTTCAACCGTCTGCTCCGAGATCGGCTGAAGCCGATCGGTAAGAGTCGCGAGAGAGGTGCGGATCTGCTCAACCGAATCACGCAGGCTTCGGCTCTGCTCCTCAATCCGAAGCTGCATTTCCTTCATGACCTTCTTTTCGTGCTCTACACAGTTTGTGGGGGAATTATTCCCTTGGAAGATCGTGAGCGCCATGCTGCGGCAGTTTTTAAATCCGCAGGCGTGGCAGTCCATGGTGCGCTCCGCTTCGGTAAACTTGCCCATCTGCTTGAATACCTCGTCAAGCTCCTGTTCGGTCGGCTCGACGTCGTGACAGCGATCCGTATAAGTCCGCAAAAAGTCTTCAAGGCGAAGCGTTTTAAAAATTTTTTTATGGAAGCGGTTCGTTCCTTTTTGTCTTACCGCCCATTTCCGCGCGTTCTGCATAACGTCGTTGGCGCTGAAATTGTTAAAGCCGTCCTTCGCGCCCGCGCCCGAATTACAGCCGAATTCACAGGAAAGAACATCGTATACGACGGGACGGTTGCGTTCGGGAGCCTCGAGATAGTCGCCGAGATCGTCGTAAACTTTATGAACTCCCTCGCTCGTCGTAACCGGCAGATCGGGGTCGTAAGCGTGAAGACATTCCTTTAAACCGCCCGGGATCGGGTAAAACGCGCCGTCAAAGCCGCGCACGGCGGAGAATTCAAAGTCGCTTCGCCCGGTAGGCAGGCTGATTTTCTGCTCGGAAAGGTATTCCGAAAGCCGCTTGAAGGTGATGTTGTATTTGATGATCCCGGTGTTGACGAACTCGGTGCCCTTTGCGATACAGGGGGTAAGCCCGACCAGAATATCGTTGTTATGTAGGTATTTCCGGATATAAACCGCCGTGCACATCAGCGGAGATTGAACCGGGGAAAGCTTCGGGAGAAGCTTCGGCTTATGTTTTTCGGCGTAATTCACAATCGCGGCGCAGGGCTGTGAGATGATCTTCGCGCCCGGATTTTGCTTCAGGTATTCGACGTGCATATACGTGCAGATGTCCGCGCCGAACGCGCCGTCGAAAATCTCGTGCGCGCCCTGCTCCTTGAGCCATTTCAGAACATGGCGCCACCGTCCGTCCATCGCGGTCTTAATGGCGGGCGCGACAACAAAGGACACCTTGTTCTGCGTTTTCAGAAGCTTCATGACGAGATCAAAATCGTCGTCATAGTACCGCGCGCCGTGGCTGCACGCCCTGATGCATTCGCCGCACTGGATACATTCGTCGGGATTGACCGTAACGACGCTTCCGTCGTTATGGTTCGCGTTTGAAACCGGGCAAACACGAATACACGCGTTACAGCCGACACATTTTTCTTTCGTTACATGAATCATAGTGATACAGTCCTTTACAGAAGTAGGGGAGCGCAAATGCTTACTTTGCCGTCATCTATGAAAGTATATCATTAAACGAAAATTTTGTCAACCGATTTTTGGGATTTTTGACATTTTTCACAGAAAGGAGACTTTGTCTACGAAACCGCGATCTCTCCGTAATATCGGATCATCAGGATAAAGGACAGCGCGGTACAAAAGCCGACCGAAATCAGCAGATATGAGACGCGGAGCTTTTTCGACTTGACGAGGACGACGCTGCTGATCCCGATCCAGATACAAGATACCGTGAGCGAGCCGAGGATGAGCCCCATGGGGAGAAGAAAGCTGTACGAGATCGACGTGAAGGTCGTGATAATATACATGACCGCGCCGACGACCAGCGGGATTACCGCGAGCGGCATTACGGCAAAGCCCCAGTTTTTCCGGTTCGCGTGAAAAAAGCTGAAGCTTAGGGCGGCGATAATTATGGCGATCACGAGGCATTCGGCGGGCATGACGGCGTTCCTCCCTTTAAAAATTCTTAAGAGATATATTGCCCGACGACTTCCTTGGCGGCATTGTTGTCCGCCGTAATCAGGTATACGACATAGCTGCCGCGCGCTTCCGCGACGGCGCCGTCGAATTTATACATCTCCTTCGGAGTATAGGATTCATAGGTCTCATACTGACTGTCCAGACGCTCCTTGACGGCTTCCAGTCCCGCTTCCGCGAGATCGTCGGAGCCGAATTTCAGTACGGCGATCTCATCGGGATAAGCGCCCGAGCCGCAGATATAGTAAGACGCTTCCGTGACGCTTTCAGGATCAAGCGAGGGGAAGTAGACCGAAAGATCGTCGATCCCTTTTTCGACCGCCGAACTGATCGGGACAGCCTCCAGAACCGCCGCCGTGACATCCGAAGCGGTAAATTCCGATACGGCGGGCGCCGCCTCGCTTGTCCCGCTCGGAGCCGCTTCGGCTTCCCCTCCGCAGGCGGAGAGGGAAAGCAGCATTGCCGCGGCGAGGATTGCCATTATTGTTTTTTTCATTTTTATGACCATTCCTTTCCTATGGAGGAAGTTTGTGCCGAGTGGATTTGCCGAGGCACAAACGACGGGTTTAAAAAATCGAAGATTTTTTAAACTTTTGTCCTTTCGATTATTCTTGGATTGATTTTTGAATAAAGCTCAGCATTTTTTTGTATGCCGCGCTGAGGAAGTGCATACCGTCCGCTTCCGCGTAAGCGTCGGAGAAATAGCCCGCGCTGTTTTCAAGCTCGGCGCACAGATTGAGATAAACGACGCCGAGCTCGTCCGCGAGATCTTTCAGAAGCTTGTTGTAGCCCGTGATCATCGCCATGGTTTCCTGACCCTCGTTCTCATGCTCCTTCGTGACGGGCGGGATCGAGAGAATATAGATATAGCTGTCGGGTGAGGCTTCCCGGAGCAGGTCTACCAGCTCGTGCATTTTCTGCGTCATATACGTGTTTCCCATATACGCGAGCCCGTTCGAGCCGAGCATGATATAGATCCGCTTCGGCTTCAGCGCCCCCGCCTTTTCCGCGGCTGTCACGCCGTCGATCTCCTCGGTAAGCGCCGAGTCGGGATTCAGCCCGATCGCCGCGAAAACCTGATCGGCGTTCAGAAAGCCGTAATTTAACAGACCGGTCGAGATCGAGTCGCCGATAAAAAGATCGTTGGCATAGAAATCCGCGTCATAGCGGTCTGCCTCCACGGCGGTGATGGCGTCGTCGGAGGTGGTCTCCTCCGATTCCTCGGGAAGGGATTCGGGGGCGGTCGTGGTCGGTTCGGTCGTGGTGCTTGTATCGAAGGTTACCATTGAAACGGGCGTCGTCGTGATCGCGGACTGCGATTCGGCGGGCTGTCCGAGGTTCGCGACGTTTGTATCTTCAAGTTTTCCGCTCATATAAAGGTAAATCAAAACGCAAAGCGTAATAATTACGCCGACGATCAGGATATTTAAAATCACGATCCCTGCCGAGATTCCGTCAAATTTCTTTTTTGCCATGCTTCGTGTCCTCTCTTTCGGATCTTTTACGAAAAAATACCGAATTATAGT
>CAZKKZ010000053.1:0-13446 GCA_964553625.1 uncultured Ruminiclostridium sp.
TGACCGAGGCGAAGGAGCTTCCCGACAGCGCGAGGATCGTCCTGGGGATCTCGCTCATCACCTTAAAATACACCCAGTCCAACTCCGTGGCGTACACCTGCGGCGGACAGGCGATCGGGATCGGCGCGGGGCAGCAGTCGCGCATTCACTGCACCCGTCTCGCGGGGCAGAAGGCGGATAACTGGTATTTAAGGCAGTCGCCGCGGGTGCTCGGTCTGCAATTCGTGGACGAAATCCGCCGCGCCGACCGCGACAACGCGATCGACCTCTACATCGGCGAGGATTACATGGACGTTCTCGCGGAGGGCGAATGGCAGAAAATTTTCAAGGAAAAGCCCGCCGTCTTTACGCGGGAGGAAAAGCGGGCGTGGCTCGATACCATGACGGGCGTTTCGCTCGGCTCGGACGCGTTCTTCCCCTTCGGCGACAATATTGAGCGCGCGCATAAGAGCGGCGTTCGCTACATCGCGCAGCCCGGCGGCTCGATCCGCGACGACAACGTGATCGAGGTCTGCAACAAGTACGGGATCGTGATGGCGTTTACGGGGATCCGCCTGTTCCACCATTAAGGGGAAACCATGAGTAAGACGATGAGCCGCGTTCTAACGGTGCTGAATTTTGCCGTCATGCTTTTCCTTATGCTTTTGGCAGGGAGCGAGGTCGGACGTTTTTCCGAGCTTGCCGCGCCCGAGGCAGGGGCGGGGCTGTCGCTTCTGCTGCTGGGCGCGGGGCTTTTCGCGGTCGCGCTGTTCTATCTTCTCTCGGTGATTCTGCATGAAGCGGGTCATCTCGTCTGCGGCTTGCTGACGGGGTGGAGCTTCGTTTCGTTCCGGATCGGGAGCCTTACGCTCGTGCGGCGGGAGGGAAAGTACCTGCTTCGCCGCGCGAATCTTCCCGGGACGGCGGGGCAATGCCTGCTCGAGCCGCCCGACGGGGGCTTTGAGAATTGCCCGTCCGGGCTGTACAATCTCGGCGGGGGACTGATGAACCTCCTGATCGGCGGGGTACTCTGCTGCTTCCTGCCGATCGCGGGTTCCGCGGCGGCGTGCATTCTGCGGGCGTTCGTTTCTTTAAGCTTTGCGTTCGGAGCGAACAACCTGATCCCGGCGAAGATGAAGGGAATGACGAACGACGGCTATATGATCATCGAGCTGAAAAACAACGTGCGGAGCCGCGAGGCGAATTATCTGCTTTTGAAGGCTTACGCGGCGCTGATCCGCGTAAAGACCTACGGCGAGCTTCCCGGGGAACTGGTTGAGCGGGTAACGCGCTACGAATGTGCCGATCTTTCGCGCGTGACCGAAGCGAACGTCCTCAGCTATCGGGCGGATTTCTCCTTTTATAACGGGGATTACGCGGACGCGCGGGCGGTTTCCGAAAGGATCGCCGAAAGCGCGGAGACGCTTGAGATTTTCAAAAATGAGGCGCGCGGAAAGCTGTTGTATTTTAAGCTTATGGACGGAGCCGCGCCCGAGGAGATCAACGCGCTGTACGATAAAAAGCTCCGCGATTATCTGGCGAAGGTGCCGGAGCTTCCGAGCACGAGGCGGCTGATGTTCGCGGTCGAGCTTTTGCACAAAAAGGACAAGGCGGCGGCGGAAAAGGAATACGCCGCGCTCCTGAAAACGGCGGAAACGGCGGTCTGCCGCGCGGAGGCATACGCGGAGATCGAGGAGGCGAAGCGGGTTCGGGCGCGGGCGGAGGAGCTTTTTGCCGGATAGCATTACCGCATAAAAAGAAAGGAGCTTCAGACATGAAATATGAATTAACAAAGGATTTGGAAACCGGGAACGCGGTCATTGACAGCGAACACCGTGAGCTGCTTGCTGCGGTGAACCGACTGACGGACGCCTGCGGCAAGGGGGACGGGATCACGTCGATTACGCCGGCGGTTCGATTTCTTCTGGATTATGTCGATCGCCATTTCGCGCATGAGGAGCAGCTTCAGAAAAGCGCCGGCTATCCCGCCTATGAAGCGCACCACGCGTTTCACGAGGATTATAAGCGGAAGCTGAAGGAGATCGCGGGACAGATTCCGGCGGCGGGCGCAAAGCTCGACGATCTTGTCAGGCTGAACGGACAGGTCGCGGTGCTGATCGCGCATATCCGCATTGAGGACAAGAAGCTCGGAAAGTTTTTACAGACAGGAAAATAAGAGTTTTTTATCAGACAGGCTCTGACGGAGGAAAACGAAGATGAAATGCAGCGAAATTTACCCGAAGCTGGTCGACGACCTGATGAGTATGCGGGGCGTGGAATGCGACTATAAGCCCGAATGGAACTGGACGAGATTCATGCTCCGCGGGAAAATGTTTGCCGCGATCTGCGCGGACGGAACGGACGACGCGCTCCTCAACATCAAGGCGCAGCCCGATTATAACGAGACGATCCGCCGCCTGCACGAGGACATAAACGAGGGCTACTATATGAATAAGGAGCACTGGAACAGCGTAAGGCTGACGGGGACGGTGCCTTACGAGGTGGTAAAGGATATGTTCGAGCGCGGGTACAACCTTGTTTTAAGGAAGCTCCCGAAAAAGGCGCAGCACGAGATACTGGAGGATATTTAAGATGGAATTCAAGCAGTAAGCAGCAGAGAAAATAATTTGTGATTTGCTTTGCAAGTTTTTTGAATCGCAGAAACTTATTCTTTTTTGAATCTTGCTGACGCAATATAAAAGTTTTCGATCAAACCTTTTTCAAAAGGTTTGCGGGGTCGAGGGGCAGCGCCCCCGTAATATATTTTTTCTCTCTTAAATTTTCTTTTAAGATCTCACAAAAAGAAAGGAAGAACTTTCGTATGGATATTTTAGTGGTAGGCGGCGGAGGGCGCGAGCACGCAATCCTTACCGCGCTCAAAAAATCGCCCCGGGTCGGAAGGCTGTACGCCGCGCCCGGGAACGGCGGAATCTCCGCGATCGCGGAATGCTTCGACGTAAAGGCGACCGATCTGGACGGGATTCTCGCGCTTGCGGAACGGTTAAAGCCCGATTATGTTTTTGTCGCGCCCGACGATCCGCTTGTCATGGGGCTGGTGGATCGCCTGAACGAAGCGGGCTTCGCGACCTTCGGACCGCGCGCGAACGCGGCGATCCTCGAGGGAAGCAAGGTCTTTTCCAAGGCGCTGATGAAAAAATACGGGATCCCGACCGCCGCGTATGAGACGTTCACCGACGCGGAAAGGGCGGTCGCCTATTTAAAGGAGCGGAACCGCTATCCCGCCGTCATCAAGTGCGACGGCTTAGCCCTCGGGAAGGGGGTTATCATCGCGGCGGACGAGGCGGAAGCCGAAGCGGCGGTAAATTCCATGCTGATCGACGGGAAATTCGGAAAGAGCGGCAGCGAGATCGTGATCGAGGAATTTATGACGGGTCCCGAGGTCACGGTGCTTGCCTTTACCGACGGCGTTTCCGTCAAGCCGATGGTCTCCTCCATGGATCATAAGCGCGCGCTGGACGGGGACAAGGGGCTGAACACGGGCGGCATGGGGACGATCGCGCCGAATCCGCTCTATACGCCCGTGATCGCGGAGGAGTGCATGAACAATATTTTCCTTCCGACGATCCGCGCCATGGCGAAGGAGGGGAGACCGTTCAAGGGCTGCCTTTACTTCGGTTTAATGCTGACGCCGGACGGCGCGAGAGTGGTGGAATACAACTGCCGCTTCGGCGACCCCGAGGCGCAGGTCGTTCTCCCGCTTCTGAAAACCGATCTGACCGAGATCATGGACGCGATCCGCGAGGAGCGGCTCGGCGCGCTCGATATTGAGTGGGATTCGGGAGCCTGCGCGTGCGTGGTGCTCGCGAGCGGCGGCTATCCCGAAAAGTACGCGGGCGGCTATCCGATCGCGGGACTGGACCAAAACGGACAGCTTCCCGACGGCTCGGCGGTGATCTATCACGCGGGAACGAAGCGTGAGAACGGTACTTATTACACGGCGGGCGGGCGCGTGCTCGGCGTGACGGCGGCGGCGGAAAATCTCCCCGCGGCGCTCGAAAAGGCGTACCGCGCCGCCGGACGGGTCACCTTTGAAAAGGCACACTTCCGGAAGGACATCGGGAAAAGGGCGCTGGGGTAAGGCGATAATGCCGTAAACGGTTATTTTCGGCGGCACACCTTCGTGAGTTGGAGAAAACCTCACGTAAATCAAAACTATGTGAGTCCCAGAAAACCTCACATAAATCAAAACTAAGGAGAAAAAAGAAAATGAACAAGAACACCAACACCAACACCAACAGAAACGGCAGGGCGTTATTTCTGGTACAGGCGGCGCTGATCGCGGCGCTTTACGTCGCGCTGACTCACCTCGCGGCGCAGCTCGGACTCAGCAGCGGGACGATTCAGCTTCGCTTTTCGGAGGCGCTTACGATCCTCCCCTATTTTACGCCGGCGGCGATTCCGGGACTGTTCGTCGGGTGCGTTCTCGCGAACCTTACGACGGGCGCGGTTCTCTGGGACGTCGTATTCGGAAGCCTCGCGACCCTGCTCGGCGCGGTCGTGACTTACCTGCTGCGGAAACGCCCGAAATGGCTCGCGCCGCTCCCGCCGATCCTGGCGAACACGCTGACCGTTCCGTTTGTGCTGACCTACGCCTACGGCGTTCCGGACGGGATTCCGTTTCTAATGCTGACGGTCGGGGTCGGGGAGGTTCTGTCCTGCGGCGTTCTCGGGCTGGCGCTTTTAAAGGCGCTCGAGAAATACCGGGCGCGGATTTTCGGCGCGTAATTCGGAGAAATAAGCCGTAAAACCGTCTTTTTTTAAAAAAAGTATTGACAAAGCGCGGCGGACATGATAAAATAATAAAGCCGCATGTGACGGGCAGTGTTAAGTGCGCTTATTTTCGTACTAATTTTTGCATACGGTTTTAGGAGAAAATTAGTACCGGGGTGCCGCCCGGGAGCACAGCGAGACTTATGAAAAAGAGGAAAAAGGATATGTACGCGGTTATTGAAACAGGCGGAAAGCAGTATCAGGTACAGGTCGGCGACGAGATCTTTGTGGAAAAGCTCGGCGTTGACGAGGGCGAAGTCGTTTTCGACAAGGTCGTACTGATCGGCGGGGACGGAAGCGTTACGGCGGGTTCTCCGTTTATCGGCGGCGCGACGGTGAAGGGTACCCTGATCAAGAACGGCAAGGGGAAGAAGATCACGGTATTTACCTACAAGCCGAAGAAGGGCGAAAAGCGCTGTAAGGGTCACAGACAGCCGTACAGCAAGGTAAAGATCGACGCGATCAACGCATAATGATTAAAGCGGAATTTTTAAGCTACGGCGGCGGATACGTCGGCTTTTCGGTCAGCGGGCACGCGGGCGCGGGCGAGTACGGGCATGACATCGTATGCTCGGCGGTCACGTCGGCGGTCATGCTCACGGTCAATACGATCACGGACTACCTGTTCTCCGAGGCGGACGCGCAGGTCGGACAGAATAAAGTCCTTTTCGTGTTGAAAAAGCCGGAGGGGGCGACCTCGATCGCGGCGCGGCAGGTGATCGCCTCGTTTAAGGCGCACCTTGAAGAAATCGCGAAGGACAGCCCGGGGGCGATCCGTATCAGTGAAAAAGAGGCGAAAGCCCGGAAAGGAAGAGAATCATGATTAAGCTCGGTTTACAGTATTTTGCGCATAAAAAGGGAATGGGTTCGACCAAGAACGGACGCGACAGCGAGTCGAAGCGCCTTGGCGTAAAGCGTGCGGACGGACAGTTCGTTCTCGCGGGGAACATTCTCGTAAAGCAGCGGGGAACGCACATTCACCCCGGTAAGAACGTAAAAAGAGGTTCGGACGATACCTTATTCGCGGTAGCGGACGGAACGGTAAAGTTTGAGCGTCTCGGAAGAGACCGCAAGCAGGTCAGCGTTTACGTTTCCGAATAAGGAATGGCATTGCCGTGCCTTTTTAGGGGCATTTATGCACAAATCGAAAAGGCGGAAGCGGTTTCCGCCTTTTTTCTTTCCGGGAGGACGGAACGGATCAACCGAAAGGGGGGCGAAATCATGTTTGTCGATGTGGTAAAAATTACGGTCAAGGCGGGAGACGGCGGAAACGGCGCGGTCTCGTTCCATCGCGAGAAATACGTGAACGCGGGCGGTCCCGACGGCGGAAACGGCGGAAAGGGCGGAGACATCGTGTTCCGTGCGAAGGACAGCCTTTCGACCCTGATCGATTTCCGCTATAAAAAGAAATATGTCGCGAAGAACGGCGATCCCGGCGCGTCCAAGCGAAGTTCGGGAAAGTCCGCGCCCGATACCGTGATCGACGTACCGCGCGGAACGCTCGTCCGCGATTCGGCGACGGGACGGATTTTAGCCGATCTTTCCGGGGATGAGCCGGTGATCGTCGCGCGCGGCGGAAAGGGCGGAAAGGGAAACATGAATTTCGCGACTCCGACCCGCCAGATCCCGCGCTTCGCGAAGCCCGGCTTTCCCGGCGAGCAGTTTGACGTAACGCTTGAATTAAAGCTGCTCGCGGACGTGGGGCTGGTCGGCTTCCCGAACGTCGGGAAATCGAGCCTGATCAGCGTGGTGAGCGCAGCGAAGCCCGAGATCGCGAATTATCACTTTACAACGATCACGCCCGTGCTCGGCGTGGTGAAATACGGGGAAAGCTCGTTCGTAATGGCGGATATTCCCGGTCTGATCGAGGGGGCGAGCGAGGGCGCGGGGCTCGGTCACGCGTTCCTGCGGCACGTGGAGCGCTGCCGCCTGATCGTTCATGTCGTGGACGTTTCCGAGAGCGAGGGGCGGGACGCGGTCGAGGATTTCGAGAAGATCAACCGGGAGCTTCGTAATTTTTCCCCCGCGCTTGCCGAGCGCCCGCAGATTCTCGCGGCAAACAAGGCGGATATTGCTTCCGAGGAGCAGATTGAACGGCTCCGCGCTTACGCGGAGGAAAAGGGACTGCCGTTTTTCGTGATCTCGGCGGCGACGACGCGGGGGACGAAGGAGCTTATCGCGGCGGCGGCGAAAAAGCTCGAGACCCTTCCGCCGATGCTCCGCTACGAGCCGGAGCCGCTCACGCTCGAGGAGCTGGACAAAATCGAAAAGGAGAAGCGCGCCTTTACCGTGAGGAAGGCGGACGCGCACTTCTTTACCGTGGACGCGCCGTGGCTCGCGCCGATTTTAAGCGTCGTGAACATGGAGGATTACGAAAGCCTTCAGTATTTCCAGCGGGTGCTCCGCGGGAGCGGGATTATCGACGCGCTCGAGGCGGCGGGGATCGAGGAAAAGGATACCGTTTCCATTTTTGATTTTGAATTTGATTATGTAAGATAAAATGTCTCTTTTTCTTTTTATGCAGTGTCCCCGGGGAGCGGTCTTTTTCGTTCCTTTTCTACGGAGGCATAACGGGGGAAAATCCCGAAAAGGCTGGTTCATCATGGAAGCAATGACAAAAGCACAGGCAAAAGCGCTCAGCCCGACGACGCTTGCTTTTTACGGCGACTGCGTATACGAGGGCATGGTGCGGCGCAAAATTGTATCGGAGGGGAGCCGTCCCTCGAACGAGCTTCATAAGCGTTCGGTCGAGTGGGTGCGCGCTTCGTTTCAGGCGGCGGCTTACGAAACGCTTCTTCCGCTTTTATCCGAGGAGGAGAGCGATATTTTAAAGCGCGGGAGAAACGCGACGGGGCTGAAGGCACCGCGGTCGAGCAATCCCGCCGAGTATCACCGCGCGACGGCGGTCGAGGCGATATTCGGCTATTTAAGCCTGATCGGAGAGGAAGCGCGGCTTGAGGCGCTTTTTGCGGCGATCCTCGAAAAAAGCGGCTTGAGCGGGAACCTCGGCGGAAAGGATTTGTCTGTTCATGAAAAAAAGACTGATTGACGTTGTTCTGATTCTGCTGGGCGCGGTTGTTTACGCGGCGGGAATCAACTGCTTCACCGCGCCGAACGATATTGCGCCGGGCGGCGTCGGCGGTCTTTCCACCGTCATCAGTTACCTCTCGGGCGGAACGCTCGGGATCGGTCTGATCTTCGGTCTGATCAATATCCCGCTTGTGATCGCGGGCTTTCTGCGGCTCGGGAAGCCGCTCATGCTTCGGACGCTGATCGCGGTCGCGGTGACCTCGGTCTGCACCGACGTGTTGAGCGTCCGGTTCCCCGCCTATGAGGGCGACCGCATGATCGCGGCGGTATTCGGCGGCGTTCTGATCGGGAGCGGGCTCGGGATCGTGTACCTGCGCGATGGGACGACGGGCGGAACCGATATTATCAACAAGCTGATCCAGAAGGCAAAGCCGCACCTTAGTCTCGGTACGATCATGATGATCACCGACGCCTTTGTGGTTATGATCTCCATTCTTGTCTACGGAAATCTTGAATCGGGTCTGTACGCGATCATTACGATCTTCGTAAGCTCGCGCGTGATGGATCTCCTGCTCTACGGCGGGCGCGGCGGAAAAGCGATCCTGATCTTTTCCGAAAAAGCCGACGAGATCGGCGAGGCGATCGTCGGCGATATTTCCCGCGGCGCGACCTATTTAAAGGGTACGGGCGTGTATTCCGGCACGGACAAGAACGTGATCTGCTGCGCGGTGCAGAAAAACGAGTACGCGAAGCTGAAACGGATCGTCAAGGAAATCGACGACCGCGCGTTCATCATTACCGCGACGGCAGACGAGATTTTGGGACGGGGGTTCCGCGAGATTGACGCGGAGCCGACCCGAAAGGAAAAGAAGGGGAAGGCTTAGCTTGACAAAATCCCCTTCCTCGGAAAAGAAAGGAAAAAGGATCATGGTGAAAAAGAGAATATTTTCATTCTTTCTCGCGGTCGTTATCGCGGCGGCGGGATTTGCGCTTCCCGCGTCCGCCGCGACAAAAACGGAGGAGCGGTACGACCGGCGCATGGCGCAGCTTGTGCGGCTTCTCGAACGGGACGGGGACGTAACCGAAGCGATCGGCGAAAACGGAGACGCGGCCGCGTTTCTCTCGGTTTCCGACGGAACGAGCCGCGCGGTCACCGTATACGCGAAAACGGACTCGCTTTCCGCGTCGCTCGATAAGGTGCTGATGAAGGCGAAGGAGACCGGAATCTATCCGAAATGGCTGAAGCTTGACGTGGTGACGGAGACGGAGGAAATCTCCTACGACGAATTCCGCGAGAAATATACGGCGGGAAAGCGGGGCGGATCGTTCCGGAGAGGGATCGCGTTTAACGATTACTTCGGGCGCGCGCTCCTCGACAGCCAGCTCAACAGCGGCGGCTTCGTTTCCTATGAAACGGGGGAGCTTGATCTTGAAAGGATCAATACATACTTCCGGGAAAACGGGAAAAAGCAGCTTGAAAAAATTCCCGATACGCTTTATCTGTTTGAGACGCGGGGATATTTCACCGACGGACATGCCTGCCGGCTTCTGGACGGCGCGGCGAATACGACGGGGCGGCGCGATTTTCCGACCGACCCCGAGGGGCTTCTGGAGCTTGCCACCCTGTCCTCGGGTTATTTAAGCGGTCTTACCGATCCGAGCGGGAAATTTCTCTACGGCTATTACCCGATCAACGACGAGGAGATCGGCGGGTACAGCATTATCCGCCACGCGGGAACGATCTGGAACATGGTTCTCCAGTACGACATGACCCGGGACGAGGAGCTTTTGCGCTCGATTGACCGCGCGATCGGCTACCTGCTCGGCGAGCTTCATTATAAGGACAAAAAGACCGCCTTTCTTGTAAGCGGGGACGAGCTGAACATCGGCGGAAACGGGATCACCCTGCTCGCGCTGACGAATTATGCCGAGATCGTCGGGTCGGATCGGTATAACGACGAGATCGAGGCGCTCGCGAACGGGATCCTTTTCATGCAGAAGAAGGACGGCGGCTTTACCCACGCGCTGAATAAGGATTATACCGTTTCGCGCGATTATATCATTGTCTTTTTCGACGGCGAGGCGATGTACGGAATGCTGAAGGCGTACGGCGTTCTCGGAAAGTCGAAATACCTGAAGGGCGCGGAAAAGGCGGCGGATTATTTTATCGCGAACAATTACGAGGAGCAGCACAGCCACTGGATCGCGTACGGCTTTAACGAGCTGACGAAATATTCCCCGATCGAAAAGTACTTCGCGTTCGGGCTTCGGAACGTCGATAACGACTACCTGAAGCAGGTCAAAAAGACGAAGAGCGGTTCGCCGACGCGCGGGGAAACAATGGGCGCCGCCTTCGAGCTGTACGACCGCCTGATCCGAAGCGGGATCGAGTGCGAGGAGCTGAAAACCTTTGACGAACAGCTTCTGATCGAGGCGTTTGAGGCGCGGATCAACTACGGACTGAATTATTTCATGTTCCCCGAGTACGCGATGTATTTCGCCGATCCCGCGACCGTATTGAACAGCTTCGCGATTCGCGAGGACTTATTCCGGATTCGGATCGACGATATTCAGCACTTCATGGGCGGATATTACCTTTACTATAAAAATTACGACCTTGTGCAGAGCTATAAAAAGGCGTAGGGAAATTTTTAGGGCAGTCGATCCGCGCGGAGCGGCACGCCTGCCCTAAAGGAAATATAAAAGGATCTATCAACAGAAAAGGAGACTCACTATGTCGGGACATTCAAAATGGAGCACCATTAAGCGGAAAAAGGGCGAAAAGGACGGCGCGCGCGCCAAGGTCTTCACGAAGATCAGCCGCGAGATCATCGTCGCGGTCAAGGAGGGCGGCGGCGACCCGAACTCGAACTCGAAGCTTTCGCAGCTCATTCAGAAGGCGAAGTCGAACAATATTCCGAACGACAACATCGACCGCCTCATCAAAAAGGCGAGCGGCGACGGCGAAAAGAACAACTACGAAACGTGCGTTTACGAGGGCTACGGTCCGAACGGCGTCGCGGTCATCATCGAATGCCTGACCGATAACCGGAACCGCACCGCGGGCGAGATCCGCCATTATTTCGATAAATTCGGCGGAAATCTCGGGACGACGGGCTGCGTTTCCTTCCTGTTTTCGACGAAGGGCGTGGTAGTGCTCGATAACGAGGACGGCGAAATCGACGAGGATAAGGCGATGGAGGACATTCTCGAGGCGGGCGGCAACGATTTTTCGTTTGAGGACGGCTGCGTCGAGATCGTGACCGATCCGAATACCGTTACCGAGGTCGGAAACGCGCTCGCCGCGAAGGGCTATACCGTTCTTTCGGCGGAGGCGGCGCAGATTCCCTCGACCTATACCGCGCTTACCGACGAGGAGCATATCAAGAAAATGGGGCTGCTTTTGGACGCGCTCGACGATAACGATGATGTGCAGAACGTGTACCATAACTGGGAAGAATAATTTTACAAAAACACGGGAAAATCCGCTTTTCCGAGGAATCGGGGAAGCGGGTTTTGTCTTTTTTACCAAAAATAAACCCCGTTTTTCGGTGAACCTTATGAAAAAACGGGGTTTTCTTTCGTCCCGATCGGGTGTATAATAAATAGTTGTGCGGAAAAAAGCAAACGGAACAGGAAAGGAACGAAAAAGCTTGAAAAGAGAAGATTTACGAAATATCGCGATCATCGCGCACGTCGATCACGGAAAGACCACCCTTGTGGACGAAATGCTGAAGCAGGGCGGCGTTTACCGCGAAAATCAGGCGGTCGTCGAGCGCGTCATGGATAACAACGCCCTCGAACGCGAGCGCGGGATCACCATTCTCGCGAAAAATACCGCCGTGACCTATCACGGCGTAAAGATCAATATTGTCGATACTCCCGGTCACGCCGATTTCTCGGGCGAGGTCGAGCGGATTTTAAAAATGGTGAACGGGGTGCTGCTCCTCGTGGACAGCTTCGAGGGAACCATGCCGCAGACGCGCTTTGTTTTGCAGAAGGCGCTCGAGCTGGGGCATAAGGTGATCGTTGTGGTGAATAAGACCGACCGCCCCGACGCGCGTCCCGCCGAGGTGGTGGACGAGGTGCTCGAGCTGCTGCTCGACCTCGACGCGACGGAGGAACAGCTCGAAAGCCCGGTGGTATTCTGTTCGGGAAGGAACGGGACGGCTTCCTTTTCGCCCGACATTCCCGGCGAGAATTTTATCCCGCTTTTCGATAAGATTTTAGAACACATTCCCGCGCCCGAGGGGGACGAGGACGGGGAATTGCAGGTGCTCGTCTCGTCGATCGACTATAACGAGTATGTGGGAAGGATCGCGGTCGGACGCGTGGAGCGCGGCGTGATCCGCCAGAATCAGGAGGTCATGGTCTGCGACTATCACGGGACGGTCACGCCGTTCCGCGCGAAGATCGTGAGCCTGTACTCCTTTGAGGGACTCGAAAAGGTTCCCGTGACCGAGGCGAGGGTCGGCGATATTGTCTGCTTCTCGGGGATCGAGGGCGTGACGATCGGGCAGACGATCTGCTCGGTGAACGCGGTCGAGCCGCTTCCGTTCGTAAAGATCAGCGAGCCGACCGTCGAAATGACCTTCGCCGTAAACGACAGCCCCTTCGCGGGACGGGAAGGGAAATTCGTGACCTCCCGCCAGATCCGTGAGCGGCTCGAGCGTGAGCTTCTGAAGGATGTTTCGCTCCGCGTGAAGGAGAGCGAGGTTCGCGACGCGTACGACGTCGCGGGGCGGGGAGAAATGCACCTTTCCATACTGATCGAGACCATGCGGCGCGAGGGGTACGAGCTTTCCGTCAGCACGCCGCGCGTCCTGTTCAAGGAGATTGACGGCGTAAGGTGCGAGCCGATGGAAAGGCTCGTGATCGACGTTCCCGAATCGGCAGTCGGCGCGGTCATGGAGAAAATGGGGGTACGGAAGGCGGAGTTGCTCCAAATGCACCCCGTCGGCTCCCGCACGCGGCTGGAATTTAAAATCCCCTCGCGCGGACTTTTCGGCTATCGGAGCGAATTCCTGACCGATACGAAGGGCGAGGGCGTTCTGAATACCGTTTTCCTCGGCTATGAGCCGTATATCGGGGAAATTCCCGTTCGGACGACGGGCTCGCTCGTCGCGTTCGAGACGGGAACGGCGAGCGGCTACGGGCTCTGGAACTCGCAGGAGCGCGGCGCGCTCTTTATCGGCGCGGGCGTGGACGTATACGAGGGAATGATCGTCGGGGTCTCCCCGAAGGCGGGCGACATCAACGTCAATGTCTGCAAGAAAAAGCACCTCACCAATACCCGCGCGAGCGGGAGCGACGAAGCGCTCCGGCTGATCCCGCCCCGCCGGCTCAGCCTTGAGGAAAGTCTCGAATTTATTTCGGAGGACGAGCTGGTCGAGGTAACGCCGCAGAATATCCGCCTCCGGAAGCGTATTCTCGATCACGAGAACCGCGCGAAGGACGAGGCGAAGCGGAAGGGAAAGTAAGAGAATATAAATTTTTAGGACAGGAGTACTCCTGTCCTAAATTTATGTGAGTTTCGGTGTTTTATGAGGGTATATTTAAAAATCAGATTTGCATTTATTGCAATGCCATTGATGGTACTCCATAAAATTTTGTGTAAATACAAATCCGATCAGGCAAAGGGTGGCT
>CAZKKZ010000054.1:0-12700 GCA_964553625.1 uncultured Ruminiclostridium sp.
GAATGAACTGCAATGATCAAGTTAAACAAGAAGAATGTCGAGGATCTCGCCTCCAAGGTAAGGGGAAAGCACGTACTGGTGCGCGTGGACTTTAACGTACCGCTCAAGGACGGGAAGATCACCAACGATAACCGTATCGTCGCCGCGCTCCCGACGATCAATAAGCTGATCGAGAGCGGCGCGAAGATCGTTCTTTGCTCCCACCTCGGAAAGCCGAAGAACGGACCCGAGGCGAAGTTCTCCCTCGCTCCCGCGGCGGAGCGCTTAGCGCAGCTTGTCAAGACCAACGTCGTTTTCGCGGCGGACGATACCGTTGTCGGCGAGAACGCGAAGAAGGCGGTCGCCGCGATGAAGGACGGCGAGATCGTCGTACTCGAAAACACCCGCTTCCGCGGCGCGGACGAGACCAAGAACGGCGAGGGCTTCAGCAAGGAGCTTGCCGACCTCGTAAACGGCGAGTTTTTCGTGATGGACGCGTTCGGCTCGGCGCACCGCGCGCACGCCTCGACGGCGGGCGTTACGAAGTTCGTCAAGGAGACCGCGGTCGGCTATCTTATGAATAAGGAGATCGACTTCCTCGGAAACGCGGTGGAGGATCCGGTTCGACCCTTTGTCGCGATCCTCGGCGGCGCGAAGGTTGCGGATAAGCTGAACGTAATCTCGAACCTGCTCGAAAAGTGCGACACCCTGATCATCGGCGGCGGCATGGCGTATACCTTCTTAAAGGCGAAGGGCTGCGAGGTCGGCACCTCTCTCGTGGACGACGAAAAAATCGGTTACTGTAAGGAAATGCTCGAAAAGGCGGAAAAGCTCGGAAAGAAGCTCCTGCTGCCGATCGATACGGTCGTGGCGAAGGCGTTCCCCGATCCGATCGACGCGCCGATCGACATAGAGACCGTTCCGTCGGATCGGATCCCCGCGGATAAGATGGGACTCGACATCGGCGAAAAGACGCAGGCGCTCTTCGCGGACGCGGTTAAGACGGCGAAGACCGTCGTATGGAACGGACCTATGGGCGTATTCGAGAACCCGATCCTCGCGAAGGGGACGATCGCGGTAGCGAAGGCGCTCGCGGACACCGAGGCGACCACCGTCATCGGCGGCGGCGACAGCGCGGCGGCGGTCGTACAGCTCGGCTTCGCGGATAAGATGAGCCATATTTCGACGGGCGGCGGCGCTTCCCTCGAATACCTCGAAGGAAAGGTTCTCCCCGGAATCGACGTGATTCAGGATAAGTAAGAAAATCAGTCGCAGGCGAATGCTTCGGTATTCGCCCGCGCTGTTTTGTGTAAAATTATTTTGTGCAGGAGTGCCGGGCGGCGGATTTTCGGAAAAAAGGAGAGTTTTTGAATGAGCGGCGAAAAAATCATCGGCGAGCGGCGGTATGAGGGACTTACCGTCCGCCAAAGCCGAATCTGCGTAAGCGTCGAGGAAAGCGACCTGTCGGGCTGCGCTTTGATCCGGGACAACCTTTCGGGCATGGGCGCCGTGAGCTGCGACGCGCGGGGCGTGGGCTTCTCCGAATGCAATCTGTTCGGCGCGGGGTTTACCCGCTGCGACCTTTCGGGAGCGGTGATCTCCGACTGCAAGCTCGACGGCATGACCATCGAGGGCGTCCCTATTCTGGAGCTTCTGGAATGTTATTACAATCATCATAAGGAGGAGAACGAAATGAACAAATCGGTCAGAAAGGCGATCATCGCCGGAAACTGGAAAATGAACAAGACAAGACCCGAGGCGAAGGCGCTTTTAGAGGAGCTGAAGCCCCTCGTAAAGGACGTTTCGGGCGTGGAAATCGTCGCGTGCGTTCCGTTTACGAATCTCGAAACGGCGCTTGCCGCGACGGCGGGAACGAATATCAGGATCGGCGCGGAGAACTGCCATTTTGAGAAAAGCGGCGCGTTTACGGGTGAAATTTCGGCGGATATGCTTGCGGAAATGGGCGTAAGCTACGTCGTTCTCGGTCACAGCGAGCGCAGACAGTACTTCGGCGAGACGGACGAGACCGTCAACAAGCGCACCAAGGCGGCGCTCGCGGCGGGGCTTACCCCGATCGTGTGCGTGGGCGAGCTGCTCTGGGAGCGGGAATGCGGCATCACCGAGGAAGTGATCGCGCGCCAGATCAAGCTTGATTTCTTCGCGATCCCCGCCGAGGACGTGAAAAAGTGCGTGATCGCGTACGAGCCGGTCTGGGCGATCGGAACGGGAAAAACCGCGACCGCGGAGCAGGCGGAGGAGGTCTGCGCCTTTATCCGCGCGACGCTCGCGAAGCTGTACGGCGCACAGGTCGCCGAGGGTATGACGATCCAGTACGGCGGCTCGATGAACGCCAAGAACGCGGCGGAGCTTGTCGCGAAGCCGAACGTGGACGGCGGTCTGATCGGCGGGGCTTCGCTTAAGGCGGCGGATTTCACCGAGATCGTAAAAGCGGCGGCAAACGGGTAATTCTTGAGAGAATTTTAAGAGATTTTTTAGAGAGATTTTAAGAGAGAAAAAATATATTATTGGGGTTCCACCCCAAACCCCGCAAACCTTTTGAAAAAGGTTTGATCGAAAACTTTCATATTGCTTTTGCGCAATTGAAAATATTTGGAAAATTTATCTTATTCGACAAGTTTATGCAGAAAACTTGAATCACATCACAATCTTACAAAATAAAATAATCTTCCTGAAAGCAATATTGCCTTTCGCTTCCTTTCGGCTACGAAAGGAAGCAGGGGGTATGGGGGACGGAGTCCCCCAAAAATATAAAATCATCTTTTTTTCTCTCAAAAAATCTCATATAAAAACGGAGGAACAGAAATGGCGAAACCAATTTTACTGGTGGTGATGGACGGGGTCGGCTTCAGCAAGACGGGGCTTGGCGACGCGGTAACGCTCGCGAACACGCCCACGCTTGACCGATTGATGGCGAACTGTCCGATGACGCGCTTAAAGGCGCACGGCGGCGCGGTCGGACTCCCGAGCGACGATGACATGGGCAACAGCGAGGTCGGTCACAACGCGATCGGCTGCGGTCAGATTTACTCACAGGGCGCGAAGCTCGTGAACGAGTCGATTGAGAGCGGGAAAATGTACGGCTCCGACGCTTGGCGCGAGGTGGTCGGGAACGTGAAGGAGAACGGCTCGACGCTTCACTTTATCGGGCTTCTTTCCGACGGAAACGTTCATTCCAACATTTCGCACCTGATTCAGATGATCCGTCAGGCGAAGGCGGAAGGCGTGAAAAAGGTGCGGTGTCATATCCTGCTGGACGGGCGGGACGTTCCCGCGACCTCCGCGCCGATTTATATCGAGCAGCTTGAAAGCTGCCTGAAGGAGCTGAACGGCGCGGACTTCGACGGAAGGATCGCGAGCGGCGGCGGACGAATGAAGGTCACGATGGATCGCTATAAGGCGAACTGGGGCATGGTCGAGCTGGGCTGGAAAACGCACGTAAAGGGCGAGGGACGGCAGTTCGCTTCCGCGCTCGAGGCGGTGGAGACGTACCGGAAGGAGCTTCCCGGCGTGATCGATCAGGATCTTCCCGCGTTCGTCATTGCCGAAAACGGCGCTCCCGTCGGAAAAATTGTCGATCATGACAGCGTCGTCCTCTTTAACTTCCGCGGCGACCGCGCGATCGAGCTTTCGATGGCGTTCGACTGCGACGATTTCGACGCGTTCGACCGCGGGGCAAAGCCGAACGTCGTATACGCGGGTATGCTCCAGTACGACGGGGATTTAAAGCTTCCCGCGCGCTTCCTCGTGAATCCGCCCGAGATCACAAACACCCTTTCGGAGGTGCTCGTAAAGGCGGGGCTTCGCCAGTACGCGGTGTCCGAAACGCAGAAGTACGGTCACGTGACCTATTTCTGGAACGGCAACCGCAGCGGAAAGTTCAGCGAGGAGCTTGAAACCTATAAGGAGATTCCCTCGGACAACGTCAGCTTTGACGAGCGTCCGTGGATGAAATCGGCGGATATTACCGACGACCTGATCGAGGTGATCCGCTCGGGGAAATATGATTTTATTCGGTGCAATTTCCCGAACGGCGACATGGTCGGGCATACGGGGAGCCTTCCCGCGACGATTACGGCGATGGAATCGGTCGATCTCGCGCTCGCGCGGCTGATCAAGGTGTGCGACGAGTGCGGCGTGACCTTACTGGTGACCGCCGATCACGGAAACGCGGACGAAATGCTCGAAATGAACAAAAAGGGCGAAATGACGGTTCGTACCGCGCATTCGCTCAACCCCGTTCCCTTTATCATTTACGACAAGGACGTTTCGTATACGATCAAGGACGGCGCTTACGGACTCGCGAATATCGCGCCGACGGTCGTAAAAATGCTCGGTCTGACCGCTCCCGACTGCTGGGAAGCGCCGATGATTTAACAAATTGTATAAAAACGCCGCACGTGCCGGGACTTTGGTATTCGGAGGATTGCTTCGGAATTGTCAGGGCTTGCCTTGTGCGGCGTTTTTTTCTTTCTTTTTTGCGACCTTTCTCCCGCTTCGGGAGTGTTATCAGTGAAGTACGAAATTTTCGGAACCGAAAATGTAAAGCGCCTGTCTTTTCCTTACTTGGGCGGCGCTTTACGGAAAAGTAAGGAGAAACTATGACAGAACTTTCCTTATCCGCCGGGGAGAGCTTCGACGAGGTCATGCGACGATACGCGGACATGGTGTACCGCCTTGCCGTTTCGCGGACGGGAAGCGTACATGACGCCGAAGACATCTTACAGGAGGTTTTCCTCCGATACATACGCGCGGGAAAGACCTATCGGGACGAAGAGCACCGAAAGGCATGGCTGATCCGCGCGGCGATTAACTGCGCGAAGTCGCTTAAAACCTCCGCGTGGTCAAGACATCGGGATTTTAAGGAAGCGGACGAGAATACCGGCTCGGAGGATCCGCGGCTTCGCGAGATCGAGACGAAGTCGGAGGTTTACGGCGCCGTTCTGAAGCTGCCCGAGAAATACCGGATCGCGATTCACCTTTATTATTACGAGGATCTGTCCGTTTCGGCGGTCGCGAAGATCCTCGGGATCGGCGAATCCGCCGTAAAATCACGGCTTTCGCGCGCGCGCGCCATGCTGAAGGAAGAGCTCGGCGAAGAAATTGATTAGGAGAAATCATTATGACTTTTAAAGAAGCACTGAAAAACGACCTGACGCGGGTCACGCCCGCGCCCGAGCTTCTCAGCCGTATTTCCGAGATCATGCGGGAGGAAGCGGAAAAACCGCGCGTAAGCCCGTTCCGGACGGCTGTCCGCTTTGCGGGAATGGCGGCGGCGGTCACGCTTCTCGCGTTCGGCGCGGTACGCTTTTTCGGAAGCGCGAATACGAATATTCCGACCGAATATGACGCGTCGGGAAGCGGCATGGAGGAGACCGCGCCGATGAACGGCGATTCGGCGGGGAACGGGATTCTGTTTTACGCGGAAGCCGTTCCCGAAACGAACGGGGAGCGGAATTTCGACGGAATGTCGGAGGGAGCGGCAGCGCCCCCCGCGGCGACTTTTCCGGCAGGACTGTACGATTATGAGGATAGCGCGGACGACGAGGCAGCCGCTTGTGACGCGGCGGACGAAATGCGGGACGAGAAAAGCGGGTTCGGCGGAGACGAGTTTGCGCTTTATTACGGGCTTTCCGATCAGAAGATCGCGTGTATTGACGGCGGTCTGATCGACATTGTCGGCGGGGAAGCGTTCGAGGAATGGCGGATCGGAAAGGAATCGGCGGGCTGTACGACCGATCTTTCCGAGGAAGTAAACCTTTACGCGCTGATCCGGGATTTCCCGCAGTATAAGGAGGAAATTCGCGCGCGCCTGCTTGAGATGCTCGAGATCGATCGGCGGCATGGCTGGAACATCACTTTATCCGAGGAGGAAATCGAGCTTTTAATGAACGGCGAAAAGGACGCGGTTTCCGAGTATTTCGCAAGCCCCGCCGCGATCTGTCATGACGGGAAAATTTATTCGCCCGAATGGCTCGATACGCACGAGGTTTCCGATTATGAAGCGGAAAAGCTGCCCAAGGAACAGCTTCGCGAAAAGCTGGACGAGATTCTTTGGCTCTCGAATTTCATGGATCTGACCTCCCTGATCGAAAAGCTGAGCGAATATCTCGGCGAGACGGTGACGGTTCCCGAGTGGACGGAACCCATGCGGACGGAGACGTTCGCAGAGGAAGCGATCCCGGAGGAGGTCGGCGAGGCTGATTTTGAGGAGATTGAGGAAGTCCCCGAGGAGTAGTCTAAAGAAGAAAATAAAATTCGGGCAATTCGGGATTGTCCGAATTTTTCTGTCCCGCTATTGCTTTTTCCGCGATTTTGTGCTATACTGTATGTATCATGGAAAGTAGGCTCTGCGGTCCGACGAAAGGCGAGGTGAATGCGGGTGAGGGAATGCGGCTGGTGCTTATATCTCGGGAAGGAGCGCGCGTATAATGTCCGCGAGCTTCGCCTGCATTTCGATACCGCGCTCGTAAGCGGGTACCTGATCGGCGGGACGCTCGAACGCTGGCTTCTCGAGGCGGGCGAGACGGAAATCCTTGCCCGCGTGAAGGAAATCGATTACAGCGGCGACGTCGGCGAGCAGCTCGAGCATATTTTCGGCGTTCGCCCCGACCGTCGGACAAGGCTCCCCGCCTGTCTGCTGAAAAAACGAACGGGCGCGCCGGTTCCCTCTTTTTTGGGGGCAGGGATCGTTCCGAAGGGATCTTTTTCCGGCGGGTCGTACCGCTTCGGCGGCTTCTCTCATGGGTCTTACCGCCCCGGCTCGTTTCGGATCGGGAGCTTTCGCGCCGGTTCCTATCGGCTCGGCTTCTACCGGATCGGCTCGTTCCGGCATGAATTTGAGTTTGAGTTCGCGAAAGGCTCGTATCGGGTGGGTTCCTTCCGCCTGACAAGCTTCGGGAAAAGCGGGTCGTACCGTCTCGGAAGCTTCCGCGCGGGCTCGTTCCGAAGCGGCTCTTACCGCTGTTACGCGGGGAACGCCGAGATTACCGAAAGCGAGTACCGCCGCACGCTGATCAACCTAAGCTCCTGCCCGCTCAACGAATACGGGTACGGGATTCATTTAATATAATGGACGCAATTCACGTAAACGCCACCATGCCGTTCTTTTCCAAAAGGAACGGCATTTCTTCGGCGGATTATTCGATCGAAAAATTCAGCTTATACAGCTCGGTTCTTTCCGCGCTCGAATGGCGGAAATATAACGGGCATATTTTTCTTTGCACCGATTCCGTCGGCGCGGCGTATTACCGCCGGCTCGGGATCGAGCGGGTCTGGGACGAGGTGCGCGAGGTGATCCCGCCCGATCAGGAGGGGATCGACCCGAATATGTTCTGGGCGGCGGGGAAGCTTCTCGCCATGCGCGAGACGGCGGGGGACTACGCGCTTCTCGACGAGGATTTTATTGTCTGGAAAACGCTTTCGCTCCCGAAAACCGCCGTGACCGCCGCGCACAGGGAGGACCTGAACCCCGATATTTACCCCGATCCGTACCGCTTCGGCGCGGATTTTCCCCTTCTGGACAGGCTGGACCTTACCGTACTCCCCTGTAATACGGCGTTTTTGTATATTCCCGACGAGTCGTTCCGCCGTTTTTACGTGAGCCAGTCGATCGCGTTCATGAAATCCGCGCCGCAAAGCGGCGATCCGCTTTGTCCGATGGTTTTCGCGGAGCAAAGGCTTCTCGCCATGCTCTGCGCGTATACGGATACGCCGATCACGACCCTGCTCGATAAGGATCGGCTTTTCGTCGCGCAGGACGATTATACCCACCTTTGGGGCGCGAAGCAGGCAATGCGGGACAACGAAGCGCGGCGGGAGGGGTTTCTCGCGCGCTGCCGAAGCCGCCTGCTGAACGACTTCCCCGAATATCGGGAGATCGCGGAGCGGATCGACGGGGCGGAGTAAGAACATGTATTCACCAGCTTGTCGGCAAATCCTTTTCACATCCTTTTTACGCTTTTTTGACAAGACTTACGACCTGACAGCCGCAAGGTCGAAAACGGGAGAAGTTGCGATGGGAAGCGGGATTCCAAAGGGAAAAGTTCCCTTTGGCGGGGGGTTGGGGGCAGCGCCCCCTCGTTGTGTTTTTCTCTTTTTATTCTTTATTGACGGACTGATGAAGACAAGTTCTAAGTCGCTTCGCTCCGCGCGCCTGCCTAAAAATATTCACAAAAAGGAGAATCGGCAATGAACTGGACGCCCGAACAGGAAAAAGCGATTACGCACAGCGGCGGCGCGGCGGTCGTTTCGGCTGCCGCGGGGAGCGGAAAGACCGCCGTCCTCGTCGAACGGATCGTGCGGCTTCTGACCGACGCGGAAAACCCCGTTCCCGCCGACCGTCTCGTCGTCGTGACCTTTACCGAAAAGGCGGCGGGCGAGCTGAAAATACGGCTGAATACGGCGCTTTCGGCGGCGGTCGAGCGCGATCCCGCGAACGAAGCCCTGAAAGCCCAGCTTGTGCGGCTCGAGGACGCGAGTATCTCGACGATCAGCGCCTTCTGCCTTTCCCTTTTGCGGCGGTACAGCGCGCTTCTTTCGCTGACGCCCGATTTTACCGTCGCCGACGACGCGGAGCTTGAGCTGTCCCTCGCGCTGGACGCCACGCTCGAGGAATTTTATAAAACGGCGGAGGAAGCGGATAAATCGCTTCTTTACGACTGGTACGGCGGCGAAAACGACACGCTGCTCTGCGAGGTGCTGCGCGCGCTGTACGAGTTTTCCCGCAACCTCCCGAACGCGGCTTCCTCCTTTTCCGAATGGCTCTCGGTGTATGAAAATCCCGCGGAAAAGCTCCCTCCCCTGAAAAAGCTGTTTGCCGAACGGGAGGTTTTCCCCCCGCTCACCCGCGCGGAGGAGCTGATTTCATCCCTGCTCGGGTCGGCGGAGGAGAAGGATCAAAGGCTCGGGAAGGAATGGCGGGCGCTGTTCGGCGGGCTTTCCGAAATTGACGGAACGTACCCGTTTTTCGCGGGAGAGGCGGCGCGGGCGCGGCTTACCGCGCTTTCGGGAGAAAAAGCCCCCGCGCTTTCGCGAAGCACGAAGGAATATGACAACGCGGCGGCGAAGGAAGCGCACGCGGAGCTGAAAACCCTTTGGGGGGAGCTGCTCGGGGCGGCGGGACTGCTGAACCGCGCGGAGGAGGATTGTCTCGAATGCGCGCCCGTGCTGCGGCTTCTGATCGGGCTGACGGAGCGGCTGGAGGAGGAATTTACCCAAAGGAAGCGGCAGAAAAACAAGGTGGACTTCTCGGACATCGAGCTGACCGCGCTGAAGCTCCTTCGGGACGAGAAAACCGCGCGGGAAATTTCCGCCGGGATCGCCGCCGTTATCGTGGACGAGTTTCAGGACAGCAACGAGATTCAGTACGAGATTTTCCGCCGCCTTTCGGACGGGGGGAAGAACCTCTATTTCGTCGGCGACGTGAAGCAGTCGATCTACCGCTTCCGCGGCGCGGACCCGCGCGTCTTTATCCGGCTTCTCGAGGACGGCGGCTTTACGAAAATATACCTGAACCGAAACTTCCGGAGCGCCGCGCCCGTGATCGAGTCGGTCAACGCGATCTTCGAGGGGACGATGACGCGGGAAGTGGGCGGGATCGACTACGGGGAGGATTCGCGGCTGATCCAAGGGGCGGCATACGAAACGGACGAACGGTATACGACCGAGCTGATCCGCGTGTACGGAGAAACGGTCGGGCAGGCGCGGGAGCGGGAGGCGGCGTACCTCGCCGATCGGATCGCGGAAATGATCGAGAGCGGCTTTCCCGTGACGGAAAAGGGCGTCCGCCGCCCCTGCCGCGCGGGAGATTTCGCGATCCTGATGGGGCGGTACGCGGCGAGCGCGTCGATCTATAAAAACGCCCTTTCCCGCGCGGGGCTTTCCTTCGAGGCGAAGGAGGAGGCGAGCTATACCGAGTTTACCGAGATTCGGCTCATGCTTTCGCTGCTGCGGGTGATCGATAATCCGTATCGGAACCGCGAGCTTGCGGCGGTATTGACCCTCCCGCCCTATTCGTTTACGGCGGACGAGCTCGCGGCGGCGAAGCTCGGCGGCGGGACGGAGCGCTTTCAGAGCCTTTACGCGGGACTTCGCCGCTATGCCGGGACGAATGAAAAGGCAAGGCTTTTTTTAGAGGAGCTGGACGGGCTGCGGGCATTTTCCGCCGAGCACCCGATCGAGCGGCTCGCGCGGAAGATTTACGACGAATGCGGCTTTGTCGAAGCCATGCGCGCCATGCCCGACGGGGAGAAACGGGACACGAACCTGAAGCTTCTGATCGGGATCGCGCGACGGTTTTCCGAAAACGGGAGCCGCGGACTTTACGACTTCCTGCGCTATATGGAGGCGAGCGGGAAATTCTCGGCGGGCTTTGCGCAAAGTACGGGCGCGGTCGGCGCGGAGAACGCCGTAAGGCTCATGACCATTCACGGGTCGAAGGGGCTGGAATTCCCGATCTGCTTCGTCGCGAACCTTACCGCTGAGGAGCGCGCCGCCGAGCGGCTCCCCCTGTCGCTTGAAACGACGCGCGGGATCGGGTTAAAGATTGTTGACCGCAAAAATATGCTGAAGCTCGACACGCTGGTCGATCGGCTGGTGAGCGGGGAAAACCGCGCGCAGGAGCAGAGCGAGGAAATGCGGCTTTTATACGTTGCCGCGACGCGTGCGAAGGAAAAGCTGATCTTTACCGCGCCGAGACGGCTCGGGAAAAGCGAGGCGGAGCCGAAATCGCACCTGAAATGGCTGCTCGAAAGCCGCGCGGCGGAGCGGGGACTGCTCGAGCAGCGGGAAATCTACGGCTATACGCCGAAAAAGTGCGCCAAAAAAGAAACACGGACAGGCGAAAGACCGAAAATCCCTCCGTTCGCGCCGTACGCCTATCTCCGTTACGCCGAGATTCCCGCGAAGGTTACCGCGACGCAGATCGGGGTCAAGAGCGTGAACGATTTCGCGCCGACCGTCGATAAGATCGACCGATTCCTGCGCGTTCCGAGCTTTCTGCGGGAGGACGGCGGAAGGCTTTCGGGGAAGAAAAAGGGCGACGCATATCATAAGGCGCTTGAAATGCTTGATTTTTCGGGCGGGGTCGGGCAGCTCGACGAGCTTTTCCGGAGCGGGAAGCTGACCGAGGCGGAGCGGCGGGCGATCGACGACGGGGAAATGGCGCTCTTTTTGGACAGTCCGCTGTGCCGGCGAATTCGCGGGAGCGCGGAGGTACACCGCGAGTTTCCGATCTTCTGCGAATATACCCCCGAGGCATTCCCCGACGGGGAGGAAAAGCCGTTTATTCAAGGGATCGCGGATCTTTATTTTGTGGAGGACGGCGGGATCGTGCTGGTGGATTATAAGACGAACACGGGCGTATCCGCCGGGATCCTCCGCGAGGAGTACGAGGGGCAGCTTCATATTTACCGGGACGCGCTCGAGCGCATGACGGGACTTCGGGTAAAGGAATGCCTCCTTTACGCGTTTTCGCTCGGGGAAACGATCCCGATCGGTTGAAATCGGGCGCGAGCGCAGCCGCGGGTTGTAAAAATTGTCTATTATTACTCAAAAAAGAGATAAAATTACGGCATTTTGCTACTTGCAAAAAGGAATCGGTTATGATATAATGAAATCGTATAAATATGCCCTTAAAGGCAAAACCATTTTATGCGGAGGATTTACAAATGAAATTTTCTAAGGTAATTGCGGCAGGTGTTGCCGCGGCGGCTGTTGCCTCGACCCTTGCGGTTACGGCTTCGGCGGCGGACGCGTTCGACGCGTACATCGGTTTCCAGACCACGGTTTACAGCTTCAGAAACGCTTGGGACGACGGAAGCTACGGCGCGGAATCGGGCTATCATGACAACTTCATCGTATGGGGAAGCGGCGACGCGCCCGAGGAGACCTTCCCGGACTACGAGGACAACTTCGACTACGACGTAAACGGCTATTTACTCGACGCGACCTATGAGGACGTTACGGTTGACGGAAACGGTACATATACCGTAACCGCGAGCGACATCGACTGGGCGCTCGATAAGGCTTCCGATTTCAACCTTATCTTCGTGTCGACCGACGCTCCGATCGACGCGGGTATTGTCTGCACCGAGGCGAAGATCATCGTAGACGGCGAGGTTGTAAAGACGGTTGAAAACCCCGTATGCGACGAGACTCAGAAGCACTTCAACATCTCGCTCGCGAATACCTGGAACCCCGACATCGGCGGCTACGGCTTAGCGTATCCGACCGAGTCTCTCGCGGTTGAGTTCACGATCGAAGGCTTTGACGAGGACGCTGACGCGGCGGATACCGACGCTCCTGCGGCGGACGAAACTCCCGCTGAGACGACCGCGGCTCCCGCCGAGACGACCGCGGCTCCCGCAGCCGGCGATACTGCGGCTCCCACGGATTCCTCCAAGGGTTCTCCGGAAACCGGCGTTGAAGACGTAGCGGCGATCGCGGGTCTTGCGCTTGTAGCGGGTGCGGCAATTGCGCTTACCAGAAAAAGAAAGTAATTGATTTCGGGTGAAATAAAGAGACGGAACGTCGAAGGGCGTTCCGTCTTTTCTTATAGGGTTTTCAGCTTGTCGGCAAATCCTTTCCATATCATTTTTACTCGTTTTTGACAAGACTTGCGACCTGACAGCCGCGAGGTTGAAAACAGGAGAAATTGTGATGGGAAGCGGGATTACAAAGGGAAATGTTCCCTTTGGAGGGG
>CAZKKZ010000055.1:0-12588 GCA_964553625.1 uncultured Ruminiclostridium sp.
GAACGCTAGCCTGTCACGCTAGAGGTCATGGGTTCGAGCCCCATTCGGGTCGCCAGATGATGCCTCTGTAGCTCAGTCGGTAGAGCAGAGGACTGAAAATCCTCGTGTCGTTGGTTCGATTCCGACCGGAGGCACCATTTTCCGCGGATTTAGCTCATCTGGTAGAGCGCCACCTTGCCAAGGTGGAGGTAGCGAGTTCGAGCCTCGTAATCCGCTCCAGAACCGTTTTGCGAAAACGCAAAGCGGTTTCTTTTTTTGGAAAATTTCGGGAAATTCGAGGAATTTTAAGTGAATGATCCGCCGTCCGCGGATCGGGAAGGAACGGTTTTTATGAAATCAAAGCTTTTACGCGCGGTAATTGCCTTGTGGGCGGCGCTTTCGTTCGCGCTGAGCGGTTCGGTTTTTGTTTTCGCGGAGGAAAAGGCGGCGATTTCTTACGAGATCGAGTATGAGGATGGACGCACACGTCTTACGCTTATTCCTTCGGAAGAGGGAAATACCATTCGCTATACGGCGGACGGTTCAGACCCGAACAAATCCTCAAAGCTCTACCGTTCCCGCCTTTCGTCGAAAAAGGGCGCCGTGATCCGAGCGGTCGAATATGATAAAAACGGGAAAAAGGTCGCTTCGGTCGAGGTCGAGCTGAAGCTCAGGTGCGCCGCGCCGGCGCTTACGGCGGAAAAGGCGGAGGGCGGCTTCCTGATCACGCTTTCCTCGGCGACAAAGGGGAGCGCCGTTTATTATACGACGGACGGCTCGAAGCCGCAAAAGACCTCCGCGGTTTACGATGAGCCTTTTTTGATCAAAAAAGGGACGACCGTCCGCGCCTACGCGGCAAAGAGCGGCTATAAAAAAAGCGAGACGATTAAAAAGAAAATTGAAAAGTCGGTCGGGACGAAAAAAGAAGCCGAAGCCGATATTGATCCCGTGTGCGCCGAGGTACTCGGATACATCAACGATTACCGCGCCGAGAACGGGCTTTCGCCGCTGGCGTTTGACGAAACGCTGCTGAAGGCGGCGCGGATCCGCGCGGACGAGCTCACCGCGAATTACAGCCACGAGCGCCCGAACGGAACCTCCTGCTTTACGGTTCTTGACGAGACCGCGTTCGTGTATGCCGCGGCGGGGGAAAACATCGCTTGGACGGAGGGCACGCTCAGCACGCCCGCGACCGTGTCGAAATCATGGATCGATTCCGCGCCCCACCGGAAAAACATATTGAGCGACCTCTTTGAGGTTACGGGGATCGCGGCGGTTCGCGACGGTGAGAAAACCTACTGGGTGCAGCTTTTCGGGAAGAAAAGATAAGGATTTTTTATTGCAGGCGTGCGGGGCGGCGTGTCCGCTGTCCCGCCGCTTTTTTCGGGAAGCGGGAAACGCGGCGGAGGGCATAGAACGGACTTGGAACAGCTCCCTGCAAAAAAAATTATAAAAAATATTACAGTTTTCGATTTTTCTGCCGATAAAACAGATAAGGTGTATTTTCATCGGAAAGGTTGGGTTCATTATGGCTTTCGGGTTGCTCAAGGGGGAGAGAATCTACGTCGGTCAGACGGCGCGGACTTTTATTTTCGGCGATTATTTTTCGGTGTTTGAGGACACCTCCGATATTCCCGTCATTTACCCCTGGAGCGCGGTCAAGGGATATACCGAGCGTCCGCAGGAGCTTCTTTTTACGACGGACGACGGGGAGACTTATTCGATTCCGAAAAATTCCTTTGCCGACGGGGAGCAGCTGATCCGCGTCCGCTCGATCGCCGAGGGACAGCTTTCCGCCGACGTCTGCCGCGTAAGCCGAAGGATCATTCCCCCGAAATATAACTACCGCGTGACCGAGCCGCCGGAGCTCAGCTTCTCCGCGACGGGCTTTTACGCCGAAAAGGACATCAACTCGGGAAGCGCGGCGAATATCTATTCCGTGACCGCGAAATATCTCTGGATCATCGCCGCTGCGGTTTTTGTGCTTGTTTTTCTGTGCCTGAACGGGATTCTCGGAGAGCTTGAAAACAACTGGTACTACTATGCCCCGATCTCGCTTTTTGCGGGGATCGGCGCGGCTGTGATCGTCTGTGTGATTCTCGGGATCGTTTCAAAATTCCGCTATTCCGAATTTGTGAAATACGACGTTTCGGCGGTGGAGGAAATGGTCATTGTCGTCGCGAAGGAGGGCTTTGCCGCGGTGGAGCGCTGCGTCTATACCGGCGCGGAGCTGATCCCGTGGACGCGCGCGAGCTATCAGTTTGAGACGAAAACGACCATTGTCATTATCTGTAAGGATAAGACGGTCTGCTGGATCCCGAAGCGGCTTTTCCCGAAGGAGGCGCAGCGCGAGCTGGCTTCCTTTGTCGCGACAAATCTTCAGTCGAAATAGGGCATGCTGACGCTGCCTCTCAACGTCCGGTCACAGGCAGAGCTGCCATAAATAAAGGAGAACCTGAATGAAGCCTACGGTAACCATGGAAACGCGGCGCGGCGCGCTCGGCGAATTCCTTTTGATCAGTATTGTAAACGGAAAGGGCGCGGTCGGGCTGTGCGATACGAGTACGGTATCGGGAACGGCGCGGGAAACGTTTTACGTTGAGGGAGAAAGCCTCATTAACACGCTTTCTCCCGCGGGCGATAAAACCGCGAACCGTCAGCTCTGGCAGTGCTCGTCCATCGATAAATGTCAAGGCTCCGCGAGAAAGCTTTTCGAGGACGCGGCGGAGGAGTTTTTTTATGAAAACGCTCCGCTCTCGAAGGCGGTGCTTCCCGTGCTGGAGCTTCTGACGGACGGAATTTACGTCGTTCATGTCGATAAGGCTTATCCGACCGACGGCGCGGGGAATTTTTTCTGGAACGCTTATCTGGTTCGGCATGAGCTGAACGGATCGGCGCCCTTTAACCCCGTATTCGGGGCGGAGAAATGCTATTCTCCGCCTTTTCTGGTGCCGACGCGAAGCTGCTCGACCTATAACGAGCAGAATATGAGCACGGCGCTGTCGCGGCTCAGACGGGGACGGAAGATCGGCGGGATCGCCTATCATCTCTCGGGAATGTTTTCCGCGCTGCTTGGCGGTCACATGAACGCTGCCGCCTGTTTAAGACGCGGAGCGGATTTCCCCTGCATTATCATCGAGCCGCTTTCCGAGGTGCTGTACACGGAGGACGAAGCGGGCGCCGTGCGGGTCGCGGGGCTGGGCAGTCCGTATATTAAGCTCCCGATCGCGGAAATTTCGCGGAATATGATCGAGTGCTTTCTTTTGAACAGGCGGTGCGCGGTTCCCGAGTTTTACGGAGCGGTTCGCGCTCACGCGGAAAAGATTCTTCAGCCGAAGAACGCGATCAAGGATATGCCGCTTCTGACGAAGCGCGCGGAGGCGCTCCCCGACGCGGAAATGCTCGCGTCCGCCTTCGCGGTGGATGAACTTACCGACGAGCAGCTCGATCTCCTGCTGAGCGGCGAGACCATGCAGGACGAGAAGATCATTATTTCGCAGAATTATTATGAGAGCGTCGTTTACGCCTGTAATTTTTTACAGTATACCTCGCTTGAACGCTTTATCCGTTTTACGATTTCGATTTTAGGCACGCCCTCGCTTTCGGCGACCTTCCGTTATGTCGCGGAACGGCTTCGCTATACGATGGACGCGAGGATCAACGAGATTTTTACGGAGATTCAGGATTCCGAGGATCCCGCCTACCTGCCGCTGAAGGAAGCGGCGAAGCAGTATACCGACCGCTATGCCGAGTACATGGAGGAGAATGTCAAGAGTTACATGGACGACGACGGCGACGACGAGGCGGCGGTTCCCGAAGTGAAAAAGAAAATCGAGGCGGCGAAGGCGGAGGTCGCTTCCGCGGGAGAAGGGCGTCCGGGTCTTTCTTCTATGGCGCTGAAAAAGGAAATGGAGCGGAACGCGGGCGCAAAGCCGTCGGAGTAAGGCGAGCCGCCTTTGGCGGTTCCGAAGAAGTCCTCCGAAAGTCGGAGTCTCGGAACGTGTGGCGGGTAGCACTGTTGTGCGCGCTTATTGGCGAGCTGCCTTTGGCAGTTCCGAAGAAGTCCTCCGAAGGTCGGAGTCTCGGGACGTGTGGCGGGCATCGCTGTTGTACGCGCTTATTGGCGAGCCGCCTTTGGCAGTTCCGAAGCATATCCACTCGGTCAATAAAATTGTCGTCCGCAAAAAAATTACCGCATAGAAACAACGGCTCGGGAAATTTTCCCGAGCCGTCAGTTTGTCGATAAATCCCTTCCATATCATTTTTACTCGTTTTGACGAGACTTACGACCTGACCCCCGCATGTTTTAAAACGGGAGAAACTGTTCGGGGACGCGGTATTCAACTGCTAACCGTCCCCTTGGGGGGGGTTTGGGGGGCCGCGCCCCCTCGTTATATTTTTCTCTCTTTTATTCTTTATTGACAAGCTGACGGCTCGGGAAATTTTCCCGAGCCGTTTTGCTTTTTCCGATTTACTTTACGCTGAATAAAAGCTCTCCGTAGGTCGGAACCGGCCAGTACTCCGCCGCGACCAGCGTTTCCAGCTCGTCCACAACGGTACGGATCTCGTTCATTTTCGTAAATACGTCGTCGTGATAATACCGCGCCATATCAAGTACGTCGGTTTTCTCCGAGGAATGCGCGAGAAGCTCGGAAAGCTTGGCGTTCTTTTCGGTCATTGCCGAAGCGAGCGATGAAATTCTCGCCGCCGCAGCCATTTCCACCGACGAATCGACGCCGACGGACTTCTTCGACGCGATCAGGTCGCAGAGGAATTTTTCGTATTTCATGACGGCGGGGGTATAGTCTCGCGCAACCATTTCCGCGACCGTATGCGCTTCGATGTTGATCGTCTTGTAGTAGTTTTCGAGGAGAATCTCGGTGCGCGCGTGGATTTCGCGCTCGGTAAACACCTTGTGCTTGGTGAAGAGGCGGATCGCCTTTTCGTCCTCGAAATGCGGAATCGCGTCTACCGTCGATTTGAGGTTCGGAAGTCCGCGCTTTTCGACCGCTTCCTCAATCCACGCGTCGTCATAGCCGTTTCCGTTGAAGATGATCCGCTGGTGCTCCTTAAAGGTTTTTACGAGAAGCTCATGAAGCGCCTTTTCAAAATTGTCCGCTTTTTCAAGCTCGTCGGCGAACTGCGAGAGCGATTCCGCGACGATTGTGTTTAGGACAATATTCGGGGTCGCGATGTTATGCGTCGAGCCGACCATGCGGAACTCGAATTTATTTCCCGTGAAGGCGAAGGGCGAGGTGCGGTTCCGGTCGGTCGTGTCCTTTTTGAATTTCGGGAGCGCGGAAACGCCGATGTCGAAGCGGGTGGACTTTTCGGCGACGCTTCCGCCCGAGATCATCGCCTTTACGACCTCGTCAAGCTCTTCGCCGAGGAAGATCGAGATCACGGCGGGAGGCGCTTCGTTCGCGCCGAGACGGTGGTCGTTTCCGGCGGTCGCGACTGAGAGGCGGAGAAGCTCCGCGTAATCGTCAACGCCCTTTACGATCGCCGCGAGGAAGGTCAGGAACTGCGCGTTTTCAAGCGGGGAATCCCCGGGGCTTAAAAGATTCTGTCCGTTATCGGTCGAGAGCGCCCAGTTATCATGCTTTCCCGAGCCGTTTACGCCCGCGAAGGGCTTCTCGTGAAGCAGGCACGCCATACCGTGCTTTGTGGCGATCTTCTGCATCAGCTCCATGGTAAGCTGGTTCTGATCGGCGGCGAGGTTGGCGGAGGTAAAGATCGGGGCGATCTCGTGCTGCGCGGGCGCGACCTCGTTATGCTTCGTTTTCGACATTACGCCGAGCCTCCAGAGCGTGTTGTCCAGCTCCTTCATGTAGTCCGAAACGCGTTGGTTCAGAACGCCGAAATAGTGATCCTCAAGCTCCTGTCCCTTCGGAGCGGACGCGCCGAAGAGCGTGCGTCCCGTGTACATCAGATCCTTGCGCTTTTCAAAAACCTTCCGGTCAATCAGGAAGTATTCCTGCTCCGCGCCGACCGTCGCGACAACGCGCTTTGCCGACGTATTTCCGAATAAGCGGAGGATACGGAGCGCCTCGGCGGAGATCGCGTCCATCGAGCGCAGAAGAGGGGTCTTTTTGTCGAGCGCTTCGCCCGTGTACGAGCAGAACGCCGTCGGGATATAAAGGGTATGATCCTTTACGAACGCGAACGAGGTCGGGTCCCAAGCCGTATAGCCCCGCGCCTCAAAGGTCGCGCGGATCCCGCCCGAGGGGAAGGAGGACGCGTCCGGCTCGCCCTTGATCAGCTCCTTCCCCGAAAACTCAAGGAGGATCGTTCCGTCGCCCGTCGGCGAAAGAAAGCTGTCGTGCTTTTCGGCGGTCACGCCCGTCATCGGCTGGAACCAGTGGGTATAGTGGGTCGCGCCTTTTTCGATCGCCCAGTCCTTCATTGCCGTCGCGACGTTTTCCGCGATAGATTCGTCCAGCTCCTTTCCCGCGTTCATGGTCGCCTTCAGCTTTTTGAACACGTCCTTCGGAAGCCTGTTGCGCATGGTGGAGATGTTAAAGACATCTTCGCCGAAAAATTGGGTCATATCGTTTCTTTCTGACATAATCGTTTTCCTTTCTTCGTGCGGTAGGTTTGTTTCGCTTGGCGGAGCGTCCGGAGCTTTCCGTCCGGTTACGCAAAATGGCGTTCCGAGCGCAGTACCCCCTGCTCAAAACGCCATTGTTTTGTAAAATCCTTCGCCCTTCGGCTATATTTCCATTATAGCGGGTAAACGTTTATTTGTCAATAGGCGGTTTTCACAAAACTCTATGTTTTTGCAGGAATAAAATTGTTATCCTGCAAAAATAAAGACAATTTTGGAAAATCAGATCGAAATTCGGCTTATTCGGGAAGAATTTGAACTCGATTCCTGCAAAAAAATCGAAAATTATTCAATGGATTTCAGCGCGTCGATCATATCGACGTTTTTGAGCTTCCGGTGCATGACCAGCATCACGACCGCCGAGAACAGCACGGTAAACAGCGCCGCGAGCACATAGCTCATCGGGTAAATCGTCCGTCCGAACATCACGAAATCAACCTCCGCCGTCGTAATGACGAAATTCGCGAGAAAGATTCCGAGGATCAGTCCGACCGCCGTCCCGAGCAGGGTCAGAATCAGGTTTTCGCGGAAAATATACGTATCGACCTCTCCGTCGTAAAAGCCGAGAACCTTCAGCGTCGCGATCTCCCGCACGCGCTCGCTGATGTTGATATTGGTGAGGTTATACATGACGATAAAGGCGAGCGCGCCCGCCGAGGCGATAATGACGATAATGACATAGCCGAGGGTGGTGAGCATGGTCTGATAGGTTTCCTTTATCTTTGAGGAGTAGGTGACCGCGAGGACGCCGTCCGTTTCGAGGAGCCGCTCGGCGAGCGCGTCCTCGTCGCTTTCGGAAAGCCCGTGCGCAAAATAAAGCGCGTTATACTCGGGGATTTCGCCGAACAGGTCGGCATAGGTCTTTTCCGTCATGTAAACGTAATGCCCGGGATAGTTCTCGAACGGCGCGGTCAGGGTTACTCCGACCGTCTCGGTGTCCGATTTTTCGATCGTGACCGTGTCTCCCGCCCTCGCGCCGATCAGCAGGGTGAGCTTTTCGTCCATATATACCGCCCCGTCGGTAAGGGCGTATTCCTTCCCGCTTTTCCGGTCGCGAAGGTTCAGGAAGTCGGTGAAGCGCTCCGCCTCGTGCGGGACGGCGATATACGCGCTCACCTTTTTTCCGCCCGCGCTTACGTTCATCTGCTTCTGAAAAACGTTCACGCTTTCGCCGCGCTCGGCGATAATCCCGGCGGCTTCGGCGGCGGAGCCGGGATATTTTTCCCCGTCGTAGACGGCGATTCCGTCATAGCTTTGCAGCTCCCCGTACTGCTTTAAAATAATATCGTTGATACTGTCGTAAAGCGCGAAGCCCGTCATCAGAAGCGCCGTGCAGCCCGCGATTCCGACCGTGGACATGACCATTTTCCGCTTATAGCGGAAGAGGTTGCGCGCCGTGACCTTCCCGCTGAAATTCAGCCGTTTCCAGAGAACGCCGAACCGCTCGAGCAGGATCCGCTTTCCCGCCTTCGGCGCCTTGAACCGCATGAGCTGCGCCGCCTGTTCCGAAAGCGCGGAGCGGCAGGTAAAAAATACCGTGAGCGTGATCGCCGCGAGGCTGACGGCGATCGAGATTGCCGCCGTGATGAGATCGATCGGGGTAGCAAGCACCGGGATCGAGTACATCATGCCGTAAGCGGTCAGGATCACGAAGGGGAAAAGCTGCATTCCCGCAAGGATCCCGCATACCGCGCCCGAGGCGGTCGCCGCCGCCGCGTACAGCATATATTTATAGATGATCTTTCCGTCCGAGTAGCCGAGCGCCTTCAGCGTTCCGATCTGGGTACGCTGCTCCTCGACCATTCGGGTCATGGTGGTGAGGCAGACGAGCGCCGCCACCAGAATGAAGAAAATCGGAAATACCGAGGCGATATTGTTGATCCGGTCGGCGTTCTCGCCGTATTCGGCGTAGCCAAGGCTGTCGTCCCGCGTAAAAACGTACCATTCGGGCTTTTCGAGATCGTCGATCTCCCGCTGCGCGTCGGAAAGCTCCGCCTTCGCGTCGGCGATCTTTTCCTCCGCTTCGGCTTTCCCGTCGCTTAGCTCCTTTTCACCGTCCGCGTAATCCTTCTTCCCCTGCTCGTAATCCGCTTTTCCGTCCGAAAGCTTCTCCCGCGCTTCGGTAAGCTCCTTTTCCCCGTCGGAAAGCTCCTTTTCCCCGTCGGCGAGCTTCTGCTCCGCCTCGGCGAATTCCTTTTCCGCGTCCGCCTTCGCCTGTTCAAGCTCCGCGAGACCGTCCTCGTACTGCTTTTTTCCGTCCGAAAGCTGCGCCCGACCGTCCGCGATCTCCCGCTCCGCGCGGTCGAGCTCGGCTTTCGCTTCGTCCAGCTCCGCCTTTGCGGCGTTCAGCTCGGCTTCCGTTTCGTCAAGCGTCTTTTTCGCTTCGGCTAACTGCGCCTCCGTTTCGTCGAGCGCGGCTTTCGCTTCGTTCAGCTGCGCTTCTCCCTGTTCGATCTGTATTTTCGTTTCGTCAAGCTGCGCGCGCACCGCCGCAAGCTGTGCCGAGGAGGCTTCATATTCCGCGCAGCCGCGGTCGTATTCCGCCTTGGCTGCGAGGTACTGCGGACTCCCCGAGCCGAACGCGGCTTCCAACCGGGAAAGCTGCGCGGCGGCTTGATCGAGCTGTGTTTTCGCGTCGTTAAGCTGTGCCGCACCCTCCGCGTACTGCGCTTCACCCGCCTCGTACTGCGCCTTTCCCTCGTCGAAGGCTTCCTTCTGCTCGTGATACTGCTTCCGTCCGTCCTCGTAAGCGGCGTAACCCTTGTCGTACTCGGCTTTTCCGTCGGCAAACTGCTTTGCTCCGTCCTCGTATTTCGCGAGACCCTCCTCGTATTCTTTTTTCCCCGATTCAAGCTCTTTTTCCCCGTCGGAAAGCTTCTTTTCGTTCTGTGCAATTTCTTCCGCCGCGTCGTCCAGTTCTTTTTCCGCCTTTTCGATCTCCTCGGCATAGTCCTTCCGCCCCTGCTCGAGATCGAGATAGCCTTGATCCAGCTCGGCGCGCGCGTCCAGCAGCTTCTGTTCTCCGTCGGCGATTTCCCGTTCCCCGTCGGCGATTTCCTTTTCCGCGTCGCTTAGCTTTTGCTTCGCGTCGGCAAGCTCCCGTTCCCCGTCGGCGATCTCCTCGTTCGCTTCCCGTTCCGCGTCCGCAAGCTCCCGCCGCGCGTCCTCCAAGGTATCGTTCGCTTCGGTTAAAATCTCGTCGAACCGTTCGGTCTCGCGCCGCTCGGCGATCTCCTCCGCGGAGTCCTTCAGCCGATCCCGCTTTTCATCATATTCCTCCGAGTAGGACGAAAGCGAAGCCAGCGCGGGATCCCGCAGATAGACCTCGGTATAATACTCGACGCGGAAGCTTTCCTCGGGGACGTAATAGACCGCCCCGATCGAGCCGTTCCCGACCGAGGTGCTCCCGAAGCCCGTTTTATCGATAAATACGGGACAGACCGCCGTCCCGACAATGGTAAAGACCGATTCGTTCAGCATATCGTCCGGCGCGTTTCCGTCCCCGTCGGTAAAATGTACCCGAGAGCCGAGGACGACCGTATTTTTCATGCCCGAGCCGATCGCGACGCATTCGTTTTCCTTTTCGGGGAACCTTCCGTCGATGAGCGTCAGGGTATTGAAGCCCGCCTCATGCGCGCCGAGCGAAAAGACCCTCGCCGCGTTCGGAGAGCCGCCGTCCACCTCGGAAAGCACGTCGGTATAGTACGAGGGAACGACCGAAACGCCCGGAAGCTCTCCGAGCGCGGCGAGGTCGTTCTCGTTAAAGCCGTAGGTCGAAACGAGCCGAAGATCCGTCAGGCTCGCTTCGTCGTAATAGGTATCCGCCGAAAGCCGCATGTCGGGCGCGGCGGCTTTTACGCCGGAGAAGAATCCGACCCCGATCGCGACGATGCCGAAAATCGAAAAAAAGCGGCTTTTTGTTCCGCGAATTTCTCTGTATGCACTTTTTTTCAGCGCGTTTTTCATAGGCTCACCTTACTCCATATCGAAGCCGCCGTTTTAAGCGGCGCTTTGCACCAAACGAACCGAACCGCTCTTTGCTATCGGATCCGAACGATCCCGTCCTTCAGAAACCCAAACAGATCTTCGAACATCTCCTCGTGCTGCCGATTAAAAATCTCCGGCTTTTCGTCAAAAGAAAAATACCGCAGCTCGAGCGTTTCGTCTTTGTCGCAATAAAGCTCTCCGCCGATTTTATCGCATTTCAGAAAAATCAAGATATTTTGTGAGCGGTCGCCGTTCGGAAACCGAGCGCTGTATTTTGAATAAACGCCGACGATCTCACGAACCGCGACGTCCAGTCCCGTTTCTTCCTTTACCTCGCGGATCGCCGTATCGGAAAAGGATTCGCCGAGCTCCATAACGCCGCCCGGGAATCCCCACTGCTTTTCATAGGCTCTTTTTTGGAGAAGAACCCGACCCGATTCGTCGAGGATCGCCGCGCCGGCAAAATTCAAAAAAATCTCCTCGTGACCGACCTTCTCCCTGATTTTCTGCCAGTATTCCACTGTGGATCATCCTCCGTTTCCGCGTCAAACCGCCTCGCTCCGTCCCAGCCTTGACCTCAGCTTCGGCTCAAAGCCGCCGATCAGGTTTTCCCGAACCGCCTCGTTCGGATTGAACAGAACCATCAGGTTCCCGTATTTTTCCGTCTGCGCCAGAAGATACCGAAGATCCTCGCCCGTCCCGTCGTGCGCGACGACGGTCACGTCGGCGGAGACGTCCGTTTCGTTTAAGTACGGCGCAAACTCGGTCACGGTCTTGAGGCTTACCGTGATCATGCGCTTGCGCTTGCGCTTTCCGATAATCTTGTCGATGTCGAGATCGTCGTTCGTCACAATATATTCGTACTCGGTATTCGTCCCTTCCCAGAGAAATTTTACCAGCCAGAACGAGCCGAACGCCGCCACGACCGTAAACATCAGAATGGAATATTGCGCCCAGAGGGTCAGCAGCACCAGCAGCGCGAGCACGAGAATTTCTCCCGCCGCGATCAGTCCTCTTTTAAAATAATCCGCCCGGTCGGGCAGCTTTTCGATCAGCTGTTCCGCAAAACGATCCATTGTCATGACCATTCCTTTCTTTTCGCCGAAATAATATCTTTTAAAGTATATCACATTTCACCAAATAAAACAAGGGGGATTCGTGCAACTTTCCGAGGATTTTCACATTTGAACAAAAAACTTGACTTACCCAAAAAAATATAATATAATAAGATTAAGTAGATTTCGTTTTTTCTTCCGTCGGTCGGCTTTTTGTTTTTGCACAAACGCGGGGCGGGCGGAAGGGGAAAGCCGCCGTTTCGCGAAAGAGAACTGCACCGAATCGTTTCGGAAAAACGCGGACGGTATTTTGTAAGGAAAGGACAGGTATCAGTCTATGGGCAACATCACCCTGGTTACCGGCGGCGCGGGAAGCGGGAAAACGAGGTGGGCGATCTCGTATTTCAAGACCTGTGACAACGTCCTCGTTTTAAACACGGGAAGCCGCATGAGCGAGGAGACAAGGCACCGCATGGAATTCTCGAACCGCGAAAACAACGTCGAATGGACGGTCGTTCAGGAGGTCGAGGATCCCGTATCGCTCATCAAGGATCATAAATTTTTCATTTTCGACAGTCTCGGCTCGTATACCGCCTCGGTTATGCGGCGGATCGCGAAGGACGTCGAAAATATCACGCGGGAAGAGCATGACGAGATCCGAAAGATCGTCGTGGACAACGTGATCGAATGTATGCGCAGGGTCGAGGAGCTGAACGGCGCGATGGTCATTATCTCGATCGAGCCGGGCTTTTCCGTCTGCCCGAAGGATCCCGAGCAGGTTTCCTTCCGCGAGATCATGGGCGCGGTCAATCAGCGGATCGCCAACACCGCGCAGGAGGTCTACCTCTCCGCGAGCGGAATTCAGTTCAGGATTAAATAATATTCCCCTATTTATGATCATTCTCTTCCTATGGAGGAAGTTTGTGCCGAGAGGATTTGCCGAGGCACAAACGACGGGTT
>CAZKKZ010000056.1:0-11792 GCA_964553625.1 uncultured Ruminiclostridium sp.
TCAAAAAATTTTTCTTTTCTTGAATTCCGTCTCCTTTTTCGGTATCTCCTCTCTCTCAAGAGCGGCTTGTCTTTCATCTTATCACTTTTTATTTCGCTTGTCAAGAGGGTTTTCTCTTTTCCCCCTTTTGTACAATCCAAACCGGTTTTACAGCGTTCCTTTTGGACGAGTTTCCTACTCTCCGCTTTCCCGTAAAAAAAGGAGGAAGCACCCGCTTCCTCCCTGCACAAAATCAATCATCGGATTATACTTCCGTATCGAGGAAACCGAAGTTCGACTTTCCGTTCTTCTTGATCCGATACATCGCGTCGTCCGCCATGCCGATAATCTCCTCAACGCGCTTCGAGTCGTCGCGGATAATCGAAATACCGATACTTACATTTACGGTAAGGTGATCGCCACTGTCGCTGTCAAAGCCCTCCTTGAGCGTATTCAAAAGCTGCTCCGCGATCACAGCCGGATCATTCTGATCGGAATTCCGGATACAAATAATAAACTCATCGCCGCCGTAACGCCCCGCCATGCCCTTGTCGCCGACCGCGTTGCGGATCGACGTAGCGGTAAAGCGAAGCACTTGGTCACCCGTCGCATGACTGTAATGATCATTGTAGAACTTAAAGTCGTCAATATCCAAGAACAGGATCGCAAACTGATTCTTTCTTGCCGCGATCAGCTCGATCTCGTTATTGATCGCGCTTTCGATCGTTTTACGGTTATATACGCCCGTCAGTGAGTCGAAGGACGCCCGCGCCGTCAGCATATTCTCGCTCTTCTTCGCGCGGTCAATATCAACGATTACACCGACGCTCTTAACGGGATTCCCCGTCTTGTCACAGATCGTCGCGGTACGAATCAGCACCCAGATATAATCGCCGTAAATATTTTTCCAGCGGTATTCGTTATGCTTAAAGTTTTCACCCTTCGCAAGCTTCTCGAGATCCGCCTTATAGCGATCCGCGTCGTCGGGATGCACCTTGCACTTCAAAAGGAAGCTGTCCGCAAAGTGATCCGAGGGAGCGCGGTAGCTGAATTTCTTGTTAAAATTATTTGAGAAGGTAACCTCGTTGTTCACAAAGTTCCATTCAAAAATAATATTGTCCGACATCTCGATAATGGTTCTGTACCGGGATTCGCTTACGATAATATCGTCCACAATATCGTTGAACACGCGGGCAATATCGCCGTACTCGTTTCGCGACATGATCTCGATTCTCGCCTCATGATCGCCGCGGCTGATCTTCAGAAGCGTTTCTTCGATCTTATAAAGCGGCTTTGTAACCGCGATAATCAAAAGAATCGCCGCTACGAAAAAGACAATGAATAAGAGAACAGCCACACCAATCACTGACGAAACGGACGCCGCGGAATAAGTTCCTGCCGCCGAAATATCGTCGTTCGCAACAATGACCCAACCGCTCGATGTCGCCGTCGTATAAGCGATATTGGAACCGTTGCGGTAGCCCGCAGTCGTGGTCGTAGCGTTCGCGACCGCATCCTTATAAGGTGCATACTGCTGCGGCGCGTTTTCCATTAAACCAACAAAGGTCTGCGTCGTGATAATCGCTCCGTTCGGATCAACCGCAAAAACCGCATTCGAAGACTGGCGAAGGATCGCGCGAACCCCGCCGCTTTCCTGTCCGAATACGAGCGCAAGATTACAGTCGTTTACCTTCGTGCGGACGGATATGAAATACTGAGACTTATCGCTCTGCGAAGCCCCGTCGTTTATAACAGGCGCGTAATCCGCCGCGTCTGTCTTACAAACCTCGTCCGCAAGCGTCTGGGCGCTTCCGATCCCCGCGCCGAGCAGGATCCTCCCGCTGTTGTCGTAAAGGATCGCCGAGGTTACCGACGAAGTATCGACCATTGCGTCAAAGAGGGTCTGAACCTCCTCCGCCGATGAATCGTCTCCGTCCGTATAGCGCTGAACGGCAGGGAAATCCGCGACCGTTTTTGTCTTGGCGGTGATGTCCGCCAGATAGCTTTCAAGACCGGCAGCCTGTGTTCCGGAGAGCCCGGAGAGATAATCGTCATACATCGCGTCCGCCGTCGAATTCAGCTGTATCGCCAAAAACACCCCGAATACCGCCATCGAAGCGGCAAGGAGGATTGCGGAAACAACAATCAGTATATTTTTTACTTTCATATGTAAACCCACGCTCCATCTGAATTCCGAACGCGCCCTGCGCATTCGCTTACAAATATAATATCACAAAATTTTAAAAATGTAAATGACCTGTCAACAATTTGTAACTTCGCCCTAAAACAATCCTCTCTTTTTGTGCTGTTTTAACAATTTCACTTTGGCGCAGGCGTACTCCGCACATCTCAAAAGCGTCCGTTCCACGCTCCTGCGCCAAAGCCCGTTTTCATTCAAGGAAACGGCTAAAATCTCAGCCGTTTCCGAGATTGTCAAAATTTTTCTTCAGGTCGTCCCCGAATTTTTTCAGCTTCTCGAAGAATCCCGACTGCTTTTCATAATTCTTCTCGGAAAGCGAATCGCTGAATTCGGCGAGCAGATCCCGCTGCTTCTTGGTAAGATTTTTCGGCACCTCGAGAACGACCTTTACCAGCTGGTCGCCCCTTCCCTCGCGCTGGAGCCGCTGGATTCCCTTTCCCCTGAGGCGGAACACCGTATCCGGCTGCGTTCCCTCGGGGATATTGTACTTTACATTCCCGTCAATCGTCGGGACGGTAACCTCCGCGCCGAGCACCGCCTGCGCGTAAGTGATCGGGATCTCCGTCCATACGTCGAAGCCCTTCCGCTCGAAAAGCGGATCCTTGCGCACCGAGATCCGAACGTTAAGGTCGCCGCGCGGTCCGCCGTTCGTCCCCATATGTCCTTCGCCCGAGACGCGCAGAATCTGTCCGTCGTCGATCCCCGCCGGAACGTTTACGGTAATTTTCGCCTTCTTCTGTACGCGCCCGCTCGCGCGGCAGGTCGGACAGGGCGTTTCGATCACCTTTCCTTTTCCACCGCACTTGGTGCAGGGGCGCGTCGAGGTCATGGAGCCGAGGATCGTCCGCTGCTGAAAACGCACCGACCCCGTCCCGTGGCATTCCGTACAGGTTTTCGCCGTCGTTCCCGATTTCGCGCCGCTTCCGTTACAGCTGTCGCAGACCTCCGCGCGGTTCAGCTCGACCTCGTGGCGAATTCCCTTGCAGGCTTCCATAAACGAAATATCGAGACTGATTGAAATATCCGCGCCCTTTCGGGGGGCGTTCGGGTTCGACGAGGTTCTCATGCCGCCCCCGCCGAAAAAGGAATCGAAAATATCGCCGAGATCAATCCCGTCCCCCGTGGAAAATCCGCCGAAGCCGCCGAAGCCGCCCGCGCCCTGTCCCGCGCCGTAAGAGGGATCGACACCCGCATGCCCGAACTGATCGTACCGCTGGCGCTTCTGCGGGTCGGTAAGAACGTCGTTCGCTTCGTTGACCTCCTTAAACTTCTCCGCCGCCTCGGGATCGTCGGGGTGAAGATCGGGGTGATACATTTTCGCCATTTTCCGGTAGGCTTTTTTGATCTCGTCCTCCGTCGCATTCTTGGAGATCCCGAGCACCTCGTAATAATCGCGCTTTTCCGCCATACCTGTCATTTCCTTTCTTTCGGGAAAACGGAGCGTCCCCATCCTCCCGCACAGTACCGTTTCCCGCCGCTTCCGCAAGCCGGGAGCCGATACGAAATCTTTTGTCGTTGAAACCGCCGACAGGCAGCGCGGCGATGCCTTCCGGCACCGCGGCGCTGCCCACGACGAATTTTTTTATTCTTTAGTTTGCGTCGGTATAATCCGCGTCAACGATATTGTCGTCCGAACCGTTCGGCGCCGCATTAGTGCCGCTTCCCTGAACGTCCGCCGCCTGCGCAGCCTGACCCTGCTCCTGATAAATCCGTCCCGCGACGTCGTAGAACGCCTTCTGGAGATCGTCCTTCGCGGTCTTGATCTTCTCGGTATCCGTTCCCTTGAGCGCTTCCTTTAACGCGTCAAGTTTCGGGTTGACCGCCGATTTATCCGCGTCGGTAACCTTATCGCCGAACTCGCTCATCGACTTTTCGATCTGGTATACGAGCTGATCCGCCTCGTTCCGGAGATCGACCTCCTCACGGCGCTTCGCGTCCTCCGAAGCGTAGGCTTCCGCCTCCTTAACCGCCTTGTCGATGTCCTCCTTGCTCATATTGCTCGAAGCGGTGATGGAAATGTGCTGCTCCTTCCCCGTACCGAGATCCTTCGCCGAAACGTTTACGATCCCGTTCGCGTCAATATCGAAGGTTACCTCGATCTGCGGGATCCCTCTCGGCGCGGGTGCGATCCCATCCAGACGGAAGGTTCCGATCGACTTGTTGTCCTTCGCGAACTCGCGCTCGCCCTGTAAGATGTTGATGTCAACGCTCGGCTGGTTGTCGCTGTAGGTCGAGAAGATCTGCGACTTCTTCGTCGGGATCGTCGTGTTCCGCTCGATCATTCTGGTGCAGACGCCGCCCGCCGTCTCGATTCCGAGCGAAAGAGGCGTAACGTCAAGGAGCAGAAGCCCGGTGACCTCCTGATTCAAAACGCCGCCCTGAATCGCCGCGCCCATCGCGACGCATTCGTCGGGGTTGATTCCCTTGAACGGTTCCTTGCCGATATAATTCTTAACCGCTTCCTGTACGGCGGGGATTCTGGTCGAGCCGCCGACGAGAAGCACCTTGTCGATCTCCGAAATTTTCAGTCCGCTGTCGCTGAGCGCCTGCTTTAACGGTCCCATGGTCGCCTCGACGAGGTCGGCGGTAAGCTCGTTGAACTTCGCTCTGGTAAGCGTAGTGTTCATGTGCTTCGGACCGGTCGCGTCCGCCGTGATATAGGGGATATTGACGTTGACCGAGGTCGAGTTGGAAAGCGCGATCTTCGCCTTTTCCGCCTCGTCCTTTAACCGCTGCATGGCGAACTTGTCGTTCGTGAGGTCGGTTCCGTCGGTTCTCTTGAATTCGCTTACGAGATAGTTGATCACGCGCTGGTCGAAGTCGTCGCCGCCGAGACGGTTGTTGCCCGCCGTCGCGAGAACCTCCTGAACCCCGTCGCCGATCTCGATGACCGATACGTCGAACGTACCGCCGCCGAGGTCATATACAACGATCTTCTGCTCGTTTTCCTTATCGACCCCGTACGCGAGCGCGGCGGCGGTCGGCTCGTTAATGATCCGGTGAACCTTTAAGCCCGCGATCTGTCCCGCGTCCTTGGTCGCCTGCCGCTGCGAGTCGGTGAAGTACGCCGGAACGGTGATGACCGCGTCGGTGACCTTTTCGCCGAGATAGCTTTCCGCCTCGTTCTTCAGCTTGGTAAGAATCATCGCGGAAATCTCCTGCGGGGTGTACTTCTTCCCGTCGATGTCTACCTTATAATCGCTGCCCATGTGGCGCTTGATCGAAATGACGGTCTTGTCGGGGTTGGTGACCGCCTGGTTCTTCGCGAGCTGTCCGACGAGCCGCTCGCCGTCCTTCGTAAACGCGACGACGGACGGAGTCGTTCTCGAGCCCTCGCTGTTAGTGATGACGGTCGCTTCGCCGCCCTCGATAACGGATACGCACGAATTCGTGGTTCCTAAGTCGATTCCTATAATCTTTGCCATAATAACTGCCTCCTTAAAGTTCTTTTTATTTGTTTATTTGCTTTAGTGCAGGCGTGCGCCCCTCCGGGCTCCTCCCGCTCGTATTGTCCGCGCCGCTAGCTTACGACCGCGACCATCGCGAACCGGATCACGCGCGTTCCGATCCGATACCCGTTCTGGAATACCGAAGCGATCTTCCCGCTTTCAAGCTCCTCGCTCGGAACCTGCTGCACCGCCTGATGAATACTCGGGTCAAAATCCTCCGTCGGGACGCGCTCCACGCCGAGCTTTCCGAGCGCTTCGGCGAACGCGTCGCGGATCATCTCCACGCCCTTCTTGTAATTCTCGTCGGAGCATTCGGTCTGAAGCGCCCGCTCGAGATTATCCATCACGGGCAGGAACTCCGTCACGATCCGCGCGGTGATCTCCGGCGTAAGCTCCGTGCGCTCCTTCGCGGTGCGCTTCCGATAGTTGTCATACTCCGCGACGCTCCGCATGAGCTGATCCTTCAGCTTCGCGATCTCTTGATCCTTCGGATCGATCTCCGCCTTCGGCTCGGTCTGCTCCTCGGGCTTGGCGTTCTCTTCCCCGCTCGGGGGAACCGTCTCCCCGCCGAGCGCCTCTTCCGTTTCCTTTTCCTTCGCTTTTTCTTTATTCCTGCTCAAATGTCTCCGCCTCCTTCTGTTCTTCGTCGGCTTCCTCCTGTGATAAAAGGGTGGAAACCTTCCGCGTAAAATATTCTATATAAGGAATAATTTTTTTATAATCCAGCCGCAGCGGTCCGATCACGCCGAAGCTTCCCGCGTGTTCTCCGCTCTTGGAAAACGATCCCGTGATCAGGCTCGAGTTCGAGATCACGAAGGTATCGTCCTCCGTCCCGAACGTTACGCTGATCCCGCCGAACGTCTCGTCAAGCACTCTCGTAAACTCGTTCCGCCGCCGCAATACCGCCGCGATCTCCGTTCCCTTCAGCTCGGGGCAGGCGATGAGGTTTTCCTCCCCCTCGATCACGACCCGGTCGTCAAGCATTTCCGCCGAAAGATCCATCACGCCCTTTAAAAGCGGCGAAAGCGAAACCACATAGCTCCCGAGCGCGGCGGAAAGGTTATTCAGGAAATCCTCCGAAACATTTTCGGGCGGAATCCCCGTCAGGTTCTCCTGCGCGAACTGCTGAAAAAACGCCATCTGTTCCTCGGTGAGGTCAAACGATAAGCGGCATACGCGGTTGCGGATCTGTCCGCCCGAGGTAATCATCAGGAGAACGTACATTCTCCGCCCCGTCGGAATGACCTCTACCTTTGTAATAACCGAGAATTTCGCGGAATCGGTCGTCGAAACGATCGCGCATTTCGTGATCTCCGCGAGCGCGCGCGCGGCGTTCCCGATGATCGCGTCGTCCGTCTGGTTCTCCGTCTCACCGAAAAGAAGATCGATCCGCTCGCGCTCCTCTTCGTCAAGAACCGCGCTTCCCGAAAGCCGCTCGATGTAAAGCCGGAGTCCCTTAAAGGTCGGAATCCGCCCCGCCGAGGTGTGCGGGTGCTCGAGATAGCCCTGCTGCTCGAGCGACGCCATTTCGTTCCGGATCGTCGCGGACGAAACCCGAAAATCGAGAAGCGGCTGGATCGCCTTTGATCCGATCGGCTCGCCGGTCCGGATATATTCGTCCACAATGATTTCAAGAATTTTCAGCGCGCGGCTTTCCATTTCTCCAAACCGATCCTTTCCGTAACGGGATAATCCTTCTTTAGCAGTCCTCTGTTTCGAGTGTTAGCACTCTTGCTCCCCGAGTGCTAAACATAATGTATCACGTTTTCGGAAAAAAGTCAATACCTTTTTGAAAAATTTTTTAAAAAACAGGCGCAAAAAAGAAAAACCGCCGTCCGATCCGCCTGCACAAAGGAAAAAAACACCCAAACGCTCGGAAAAATTTTCCCGAATTCAAACGTCGGTTGTTTATTTTGCATAAAAACAACCCCCCTTTTATTTGCAATTCGGCGATTGACGAACGGCTGAAATTTTGGTACAATAATATCGTGTAAACGTATTCATCAAAACGTTCCGCCGCCGAAGAATGTATACTCTATTGCATAGCGACAAGGGAGCTCCCTTGTATTCCTGCGAAGCAGGAATACAAAAAAGGAGATTCGGACGGCGTCCGGGGACGGCTGCGTTACATATTTTTATGATTCGCCGAAAACGAAAGGAGTGCTTTTATGAAAATGAAAAAGACCGCGTCGGTTCTTCTGGCAGCGGGAATGCTGCTCAGCTCCGCCGCCTGCAATTCGGGCAGCCCGCGCGGAGAAACAACGACCGCCGCGCCGAACGCCGACGCCGAAACAACCACAAGCGGACCGAGCGCCGCGGACGTAATCATGGACGAGGCGGAGGTCGTGGATATTGACGAAAATCAGGAAACCGGAACGATTAAGGTGCTGATCTACTATGACCTGCTGACGCAGGACGCGGATCTCGTCGATCTTTTCGAGACCCGCTATCATGGCACAATCGAGCAGGAAATCTGCTCCAGCGGTGCCGCTTATTTTGAAAAGCTCGGTACCTTGGTAGCCTCCGACCTTTCTCCCGACATTACCCGCTATGAGTGGATGTCCTTCCCGCACGGAATGTCGCGGAATATGTATACCCCCGTCGACAGCTATATCGACCTCGACAGCGATCTTTGGTCGGATATGAAGGAGATCGCCGACCAGTTTGTCTACAACGGAAAGCATTATTACGTGCCTTATAAAATGAACTCGTATTTCGCGCTCAACTATAACCGCCTTTCGCTTCAGGAATATGGTCTTCCCGATCCGATGGACATGTACCACAGCGGCGAATGGAACTGGTCGGCGTTCCGCGATCTGATAACCCGGTGGTGCGACGCGGACACGAACCATATCGGCTACACGGGCGTCAGCGCGATGAGCTTCGTTTCCACCACGGGCACCAAGCTGATCGACGTAAAGGACGGTCAGATTACCAATAATTTAAAGAACGAAAATGTTCAGCGCGCAATGGAATTTGTCGAAGACCTCTGCCGTCAGGGGCTGACCGGCGACGGCTATGTGGATCCCGCCGAAGCGTTTCTGGACGGGAACCTTCTCTTCCTCGGCATGGAGCCGACCTGGGCGTATGCCTCGTCGTGCGAAGCGCTGTTCAAAAAGAAAATCGACTACGACATGGCGTTCGTTCCGTTCCCGAGAGATGATCAGGCGGATCAGTACTACCATGGCTTCGATTCCTTCGGATACATGATCCCTTCCGGCGCGAAGAACGTGAAGGGCGCGGTGGACTGGATCACCCTGAACCGTACGGAAGAAGTCGATCCCGAAAACATTGCCGCCGCGAAGGAGAAAGCAACCGACTCCTCGACAAAGTACTATCCGAAATGCCCCGAATGCAAGTACAGCTACGTGGAAAACGAGACGGAGGATCTGACCGTATGCCCCGAATGCAATACGCCCAGAAGAGAGAAATTCAACGCGTATTACACCGAGGAACAGTATGAAGTCCTGCTCGATCTGATTACGCCCGGACGGGAGAAGTTCAGCTTTATTTTCGATAACTGCAAGGGCTTCAATAACGATCTCGCCCTGATCTTCGAGGGAGCCGGCGAATCCTCTCTGATGGACGGACCGATGTGGGACGACGTTTCCTTCACGCAGCTTCGCGAGGAAAACTACAACATGATCGAATCCATTCTGGACGATTACCGCTCTAAAATGGCGGAGGGCTAAAAATCGAATACATAATCCCCCCGCGGACTTCGGTTCGCGGGGGTGTTTTTGTTTTTAATTGCAGGACTGCGCCGCGGCGGTTCCCGCGCAGTATCCCGTCGAAAACGCGATCTGTAGGTTAAATCCGCCCGTAAAGCCCGATACGTCGATCACCTCGCCCGCGAAATATAAGCCCCCTACAAGCTTTGATTCCATCGTTTTCGGCGCGATTTCCCGAACGTCGATTCCTCCGTCGGTCACGACCGCCTCCTCGATCGGGCGGAAGCCCGTCGGCGTAAGCGGGAATCCCTTTACCGCCTCGCCGAGCCTTTGCCGCTCCGCCCTTGTGACCGAATTGCACTGCTTTTCGGCGGAAATTTCCGCCCGCCGCAGGATCGGCACAATAATCTTCTCGGGAAGGAGCTTCCGCAGCGCGTTGGAGAGCCGGCTGTTCCTCCGCTCGGTAAGGTCGCGGACGATCCGTTCGTCAAGCTTTTCCGCCGAAAGCGCGGGCTTCAGGTCGATCAGGAGCGTGTACCGCCCCTCCCGAAACGGCTCCATGCGCGCGCTCGCGCTTAAAACGAGCGGTCCCGACACGCCGAAATGCGTAAAAAGCATTTCTCCCAGCTCCGAAAAAATCACTTTTCCCTTTTCGTTGTCCCGAACGGAAAGCACCGCGTTTTTCAGGCTCAGCCCCATCATTTCCGCGCAGTTTTCCCTTGTCTCGATCGGCACAAGAGAGGGCTTCGGCGGTACGACCGTATGTCCGAGCCGCTCCGCCATGCGGTATCCGTCGCCCGTCGATCCCGTCACGGGATAAGAAAGCCCGCCCGTCGCGAGAATGATACGATCCGCCCCCAAATTGCCCCGATCGGTCGCGATTCCGCTGACCGCGCCGTCCCGGGTAAGAATCTCCTCCGCCCGCGCGCGGATCACCGCGACCCCGCTCCCCTTCAGCCCTCTGTAAAGCGCGTCCACAATGTCGTAAGCGCGATCGGAAACGGGAAAAACGCGGTTCCCGCGCTCGGTCTTGAGCGGGACGCCTTCCCCCTCGAAAAAAATCATCACGTCCTCGGGCGAAAACGCGGAAAGCGCGCTGTACAGGAAGCGCGGATTCCGCGGGATATTTTTGAGTACGGTATCCCGATCGGCGTTGTTGGTGACGTTGCAGCGTCCCTTCCCCGTGATCGCGAGCTTTCGCCCCACCTTTTCGTTCCGCTCGATCAGGGCGGTTTTCCGCCCGAGCCGCGCGCATCGGATCGCCGCGAGCATTCCCGCCGCGCCCCCGCCGATCACGATCACCTCAAAATCCATATCCATAGCTCTGCCCCCTTTTGTTCGGACTGCATTTAGTGTACCATATTTCACCGTGCCTTTCAAGGGTTTTCGGAACTTTTTTTGCAGGATTTGGAAAAACCTCTTGCATTTTTTTAAGAAAAGTAGTATACTGATTGTCGAAGGTTTTTTCCCGCGCGGCGTCTCGCGGGACAAGCCTTTCTTTACTGAATAGAAAAAGGGGATCTCCGTCATGCAGAGTCTTTTAACCGATATAGAAGCGAGAATGTCCGAATTCTCAAAAAGCCAGCGCGTTCTCGCCAAATACATGATCGAGCATTACGAAAGAGCCGCGTTTATGACGGCGGCGAAGCTTGGCGCGGCGGTCGGCGTAAGCGAAAGCACCGTCGTCCGCTTCGCGATCGAAATGGGCTTCGAGGGCTATCCGGAAATGCAGACCGCGCTCCGCAATTACAGCAAAAACCGCCTTACGACGCTCCAGCGGCTCGACATCGCGAGCGACCGTCTCGGGAACGGAAACCTGCTGAAAAACGTATTCACGCAGGACAGCGACCGGCTCCGCGCCACGCTTGAGACCCTCTCCGAGGAGCATTTCAACGCGGCGGTGGAAAAGATCGTCTCGGCGGAGCATCTCTACATTTTCGGCGCGATGAGCAGCAATATTCTCGCGCGGTTTTTATATAACTACCTGAGCCTGATCTTCGACAGCGTGATCTTCGTCCAGCCGATCAACACGAGCGGAATTCTGCAGCAGCTGATCCGGATCGGCGAAAAGGACGTGATGATCTCGATGTCCTTCCCGCGGTACTCGAAAAACACGCTTCACGCGACGGCGTACGCGAAAAAAAGCGGCGCGAACATTATCGCCGTCACCGACAGCGCGACCTCTCCCCTCGCGGATTACGCGGACGAGCTTCTGCTCGCGAAAAGCGACATGGTCAGCTTCGCGGACAGTCTCGTCGCGCCGCTCTGCCTGATGAACGCGCTTCTGGTCGCGGTGGGAATGCGCTGCCGCCCGCAGCTGGAGCAAAATCTGATGAAGCTGGAGGCGCTCTGGGACGAGAACGAGGCGTATAAAAAGGATGACGAGCAATAAAAAAATCGGGCTTTGTCCCGATTTTTTCAGTCTGTCAACAAAGAATAAAAAGAGAAAAACATAACGAGGGGGCGCTGCCCCCAAACCCCCGCCAAAGGGAA
>CAZKKZ010000057.1:0-11790 GCA_964553625.1 uncultured Ruminiclostridium sp.
CCGCCTTTGGGCAAGAAGCGCGTTCTATCAGAACGGCGGCGCTTACGGCTTCCGGGACCAGCTTCAGGACAGCCTTGCCGCGATAGAATATATGCCCGCGGAGGCGAAGCGGCAGATTCTTCGCTGCTGCGCCTCGCAGTTCCCCGAGGGGGACGTTCTTCACTGGTGGCACCGCACCAATCGGGGAATAAAGGGCGTGCGCAACCGCTGCTCCGACGATCTGCTCTGGCTGCCCTATGTGACGGCGGTTTATGTGAAAAAGACGAAGGACAAGGATATTCTGAGCTTAAACGTTCAGTATATCAACGGGGAGCCGCTCGGCGAGCAAAACGAAAAATATATGGAGGTTGAAAACGGAAATGTTCGAGAAAGCGTATACCGGCATTGCAAAAAGGCACTTGAAAAAGGATATGAAAAAGGGGATCACGCGCTGCTTAAAATGGGCGGCGGTGATTGGAACGATGGCTATAACCGTGTGGGCGCTCACGGACGGGGCGAAAGCGTCTGGCTCTCCATGTTCTACGTCCTCGCCGTAAAGGAATTCGCGCCGGTCGCGCGCGAGGCGGGAGACTCCGCCTACGCGGACGAGCTGGAAAAGCGGGCGGCGGAGCTGACCCAAAGCATCGAGAGCGAGGCATTTGAAAACGGATACTACCTCCGCGCATTTTACGACGACGGAACCAAAATGGGCGCGCGGGACAGCCGCTATTGTCAGATCGACTTGCTCCCGCAGGCGTTCTCCGTCCTCGCCGATCTCCCCGATCGGGAAAAGCGGGACAGCGCGCTGAAAAACGCCTACCGCGAGCTGGTGGACGAGCAGAACCGCCTGATCAAGCTCTTTACGCCCGCCTTCGAGCAGGACGGCGAGCAGGATCCCGGCTATGTCAAGAGCTATCCCGCCGGCGTCCGCGAAAACGGCGGGCAGTATACCCACGCGGCGATCTGGCTCGCGCTCGCGTTCTTACGGAGCGGGGATAAGGTCACGGCGAAGCGGCTCGCGGACTTCCTGAACCCCGCGAAGCGCGGCGAAAGCTTCAAAAACGAGCCGTATTATATGACCGCCGATATTTATACGAATCCCGCGGCGCTCGGGCGCGGCGGCTGGTCGGTCTATACGGGCGCGGCGGCGTGGTATTACCTGCTATTAAAGGAATTGTATAAGGAGTAAGTGAGAATCAGCCCCGAAGCCGAACGGAAAATAATGCAATAAAAAATACCGCTGCAAATTTTTATGTTTGCAGCGGTATTTTGGGAATTATTTAATTTCCAATCTCTTCGTTGTGGGTTCGGCGGGTTTTTTCTTTGGCATATCAAGAGTAAGTATGCCGTTTTTATATTCCGCGCTGATTCTATTTGCGTCAACGGTGCTTATGTCGAACATTCTTTGATACGACTCGTAAGAACGTTCACGGCGAACATACTTTCCGTCGTTATTTTTTTCCTCGTTGTTTGCGCTGTGCTCGGCGGTAATGATCAGCTTATCGCCGTTTAAATCAAGCTTGATATCCTCCTTGTTAAAGCCGGGAAGCTCAGCCTCCAGAATATATTGATCACCCTCGTCTTTTATATCGGTCTTGAAAGCCGGGAAAGTCGAGCTTCCAAAAAAGTTGTCCTCAAAATCATGAAAAGCGTTAAATAAGTCATAGGTTTTCTTTTCAAAAGGTGTTATACCATACATAATAATTCCTCCTTCAATTCTACCTGATTTCCTTGATTGCTGTGTTTTTCGGTTTACCTCTCCATTGGTATCGCCTCCTTTTCTTTTCTGACTGTATAATAATGCTTTCTTGTGTTCATATTATGACAGCTTAATGTTTATTTTCAGAAAATTAGCACTCTACGAATAAGAGTGCTAATTTCGATATCATTCGGGAAAGCGGCGGCGTGGTATTACCTGCTGCTGAAGGAATTGTACGCGGAATAAGCAAGTATATCCCGTCATTTACAACAAGATAATCTGTGTTTTTCGTCGAGTTTTTTAAACTTGCCGAATCGCACAGATTTTTTGTTACTTAAAAACGTTAAAAAGCAATATAAAAGTTTAGATCAAGCCTTTTCAAAGGCTTGCAGGGGTGCGGGGGCAGCGCCCCCGCGCTCATAAAAACTGTCTCTTAATCATCTCAGCTAAATTCATTTTAGCCGCTCACAGCTCATTCCGATTTTCAAGCGCCCTCTGCAAGGTCACATCGTCCGCGTACTCCAGCGCCGCACCCGCCGGAAGTCCGTAGGCGAGCCGGGTCACCCGAATCCCCATCGGCTTGATGAGGCGGCTCAGATAAGAAGCCGTCGCTTCGCCCTCGACCGTCGGGTTGGTCGCCATGATGACCTCGCTCACGTCTCCCGAAAGCCGCGACATCAGCTCCGCAATCCGAAGCTCCTGCGGACCGATCCCATCCATCGGCGAAAGCAGCCCGTGCAGCACATGGTACACGCCCGAAAAGCCGCCCGCGCGCTCCAGCGCGGAAACGTCCTTCGGCGCTTCGACCACGCAGATCACCGTTTGATCGCGCCGATCGTCGTCGCAGACCGCGCAGACCTCCCGATCGGTAAAATTCTGACAAATGCGGCAGAAATGAACGCTGTGCCGCGCCTTGACGATCTCCTCCGCGAATTCCTCAACCTCCTCCGCCGGTCGGTTCAGCATAAAATACGCGAGCCGCTGGGCGGTCTTCATGCCGATCCCGGGAAGCTTCGCGAACTGCTCTGCGGCGGAAACGAGGGGGAGGGGCTGATACTCCGCCACCGCTTAGAACAGTCCCGGGAAGCTTACGCCGCCCGTTGCCTTTTCCATTTCCTTCGCGCTCTCCTCGTCCACCTTCGCGAGGATCGCGTTTACGCCCGCAATGATAACGTCCTGTAAGCCCTCGATGTCCTCGGGATCAACGATCTCGGGATTCAGCTTGATCTCCTTTAAAACGCGCGCGCCCGTCATGGTAAGCTCTACCATTCCGCCGCCCGCCGTTTCGGTGAACTCGGTCTGCGCGAGACGGTCCTGAACCTCCTGAATGTCCTCCTGCATTTTCTGCGCCTGCTTTACCATCTGGTTCATGTTGCCGACGCCCTTATTCGAGTATCCCTGCGGTAATCTTGCCTTCATAATTTCGTTTGTCCTTTCTGTTCATTGTTCTTTTATTGTAACTCCCTGCGACCTCGCAAGGTCGAGGAAATCCCTTACCTTTTTTCCGCGCTCGTCCCGCTCGTCCGACTGCTTCGGCTGCGCCGCGATCGTGACCTTCCGCCCGATCGCGCGGGAAACCGCCCGCGAAAGCTCGCCCGAAAACTCGCCCGCCGCGTAGCCCTTCTGAAGCTCGCTCCCGCAGACGAGAACGGTATTCCCGCCGATCATAGCGGTCGTATCGCTCACCAGAATCCGAATCGAGAACGGGAGCGATTCGAGGATCGTTTTCCACTCCGCAAACGGGGCGAATCCGTCCGTGTTTCCGGGAACCGCCGCCGTTTCCTTCTTCGCCGCAAACGGCTCCGCATACGGCTCTGCCATTGGTTCGGGCGGAAGCGGGGGATCGAGATCGAACGGGAGATCAATGGGCATTTCCACTCTCGCCCCGATCGTCTCCGCCGCCTTTTCCTTTTGTGCAGGCGCGGGAGGCTGCGGCTCCTCCGCCGCCGGGAAATATTCCGCCCCCGGCGGGTTGTCCCGGGGTTCTTCCGCGGGGAGAACCTCCGGAACGGGTACGGGGCTTTCCGATTTTACCGATTCGGGAGCGGGAGCACCCTGCCTTAAAGGAGCGGAAGCACCCGATCTCAGCGTATCGAGCACCAGCTTTTCAAGCGCGTCGATCCGCCCCGAAAGCGCCTTTTCATCGGTATCGAGCTTCGGCGTACAAAGCCGGATCAGACACATTTCACAGGAAAGCTCCTCGTTTCGCGTTCGGCTCATGCCCGAAAGCGCCTCGCTCAAAATCGAGAGCGCCCGAAGCAACATTTCCAGCGTGTAGCCCTCGTTCTGCCGCTCGTAGCGGGAAAGCTCCTCCGCCGTCGCGCGAAGGACGGACGGCTCCGCCCCCGCCTTTAACAGCATGAGCGCGCGGTAATGCGCGATCAGCTCCTCAATCAGCCGGCTCGGGCTTTTCGAGCGGTCGGTAAGCGCGCGGAGCGTCGTAAGCGCCTCGGCGGCGTCCTTCCGCAGAACCGCGTCCGCGATCCGGAACAAATGCTCCGTCCCCGAAATTCCCGCGCATTCGCGCACGGTTTCCTCGGTAACGTGCGAGCTGACCGAAAAGCACTGATCGAGCAGGGAGAGCGCGTCGCGCATTCCGCCTTCGGAAACGCGGGAAATGAGGGTCGCCGCCCCCTCGTCGAGGGACATTTTCTCCTTTTCCGCGATTTCGAGAAGCCGATCCCTGCTGTCGTCGATCCCGATCCGTCGGAACTCGAACCGCTGACAGCGAGAAAGGATCGTCGCGGGAACCTTATGGATTTCGGTCGTCGCGAAAATAAAAACGACGTGCGGCGGCGGCTCTTCGATCAGCTTTAAAAGCGCGTTAAACGCCGAGACCGAAAGCATATGCACCTCGTCGATAATATACACGCGGCAGCGGCAGGAGATCGGCGCGTAAACCGCCTCCTCCTTCAGCTCGCGGACGCTGTCCACCCCGTTATTCGAGGCGGCGTCGATCTCGGTCACGTCGGTCGCGCCCTCCTCGATCGCCCGACAGCTTTCACATTCCAGACAGGGATTCCCGTTTATGGGGCTTTTACAGTTGATCGCCTTCGCGAGAATCTTCGCACAGGTCGTTTTTCCCGTCCCGCGCGAGCCCGTGAAAAGGTAGGCATGGGCGGTCTGTCCGTTTTTGAGCTGATTTTTGAGCGTCGTGGTGATATGCTCCTGCGAGATCACGTCGTCGAACGTCCGCGGACGATATTTCCGATACAGCGCGAGATACATAAAACAACCGCTCCTCTCCATTCAAAAAGCCCTTGAGTATGAACACAGGCTGACTGCGGCACAGACCGAAATTCGCTTAATGCTGCTCGGTTCCCCGCCTGACATGGTTCACGACACGACCTTGCACAGGGTCTGTGTTCATATTCAAGAGCTTTTCGGCGCACTATCACACCGTTCCTATTATATACGATTTCACAAAAAAAATCAAGGGCTTTCCCGATGATTTTTTACGGCATTTTTATACTCGGCGCTATTGCAAAACAATCGTTTTGCAATAGCGGTACGTTGTACTGCGGCGGCATCGCCGCCGGCGCCGAGTACATACCGCCCTAGCAAAGCATAGCTTTGCTGCCGATTTTATCGGCACATTGCAAACTGTTCAGTTTGCAATGGAGGGCGGTATATTGCCGATTCCCGGCAAAACCGGATATTCGCCGGAAATCGGCATAAAGCGCCTTATTTCTTTTTCTTTTTCGAGATCACGCCGAAAACAACGCTGCCGACAACGGCGACCGCCGCGACAACGATGATCACGATCGTAACCGGGGAGATCGGCGATTCCACACCCAGAAGCTTTACGGCGCTAAAAAGAGATTCCATCCTTTTTCTCCTTCCCTTCCTGTCTTTATCCTTTATTTTGGCACTTCCGCCTTTATTTTATTTCCGTTTTTTCAGCGAAACAATAATAATTCCGACAAGCGCGATCACAACAAGCGCTCCCGCCGCGATCAATACGATCATCAGACCGCTGTCCCGCGAAGCGAAGCTGTCGGGATTCATCGCCTGCGCGGGCGGCGCGCCCTGCGTCTGAACCGTTTCCGGGAGTATACTCGGCGCGGCGGTTTCTTCCGCCTGTTCCGCTGTTTCCGCGGGAGCCGCCGTTTCCTCCGACCGGGTCTCCGCTTCGGCGGACGTCGTTTCCTCGGTCTCGGCGGTTTCCTCGGGCTGCTCCTCTTCGGGCTCGGTTGTTTCCTCCGGTTCCTCCTCGGAGCCGTCGGGGATCACGATCTCGGGCGGGTCAATCTGCTCGCCGTCCGCGCCGAACACAACGATCGGCTCAAGCCCTTCCGCGTAAAGTCCGAAGGAGAGAATCCGGAGCGAATAATCGGGGGAGCGGTTTCCCCATTCCGCAAGACTGATCGAGCTTAAAAGGGGGCTCGGCTCCGTCCCCTCGGGAAGATACGCCGTCAAAAGGTACTTCCCGTCTCCGAGCGCGCGAATCTCGGCGGTCTCCGTCCCGGCGTCGGTATCCGCCAGACTTTCCACGTTAAACTGGAGCCATTCCGCCCCGCCGAACGCGAGTACGCCCGTAAAATCGGCAAACGCCGTTTCGCCGTCGCTGTAAAATCCGTTTTCTTTATCCGTCCGGTACGCTTCCTCGTCGGTGATCTCGATCACCGCGCGAACCGTTTCCATTTTCGTGTAATCCACTCCGTAGCTGCTGCTGATGCTGAGTCTCCAGCTATCGGCGGAAGCGTTCAGAAAATCCGATTTTTCCGCGGGAACCTCGATATAAGCGGAAGCCGCCGTCGTAAAAACCGCAGCCGCCGTTACCGCGGAAAGCGCCGCGCCGATCTTTTTCAGTCTCATCCGAATATTCCTCCCTGTCTTGAAGCGTTTTGTACGCCGGAAGAGCGGAAAAATTACCGTCCTGCCTTAAAGTATCATTATACCAAACGAAAGCGGGGTTGTCAATGACAGCCCCGCAAAATTCGACCTATTGCACAAAGCATACAGGAAAAATCTTCCAAAAGGGACAGATTTTACCAAACTCGAAAATCCTCGCGCGGTAACCGCGATCAGGACTTCAACCGGAACGAATCGATCAGCTCCTTGAGCATTGCGGACTGACCGGAAAGCTCCTCGCTCGCCGCCGCGCTTTCCTCCGCGGTCGCGGAGTTCGTCTGCACGACCGTCGAGATCTGGTCGATCCCGACCGTGACCTGCTCGGCGGAAGTCGCCTGTTCACGGCTCGCCGACGCGATCAAACCGATCAGATCCGTCACCTTAGACGCCGACTCCGAAACCTCGAGCATGATCTGCGCGGTCTCGTTTACGATACTGCTTCCGTGATGGATCGCCTCGATCGACTCCTCGATCAGCGCGGTGGTATTGTTTGCCGCCTCGGCGGACTTGCTCGCGAGATTTCGCACCTCGTCCGCCACGACCGCGAAGCCCTTCCCCGCTTCGCCCGCTCTCGCCGCCTCTACCGCGGCGTTCAGCGCCAGAATATTGGTCTGGAAGGCAATATCCTCGATCGTCTTGATGATTTTTCCGATCTCGTCGGAGGAGCGGTTGATCTTCCCCATCGCCTCGACCAGACGCTTCATCTGCTCGTTTGCCGACTGAAGCGCATTTCCCGCCGCGTTGGTATTTTCCTTCGCCTGCTCGCAGCTTTCCGAGGTATTGCGGATATGCGTCGAGATCTCGTTGATCGTCGCCGCGAGCTCCTGTACCGAGCTCGCCTGCTCGGTCGCCCCCTGCGAAAGCGCCTGCGCGCCCGCGGAAACCTGATCCGAGCCGCTCGAAACCTGATCCGCCGCCTCGTTGATCTTGAAGAGCGCTCCGCTCAGGCGGTCGTTGATCGCCTCCGCCGAACGGATCAGCCCCGCGAAATCGCCGACATACGCGCTGCGGTTTTCTTCCAGCGAAACGTCAAAGTTTCCGTTCGCCATTTCCCCTAAAATACGATCCATATCCCGGATAATGACATTCATCCCGTCCACCAGCTGTCTGGTCGAATCGGCGAGCTGCGCGGTTTCGTCCTTCGCCTTTACGGTCGGCACCGCGCTCGTCAGATCACCCTCGGCAAGCGCCGTAAGCCGCTTCGCGCTCGCGCTGATCGGTCTGCCGATGCCTCTGCCGAGACGAACCGCGACAACGGTTACCAAGCCCTGTCCGGCTAAGATCAGAATGATCGTCGTGATCAGCGTCGCGATCGTATTTTCCAGAAAATCACCCTGCTCCGCCTCGATCAGGAGCGACCAGCCGTTGGAATCCGCAATCGGCGCGTAGCAGACGAATTTCGCGATTCCTTCCTCGGTAACGCTTCCGAAGCCGGTCTCGCCCGCGCGTACCTTCGCGTGGATCGCCGCCGTATCGGCGTAAGAGGGATCGGTCTTCGCGAGCGTCTCAATATTCTCGCCCGCAACAACGGCGTCCTTCGTCTGATCGGCGATCGTGTTGCCCTGCGCGTCGATCATGTAAGCGACACAGCTTTCGCTGATCCTAATCGAATTCATGATATTGTTCAGAAACTCGGTATCGGGAACCACGTAAACGCACCCGACGACCTTCGTGTTTGCCGCGCCGTTTTCCCAGAGAGGGGCGGCAATAATAATGCTGACTTCGCCGGTCACGCGGGAAACAAGAGGTTCACTGATCATGGATTCTCCCCGCATCGCCGCCTGATAGTACGCGCGGTCGGACATATCCGTACCCGAGGCGATATTGATACCGTTTTCATCGAGGATTACCCCGCGAACCAGTCCGTTCGACTGCGCAATCAAATTCAAAAGAGTCACCCTGTCGTCCGCCGAATATTCCGCATTGGACAGAGCGGGATTCATTCCCGCGATTTCGGCAACGTTCTGAAACGCGGCGCATTCCCACTGTACCCGCTCGGAAACAACGGAAATCAGGCTTTTCATATCCGATTCCACCGTCTGGAGCGTTCCGTTGTAGGTAAGCGTGCATGCTGCCAGTCCCAATACGATCAGAAGTCCCGCCGAAACAAAGGACATCCAGATAATAATCTTTCGCCGCACGGTTTTCATGCCGTCCACCTTCTCTTCCCAATAAAACGTATTTTCGGAGATATGCTCTGAAAAAAACAACGATCTCCTATTATCTGAATTATTTTAACACGAATTTTCTTTTTTGTCAATAAAAAGAAGCTTGAAAAACCCGCTCGCCGTCTCTTTTCGGGAAATTACCAAATTTTCCGGTGTTTTTTCAAGCAAAATGACGAAATTTCTTCTTCGCCGTTGCAAAAAGCTTGGACGCATGGTATAATTAAAGTGTTTCACATAAAACCCGACGCGCGTCTTTTCGGTTTGAGAGGCGGCTCCGCGGGGCGCCGCACAAGCTGATCGGAAAACAGCAGGGGGAGGCTTTATTTCTATGCCGACAAACAAAAACGACCCGAAAATTCTGGCGGTCATCTGCGCCTACGCGCATGACGAATCAAACGCGGATTATCTTGAAGGAATCGCGGAATACGCGAAAAAAGACGGTTACAGGCTGCTTGTATTTAATTCATGCACCGCCTTCGATCCGGACGACAGCCCCGAAAATCCCATGAAATCCGTCTACCGGATCATCAACTACGACATTCTCGGCGGAATCATCCTGCTTACCGAAAGCATTAAGAGTCCCGAAGTCGTCACACAGGTCATGCTTCATGCGAAAGAGCGGAATATCCCCGTCGTTTCGGTTCTGACCCCCGTCGAGGGCGCGTACAACATTACCTTTGATTATAAGGAAAATTTCCGCGCGATCATCAATCACGTCATCGAGCGGCATAAATGCAGAAAAATCTTTTTTATCGGGGGCATTAAGGGGAATTCCTTCTCCGAGGAACGCGTAAGCTGTTTCCGGGAAGAAATGGAAAAGCACGGACTCCCGATCGAAGAGCGCTGGATCGGATACGGGGATTTCTGGGAAAATCCGACCTACGAGCTGATGGACCGCTGGCTGAGCGATCCGTCGCTCGGGCTCCCCGAGGCGATCATCTGCTCGAACGATTCCATGGCGCTTGCCGCATGCCTGAAGCTCGAGGAGCATGGGTATCGCATTCCGAAGGACGTGATCGTTACGGGACACGACGGAATCCATGCCGAGCGGTACCATTCCCCGCGGCTGACTACCGCCGTTACCGATTTCAACGAGGCGGCGCGCCGCGCGATCGGCGTATTCAACGAGCTTCGGGAAGGGAAAAATCCTTCAAGCGACATCGTAATAAAATCGGAGCTGGTTTTGTCGGAATCCTGCGGCTGCGTTCCCATGAACTTCGTCGCACTGAACCGGAAGATCTCGGAGCTTTACGCCGATATGACAAGACTTTTGATCTTCCAGAACGAAATGAACGGCATGGCGATGGAGCTCAACGAGACGAACGACTTCGACAGCTTCTGCCGCCTTCTCGCGCGGCATATCGCGTCAAGCTGGGCGGGAAAGGCGTGGATCTGCATGCCCCGCGACGCATATGTGCGCCGCGAGCTTACCTCCGACGAGCTTGCCGACGAAACCACGATCCAGAAGCCCGAAACCCGTTTTTATGACGGACAGCGGATCAACAACGTTTTCAGCTGGAGCTACGGAGAGGAATATATCCCCGTCGAGATCGAATTCGACCGAACGGAGATCCTGCCGAATCTGACGGAAAAGCTGAAGGAGCATGACTCGATTTTTTTCGCCCCGATCTTCTACAGCGGGCTTCCGCAGGGATATATCGGAATGTGCGTGGAGCTTAAAAACCCGAATCTGAAATTCGCCGCCCAGTTTATGAGCTATCTGAACATGGCGCTTGAAACGGTGATGCAAAAATCCTTCGTCATCACCGCCGTATCACAGCTCAAGAGTATGTACGTGCGCGACTTTATGACGGCGCTTTATAACCGCCGCGGCTTCTACACAAGGATCAAGCCGCAGCTCGAGCGCTGCATTCATTCCGAGCAGGAGCTGATTATCGTGTCGGTCGATATGGACGGGCTGAAGAGAATCAACGATACCTACGGGCATAACGAGGGAGACGCCGCGATCAAGGCGCTTGCCATGCTCTTACAGCAATCCGCGGACGACGACGCGATCGTCGCGCGCTTCGGCGGGGACGAATTTATTGTCGCGGCGGTCTGCGCCGAGGGAGAAAAGCGCGCCGCCGAGTTTACGGAAAAGCTGAACCGAAAGATCGACGCCTTCAACGAGATCACCGAAAAGCCGTATCAGATCAGCGCGTCCGTCGGGCTTACCGTTACGAAGCCGCTCAACACCGAGGGGATCGACCGCCTGATCGAGATTGCCGACGAGATCATGTATAGGCAGAAGGAAACGCGGCACCGGCAGACGAGAAGATGATTTTGTGATGTAATTTTTTTAGGGCAGGATACCCCTGTCCTAAATTGAATAGTATGATGGAAGATAATTCTGCGAAATGGATATTTATCTTACTTGAAAGGAATGGTATTATGGCGCTTATTAACTGTCCCGAATGTGGAAGGGAAAATGTTTCGGATAGTGCAGAAGCTTGTCCTAATTGTGGATATGGTATAAAAGCACATTTTGACAAAATCAATAAAATAGAAAAAGAAAAGGAACGTGCAAGAAGATTAGAGGAAGAAAAGGAAAAAGCGAAGATTGAAGAAAAGAAGCGCGAGGAAGAACGAATAAAAAATGTGCCTGTACCTATAAAGCCAAAATTCAGTAGAGGATTTATAATTTACATGATCATTGCCACAATATTTTTTTCGTGGTTAATGTTGTATACGCCCACTACTTATCGCGAGGAACCAAATTATGGAAGTTGGTTTTTTGAATTAATAGTATTTATCGGGATACCTTTGGCTATATATGGTTGGTTATTTTCAGATAGTGTAAAAAAATACAAGCTTTCGCAAACAAATTTTGAGGAATATCAAAAACAAATCATTAAGGAACAAGATGAAGCAAGAGCATCAGCACAAGCATCAGCTGCGGCAAGAGCAAGAGAAGAAGCAATGAAGCCAGAATGCCCATATTGTCATTCTCATAACACGACTAAAATAACAGCAACCGCTAAAGCGGTAAACACCGCCATGTTCGGAGTACTAGGACAAAAAAGAAAATATCAATGGGAGACCCCAGTAAATTTTGTGTAAAACCGAATAAAGCACTTCCGATCAGACAAG
>CAZKKZ010000058.1:0-11380 GCA_964553625.1 uncultured Ruminiclostridium sp.
CTGTCGCTGGAAGAAAAGCGGAGCGATCCGTGCGGGAGAGCCGGCGGAAGCGGACGAATACTTCCGTTCCGTTTTTGGGGTGGTTGATCCGGTATGTATACACGCTTACAGCGAGGGAGGCGGATACGCAGCCTATACGTTCATCGCGGACGGAAAAAAGTACGAGGTTTCGATCCGGGAGGAGTAAATAGAATGAAGGACACAATCGAGAAGCGTGCAGTCAAGATCGCCGCGAAGATAATGCAAGCTGCCGGTATCTGTCGATATGAAAGCGCTGAGAGGTGCCGGCGTCTCTACGTCGATGAGAAAACCTGCGACAGGTGCATCGAATCGTGGCTCTTATCCAAAGCACGGAGAGAATTGAAGGAGGAGGACAAAAATCCATGACCCGCTTCAGAAAATACGCGCTGCGCGTCGCCGTTTTGATACTGGTGACCGCAGCGACGGCGGGAGCCGTCATATACTCGTATCGTGTTCGCGGATATTTCGCCGTCGGCGGCGAGTGGCTGATCCCGGGGGTGGTTGTTCTGATCTGGCTGATCGGACGGGAGATAAAAAGATTTTGGAGGTTTACGGAAAAGAAATGAAGATAATCAAATGCTGTCCAAATTGCGGCGGTACGATAGAAATATCATTCTTATACCAATATTCGCACGATTACCTTTTAGGAAAACGCGGAAAAATGCTGAAAAAATACAGATCGCGGGATCTGGGCAGTATGGAAGTGGCGCTTGCTTGCTGCACTAATAAAGACTGCAATACCATGTGGGAAGTTGGTGACTTTTTTATTGATGAAAACGATTGTTTTGTTGATTGCAAGTACAACAAAAACGCTGAAACAACGGAGGACAACGAAGATGCCGAGATACATTGACGCGGAAATGCTGAAAGAATATGTTTGGGGAAGGAGTAGTCATATGCTTTGCAAGTGGGATGCCGCAGGGGTGGTGGATGCAATTGACATACAGGAAACCGCCGACGTCGCGCCCGTGAGGCGTGGAAGCTGGAAGCCAGAGGGGGATTGCGGAATTACAAGATGCTCAGTATGCCGATGGAGCATTGAGGAGTGCATTGACTGGAATTACTGCCCCAACTGCGGCGCGAAGATGGACGGGAAAAGAGGTGCAAACCATGACGCGTGAAGAAGCGCTGAAGATTGCAAAGCCGATCCTTTTTAATACCAGAATGGTTCGGGAAATACAGGACGGCACAAAGACCGTCACAAGGCGGTTAGTAAAGCCAAAATATACGAATACAGAAATCGTATTAAAGAATGGGAAAGCGTTTGAAACGGCGGGAACACCTGCTACAACCGTTGAAATAAAGTCACCTTTTGCGGTTGGTGATATTTTATATGTCCGCGAAACGTGGTTTTATGAAGGAGCTTGGCACGATTTGACAGCAGGAAAGCCCGATTTGCCGAGTGGAAAATATTTGCACAGATATGTGTACAAAGCCGAAAGTCCCGATTATCCTGTTGACATTGGCGCTGAGGGTTGGTGTCCATCAATCCATATGCCGAAGGAGGCGGCGCGAATTTTCCTTCGCGTGACGGACGTTCGCGTGGAGAGAGTGCATAATATCACGAACGAACAAGCAATCCATGAAGGAATTGAGCCGCATATGATCCTGCTAAATAGTGCTGGTACTATCACTAAATATCGCATTCCGGGGACGCACGATGAATATCCGACGGCATGGGGAGCGTTTTCCCATCTTTGGAACAGCACCGTCAAAAAATCCGACCTCCCAAAATACGGCTGGAACGCGAACCCCGGGGTTTGGGTGATCGAGTTTGAGAGGTTGGAGATGACAAAATGAAACTTCGCGTCTGCAAACGCTGTAAAGCGTGCACGAGACAGTATGTCCGCGGCTTCGGCTTCTTGTACTGCCTGCGCTGCTACGGAAAAATTTACGGATATTTTGAGGATTAAAAGGAGGATTTTGAAATGGAAATTATTAAGGAAACGATCAAAAAGGTTGCCGAGATCAAGGCGAAAGCGGCAAGAGAAGCGGCGGAGAGAGTCGTGCTTAATAGCATTGCTTTTGAAGAAGGCATTCGCCCCGGCGAGATCAAGCTGGAGAGCGGTGCTGAAGAAATGTCCGCACTGCTGGGCTGCACGCTTCGGGAAGGGTATACCGATCTCAGAGGAGATTATGCGTACCGCGTTCGATGGTTCGCGTTCGAGGGCGCGCACTTTTTCGAGGAAGACTTCTTGCGCATAAAGGAAATACCGGAAGGGACGGTAATCTTCGATGATCGGAGTCAACTTTATGCTTCGGTGTGAGGAGTGCGGGAAGGAGTTCGAGACCCCGCGTCGGTTTCCCGATTTCTGCGGCGAGTTTTGGGGCGCGACGTTTACCAAGTATTATGACGGCTGCCCGTACTGTAAATCGGGAGACATTGAGGAGGTGACAGAAGATGATAGTTAAAAACACAAACGAGGAGTATCACAGCGGCGAAGGGGTCTCAAAATCCGATCTCGATCTGATCCGCGTCTGTCCCGAAAAATACCGATACAAAAAAGATCACCCCGAGGAGGATCAAACGCTCGCCCTACTGTTCGGCTCGGCGGTGCATAAGCTGATACTCGAGCCGGAAAGCTTTTGCGACGAATACGCGGTGTTTCCCGATTGTGACAAAAGGACAAAAGACGGGAAAGCCATGTATCACAATTTTCTCGACCGCCTGAACGGTCGGACGGAAATCCCCGAAAGTGATCATACGATTATGCTCGCTATGCGGGACGCGGTCATGAAGAACCCAAAGGCGCGGTCACTTTTGACGGGAGGGGTCACGGAAACCTCGTACTACTGGCACGACCTCCGGACGGGTACGCTTTGTAAATGCCGCCCCGATAAGGTCAACAAAGGGTATCTTGTCGACCTGAAAACGACGTCGGACGCAAGTCCTGAAGGCTTTTCGCGAAGCCTGATGGCTTATCGCTACCATGTACAGGCGGCATGGTATCTTCGAGGATACGAGGCGGCAACGGGGGTAAGACCCGAAGGTTTTGTCTTTATTGCGGTCGAAAAAAAGCCGCCCTTTTCCGTCGCGCTTTACCTTTGCGGAGATGTGACGGTCGAGATCGGAGCGAGAGAGGCGGACGAAGACCTTGACGTTTTGGTGCAATGCTCGGAAAGCGGAAACTGGTACGGCTACGGCGGGGAAAAGGATTTGATCCTTCCCGTAGAGCTTCCCGAGTGGATTTTAAGAAAGGAAATTTAAAATGGAAAACAACTATGAATATCCGGCAGTATCAACGGGAACGGAAAATCCCGCAAGCGTAAACGTTGCCACTACAAAGATCGAGCAAACGCGCGCCATGACCGAGGTACAGGGAATGATGCTGCTCGCGAAGCAGTTCCCCCGAAACGAGATCGAAGCATACTCTAAAGTCATGCAGGCTTGCCAGCGCACAGAGTTCGCGGAAAAAGCTACATACAGCTATCCGAGAGGGCGGGAAACGATCTCGGGACCGTCTATTCGGCTTGCGGAAGAGATCGCGCGCTGCTGGGGGAACATTGATTTCGGAATCAAAGAGTTGTCGCAGAAGGACGGCGAAAGCGAAATGATGGCGTATGCGTGGGATTTGGAAACCAACACGAGAAGCAGTCAGAACTTCGCCGTGAAGCATATCCGCGACACGGGAGGAACGGCAAAGAAACTCACCTCGCAACGGGACATTTACGAAAATAACGCCAACAACGCGGGTAGAAGACTTCGCGCGAGAATTCTCGCGATCGTCCCGCCTGATCTCGTTAACGCTGCCGTCGCGGAGTGCAAGCGGACGTTGGTGGGGAAAAACGAGGTTCCGTTGATCGACCGAGCCAAAAATATGGTAATGGCTTTTTCCAAGGTCGGGGTAAAACAGGCGCTGATCGAGAAGCGGCTCGGACACCCGATCGAGGACGTCACCGCCGAAGAAATCGCGGAGTACCGGGGAATCCTGAATTCGATCAAGGATGGAGAAAAAAGCGTTTCCGACTGGTTCGATTTTTCCGCGGACGGCGAAAAAACGGCGGCGCTGAACGAAAAGCTGGAGGCGGAAAATGTACAATAAAGCGATTTTACTCGGGCGGATCACACACGAGCTTGAGCTGAAAACAACGCCGAGCGGTATTTCGGTTCTTTCGTTCAGCATTGCGGTTGATCGCAGGTATCAGGTCAAGGGCGAAGAAAAAAAGACAGATTTTTTCAACTGCGTCGCGTGGCGGAATGAAGCCGAGTTTATCTCAAAGTACTGGAGCAAGGGGCGCGCGATCTTGATCGAGGGAGAGCTCCAAAACCGGAAATACACCGATAAAAACGGCGTGGAGCGGCAGATCACCGAGGTGATCGTTGACAGGGCGACGTTTACGGGCGAGGCGAAAGCGCAGGGAGGTTCGGATGCTCCTCCTCCCGCGCCGTCTGCGGCACCTGCAAGCCCCAAAAGCGCGGACGTGCGCATGGAAATGACCGAAGCGGACGATGATTATCCGTTTTGAATAAAAAATGAAAGGAAGTACAAACATGCAGGAAAAGGAAAAGTCCATCATGCAGATGGCAAGAGGTGCGATCGAAGAACGCGTCAACTACGAAATGACGAAGCTGATCGAAAATATCCTCGACGAGAACACCAAAGCGACCGCTAAGCGCGAGCTTACGGTCAAGATCACGCTGACCCCGGACGACATGCGAGAGACGATCACAGTTTCCGCTGTCGCATCGTCCAAGCTCCAGCCGACGAATCCAATCTCGACGGCGCTTTTTGTAGGCAAGGATCAAAACGGCGTAACGGGCGCGATCGAAATGACCCCGCAGATTCCGGGACAGACCTTCGCGGGTGGCGATGAGCAGGAAGCTCCCGCGCGGCTTGCGATGATCAGAATGGCATAAAAAATAAAAATGAAAGGATTTATGAAAAAATGGAAAACACAAATTTAACAGACGCGATCAGAGAGATTGAGGCACTTACGGGAAATTCCGTACAGGTGCGGGAGATTGGCGGACGTTGCTACTTGATCCATGACGGAAAGTACGAGGAGATCAAACCGGACCCGATCCATTTGCCCGATACGATGACATTCGCCAGCTTGGACGGGTTGGTGAATACGGTAAAATCCGAGCTTTCGGATATGCTCCAATCGACCGAAAGCGGTGATACGCTGTACGTGAGTGTATCTTCGCCGACAATGTTGGAGGTATATACGGGGCTTTGCACCGATAACCGAAGAGCGATCGTGTACAAGGCTTTCCAGAGCCTTGCCAAATCGTGGAGCGGAGAGCGGTGGTTCGACCACGAGGAAGCGATGATCGCGCTCCAGTCGCAGTTTGTGCCGAACGAGGGTGCGGCATATCTGCTTGATTTTCTGTCCCGTGTCACGGACGAAAGCAGCGTACAAAGTGATGATAACGGTATGACGCAGACGGTACAGGTCAAGAAAGGAATCTCGCTTGCGGGACGGGAGCAGGTCAGACCGATCGTTTCTCTCCGCCCGTACCGGACATTTCTCGAGGTGGAGCAGCCGGAGAGTGCGTTTTTGATCCGGGTAAAAGAGGGCTGCCGGGTCGGGATCATCGAGGCGGACGGAGGCATGTGGCAGTTTGCCGCGCGACGCAGCGTAAAGGAGTACCTCGAAAAAGCTTTTGAGCAGGAAATCACAGACGGAAGAATCGTTGTAGGAATGTAATGCATTACTTGGCAGAACGAATCAAGCAGCTAGTCTCCATGCGGGAAGCTGTCGAGCATTACGGTCTGGAACTGAATCGGGCAGGCTTTTGCGTCTGCCCGTTCCATGCCGAGAAAACCGCGTCAATGAAGATATATCCGACCTCTTTTTACTGCTTTGGCTGCGGTGTGGGAGGAGACGTGATCTCATTTGTGCAAAATCTTTACGATTTGGATTTTCGGGCGGCGGTGCTGAGGATCGGATATGATTTCGGATTATCTCTGTTATCTTCTCCCGGCGCGGAGGAAAGCGAGCGCGTCCGAAGGGCAAGATCCGAACGAGCTGAACGAAAACGGGCAGAGGAACGCCTGAATCGAAAAAGAAAAAAATATTTGGAAATGCGGTGTGAGCTTTGGCTGAAACAAAAAAGCAAACCGCTTACGGAGAACGAACGAATCAAGCTGGAAGTTCTCGATGATTGGCTGGACAAAAATCCGTAAGGAGATTTTATGGAATATACATACAAATTGGAGGATTTCGACACGCCGATTCCCTACGAGCGCTTGGAAAAAATCGAGAATCCTTTTGAAAAACAATGTGAGGAGGGGCGGCTGGAAAAATATGCGAAGGCAATCGGCTACAAGCATTTTAAAAAAATGCTCGCGGGTTATCGAAAATCCCTGAAACAGATTCCGTCCCTGCCGGAGGAAATGAACGTCACCGATTTTCAGGGTCAAAAGCAGGAACTGAGGCTTCGGACGTGGAACGCCGACGAAACGGGCGTTTGGCGGATCGGACGTGAAAATCACCGCGAGTACGCCTGCACGCACCCGATCTATCCCTATCGGCTGATGAAAAATATCGATACCGGCGAACTGAAGATAAAGCTTGCGTACCGGCGCGGAAGCGACATCGGATGGAGCATACAGACGGTCGATTTTGATACGATCTCGAACGCGAAAAATATCGTAACACTTTCGAGGATCGGAATTTCCGTGGTCTCCGGGAAAAAGGCGCAGAATCTGGTCGATTATATCAACGAGGCGATCGACGAAAACTATGACATTCTTGAAAAATCAAACTGCGTAAGTCATCTCGGCTGGAACTCGGAGGGTTTCGCGCCGTATATCGACGAGGTGGAATTCGACGGGAACCCGAATTTCGAAAATATTTTCCGCTCGGTTTCATCAAAGGGAGATCTAGACGCGTGGATCGACGAAATGATCGGAGTGCGTGCCTACAGCATCGCGGCAAAGATCGTCGTCGCTGCTTCCTTCGCTTCCTGTCTGATTGAGCCGCTGGGACTGCTGCCGTTTTTTGTGCACTTATGGGGCATGGACAGCGGGACGGGAAAATCCGTCGCGCAAATGGCGGGGGCTTCCGTCTGGGGAAACCCGAAGATCGGCGATCCGTTTTTCCCGACCTTCAAGGGGACGACCACGGGGTTTGAGCTCCGGGCGGGGTTCCTTCGTTCGCTGCCGTTTTTTATGGACGATCTCCAGCTGGTAAAGGACAAGCGCGGCGGAACAGCGTTTAACGTCTATGAGCTTGCCAGCGGAGCCGGAAAAATACGCGGAACGAAAAATCTTGGGCTTGCGAACGTCCCGACGTGGGGAAACTGCTTTATCACAAGCGGAGAAACACCGATTGTCGGCGAGCAGGACGGCGCGGGAGCGGTCAACCGCGTGATTGAGGTAGAGTGTACCTCGGACAAAAAGTGCGTGGAAAACGGGCGCGAGACGGCGAATATTTTACGAAAAAATTACGGATACGGCGGTCGGATTTTCATTCGGCTACTTATGTCGGACGAAAATATGGAGCTTGCGAAAAGGCTGTACGAGATTCGTTATGCGGAGTGCATGGAGAATCGGACGACGGAAAAACAGGCAATGGCAGCCGCCGCAATTCTGACGGCGGACGCGCTCGCGGCGGAGTGGATTTTCGGCGACAAGCCGATCACGGTGAAAGAAATGTCCGATTTCCTGAAAAGCGCGGAGGATGTTTCGGCCTCGGAGCGAGGATACCGGTATATGTGCGATTGGGTGGCGATGAATTACAATCATTTCGGGGAAAACGAAAACACGGAAATCTACGGCGCACTTGATCCAGAGGCGGGCTATGCCTATATTATTCGAGCGGTCTTTGACAGAGCCTGTGCGGATAAAGGGGTCAACGCGAAGGCGCTTCTTTCGCACCTGAAAACAAAGAAAAAAATTGCGCTGCGCCGGGACGGAAAAGGGTTTACCGTATCCAAAAGGATCCGTTCCGAAATGCCGCCTGTAGACTGCATTGCCATGAAAATACGAAGAGAGTTCGACTGATATTTCCCACAAACGGGAAAAAATCCCACAAAAGAAAACGGCTTTGCAATGCGGTTTAAATCCAATTTGTGGGACTGTGGGACTTGTAGAACCCTTACACGCGTAATATATACATGAAAAATTTTTAAATTTTTTAAAAAATATTTTTAACACGCCGCTATATTTTGTCTGCAATAAAGTCCCACAGTCCCACAGCATATAAAAAACGCTTTTGCAATGCGATTTAGAGCGTGGGAAAAACTCTCCCACGGAATACCACAAGTACCACGGAAAGGAGATAACAAAATGCAGCTTTACGACTATCAGCTTGACCTGATCGACCGCGTGCGCGCGGCGTGGCGTAACGGTTATCGCCGACCGTGCATTGTCCTCCCGTGCGGCGGCGGGAAGTCCGTAATCTGCGCGGATATGGCAAAGCGCACGACGGATCGCGGGAAGCGCGTGCTTTTCCTCGTCCACCGCCGCGAGCTGTGCGAGCAGATCGAAGCGACCTTCCGGGCGTACGGCGCGGATATGGAACGCTGCTCCGTCGAAATGGTGCAAACCGTATCGCGGCACCCGGAACGGATCGCGCCGCCCTCGCTCATCATCACCGACGAAAATCACCACTGCCTCGCTTCGGGGTATCGGAAGATTTACGAAGCGTTTCCCGACGTGCGGTGCGTAGGCGTGACCGCGACGCCCGTACGGCTGAACGGCGGGGGGCTGGGGGAGATCAACGACGTCCTGATCGAGGGCGTTTCCGCGAAGTGGCTGATCGAGCATGACAGGCTGTCGCCTTACGATTACTACGCGCCGCAGGTCGCCGATCTCTCGGGGCTTCGTATCCGGAACGGGGATTATGCCGCGGAGGACGTCGCGAGAGTGCTGGACAAGCCGAAAATATACGGCGATGTGATCCGATACTACCGTGAGCTTGCGGGCGGGAAAAAGGCGATCTGCTACTGCGCGACGATAGAGCACTCTGCGGCGATGTGCGAGGCGTTTAACGCCGAGGGTATATCCGCATACCACATCGACGGAAAAACGCCGAAAAACGAGCGTGAGGAATCCGTAAGAGCGTTTCGAGACGGAAGGATAAAAATATTATGCAACGTTGATCTGATCTCGGAGGGATTCGACGTCCCCGACTGCGGGGTCTCGATCCTGCTCCGACCGACGAAGTCGCTCACGCTCTACATACAGCAGGCAATGCGGTGCATGCGGTATCTGCCCGGAAAAAGGGCTGTGATCCTCGACCACGTCGGAAACGTCCATCGGCACGGGCTTCCGGACATGGATCGGAAATGGTCGCTTGACCCGAAGCCGCCTGCAAAAAAAATCAGCACGGTTTCCGTCCGGCAGTGTACGCGCTGTTTTTACACACATGAGTCCGCGCCCGTTTGCCCGAACTGCGGCTTTGTGTACGAAAAAACGCCGCGGGAGATCAAGGAAGAGCAGGAAGCGAAGCTTCAAAAAATCGTCGCGGCGTATGCTTCTCCGAGCGAATGCGGGAGCGTTCCGGAGCTGTACGCGTTTGCGAAGGCGAAAGGATACAAGCCGGGGTGGGCTTACTATCAATCAAGGCAAAGAGGATTTTTACGATAGGAGGATCGTTTTATGACCGAAACAGATTTACAAAATCAGATCCGTCTCGCGCTGTCCGGGTACGGGATCGTGATCCGCCAGAACACGGGAAATTTTGAGCTGAAGGACGGACGATGGGTAAAATGCGGCGTGAAGGGGCTGTCCGATCTGCTTTTTGTCGGGCGAGGGAAGGTCGCGTTTATCGAGGTGAAAACGCCTTCGGGAAAGCCTACTGCGGAGCAGCTCGCTTTTATCGAGCGTATGCGGGAGCTGGGGCATTCGGCGGGGATCGCGCGGAGCGTGGAGGACGCGCTCGAGCTCGCGGGGGTGGTCGTATGACAGCGGATCAGATCGACGCGCTCTCGAAAAAGCGGGAACCGCTTCCGGATTCGGCGGGGCTTGCGGCGAGGAAGCTGTATCACGCGCTGATCCTGCTATACCGAGAGTATCGGGACGGGATCACGGACGCACGCACGGCAAAAGTCGAAAAAGTAAAGCTGATTCAGGCATACGGAACCGAGGAGCTTTGGGAACGGATTTACGAGGAGCATTTGCGCAGGACGTCGGAGTTTAGCAAACTCTCGATCCGGGCGAGAAAAGAGGGTTGTCCGATCTGTAAGGCAATGGCGGAGATCATGGACGGAACGAAGAGGGAGGGGGAATCGGAATGACCGCAAAGGAATTATCACAGTTGTATTACTTAAATAAAGAAATAAAAACAGATGAGCAACGACTTGAGGAACTACGGGAGAAATCGAAAAGTCCGCAGTCGGCACGACTTGACGGTATTCCGGGCGTTATAGGAAACGAAAGCCGTGTCGAGCGGTATGCTGCGGAAATAATTGACATTGAAGCGATTATTGCCGCGAAACGGGAGCAATGTATTCACGAGCGAAATAGACTGGAGCGGTACATAAATGATATTGATGACAGCCTGATACGGCAGATATTTGCCTTGCGTTTTGTGGACGGTTTGTCGTGGGGGCAAGTGGCGGCGCGTATCGGAGGAAATAATACAAGAGACAGCATACGAATGACCGTAAAAAGATTTTTGTCAAAAAAATAAAGTTGTTCGTTTTGTTCGCTTTTTCTGTGCTATAATGTAAACTGAAAAGATTTACATAAAGCACTTTACAACTCGTAGAGTGCTTTTCTTTTGCCAGAATCGAGGTGAAATGTATGGCAAAGCTTACCGAAAAACAAAAGAAATTTTGCGAAGAGTATATGATTGACCTGAATGCGACACAGGCGGCAATCCGCGCGGGTTACAGTCCCGAAAGCGCTGGAAGTATCGGAAACGAAATACTGAAAAAACCTGAAATCCGCGCGCGCATAGAAAAGGCAATTGCCGAGCGGTCAAAGCGGACGGGAGTAACGGCGGATCGGGTGATCCGGGAACTGGCTAAGATCGCTTTCGCGGACGCGACGGACGTGATCGACACAAGGACGGGAGACGTTCGGGAGGGCGCTTCGCGGGAGGATACCGCCTGCATTTCGTCGGTCAGAGTAAAAGCGGGGGAGCTTTTTACGGAGCGCGAAATCAAACTGTGCGATAAAAATAAGGCGCTGGAGCTGCTCGGAAAGCACCTCGGTATGTTTAGTGACAATGTTAAACTTTCGGCGGAGGCAAAGGTGACGATCATTGACGACACAGGAGAGTAAAACGGTACGCGTTTCCGAGGTGATCGCGCCGGCGTTTTTGGACGTACACCGCGACGTAAAAGCGGGGCGGCACACTCACTATTGGCTTAAAGGCGGGCGCGGAAGCTGTAAATCCTCTTTTGTGAGCGTGGAGATCATACTCGGGATCATGCGCAATCCCGGTACAAGCGCCGTATGCC
>CAZKKZ010000059.1:0-1746 GCA_964553625.1 uncultured Ruminiclostridium sp.
ACTGCTTTTACTTGTTTCAAATTATTGTATATTTTATCTTATTCTTCAATTTTTATAATTCTTTGAATCATATTACATTTTTTCAATCAAAAATTTTCTACATAAAGCAATATTGATTTTCGCTTCCTTTTGGTACAAAAGGAAGCAGGGGGTTTGGGGGACAGCGTCCCCCATAAACATAATATTTTCTCTTAAAATTCTTCTTAATAATCTCTTTATCTAAATTCAACCTTTTCTTAAACTTTCCACTGCCCGTTTTTCAACCCGCGGTTGATTGTTAAAAATGTTGAAAGATCATTTCACCGAAGTTTATTTCTTTCAACCGGGTTTTCCCGGCAGAAAAAGGCTTTCCGATCGGAAGAATCTGGCTTTTCCACATTTTCCCGCCCTCTACTATTACTACTAAAAATTAAAAGTGTTGTTGTGTTTGTTCTTTTTGAAAAAATTTTCATCTCTTATAATAAAGAAAGGATTCCCTATGAAATTCACGATTGAAAGAAACGTTCTCTCCGAAGCGCTGATCAATGCTTCCAAGGCAAGCTCCGCGCGCTCGTCGATTCCCGCGCTCGAGGGGGTACTGATCCACCTGAGCGACGGAAAAATTACCGTTACGGGCTACGATCTCGAAATGGGGATCAAATGTATCGCGGAGCCGACCGAAGCCATTGAAGAGGGCGAGGTTGTCGTAAACGCGAAGATTTTCGGCGAAATGATCCGGAAAATGCCGGCGGGAATCGTTGAAATTTCCACGGAAAACGAGGTCAACGTAACGCTTCGCGCGGGAACGGTCGAATATAACGTCGTCGGCGTTTCGGGGAATCAGTATCCGAATATCCCCGAGCTTCGCAACGACATTACCTTTTACATCGGCGAATCGGTTTTAAAGAGCATGATCCGCCAGACCTTTCACGCGATCGCGACGACCGATATTAAAGCCGTTCATATGGGGAGCAAATTTCACATTGAGAATAATCGGCTGAGCGTGGTTTCGGTGGACGGCGTCCGCATGGCGAAGCGAGAGGAGCCGGTTGAGTACGAGGATATTGATTTCGTCGTACCGAGCAAAACTCTCGGGGAGCTTCTGCGCATTTTAAACGATCGATCGGACTCCGACAAGGAAGAGGAGGAAAAAAAGATCGCGGTTTGTATCGACCGCAGCCAGATCTGTTTTTCAAAGGACGATTATATGATCATTTCGCGGCTGCTCGAGGGCGCGTTTATCGACTATAATCGGATCATGAATTTTAACGAGGACACTTCGGCGATCCTGAACGCCCGCGAATTTTCCGAAGCGCTTGACCGTACCCTTTTGCTCAATACCGACCGCTACAAATGCCCGGTCATCTGTAAGTTTGAAAATGATACCCTTTCGATCGACATTCGTACCGCGCTCGGAAAAATGAGCGATACGATGAAGATTCAATACAGCGGCGCGAAGCTGGAGATCGCGTTCAACGCGAAGTATATGATTGATTCCCTCCGGAACAGCGAGTGCGACGAGGTAAGAGTGGATTTCAGCGGTCCGCTCTCCCCGATCCGGATTAAGCCCCTGAACGACGACAGCTATATCGGGATTGTCCTGCCCGTTCGGAATAAGTGATTTTTATAAGAGAGATTTTTTAAGAGATTATTTAAGAGATTATTTAAGAGAAAATATTATTTTTTTTTGGGGGCCCGGTACCCCAAAACCCCATAAACCCGTTTAAAAATCTTTTTATAAAAAATTATATTTGCGTTAGCTTAGTT
>CAZKKZ010000059.1:1756-10264 GCA_964553625.1 uncultured Ruminiclostridium sp.
AAAGGCTTGATCTAAACTTTCATATTGCCTTTCGCTTCCTTTCGGCTACGAAAGGAAGTAGGGGTATGGGGACAAGGTCCCCATAATAAAATATTCACTTCTTTTTCTTTCAAAATCAATAAAGGAGGAGTTCCATGCTGCGTAAGTTTTTCGGGGTTTTCTATACTCTGATCTGCTTTTTCGGGTCAATGCTGCTTGCGTTCGGCGCGGAATTTTTGATGGACGCGAATTGTGTATTTTTTGGATTGATCGCCCTATCTCTCTTTTTTCTGATTTTTGGAATTGTTCTCTGCGTGAAACGAAAAATCAATCTTTCTTCATTTTACTGGGAGATTATTGCAACAGAAATTATACTTGCCGTATTGATTCTTCCGACGGGATTCTTTGAAAAATTTATCCTGTTTCGGGATCGTTTTCATTCAGATTGGGGAATTATATGGGTGGTTTATCTGATTGTCCCCTCGTTTTCTCTTTTATTGCTGGCAATGATTTCGGGAGTAATAAATTTATTTTGCTATCTTTCTAAGCAAAAAGTAAACGAAAAATCAATCTTTCTTTATTTTACTCGGAGATTATTATAACAGAAATTATACTTACCGTATTGATTCTTCCGAGAGGTTCCGAAAGGAAGTAGGGTTCGGGGCAAAGCCCTGAAAAAATAGAATATATTTTCTCTGAAAAATCTTTTAAATAAATAAAAAGGAAAAAGCATGGAAAAAATAAAAGTAAATCCTCCTTTTATCAAGCTGGAGCAGTTTTTAAAATTCGCCAGCATTGCCGAAACGGGCGGCATGGCAAAGCAGATGATTCTGGACGGGATCGTTCATGTGAACGGCGAACCGTGTACAATGCGCGGAAAGAAGCTTTATCACGGAGACCGCGTTTCCGTCTTTTTTGAAGAGGGTACGGAGGAGCTCCTCTGTATAACGGAAGAATGATTCTAAAAAATCTCAGCGTTCGGAATTTTCGCAATATCGCCTCGGCGGATTTTACGTTTCACCCGAAAAGAAATCTTTTTATCGGCAACAATGCTCAGGGGAAAACGAATCTGTGCGAGGCTGTTTCCGTTTGCTTCGGAAAAAGCTTCCGAACGGCGAAGCCCGCCGAGCTTGTCCCGTTTTCCGCTTCGGAGGGGGACGAAACGACAATCCGGCTTGTTTTTTCTTTTGAGGAAAACGACCGCGAGCACGTACTCCTGTACAAGCAAAAAAAGAACCGTTTCTTTCTGACCTTTAACGGACTGGAGATCAAGAAGGCAGAAGAATTATACGGAGCGTTAAGATATGTTTCTTTTATACCGGAAGATTTAAATATTGTAAAGGGAAGTCCCGAGATTCGGCGGAATTATCTGGATTTTGTTTCCAACATGATGAACCGTGTTCATCAAACGAAGCTGTATGAATACCAAAAGGCATTGAAACAGAAGAACAACCTTCTCTCCGGAACCGAAAATTTTACCGAAAATACCGACGCGATGATCCAGAGCTGGAACGAAACGCTGGCAAGGCTCGGGGTTAATGTGATGTGCGGGCGGCTGAAATATTTCCGCCTGTTGAATCAATACGCAAATGAATATTACACGCAGTTAAATCAAAACGGAGAACAACTTTCCGTAAATTATGAAAGTTCGGTCATGAAGGAAAATCCCTACGATCACGAGGATGTTTTTTTCCTTCTCAACACTTATATGAACCGATTAAGCGAAACATACGAACGCGAAAAGCGAATGCGGTATACCGTCGTCGGCGTTCATCGAGACGATCTCGGTTTTTCGATCAACGGACGTTCGGCGAAGGACTACGCTTCGCAGGGACAAGTGCGCAGTATCGCGATTGCGCTGAAGCTTGCCGAGGCGCGCATGATCCGAGAGAGAAGCGGAAATACCCCCGTGATCATTCTGGACGACGTTCTGAGCGAGCTGGACGCGTACCGCCGCCGCTTTGTAATCAATCATATCGAGCAGCTCCAGACCTTCCTTACCTCCTGTCAATTCGACAGCTCGGAGGAGCTTACGGACGGAAAAATCTGGCGCGTCAGCGGCGGAGAGTTTACGGAAGAAAAATAAGAGAGAAAAAGAGATGATATATTTATTACCGGGGACTCTGTCCCCGGACCCCTGCTTCCTTTTGTAGCCAAAAGGAAGCGAAAAGCAATATTATTTCAGAATAATCTTATATAATTACGGTACTCTGCGTTTTATATAAAAAATGTTAAATAGTAAAATCTTTTCTTTTAATCAATTTTAAAAAAACAATATTAAAATTTAGGTCAAGCCTTTTTAAAGGCTTGCAGGGGTTCGGGGACGGAGTCCCCGATAATAAATATATATTTTTTCTCTCAAAAAAATCTCTCAAAAAAGGAGAAATTGATGTATTTATATTTGGGGAACGACGTGGTGGTAGAGGAAAAGGAAGTTCTCGGGGTATTTGATCTGGAGCGGGTGACGGTAGACCGGTACATGAAGGATTTTTTAAACGCGTGGAGGAAGCGTGGCGGGATTTATTACGTGACGCTCGAGCTTCCGAAAAGCATTGTTGTCTGCACGGATCGAACCTATGTATGCGGCGTAAGTGCCGACACGGTCAAAAAGAGAGCACACCGCACAGAAAAAGAGAGCCGAGCATAGCCGCCGCTCCCGCAAGACTGCCCAGTACCGCGCTGACCAACAGGGAGGGTACGGCGGTTTTTTTTGTGCCGCGCTCGCCGATTTGGCGCAAAAGGCGTTCCGCGCCGTCGGATATTTCTTTTTGGGCAGTATTGACGTGCTCGGGCTTTAAAAAAAGGAGCGCCTTATCAAAATATTTTCCGTCCGATTTAACCTCCATAACAAGCTTATTTACACCGCGCATAACCGACAGTCCTTCCTTTCTTTTAAACTATCCGTATTATGGGAAAATTTTTTCCCGCTAATCAAGAATTCGGACTTTTCAACAGGTTTTCCCGTTGAAAACGTTGAAAAGATTTCAATTTGAGGGTCAAAGAAAGAAATTTTTGTTGAAAACTTCGTTGAAACTGTTAAAATTTCCTTATTTTAAGCGCTTTTTCGAGAGAATGCCTTCTTCTTTTTTTCACGTTTTTTCGGGATTTTTACGGACGGAAAAAATTCGTGAAATTGCTTATTTTTGCGGTTGAAAACCGTCCGTTTTTCTACATTCGTTTTTGCGCGTTCAGCAATAGGGTTTGCGCGTTTTGACAAAAAAGAAATTTTTAGTTGATTTTTACATTTTGTAAAAATTTTCAAGAAATTTCCTTTTACAGCTTGTAAAATTCAATTTTCAACAGGTTTTCCCGTTGAAAGTGTTGAAAAGTGACCGTTTTGCTCTCATTTTACGCTATGAACAGTTGAAAACTCGGTTGAAAATGTTAAAAAAAGGCTTTGGAAAGCCTTTTTTATGGTTGAAAGTTTTCGGAAAAATACGGACTTCCCCGCCGATATGAACAAATGAAAAATAAAGCTCGTACCCGTTTATAAAATCGGAATTATTTTCCGTGAAACATTGCATTCGTTTCAAAAGTATGCTAAAATAAAAAGGGTTTGGATAATCTGAAAATTGTCTTAAAAATCAAAAGGATCAACATTATGTCTTTTTTATATATGGTCGGGACGCCGATCGGGAATCTTTCCGATTTTAGCCCGCGCGGGCAGGAGATTCTGAATTCGGTGGATTTTATCGCCGCGGAGGATACGCGGGTCACGCTGAAGCTGCTGACCCATTTTGGGATCCAGAAGCCGCTTGTGAGCTACCATGAACATAATATCCGCGAAAAGGGTGAAATAATCGTCGGGCGGATCCTGAACGGGGAAAGCTGCGCGGTCGTGACTGACGCGGGTATGCCGTGTATTTCCGATCCGGGAGAGGATCTCGTCCGCCTTTGCGCCGAACGCGGCGTGGAGATCCGCGTCGTCCCCTCTCCGACCGCCGCAATGTCCGCGCTCGCGGTTTCGGGGCTTTCAACCGCGCGTTTCGCGTTCGAGGGTTTTTTAAGTGTAAATCAGAAGCAGCGTCGGGAACGGCTCGAGGAGGTTCGATCCGACCCCCGTACCCTGATCTTTTACGAAGCGCCGCATAAGCTGAAAAATACGCTGGACGATCTTTACGCCTTTTTCGGGGATCGGAGGATCGCGCTTTGCCGCGAGCTTACGAAAATTCACGAGGAGGTGCTTCGCGGGACAATCTCGGAAATGATCGCCTATTATAAGGAGCGCGTTCCGAGAGGAGAATTCGTCCTTGTCGTTTCCGGCGCGGAAAAGCCGAAGCCGCGTGAGAAAATGAGTCTTGATGAGGCGTGCGCGCTCGCCCGTGAGAAAATCGCCGAGGGCGTTAAACCCGCCGAAGCCTGTAAGGAAGCCGCCAAGCAGAGCGGTTATTCCAAAAGCGAAATTTACGCAAAAATTGTGGAATAAGAGAGAAAAAGAGAAGAATATTATATTTTTTGGGGACTCCGTCCCCAAACCCCTGCTTCCTTTTGCAGCCAAAAGGAAGCGAAAAGCAATATTGCTTATATATATTATTTTATTATTGTATTTTTTCAATATTTCTCAATTGATCCGAAAGCCTGCGGAAAATCTCAAAATATCTTTTTTATAAAATTGTTTTAAAGCAATATTCAAGTTTAGGTCAAGCCTTTTCAAAGGCTTGCGGGAGTCCGAGGGCAGCGCCCTCGCTGAAATAATATTTCGTTTCTTTTTTTCTCTTATAAATTTCTCGAAAAAATCCAAAGGAGGGCGGTAAAAATTGGACAACATACGAAAAGTAACGCTTACCGCGCCTCCGAGGGCGCTGACGGGACGGATCGTTCCGAAGCGGATCGCGGCGGATCCGACGACCGTCGAGTATCTGAACCGCATGAAGCCGTTTATCTTCGGGAGAGAGATGGTAAAAGCGGCGGAGCTGGTGGGGCTCGATCTTTTTTCCTTTCTTTTTGTGCAGGAGAAGCCCTTTTACGACGCGGCGAAAAAAGGAACGGATCGAAGCTTTGAGGGCGCGCACGACGTGGTGCGGCTGGCGATTCTGATCCACCTGCTGTATCGCGGCGCGGCGGTAAGGCTCTTGCCGATCCGAGCGGACGGGGACGAGATGATCCTGTCCGAGCCGGTATTGCTTCGGCTGAACCTGATCGACACAACGGCGGATTTTCGCAGAAAGAATCAGCAGCTCGAGCTGTGCGCGGAAAAAAACCTGAAAAAAGGCTTTAACCCGAACAGCCGCGCCCGTCATTTTTCGGATACGGCGGAGCTTGCGGCGGTAAAATATTATATGGGGCGGGTGCTGTCCGAAAAAGCCCTGCTCGATAAGGTCAACTACCGCCGGTTCAGCAAGGGGCTGCACTTAAACGGGCGCCCGATCACGCCCGCGCAGATGAACGAGCTTCTTTTAAAGAATAAAAGACCGCTTTATTTCGATTTTTCGGACAGCACGATCCGCTTAAACCTCTCCGCGCTTTACGCCGTTACGTATAAGGGCTTTGATTTCTCCGACCTGTACAGCGTTTCCTATATTTTCTCGGAAAAAAGCGCGGCGGACGAGGCTCGTCTCAATAACGCCGCGAGCGAGCTTTTCAGCCTCCTGTACAACGGGAACGGAATCGAGATCGCGAGCGTTTTTGTCCGAATGCTGAAAACCTTCGTGAGCCTTCCCCTTCCCGATTCGGAGGAGATGAGCCTTCCGCAGATCTGTCGGAATTATACGGTGTACTACGGCGTTACCTCGCTCGCGTACATTTTCGACAGCGCTTTTGCGAAAAATCAGGAATTTAAAAGCTATATCCGCCGAAAGCTCATCAGCGATTACTGGAGCATTTATCAGCGGACGCTCCGGTTAAAGCAGCTCAGCGCGGTAATTTCGTTCTGTCACCTTCTGGCGGGAATGGATTTGGCGCTGTACCGCGACCTCCCCTCTTATGAGGAGAAGATCATTCTCGCGTACGGGAGCGCGGAGCAGGCGATCAAGGAGCTAAAATCCGAGGATTTATCGGTTTTTCAGACGGAGGAAGAAAATGAGTGAGGCTTGCGCGCTTTGTCCGAGGAAATGCGGCGTTGACCGCGAGAAAGCGTCGGGATTTTGTCAATCCCGAAAAACGCTTCGCGTCGCGAAAACCATGCTTCATTTCTGGGAGGAGCCGATCCTCTCCGACTCAGGCGGAAGCGGGGCGGTTTTTTTCTCGGGCTGCGTGCTGCGCTGCCCTTTTTGCCAGAACTTTCCGATCAGCCACGGCGGAAAAGGGACGGACGTTTCTCCCGAAGAGCTGGAGCGGCAAATTCTTTCTCTCGTGGAGCGGGGCGCGCAGAATATCGACCTCATTACGCCGACGCAGTACCTTGACGGACTGATCCCCGTCCTGAAAAGCATAAAGAATAAAATCAATATACCGATCGTCTATAATACGGGCGGGTATGAGCTTCCCGATCAGCTTCGGCGGCTCGAGGGGCTGATCGATATTTACCTTCCCGATTTAAAGTATTATGACAGGGCGGTTTCCGCCCGATACGGAGCGCCGTCGGATTATTTCGATTTCGCTCTTTCCTCCCTGAAGGAAATGATCAGGCAGCAGCCGATCGACGAGATCACCGACGGGATCATGAAACGCGGCGTACTGGTGCGGCATTTGGTTCTGCCGGGCTGTTATAAGGACAGCATGGCGCTTTTTCGGCGACTCGCCGATGAGTTTCCCCAAAAAAAGCCGCTCGTGAGCGTGATGCGGCAATATACGCCCTGTTACCGCGCGAAGGAGTTTCCCGAGCTGAACCGCCGCCTGACGACGTTTGAATACGAGAAGGTCACGGAGCTTTGCGCGGAGCTTGGCTTTGAGGGATTTACGCAGCAAAAAGGCTGCGAAACTATGGATTATACGCCGGATTTTCAGGAGGAAAGGAATGATTGACGAAAAATGAAGGAAATTATCTTATCCGAATTTCAGTCGGCGAACGTTCCGCTTTCCGAGGAAACGGCGGAAAAGCTGGCGGATCTGTCCGCGTTCATGCTTGAATATAACCGGAAGGTGAACCTGACGCGGATTATCGAACCGAAGGAAATCGCCGAAAAGCACTTCCTCGACAGTATTCTTCCGCTGACGCTTCTTGATGTTCCACGTGGAACAAAGTGTGCCGACATCGGGACGGGAGCCGGATTTCCCGCGCTCCCGATGAAGCTTTACCGTCCCGATCTGGATTTTACCCTGATCGATAGTCTGGGAAAGCGCGTCACTTATCTGAAGCTTGCGTGTGAGGAGCTTGGGGTAGAGTGTTCCGTTCTGCACGCGCGGGGCGAAGAGGCGGCGAAGGATCCGAAGCTTCGCGAGCGGTTCGGATTTGTGACGGCGCGGGCGGTCGCGGCATTGAATGTGCTTTGCGAATACTGCCTGCCCTTCGTTACGGTGGGTGGAAGCTTCGCGGCAATGAAGGGCGCGCAGGACGAAGCGGACGGAGCTGAAAACGCGGTTCGATTGCTCGGCGGCGAGATTGAAGCTATTCGGCGGTACAGCCTTCCAAACGGTGATCGGCGAAGTCTTGTCCTGATCCGAAAAATAAAAGAAACACCCCCGCGCTATCCGAGAGCGGGCGGCGTGATTTCAAAAAAACCATTATAGCTTGGCGGTGCAACCTTATGAAAAAACAACTGAAAAAGCTGATCCGTACCTTTCGGCGGAACTGGCGGCTTGCGGCGGTCGTCGTGATCCTGACGACGATTTCGGGCTATCTTCTGTCCGCCTACGTACTCCGAAAGCATTACGTTACGACGGCGCAGCTTTATGTCGAAACGCTCGATTCCGAAACGGCTTCGCAAAAGGCGGCGACGCTTGTCCTTCTTTTTTCGAGTCCGCAGATGTACGACGCGATCAACGAATCGCTTGTGACGGGATTTTCCTACGGCGAGTATGAGAAAATGCTTTCCGTAACGCAGAAAAACGGTACGCCGCTTCTTGACGTAAGGGTGGACTGCGATAATGCAGCCGCGTCCTTTAAACTGATGGAAAAATATCTCGAGCTTATGCCGAATGTGATCGAAAAATTCGAGACAAAGGCGGATTTTTCGGTCGTCCGATCTCCCGAGGAGCCGAACGCGCCCGATTTCCCGAAGGACAGCGTTTTTACGATCGGCGGTGCGGTGATCGGCGCGGTTCTTTCGCTCGCTTCGATCCTTTTGATCTGGCGGCTGGATCAGAGCATTACTCCCGACGACGACCTGACCGAGGATTATGGGATCGCCCTGCTCGGAGAGGTGCCCGATTTCGATAACGAGGTGGATTATCTCGGACGGTGAGGTGTTCCACGTGGAACAGGAAAACCCTTCCTATGAAAATGGAAGGGTTTTTTATTTGCAGGCTTGATTTTGGGGAGGAAAGGCTTTCTTTTTATAAAATTACTGCCTTGGAAGGCTGTGTGAAATTTTTTGTACCTTTGCCCGCACAAAGGTGCCCAAATGCGCTTTGGAAAAGGCTTTGTTTGTGATTTAGCGTTTCCTTTCTCTAAAAATACCGTCTTGAAAGACGGTGCGAATTTTTTTGCCA
>CAZKKZ010000060.1:0-8532 GCA_964553625.1 uncultured Ruminiclostridium sp.
AGCCACCCTTTGCCTGATCGGATTTGTATTTACACAAAATTTTATGGAGTACCTACTTTCGGGCATTACTTCTATGGAAGTATCGCTCTGAAAACAGCAATTTATGGTTTTGAAGAAGTTTTTTTTGATTATAATACTAATTTCTAATCATGCTATAGACTTTGTCTATAGCATGATTCCGCCTGAAAGGCGGCTGTCAAAATCTTCGATTTTGACCGAAATTAGTATTGTACGGCTTTTCCGGCGGCTTCGCCGCCTCAGCCGCGCAAAGCGCGGCTGATTCAAGCTGTAGACTTTGTCTACAGCTTGATCGGAAAATAGTATAATAGATCAATCAGTTCATCAACCTCTTTTTCTTCGGTCGCCCAGCTTGTCGCGAATCGTACGACGGTATGATTTTCGTCAAGCTGTTCCCAAAAACTAAAGGAAACCTTTTCGCGAAGCTGCCGCAGACGATCGTTTTCAAGCGTGATAAAAATCTGATTGGTCGGAGAATCGGTGTAAAAGACGTAATTTTTTTCCCGGAACGCGGCGCGAAGCCGATCCGCCATATCGATTGCGTGTTTTGAGATTTTAAAATACAGATTGTCGGTAAAAAGTACGTCAAACTGAATTCCAAGAAGCCAGCCTTTGGCGAGAAGCGCGCCGTGCTGCTTCATCAGCGTCAAAAAGTGAGGCGGCGTATTCTTTTTCGTAAAAACGACCGCTTCGCCGCAGAGCGCGCCGACCTTTGTTCCGCCGATATAAAAAACGTCGCAGTATTTCGCAAGATCTGCGAGCGCAACGTCCGACTTCGGGCAAGAAAGCCCATATCCCAGCCGCGCGCCGTCTATATATAACGGAATCTTCGCTTTGGCGCAAATTTCCGAAAGGCGCTTCAGCTCGGACTTGGTATAAAGCGTTCCGTATTCCGTCGGGTGAGAAAGATAAACCATTCCGGGAAATACCGTATGCTCGCGGTTTTCATCGCCGTAAAACCGGGTCAGACAGGCTTCGAGCGTATCGGGAGAAAGCTTTCCCTCCCTTGCGGGAAGCGATAAGACCTTATGCCCCGTATATTCGATCGCGCCCGCCTCGTGCGTGCCGATATGACCCGTTTCCGGCGCGATCACGCCCTCGTGGCGGCGGAGCAGGGAAGCGATCACCGCCTGATTGGTCTGCGTTCCGCCCGATAAAAAGAAAATTTCCGCGTCGGGACAGCGACAGGCTTCCTTTATTTTTCGCTTGGCGGATTCGCTGTACGGATCGCTTCCGTATCCCGGAAGGCTTTCGCGGTTGATCTCGACCAGCCTTTGCAGGATCTTTTCATGCGCGCCTCGGGAATAATCATTGGTAAAGTCCAGCATTTCGGATTCCTTTCAAATTTAAGGCAATGTCGTATAAGCGGGATCGCCTTAACGGTTTAACGATTCGCCGATAAACCGTACAAATTCTTCGCGGGGAATCGGCTTTGAGTAATAAAATCCCTGAATATAATCGCATTCAAGCTTACAGAAACGGTTTACGAGCTCCTGCGTTTCTACGCCTTCGACGATAATTTCCAGCTCCATGTCCTTGATCATGCGAATGGTGTTTTCAAGGACGATCACCATTTTCGGGTTTTCGTCCAGATTTGTAAAGGTTTTATCCAGCTTCACAAGCTTTAGCGGTAGGGAAGCGACCCGGCGGATATTAGAATAGCCGGTTCCGTAATCGTCGAGCGAGAAGCTGATTCCCGAATCCGCGAGCAGACGCAGATTTTCGTCGAGCACGCGCTGCGAATAAGATACGGCGGTTTCGGTGATCTCGAGATTGATCTTATCGGAGGGGATATTGTATTTTTCGAGCGTTTTCAGGACGTCCTTCGCCAGACCGCTCTGCATACACTGTGCTACCGAAAGGTTGACCTCAATATAATCAAGATGAAGCTTTTGGAAGTCCTCGCTTGCGATAAAGCGGCAGACCTCTTCCAGAACAAAGTTTCCGATCGCGTGAATGGCGCCGCTTCGCTCGGCGGCGGGGATAAACAGCTCGGGGGAGATAAAGCCGTATTTCTCGTCCTTCAGGCGAAGAAGCGCCTCGGCGGAACGGAATTTCTTTTCCTTAATGGAATAGATCGGCTGATAATAAACCATAAAGCGGTCGTTGGCAAGCGCGTGTTCAATGATCGAATCCAGCTCCTGCATTATATCAAAACGGTTTTTTACCAAAAGATCGGCGGCGCGGAGAACATCGCCCGTATAACCGTTTCGGCGGTCAAGCTCTTCTCCGAACATATTCAGCGTCTGAAAATCCTCTATATCCTCCGGGCAGCTTACCGTACAGATATACCCCACGAGGCTGAAGTTCATGTGATTGACGGAGAAGGTCGATTTCAGGGATTCGTTGATCCAGCTCGCCGCGGTCGGGGTTTTTGTCCGCTTGCTTTTTTCAAGCGCGGCAACGAAGCGCCCGTTTCCCAGATAATAAAGATCGGCGCGCAGCTTCAGTGTGCGGTTCATGCGGTTCAGCTCGTCGGCGAGCTTTCGTAAAAGTTCATTGGTTCCCGTATAACCGAGCACGCTGTATATGATCGAGTAGTTTGCGATATTGACGAGGATCGCGTCGAAATGCTTCTTATTGATAAAATTCCGGCGCATTTCCTCGGCATAAGCGCTGAATTTTCTGAATCCCGTGATAGGATCAATCGTTTCTTCGGGGCGGCTTATCATCATGGTAATAAAGAGAATCCCCAGTGTGTAGGAAAGCAGGGTGGTTCTTACCGTTGTGTCGAGAAGCTGGATTACTACGCCGCTGATTGAAATCGGAAAAACCATGATCAATCCGAAAAACTGATGCCGTGAAAAAAGCTTGTGGAATACGCACATATAAACGATTCCGAACAGAACATAGAAAGAGGAAACCAAGTGCATGACCAGAAACCAAGGCCCGCGAATATATCCATCAACGGCGTCAATGTAATAAACCGTTTTTATAAAGGGATTCAGAAGAAAGATAAGAATGACTGCGGCGGTCGGAAAATAGAAGAAAATTAAAAGAAGCTTGTTGGTTCGCAAAATATGCCATGTATCCGTAAACAGAATAATATAAATGCAAAAAACAAAGGGAACGAGCGTATTGAAGAACAGATAAAGAAAGTGCAGCGAATAGTTGACGAAGGCTCCGCACTGATTGTTCAGCATAACGGAAAAAAGATCGGCGACCGTCGCGATCATCGTGAAGCCCGTCATGATCAGGAGCGCGCGGTTTGTTTTTCCTTTTGTCATTTTCCGCAGGATCGTGGAAGCAAGCAGCAGGAAAAGGAGTAAAAAGGAGCAAATATTAAAATAATTTGTAGTCATAAAAATTCCTCATATAAAAAACGCATTGTCCCTATTTTAAAATATTATATATGATAATTTGTCATCTTTCAAGCGGAAAAATAGACAATTATTTAACTTTTTTACGATATTATGCGGTTGATTTTACGAAAATCCGGAACAAATTGTGAACATTTGTCCGAAAACGGTAAAAAAGCCGGCAGATGACTTTACAAATTGGTTTTTCGGGCGAGGTTCCCTTGATTTTTCGGAAAAAATATGCTATAATTTCAGAGAAAAACGGACGGCTTTATATGCCGGAAAGGAATGATTGTTTTCATGAAAATGTTTGTATTCAGTTATCGCGATTTTGACGAGGCGGAATATTTTACGGAGGAAGCGGAGCGCACGGGTATTACGCTTGGGATTTGCCGGAACGCGCCGACTTTGGAAACAATCGGTCAGGCGGCGGGATACGACTGTATCAGTATTTTAACGACGCCGCTCGACGAGACGCTTCTTCGGGAGATCAAGCGGCTCGGGATCCGCATGATCTCTACCCGGACGATCGGTTATGACCATGTTGACGTCAAAGCGGCGGCGGCGCTCGGTTTAAAGCTGAGCAACGCTTCTTATTCACCGGACGGCGTCGCGGATTACACCATTATGATGATGCTGATGGCTTCCCGGAAAATGAAACGGATCATGCAGCGCTCGGAAATTCAGGACTATACGCTTCCGGGGATTCAGGGGAGAGAATTTTCTTCAATGACCGTCGGGATCGTCGGAACGGGGCGGATCGGGCGAACGGTTGCGCGTCATCTGTCGGGATTCGGCTGTACGGTGCTTGCCTGTGACAAATATGAAAACGACGAAACGCGGCGGTATGCGCGATATGTATCTATGGAGGAGATCTGGCGGAGCTGTGATCTGATCTCGCTGCATTTACCGCTTACCGATGAAAACTACCACATGGTCAATCGGGAAACGATCGCGAAAATGAAGGATAAAGCGATTCTTGTCAACACGGCGCGCGGTTCGCTGGTAGATTCCGAGGCGCTGATCGAGGGGATCGAAGGCGGGAAGATCGGCGCGGCGGCGCTCGACGTTGTGGAAGATGAATTTGGAATGTATTATTACGATCGAAAATCGGATGTTCTGATCAATCGCCCGCTCGCGGTTCTGAAAAGCTTCCCGAACGTGATTGTGACCCCGCATATGGCGTTCTATACCGACCGCGACGTAAAGGACATGGTTCACGCTTCTGTGGAAAGCTGTCTGTTAGAGGAAAAAGGAGAAGAAAATCCGTGGAAGGTGCTGTAACGGCGGCAAGCCAATTTACGGTAAATCGTCTTTTTTACCGAAAAACGCTTGAAATCGTCTTTCGGTAATGTTATAATAGATGTATGAACGCGGCGAACATGCGGACCTCGGAAAAGCGTACAAAAACCGAGGCGGGCGCTTCGGAAAAATTTTTGCGGTGGAAAGGAATCTCGCTATGGCTGCTGTGATTGACCGTACATTGTCTTATATGCCTCTGAATGTGGAATTTGTTCAGAAAAATCATATTTTTTCTTATCTAAGCGCTTTGAAGGAATGCGGCGCCGATTATATCGAGATCGGTCGGAACGCGCTTTCCCTCCTTGACGGCGAGGACTTTTCGGAGCGGTATATTTTTCGGATTGAAAGCGAAGCGGATCTTTTGTACTGCAAGGATCGGCGGTTCGCGTTTGTGAGCGTTCCGTATGCTCTTTCCCACCTGTTTCAGCCGCTGAGCCGGAACCAGAATATTTTGATTGAACTGTACGCCGATGAATACAGCGCGCCGGCGATCCTGCTGCGATTGAAGAGCTCGGGATTTCTTCGGTACATATCCGTGATTCGTCTGACCGGATTCTTTTCCGCAGAGTCAAAGCCGATGGAAAAGCTGATCCGGTGGTTTCACGAGGAATTTGCGCAGTCCATTGACATTTGCCCCTTAAATAAAGCGCTGATCGGCTGTATCGGCGCGATCGGCGCAAGGGAAGCGGGAGCGGACGCGGTCACGCTTTCGTTCGGGCGGGATTTTCGTTATACCTCGCTCGAAAGCTATTATATCGACTCCCATATATTGAGCCGTACGCTTATCCCGAAAGAGGTCGTTATGGGGATTTGCCGCGCAAGCTCGGCTTATTTTGAAATCTTCGGATCGCTTCCGTGCGGTATGGATCATCTGAACGATTTGGAAAATCGGTTAAAATCTCCGATCTGTAATCCCGAACGGGGGATCCTTTATCGAAGGGTTACCGTTCGCGGCAGGGAGGAACGAAAACACGAAAATGCCGTTCGGCGAACAATTCAGGATAAAGGATTTGAATCAGAGCTTGAAAAAACCATTTTAGAGGCTGTACGAAAAGCGGGGCTTCTCGGATAAGAGACATCTTCGGAAGATTCACGGAAAGGGAAAGCGTTTTATGGAGACAAAATCGGTTGCGTATAAATGTCCCGCCTGCGGAGCGCCGTTGGAATTCGATACATTGTCACAGCTGTTTACCTGTCATTTTTGCGGCTCGGCGTTTGATAAGCAGACGCTCGACCAGCACTTTACCGAGGACGAGCTTACGGAGCAAGAAAGCTTCAGCGAGGAAGAAAAAGACCTTGTAAAGCAGCGAAACGAGAAATGGCGCGATCAGAACGTACTGTATCACTGTCCGTCCTGCGGCGCGGGAATTTTTACCGATCACGAAAATACGGTATCCGTGCGCTGTCACTACTGCAACAGTCCCGTTGTTCTGGCGGGGAAGCTCTCGGGAGAATTTTGTCCGAATAAACTGATCCCGTTCGCGATGACGCGCGAATTCGCGGAGGCTTCTTTTAAGGAGTGGAGCGGAAAGCGTTTCTTTGTTCCGAAGAGCTTTAAAAGCGAGCGAACCTTGGCGGAAATGAAAGGAATCTATGTTCCGTTCTGGCTGGCGGACTGCCGTGTGGAGGGGGAGCTTGAAGCGATCGGAACCACTTCTGCGAGAATGCGCAGCAGAGGCTCGACCCATATTACGGTAAAGGAATATTTTGTGGAAAGAAAGGGAAGTATGATCTGCCGCGGCGTCCCCGCGGACGGGTCGGCAAGAGCCGCCGATCTTCTGATGGAAAATATTGAGCCGTTCGATTATACAAAGCTGACGGATTTTGATATGTCTTATCTCTCGGGGCATAACGCGGAAAAGTACGACGTTCCAAAAGAAATGATTTATCCCCGGATTGAACAGCGCGTTTGCGAAGAAGCGCTCGCGGCGCTTAAAGCCTCGGCGAGCCAATATTCCTCGCTGAAGATCACGAAGAGCAATTTCAAGGTAACCGGGGTAAACTGGACATATGCGCTTCTTCCCGTATGGTTTCTCTCCTATTATTATAAAAATCAGCTTTATTGCTATGCCATGAACGGACAAACGGGAAAATTTTCGGGTCGTCTCCCTCTTGCTAAATGGAAGCTTGGGCTGTGCGCGGCAGGTGTTGCGGCGGGGATTTTTTTCGCGATCTTAATGTTTTTTGCGATGGGATGGTATCTGTGAAAAGACTTGTTTTGATATTGCTTTTTTCTTTTTCTTTTTTTTTAAGCGCGGTCCCCGCATTCGCCGAGACGAACGGCTGTTATCAAGAAAGTATTTCCGACGATACGGCGGCGCTTCACGATCTGGACGGATCGCTTTCCGAAGCGGAGGAAAAAGCGCTTTTTTCCTCATTAACCGAGCTTGTTCGTGAAATGGGATTCAGCGTGTGCGTCGTGATTTCCGATAATATCGGCGAATCCAAAACCGACGCGCAGGCAACCGATTACGCGGATTTGTATCTGGAGAGCTTTTGCGGGATCGACGGGGACGGGATCCTGCTTCTGATCAATAACGATACGAAATATGACCGCATTTCGACGAGCGGGTGTTGTATTGATCTTTTTACGGATCGGGACATTGATCGGATTTTTGATGATTTTTACGATGAGCTTACGGACGGAAATTATTATAATGCCGTTTATTATTTCTGCAAATCGGTGAAGCGTTATTCGGAAAGCGATTCCGGCTCGGCGTCTTTCGGAGATTTTCTCGGACTGGTTGCTTTTTCCGCGCCATGGTGGCTGCTTTTTCCGGTGATATTTACCATTGCTTTTGTTCATAATGTAAAAGTCCGCTATGCGGTAAAGCCGCAAAAGGGCGCGGGAAGATACCTGCTGACCGATTCGATTCAATGTGAAAAAAAGGATACTTTTATTCGCTCGTATGTTCGGGTCGAATCAAGCTCGTCCGGCTCTCACTCCTCGTCGGGGCGTCGCTCCTCCACGCACCGCTCAAGCAGCGGCGGGCGGCATGGCGGGGGAGGGAGGAGAAGATAATCCCCCCCCGAAAAGGTTGACAAATTCCGTGAAATAAGGTATAGTATAAAGGTGCTTCTTTTGCACACAGGCTGATCCGCGGAGGACATAATATAAATGAAGAAGAAAAACAACAAGCTTAATCTGATCATCTGCGGCTTTGCTTTTGTGGTAATGCTGGTCTATATTTTCTGCTTTGACGGTGTTGAAAATCTTGTCCGCTCAATCACGACCGTTAATTTCGGGTTTCTTTTGCTTGCGGTCTGCTGTATTTTCGGCTATTGGCTTCTGGAAGCGATTACGCTCCATATTTCGGCAAAGAGCCTTGCCCCGCAGGCAAGGTTTAAGGATTCTCTTTTCGTAACGGTCATCGGTCAGTACTTTAACTGCATTACGCCCTTCGCTTCGGGCGGACAGCCCATGCAGGCATATTATTACGTAAAGCGCGGAATTCCGCTCAGTGCGGCGATGACGGCGCTTATTTCACGCTTTATCGTTTACCAGTTCGTCTTAACCGTTTATTCCGTTGTTTTCTTGGTGTTTAAGCTCCCGATGTTCCGGGAAGGCGAATTTAAAGGGCTTACCGTCCTTGTGATCATTGGCTTTTTGATCAATACCGCTGTGATTTTGCTGTTATTTATGGTATCGTTCTTTCGGAGACCGACAACAAAGCTTGCGCACGGCGTTGTATATCTTCTGGGAAAGCTTCGGATCTTTAAAAATCCCGAAGAAAAAATGATCGCTGTCGATCAGACCTTAGAACAGTATTATGACCATTTTCTTTTTATCAAAAGCAAGCCCCTGTTAATCCTGAAAATGTGCGGGCTGACCTTTGCGCAGCTATTCTTGTACTTCAGAATTACTTATTTGATCTATCTTGGTTTTGTAATGAACGAAACCGATTTTTTTACT
>CAZKKZ010000060.1:8542-10256 GCA_964553625.1 uncultured Ruminiclostridium sp.
TCATCGCCTGTCAATCCTTTGTCTTGATGATTTCCTCTTTTGTTCCGCTTCCCGGTGCGCTTGGCGCGGCGGAAGGAAGCTATGCCGCTTTTTTCAGCGGAATTTTCGGTAATTATACCGGGTTTTCCACTTTTGTGTGGCGTTTCCTGACCTTCTATCTTCCGATTCTGATCGGTTTGGGAATCAATTTATACTTAACACGGCGGGGCAGGGAAAATTTTGATGATATGCGGCAAAACTCTGAAAGCCGGGAATGCGTGAATTCTCCGAAAAAACCGGAGAATGATCCGCGGTAGCACCGATTTTCAATCTATTTGGATCGAAGCAGAGGATTCGGCAGTTTTTAATGAGGAGTATTCAAAATGAAGGTGACCCAAAAGCAAAGCAACAGCAGAATGTGCTTTATTTGCGGAATGGACAATAGGGAAGGGCTTCAGGCGCAGTTTTATTCCATGGAAGACGGGAGCGTCATGACGCCGTTTATGTATCGGACGGAGCATCAGAGCTTTCCGCAGCGTGTTCACGGCGGACTGATCTCGACCATGCTGGACGAAATGGGGCTTCGCGCGATGTGGGCAAAAAATTCGGAAAACGATTTCGGTGTTACCATTTCTCTTTTGGTTAAATTCAGAAAGCCCGTTCCTTATAATGAGCCGCTGCTTGGCCGCGGGATCGTAACGCGTGACAGCACAAAATTCATTACGATAAACTCCGAGCTTTTTGACCGCGGCGGAACCTTACTCGCAAACGCGGAGGTGAAATATATCCGGCTTCTTCCCGATCAGATCGCGAAGGATGTGAACGTGCATGAGGAGATGTGCTACCATATCGAGGACGACGTTTCGGAGATTATTTTTTAAGACTCGTTCATGGCATTTGAATGGGAGGCAAGTTCATGATTGACTGGGATCGTGCGGCTGAGAAATACGTCGAGGATCAGGAACATTCCGAATTTGTAAGAATCAATAAGAAGGTTGTTGAGTCGAGATTTCAGCGATTGAACGGAGAAAAATTGCTGGATCTTGGCTGCGGATACGGTTGTTATACAGATTATTTCGGAAATATCGGAGCAAAGGCTATCGGAATCGACGGCTCCGAAAAGATGATTGAAATGGCTCGCGTGAAATATCCGCTGTCCGAATTTTCGGTTTCCGATATAACAAAGCCGCAGAGTTTTGAAGATGGGTCGTTTGATATTGTTTTCTGCAACCAAGTGCTTATGGACGTTGAAAATATTGATTTTATCTTTTCGGAATGCAGCAGGATCCTTAAAACAGGTGGGATTTTTTATTATTCGATCGTTCACCCCGCTTTTTACGACTGTGATTGGCTCAAAGACGAAAACGGTTACCGCTATGCAAAATCAATAAAAAGATATATTGAGCCTTATCATTTTACCCAAACCTTTTGGGGGGAAACGGAACATTTTCACCGTCCGATGTCGTATTATTTCAATGCCGCAGTCAAGCATGGCTTCCTGTTAAGACAGGTGGAAGAACCCGTTTCCTATGACGGGAAGACTAAAAACAAAGACTTACCGTTGTTTTTATTTATAGAAAATGAAAAAATAAAGTAAAAATAAAAGGTTGACATAATATGCCCGCCCCCGACGCAACAATTTGCGTCGGGGGCGGGTGATTCCTCATGTTATATTCTTTCTTGCCCTATATCCTCATACCGGGGAGGTATTCAAGCCTCAGGCGATCGGCAATCA
>CAZKKZ010000061.1:0-10068 GCA_964553625.1 uncultured Ruminiclostridium sp.
GACAGTGCCGCGAGGGCGACTTTGCGCCACTTTGGTCGGTCAAAGTGGCAAAAAATTTCCCCAGCCCTTCAAGGCGGTAATTTTAGAGGAAGGAATTGACTTTTCCCCGACCGTATGCTATAATAACATCGTCACACAAATTTAATATAGAATGTCAAGTGCAGGTGTTTTTTCCTTTACGGTAAAAACGCAGGCTCTTTTCCACTTGCGCTTGACAGCCATAGTGTTAAATTTGTGTGACAGCAATTCGGAGCTGTGCGTTTTTCGGTGCGCGGCTTCGGCTGCGCACTTTTTTGTTTAAGAAAGGAACCTGTCACATGAAAAAGAAAGAAAACACGTCGGAAGAACGCTGCTACGAACCGTTTCACCGTCCGAAAGGCGAAAGCGACGAAGCGATCTTTATAAACGCGGCGAAAACGCTGAAAATCACGATCACGGACGGCGATTATACGCTTCGCGAGGGTATCGACTATACGACCCTCTATATACGCGGGCATGGGGATACGGAAATGGCGTGGGCGGCGATGGTCGGCGGCGAGGGGAAATACGGGGCGTTCTTTTTGATTTCAAACGAATACCGCGCGTCTTTGGACGAAATCACGCCCGAGCGGGAGGAAAATTTCCGTTCGATCATGCAGCTGTGCCACCTGAAGGATCAGGAAAAGGACTGAGATACCGCCGTTTGCAAATGCAAAAAAATCCCGAAAATAACCGCAAAGCGGAAAAGAAAGGGTCGTTATGATCCGCCATTCTGCCGAAAAACAGGGAGCCTCTCTCAAGGCTCCCTGTTTGGTTTGTTTTTTATTCCGTCCAGGAGGTCGCGTCCTTCCGAACCACGACAACCTTTTCGGGAGTAATCTCGTTTACCGCAAAATCGCTCCTTGTTCCCCGCGGGAAAGTAATCGTGCGCTCCGCCCGGTTGACAAGCGAGTTGGTGTCGATCTCATAAACGATCCCGCCGCTTTGGAAGCAGGTTCTTCCGCCGTCGCTCACAATCGCGGTATTTTCGTCAATCGAAATGCCCGAAACGAGCATACCGAGATTTACGTCGTAAATAAAGCTCCCGTTCTCGGAGATCAGCCCGAAGCTTTCCAGATCGGCGCCGCGCCGCAGCTTTACCGCCGTATCAAAGCCCGCAAGCTCGATCAGCGTTCCGTCCGTACAGTTGAACGAAAACAGCTTTACGCCCTTCGTGGTCTGTTCCGCCTTTACGAGATAGAGAAGATCTCCCTTTGCGCCCGCGACCGAGATCGGTCCGTCGCTTTCCACAAGCGGACGGAACTGAATCCCCGCGCTCATGGATACCGTGACCTCGTATACAAAGGAGGTCGTATCCAGAACGGATTTGATATAATATTTATCCGCGGGCGAGGCGTAAAGAACGCCGCCAAGTCCGGCTTTGCCGATATTTGCGCTTACGTCGTAGGTTTTCGCTTCGTCGCGCTCGAGATCGATCACGGAAATGATGTTGCGCACGTCGCTGTCGCCGCAGCCCGTCACAATCACCGTGCGGTCGTCGTTGTACGCGATCTTCGGGCTGTTGATCTCGATCGCGGCGCAGCACTGCGATCCGCCGAATCCGCCGAGCGAATAGAGATACGCCGCGTTTTTCGTCAGAACAACCGCGTTGTCTCCGCTTAAATAGGTTTCAAGCGAATTCGGAACCTTCAGCTCATAGAACTCGGTCAAAAGCGGAAGTCCCGAATCGGTCACCGACGAGGTGATCTCATTCGCGGAGGTATCCGCCGTCGTTTCCGAGGTCGTTTCGGTCTCGTCGGGATCGTCGTTTTCCGGTTCCGTCACGTCGGTATCCGTTTCCTCCGGATCGTCCGGCTCGTCGTCCGTACCGGTCGGCTCGGGCTCCTCCGTTTCGTCGGGCGGAACGAGCGTGCTTACGCTGTCCGTACCCGATTCGCCGATCTCCGGCGGCTCCGTAACGGACGCCGTTTCCGAGGAGGTATCGAAGGAGAAGGGAGTGCTCGTAACCGGCGCGGAGGTCTGCGGAGCGGAAGTCTCCGCGAAGCTCAGATCGCCGCCGAGCGGGTCGGGATCCTCAACGGGAAGCGGGACGAAGGTATCGTCGTTGATCTCCGCCGAGCCGAGCTCCGCGAGATAAACCTGCGAAAGATCCTGAATATCCCGGTAAAGCGCCGAGGGGGCGGAAATCTTCGCGCCGACCACCGTTTTTTCGCGGTCGTGCGCGGATTCGTACTCGCGGAGCTCTTCCTCGCGGAGAACCTCCTGATCCGCCGTATAAAGCGCGTCTACAACGACCTCGCCCGTATCCGACACGGCAGAGAGCGCAACCGTCAATTCTCCGTAGCTGATCGGCTCGGAAAAAGTCACGTAAATATCCGAAAGCGCCGCTGCCGCCTGTAAATTGTAATAATTCTGTTCCGCCTCCCAAAGCCGCTGCGACGCGGAAAGCGCGGTATCGCCCGGCACAACCGCCGGCGGCTCGGTCGAAAGGGAAGAGGTATAGCCGACCGCCGCGGCGGTTACCGCGATCGCGGCGGCAGTCCCCAAGGCGGGCTTCCAGTAATCCGCGGCGAACCGCTGCCAAGCGGGTTTCTTCGCCTGTTTTAAAGCGTTCAGCCGAATTTTCTCTTCGTCGAGCGCGTATCTCGTCATCAGTTCCTTATAAAACTCGTTTTTATTCAAGATTACCGTCCCTCCTTCCGTGCCGTAATATGTAGTTCCTTTATATTATAGGTTAAATTTCTTCTTTTGACGCTCGATCGTCCGATAGAGCTTATTTTTTACGCCCGACAGGCTCAGCCCAAGCTCCTTCGCCACCTCGTCGAGCTTCAGATCGCAGACAAAGTGCAGATAAAAGATCTTTCCCGTAACGGGATCGTCCTTCGCGATGTCGTCGAAAATCTGCTTCGCGAGCATGGAGTTGCAGAGAACGTCCTCAAGATTCGCCTGCTCGCGGGACATTTCCGCTTCGACGGCGACCATCTGCTCCTCGCTGAAGTCCGCGAAGGAGGAGGTGCCGCTATGCTTCCGGACGAAGCCGAAATAATTTTTGCACTCGAATTTCGCGATATTGATCAGAAACGCCTCGGGACTTTCGATATCCTCGAACCCCTTTTTGGCGATCCGCTGATAAAAACGGGTAAAGACGTTCTGGAGAATATCCTCGGATTCCTGAACGCTGCCGCATTTGCTTACGACATAGCGGGAAACCGACGAGAACGTCTCCTTATAAACTTGGTTAAAGTAGGCGTCAAGCGTATTGCTGCCCAAAGAGGTTCACCTCGCTTTGCTGCCTTACAATTAAGTAGTAGGCATTTTTAGAAAAAAAGTTTCAATTTGGCAAAAAAAGCGGGAAGAATTTTTGTGCCAATTTTTGGAAACACCCGAATCCCGCCGCTTTTCGACGAATTCAGTATATCACAGTTCCCGCGCCCTGACAAGCAAAAAATTATGGAAGAAAACCCGGTTTCAGCCACGCCGAATGTCAAACTTCCGCCCCCGACACAGGAGGCGGAAGTCCGTTGATGCGTAAAATGTTCGGAACAGGAGCCTTCGGGATTATTCGCCGATCGTAATCGTATCGGGGAAAATGCTCTTGCTCTCTTCCTTATTTAAGAAGGTCGTGCTTACATAGCCCTGAATGATCGCGCCGTCGTTTACCGTGATCGTAGAGGCGCTGATGTCCCCGAATACGACCGCGTCGCTTTTCAGCTCGGCTTTCCCCGTGATCTCGAGATTCCCCTTGATCTTCCCGTTTACGTTCGCGTATGTAGAGGATATATCGCCGATCAGGAGCGTGTCGCGCTCCATAAAAACGTTCCCCTTCATCTGAATGTTTCCCTGAATCTGAGAGGTGCGGAGCGCCGCGTTGTTGCAGGCGATGTTCCCGACAACCTTCCCGTTCAGGTCGATGTCCTTGGTGGTCTCGACGTTCCCCTTGATGTTTCCGTCGATGTTCATGTTCGCGAACGAGCGGATATTTCCGTCAACGACCGTGTTCCGCGAAATAACCGTGATCTCGTTTTCGTCCACGGGCGGATATTTCGCCGTCGAAAAAGAAACCGGCGTCGGCTCGGAGACCGGCTCGGTATTCATACCCTGTCCGCCCGATCCCTGCCCGGATCCCGCGCCCTGCGAAAAAGAAGAATTTTGTCCGAAGCCCGCGCCCTGTCCCGAGGAAGCCTGCCCCGAAGAAGGGTTCTGCCCGAAGGAAGCCTGTCCCGTGGGGTGCTGCCCGAAGGAAGCCTGCCCCGCGGGATTCTGCCCGAAGGAAGCCTGTCCTGCGGGGTTCTGTCCGAAGGACTGTCCTGCGTTCTGAGAGAACGCGTCCAGCTCGTCCTGCCGCCGGTTATATGCCTCCGCCGCCTCCGCCGCGCGGCGCTCGATCTCCTCAAACTCGTCCCGCTCCGCCTCGGCGGGCGGCTCGGTAATCGCGGCGAATTCGCCCGTATCCTCGGCGTCCACCGCGCTTCGCATTCCGTCTACGGTCGTTTTGTCGCTCCGCCGTTCTTCTTTATCGCCTCCGGTAAGCTCTCTGATCGCCTGTGAAAAATTTTCCTTAATGCCCATTTTCTTCGACCGTTCCTTTCTGTTCTATAACAGGGTATATTGATCCGCTCTGTTTAAAATTGAATCGGTTTTACGTTTTTGGTGAGCCGATCGAGCTTAAAGCCGCGATCGTCGTTTAAAAGCGCCTTGATCAGATCCTCGAGCACCAGTACGGTATTATAGCCGTTCCCGTGATCGTGCATTAAGATCACCGCGCGGTTCTTCCCCTCGATCTGATCGAGCACGCCGGTATACATCTCCGTCCATGTCGCGCCGGCGGCGTCTCCGCTGTCCACGTTCCAGTCGAAATAGATAAACCCGCGCCGCGTCATTTCCGCGATGATCTCCTCGCGCCATTTTTCGTTAAAATCGTTGATGCTCCCGCCCGGGAAACGGAACAGCTCACACTTTATGCCCGTTGCCTCATAAACGCGGTCGTAGGCGATCTTAAAGTCCTCGAGATATGCGTCTACGCTTTCGTAAATTTTCTTGTATTCGTGCGTCGCCGTGTGAATCCCGATCGTATGTCCCGCGTCCGCGATCTTTTTGAGGCGGGCATTGCTTTCCGCGCTTCCGTCGGGAACGACGAAAAACGTCGCCTTAATCCCGTACTTATCGAGGTACATCAGGATATTCTCGGTATATTTCGAGGGTCCGTCGTCAAAGGTAAAATACAGGTAATCCATGTCCGCGTTATAGACGATGTCCCTCGTCGTATCGCAGTATAAGTCGGGATAAAGCGCCGTATAAGTGGCGCTCCCCGAAACGGGGGAATTCCCGTTATAAGAGGTCGTGACAAAGGGCTTCGAGGTCGTTGCCGCGTTCGCAGTGGACGCGGTTGTCGTTGTCGCCGACGTTGTGGTCGCTGCGGGCGTTGTGGTCGCGGAGGAAGAAGCCGGAGCGCTTGTTCCGGGCGTCTTGCTTGTCCCGGAGGCGGAGGTGTCTGCGGACGCGGGTACGTCCGAATCCTTCGGTACCGCCGTGAGCCCGCCCTCGTTCATCGTCGGAAGGGAATCCTCTTTTACGAACGAGGCGTAAAGCGCGCCGTCATAATCGCTCACAAGCCGCAGGAACTCTTCCTTTTCCCGCGATTCGCGGTAAAACTCGAAAAGCGTCTGCGCCGACGGATCGCCCGCGTCAACCGCCCCCGAAAGGATCAGCTGCTTGCGAAGCTCGAGATTTTCCTCCTCTTTTTTTCCGTTCTCGATCCCGAAAAAGATGTTCAGTCCGATCGAGCCGAGCAGGATCAGCAGAGGAACGCCGACAATCAGATGTTTAAAAAATTTTACACTTCCGAAATACAAAATAGTCTCCTCTCCTATATTAAAAGGAGTTAAATCTCCCGCGCGCAGAAGCGAGGGGAAGAAATCCAAACTGCCATAAAATAATTCTAAACATAAAGATACACTCTAATAATACTATAAAGCGGGGCGATTGTCAAGTAATTTTCCGCGAAAGGGTCGGATTTTCGCAATTTTTTTGCGGCTTTCGGACAGAAAATAGTGCTTGACAAGGCGCTTTGGGTGTGGTAAAATAAGGGTATGGCAATTTTTACCGATACGCAGCGGTTTAAAGAATTTTTTCTTTAAACCTTCGGTAAAAACCCGAAGGAATATTACGCGGAGGATTTTCTTCGCGGAAAGGAAGGGTCAGTACAATGAACTATTTAGAGATCGAACAGGTCGTCGGCAGAGAAATTCTCGACTCCAGAGGAAATCCGACCGTTGAGGCGGAGGTTACCTTAGCGGACGGTACCGTCGCCAGAGGAACCGCGCCGAGCGGGGCTTCCACGGGCGAATTCGAGGCGCTTGAGCTTCGCGACGGCGATAAAGGCAGATACTGCGGCAAGGGCGTTTTAAAGGCGGTAGAAAACATCAATACCGTGATCGCGGACGCGATCGTCGGCATGGACGCGACGGATATTTACGCGATCGACAAGGCGATGATCGACGCGGACGGCACGAAGGATAAATCCAAGCTCGGCGCGAACGCGATCCTCGCGGTTTCGATCGCGACGGCGAGAGCGGCGGCGACCGCGCTCGGGATCCCGCTTTACCGCTTCCTCGGCGGTATTCAGGGCACCAAGCTCCCCGTTCCGATGATGAACATCTTAAACGGCGGCGCGCACGCGACCAACACCGTGGATACGCAGGAATTCATGATCATGCCGGTCGGCGCTCCGAGCTTTAAGGAAGCGCTCCGTCAGTGCGCGGAGGTATTCCACAGCCTCGCGAAGATCTTAAAGAACAAGGGTCTCGCGACGTCGGTAGGCGACGAGGGCGGCTTCGCGCCGAACCTTTCGAGCGACGAGGAAACGATCGAAACGATCCTCGAGGCGGTAAAGGACGCGGGCTATGAACCCGGCAAGGATTTCATGATCGCGATGGATGCGGCTTCCTCCGAATGGAAGGATAAGGAAAAGGGCGTCGGCTTCTACAAGCAGCCGAAGTCGGGCAAGACCTTTACCTCGGACGAGCTGATCGCGCATTGGGAAGCGCTCGTTGACAAGTACCCGATCATCTCCATCGAGGACGGTCTCGACGAGGAGGACTGGGAAGGCTGGAAGAAGATGACCGCGAAGCTCGGCGGAAAGGTACAGCTCGTCGGCGACGACCTGTTTGTAACGAACACCGAAAGACTCTCGAAGGGAATCTCCCTCGGCGCGGGCAACTCGATCCTGATCAAGCTGAACCAGATCGGCTCCGTTTCCGAAACGCTCGAGGCGATCAAGATGGCGCACAAGGCGGGCTATACGGCGATCTCGTCGCACCGCTCGGGCGAAACCGCGGATACGACGATCGCGGATCTCGCGGTCGCGCTCAACACCTGCCAGATCAAGACCGGCGCGCCGAGCCGCTCGGAAAGAGTCGCGAAGTACAACCAGCTTCTCCGGATCGAGGAAGAGCTTGGCGACAGCGCGGACTACCCGGGCATGAAGGCTTTCAACGTAAAGCGGTAAGCTTTTCTTAAAAAGAACAAACGGCGTATCTTAAATGATGCGCCGTTTTAGTTTTTCAATAAAGAATAAAAAGAGAAAAACATAACGAGGGGGAGCACTGTAGCAAGCACTTTGATTTGCGCCGCGTCCGTGCGGCGCTTGGGGCGCTTGCCCTGCGACTTCCTGTCGCACCCCCAAACCCCCGCCAAAGGGAACTTTTCCCTTTGGAATCCCGCTTCCCATTACAGTTTCTCCCGTTTTCGACCTTGCGACTGTCAGGTCGTAAGTCTTGTCAAAAACAAGTAAAAATAATATAAAAAGGGCTTGTCGACAAGCTGAACGGCGTATCTCAATATGTTACGCCGTCTTCGGGAAAAATTTCTCCCTTTCCCTCTTGCAAAAAACCTCCAAATCCTGTATAATAGTTTCATCAAATGCTGAAAAAGGACTGATCTTATGAAATCCACTCCCGTTGAGGGTATGAAAGACTACCTCCCCGAAGAAAACGCGCTCCGCGAGGAGCTGATCCGTAAAATTACGGACGTCTACGCCGAAAACGGCTATCGGCGGATCACGACCCCGATCGTCGAAACGCTTGAAAACCTCGACAACAGCGACGGCGGCGAGAACCTGAAGCTGATCTACCGGATCGAAAAGCGCGGCGAAAAGCTGGACCGCGCGCTCGCCGAGGGAGACGCGAAAAAGCTTTGCGATCTCGGGCTCCGGTACGACCTAACGCTCCCGCTCGCGCGCTATTATACCGCGCACAGCGCCGAGCTTCCCGTTCCGTTCAAGGTGATTCAGGTGGATCGCGTATACCGCGCGGAACGCCCGCAAAAGGGAAGAATGCGCGAGTTTATCCAGTGCGATATTGACATTCTCGGAAGCGAAAGCCTCGACTGTGAGGCGGAGCTGATGACCGTGACCGCCGAGGCGCTTCGGGGGATCGGGATCGGCGCGTTCCATATCGCGGTGAATCACCGCGCCGTGATCCGCTCGGTCATTTTAGCCTGCGGATTCCCCGAGGATCGGGTCAACTCCGTTTGTATCAGCATGGACAAGCTCGATAAGATCGGCGCGGACGGCGTAAAAGCGGAGCTTCTCGAAAAGGGCTTCGCGGCGGAATCGGTCGGAAGGCTGACGGAAATTCTCTCGAACCCGCCCAAAACCGCCGAGGAGCTGAAAAACATCGGCGCGGGAGAAGCGGCGGACGAGCTGTTCGGCGTGATCGAGGCGGCGAAAACGCTTTCCGGCGGGAAATACGGCGTTTGCTTTGAATTAACGCTGGTGCGCGGACAGGGCTATTATACCGGCACGGTTTTCGAGGTGATCTCGGACGAATTCGGCGGAACGGTCGCGGGCGGCGGGCGGTACGACGGACTGATCGGGCGGTTCACGGGGAAGGACGTTCCCGCGGTCGGCTTCTCGATCGGCTTCGAGCGCATTTTCTCGGTACTGACCGAGCGCGGCGTAAAATCGGAGGGAAAAGCCCGCGCGGCGGTGCTGTACGAGGAAGGGAGCTTTCCCGCCGCGTTTCAGCGCTCGCGGGAGCTGCTGAACGAATATAACGTGACCCTGCTCCCGATGAAAAAGAAACTTGGGAAGCAGTTCTCCCAGCTCGAGCAGCAGGGCTATGCCTGCGTGGTAATGTATCGGGGGGAGGAAACGGAGCTTCGGCGGCTCGGCGAAGAACGGTGAACCCTTCCGGGCGAGGTACGGATATGGCAATCTGCAAAAAAATTTCTCAAAAAAAGAAAATCAACCTCGTTTTGTACTGCTTTCCGATCCTTTTGGTTCTTCTGTCCGTGATTTCGGATCACTCTCCGCGAATCGCCGCGGACGAGCTTGTGAATTCGCAAGGCGTAACGTCGGTCGAGGTCTTTCTCCCGTTGGGCGAGAAGAATCCCGTCATTTTCTCCGAGGAGGAGGCGGATATTTTGCTGCGGCTGCTTTCCTCCGCAACGCTTACTCCGATCTCCGAAGAAGAGATTCCCGTGTATTACGGAGGTCCGCCCTATATCCGGCTTTGTTCGGATCGGGGAGCCGTTATTTTTCGAATTTGGGCAAGGAGGTGTTCCTTTGAAAACGATTCTATGATCCGATATTATTACGATCTGTCGGGAAACTTAGAAAAAGCCGAAGCCTATGCGCTTCGGGTATTCGGAGAAGCGTGGAAATAGCATAAAAAACGGCGCATCAGTGAAATGCGTCGTTTCTTTCTATTTCGGAGCGAATATATTCGCCGAATTCTTTCGCATCCTGTTCCGTCCACGGGGACGTTCCGTCCGGCAATAAGCGGTTTTGGTGTCCCCGGAAAAAAATATTTTCGTATTTTCCGATCCCCACTACCATTGTAAGCCAGACCATATCGTCCAGCCCCCGGCAATCATAGGTTTTGTAATCAACGCCCTCCCGAAGGGTATAATCGCCGTCCGTGATCGTGATCTTCAGCCGTTCACCGCAGCGTATTTCCGTATTTGTTTGGTTCTCCTCTTTTTTCATAGGTGCAGTTCCTTTCATAAAAAAGTGCGCAGCCGAAGCCGCGCACCTGTTATCTGACAAGCAAAATGAGAAAAAGTGACAAGCAAAATGAGAAAACGAAA
>CAZKKZ010000062.1:0-9223 GCA_964553625.1 uncultured Ruminiclostridium sp.
TCCACTAAAAAATCGCGATCTTCAAAGCCGGGTTGAGGACAGTGCCGCGAGGGCGCGTTTGGGCACCTTTGCGCGGACAAAGGTGCAAAAAATTTCCTACAGCCTTCCAAGGCGGTAATTTTATAAAAAGGAAACGTCAAAAGCAAAGCTTCTGCCGAGGTGCCTTTCGGGTTCCTTTTGCTGGCGAAAGGAAAAAAATTCCAACAGCCTTTCAAGCCGGCACGCCTTAAAAGAGTCCATATACAAAGTTACGGGATTTCGTCACACGCTTCGGGACTTTTGGGTTCGGAGGACTTCTTCGGAATTGCCGAAGGCGGCACGCCTTTATTCTCCAGATAAATCAGCAAAACGCCCACGTCCGCGGGATTCACGCCCGAGATTCGTCCCGCCTGCCCGATATTGAGCGGCTTATGGAGGTTGAGCTTTTCCTGCGCTTCGAGCCGAAGCCCCTTTACCGTCCGGTAATCGAGATCGACCGGGAGCGCCTTCTGCTCGAGCCGCCGCATTTCCTTGATCTGCGCTTCCTGCGTCTTAATATAACCCTCGTATTTGATGTTTGTTTCGATTTTTCCGATGATCTGCTCGGAAAGCTTCGGCGCGTCCTCGTCGAACGGGATCAGATCGCGGTAGGAAACTTGCGGGCGCTTTAATAATTCGATCATTTTTACGCCCTGCTGAATGGGAGAGGTTCCCCGTTCGGCGAGCAGCCGGTTCAGCTCCTCGCTCGGACGGATCGTTTTTTGCTTGATCCGCGCGGTTTCCTCTTCGGTGATCCGCTTCATTTCCAGAAAGCTCGCGTACCGCTCTTCCCCGATCAGCCCGATCTCATGTCCTAAAGGAGCCAGACGCTCGGGCGCGTTGTCCTGCCTTAAAATAAGGCGGTATTCGCTTCGGCTCGTCATCATTCGGTACGGCTCGGAGCAGCCTTTTGTCACAAGGTCGTCGATCAGCGTTCCGATATACGAGCTTGCGCGGTCGAGAAGAATCGGAGGCTTTTCGTCCAGCTTTCTTGCCGCGTTGATCCCGGCGATCAGTCCCTGCGCCGCCGCCTCCTCGTAACCGGAGGTACAGTTGAACTGACCCGCACCGTAAAGCCCGCCGATTTTTTTGAATTCAAGGCTCGCGTACAGCTCCAGCGGATTGCAGCAGTCGTATTCGATCGCGTAGGCGGGGCGCATGATTTCCACCCTTTCCAGCCCGCGGATCGTCCGAAGAAACTTGATCTGAACGTCGAGGGGGAGCGAGGTGGACATACCCTGTAAATAATATTCGTCGGTATCCAGCCCCATTGGCTCAACAAAAAGCTGGTGCCGTTCCTTATCCTTGAAGCGGACGATTTTGTCCTCAATACTGGGGCAGTAGCGCGGTCCGACCCCGTGAATCCGCCCCGAGTAAAGCGGCGAGCGGTCGAGGTTTTCGAGGATCACGCGGTGCGTTTCGGCGTTTGTATAAGTGACGTAGCATTTCACCTTGTTTTCGAGCGGTTTTGTGTTGTCATACGAGAACGGGAGGATCTCGGCGTCCCCCTCCTGCTCCTCCATAACCGAAAAATCAATGGAGCGGCGGTGAACGCGCGCGGGCGTTCCCGTTTTAAACCGCCGCATTTCGATCCCGAGCTTTTTCAGGCAGTCGGTGAGCGGGATCGCGGGAGAAACGTTGTCGGGTCCCGAAGGAAAGCTTGTTTCCCCGATATGGATCGCGCCGTTTAAATAAGTACCCGTCGTAAGAATGACCGCTTTTGCGGAATAAGCGCTGCCGAGCTTGGTTTTTACGCCCGACACCGCGCCGCTTTCGGTCAGGATTTCGACGATCTCCCCCTGCTTTACGTCAAGGAGCGGCTCGGATTCAAGCGCGTGCTTCATGTACGCGTGATACGCCATACGGTCGGACTGAACGCGGAGCGAATGAACGGCGGGACCCTTCCCTCGGTTTAAAATACGGGATTGAAGAAAGGTCGCGTCCGCCGCCTTCCCCATTTCCCCGCCGAGCGCGTCAATTTCACAGACAAGCTGTCCCTTCGCCGAGCCGCCGATACAGGGATTGCAGGGCATATTCGCGATTGTATCGAGCGAGAGCGTAAAAACCGCCGTCCTTTTTCCAAGTCTGGCGGCGGCGAGCGCGGCTTCGCAGCCGGCATGACCGGCACCGACCACGATCACATCATATTCGCCGAGATGAATCAAAAAGAACCCCTCCTCCTTTTATTAAAGCATGAATCAGTCGCTGCGGCACCGACCACGATCACATCATAATCACCGAGATGATTCAAGAAATAATCCCCCTCTTATTGGAAAATTGTTCCACGTGGAACTCCTATTTTTTCCCCGCCGTCGGATTCGGCGCGGTCACGCGAAAGAGCGCGAGATAATCGGGGTTTTTGACCTTCATGCCGCTGGAGCGGAGGGTATAGGTCGCGGGCTGCGCGATCCGAAAAGCGTTCGGATCGGGAGGAAGCGCGACGACGTCCTTGACCCCTTTTCGTACCACTAAAACACCGCGCTCATTATCGGCGGAGAGAATTTTCCCGTAGTACTGCGAGTGCCCGAGCGTCTCGCCCTTTGCGCTGACGTGCGTGATTCCGACTAAAACCGTCTTTCCGATCAGCTCTTGTAATGTTTTTGCCATAATTTTCCTTTCTTTTAACTGTTCCACGTGGAACAACCGTTCAGGCTCTTAAAATACAATATATGGAATGTCAGAGAATAAAAACTTCAATATATAGGTGTTAAGAAGAAAATTCCGCCGCACAAAGCTGCGGCGGAACGATTTATTCTTCTTCGGGTTCGTTTCCCTCTTCCGATTCCTCGTCAATTTCCTCGGCGTCGTCCGTCTCTTCGGTTTCCTCCGCCTTTTCGGCTTCCGCCTCCTGCGCGAGAATTTCCGCGTCGCTGAGCTGTTCGACTGCCTCGGTCTCTTCCGCTTCGTCATGCTCGGTTCGGGTGAAGGTCACGACCTTATTGTCCCCGGTGAGCCGCATAACGCGGACGCCCTTCGCGTATTTTCCCATTAAGCGAATATCGTTCGCGCGAATCCGGATCATCACGCCGTCGGTACTGATCAGAATTACGTCGTCGTCGGGACCGAGCGTCCGAATTCCGCAGACGTATCCCTTCTCCTCTCCGACCGCGTAGTTCTTCATGCCCTTTCCGCCGCGCTTGCGGAGCCGATATTCGACAATATTCCCGTTCTCGTCGCGAACCTTCGACGCGTACTCGCTCGGAAGCGTCCGCCGTCCGAAGCCGCGGTCGGTCACGGTAAGAATCGAAGTGACCTCGTCGTTATAAATCTTCGCCGTTCCGACGACGTAATCTCCGTCGGAAAGCTTGATCGCGCGGACGCCGCCCGCCGTGCGTCCCATGACGCGGATGTCGGTTTCCATGAAGCGAATCGCCATACCGCCGTGCGTGGCGACAATAAAGGAGCAGTCTCCCTCCGTCAGGTACGCGGCGGCGATCTCGTCGTCCTCCGCGAGCGTCACGCAGCGAAGCCCGTTTTTGCGAATATTTTTAAACTGAGACAGGTTCGTCCGCTTGATCTTCCCATTTTTTGTCACGCAGACGAAAAATTTATTGTCGGCGAAATCGCTTGTCTTAATCATAGAGGCGATCCGCTCGTTTTCGGAAAGCTGCAATAAATTCACGATATTCGTTCCCCTGCTCTGCTTTGAGCCGAGCGGAACCTCGTAGCATTTCAGCTTGAACATATTCCCGAGATTCGTGATAAAGAGAATGTTATCGTGCGAGGAGGAGATAAAGACGTTTTCGACGAAATCCTCCTCCCGCTGCTTCATGCCCGAAACGCCCTTTCCGCCGCGTTTCTGGAGATTATACATTTCGGTCGGCTGGCGCTTGAGATAGCCGAGATTTGTATACGTGAGCACGCATTCCTCCACGGGAATCAGGTCCTCGATATCGACCTCCCCGCTGACCTGTTCAATGCTCGTGCGGCGCTCGTCGCCGTATTTTTTCTGGATCGCGGCGAGATCCTCGCGGATAATTTCGTACACCTTCGCGCGGTCGGAGAGGATCGCGTTAAATTCCTCGATCTTATCCATGATCTCGGCGAGCTCGGCTTCGATCTTTTCCCGTTCAAGCCCCGTGAGCTGCGCGAGACGCATTTGTACAATCGCTTCCGCCTGCGGTTCGGTCAAGCCGATCGTATGCTCGAAGTGAATGTTTTTATACCGCTCGCCCATGGCGTGAGAAAGAAGCGCGGAAAGGTCGGACTGCGCGAAGCGTTCCATTAACCGCTCTTTTCCCTCGGGAACGGTTTTGCTCGAGCGGAGAATCGAGATTACCTCGTCGATATTGTCGATCGCGAGCATGAAGCCCTGTAAGAGGTGCGCGCGGTTCAGCGCTTTTTCGAGGTCATAGCGGGTGCGCCGCTCGATTACGTCCGTCTGGAAGTCGAGATAATGCACCAGCATATCCCGAAGCGGGAGAATTTTCGGAACACCGTTCACGAGGGCGAGCATAATCACGCCGACGGTATCCTGAAGCTGGGTATAAGAATAAAGCTTGTTGAGGACGACGTTCGCGTTCGCGTCGCGTTTCAGCTCGAGAACGATCTTCATGCCGTTCCGGTCGGATTCGTCGCGGATCACGGAGATTCCCTCGACCCGCTTGTCCCGCATGAGGTTTCCGAAGCTTTCGAGAAGGCGGGTTTTGTTGACCATGTACGGAATTTCGGTAATCACGATGCGGGTATGTGTTTTTTCCTCGACGATCTCCGCCCGTCCGCGGAGGGTAATCTTCCCTTTTCCGGTATAATACGCCGCGCGGATTCCCGAATAGCCCATGATGATCCCACCGGTCGGGAAGTCGGGTCCCTTGACGCATTCGAGAATCTGCTCCGCCGAGGCGTCGGGGTTATCGATCAGGACGTTGATCGCCGCGATGATCTCGCCGAGATTGTGCGGGGGAATGTTGGTTGCCATGCCGACGGCGATCCCGGTGCTCCCGTTTACGAGGAGGTTCGGAAAGCGCGACGGAAGGACGACCGGCTCCTTGAGCTTATCGTCGTAGTTCGTCATGAAATCGACGGTATTTTTCCCGATGTCCTGGAGCATTTCGTTCGCGATCCTCGCGAGCCTTGCCTCCGTGTAACGGTAGGCGGCGGGCGGATCGCCGTCGATCGAGCCGAAGTTCCCGTGTCCGTCCACCATCGGGTAGCGGAGCGAGAAGTCCTGCGCGAGACGAACCATCGCGTCGTAAACCGAGCTGTCGCCGTGGGGGTGATATTTACCGAGCACTTCGCCGACGGTATACGCGCATTTCCGGTACGGTCTGTCCGAGGTGTTCCCCGCGTCGTTCATGGTGTAGATAATGCGCCGATGAACCGGCTTTAAGCCGTCTCTTACGTCGGGGAGCGCGCGCGAAACAATGACGGACATCGAGTATTCGAGGAAGGATTTTTTCATTTCCTTTTCGAGATCGATGCTGTAAAGCTTTTCCCCCTCGTGGATACTTTCGATTTGTTCCAGTTTCTCCATTTTATGAATCCTTTTCTGTCTTAGACGTTTTTATTTGTTTTGTGCAGGCGATGAAGCCCGCGAGACATTACGAATTGTATATTTTGCTTTTGTTTATACTGTTTGTTTATGAAATGGTAAACTTTTCCTCAAAATAGGCTCTTGTCCGCGCCGCCTGTTCCTCGGAAAGACAGCGAAGCGGGATCGTGTGGATATACGAGCGGTTTATGAACAGGAGGAAAAGTCCGTCCTTTTCTTCAAAGGCAACCTCCGTTTCCGAAAGGGGATAGACCGTTTTTGGGATCGGTTCGTCCGGATTTTCGGAGGCTTCCTCCTCCGCTTTCGCTTCCGCAGCTTTAGCTGCCGGGCTCCCCTCTTCTACGGGATAGACCCCCGAAGCGGTAAGCGCGACGGTTTCGGTCGGCTCGTCCGTATTCTTTTTTTCAATCACCGTCTCGATCACGATCTTGTCGTCATAGAAGGAGGCGGTATAGGTCTCGTCGTCGAGCGCGGAAAGCGTCTGTACCAGCTTTTTCCGGATCGTGACCGGCTTGATCCAGTTGAAGAGGAGGATTCCCGCCGCGAGTCCCGTCGCGATATAGCCGGGCATTCCCGTCGGGTTTTTCAGGATCAGGTCGATCCCGAGCGCCAGCACGATCAGGTAAACGACGGTATACAGAATCCGCTTTTTCAGCGTGTATTTGCTCTGAAACGCCTTATAGGCGGTCTCGATCTCGTCCGTGTGCGCGTCAAAGCGCAGTTCAAATAATTTTGCCATAAATGTTCCTTTAAAATTTTATTTGAGAGATTTATGAGAGAAATTTTATGTTTTTGCAGGGGCGCTGCCCCCGCACCCCCGCAACCCTTTGAAAAGGGTTGACCTAAACTTTAAAATCGCTTTATAAAGATTTAGAAAAGGAAAAATTTTACTATCAGGCAAATTTTAATAAAAAATAACAGGACGTTATTATTTGTTTTGCTTTCGGATTCTCTTCTAAAGCAATATTGCTTTTCGCTTCCTTGCAAGCAGGAGGCTTGCAGGTGAACGCCCAAGGCGGCGCATGGACGCGCCATAATCAAAGCGTTCACCAAGGTACCAAAAGGAAGTAGGGGTTTGGGGACAAAGTCCCCAAAAAAATATATTCCTCTCTGTTTTCTCTTATAAATTTAACTCAGCCCTTTACTAAGAGCAGGATCGCGAGGAGGATACAGGCGCAGGCGACGACGACCGAGATCACGGCGTCGGCGGTTTTCTTTTTCCGGAGGAACATCGTCACGCAGAGCGCGCAGAAGATCCCGACCGAAAAGAGAATCCCGCAAAGCGGCAATAAGAAATCCACTCCCGCGAAAACGGCGAAAAGGCTCGCCGCCCACATCAGGATCATGACATACTTAAAGATTTTCCGCGGAAAGGCGCAGAGATCCTCTTCCTCCTCCTCCTCGATCTTGTCCATGACGGATTCATGGCGCTCCGCGTCCGCGTAAATGCGCTCCATGCGCTCCAGCTTTTCGATCTTCTTCTGATTTTCGTCCTCAAATTCCATGTCCCGACCTCCTTTTGCAAGAGAATTTTAAGAGTGAAAAGAAATATTTTTGTTAAAAGTTATTATTTTTTAAAACCCTCTCTTGTATTCCCGCCTTAAATATCCAGATTCTCCACATACCGCGCGTTCGTCTCGATAAACTCTCTTCTCGGCTCGACCTTATCGCCCATTAAAAGCGAGAAGATCATATCCGCCTTCATCGCGTCCTCCAGACTTACCTTGAGCATGGTGCGCGTCTGCGGGTTCATGGTCGTTTCCCAAAGCTGTTCGGGATCCATTTCGCCCAAGCCTTTGTACCGCTGTACGTCCACCTTCGAGCCCGATTCGCCCGAAAGCTCGGCGATATACGCGTCGCGCTCCTCGTCCGAAAAGGCGTAGCGAACCTGTTTCCCGCGCGCGACCTTAAAGAGCGGCGGCTGGGCGAGATAAACGTGCCCCTCGTCGATCAGCGGGCGCATAAAGCGGAAAAAGAACGTCAGGAGAAGCGTCCGGATATGCGCGCCGTCCACGTCGGCATCCGCCATAATGATGATCCGTCCGTAGCGGAGCTTTTCAATATTAAAATCCTCGCCGATCCCCGTTCCGAGCGCTTTTACGACGGGATCGAGCTTGTCGTTTCCGTAAACCTTATCGACCCGCGCCTTCTCGACGTTGAGCATTTTTCCCCAGAGCGCGAGGATCGCCTGAAACGCGCTGTTGCGCCCCTGCTTTGCCGAGCCGCCCGCCGAATCTCCCTCGACGATATAGATTTCCGTTTTCGTGGTATCCTTTTCGTAACAGTCGGCAAGCTTTCCGGGAAGCCCCGCGCCGTCGGCGACGGACTTCCGCTTCGCCTCCATGGCTTTTTTCGCCGCGTCGCGCGCCGCCTGCGCGTTGATCGCCTTGGTGACGATGATGTTGGCGGTGTCGGGGTGCTCCTCGAAATAATAGGTGAGCTTTTCGGTCACGATCTTATAGACGACGGGTCCGACCTCGGGATTTCCGAGCTTTCCCTTCGTCTGTCCCTCGAATTCGCATTCGGGAAGCTTGACCGAGATGACGGCGTTGATCGCCTCGCGGATCGCCTCCCCCGAGATCGCGACGAATTCCTTCTTGTCCTCTTCGCCCTTCTTCGCCGATTTCTTGGATTTTTTCGCGGGGTTCGCCTCCTGATACGCCTTTACGAAATCGTTTACGACCTTCCCGAGCGCTTTTTTAAAGGCAACCTCGTGCGTACCGCCATCGATCGTATGAATGTTGTTGGCGAAGGAGCGGAACGCCTCGCTGTTGAAGTCGGTGTTGTACTGGAACGCGGCTTCTACGGTAATATCGTCAAGCACTCCGTCGAGATAGATCACGTCGGGGTGAAGCTTTTCCGCCCCGCGCATATCCTGAAGCCATTCGACATAGCTTCGGATCCCGCCCTCGTAGCAGAGGGACTCGCCTTGGATATTTTCGGGATCGCGCAGGTCGGTCAGCTCGATCAGGATCCCGCCGTTTAAGAACGCCTGCTCGCGCAGACGGTCGAGAAGCGTCTCGTAGTCGTAGTTTGTTTCGTGGAAGATCGTCCCGTCCGCCTTAAAGCGCACGCGCGTCCCCGTTTTATCGGTCTTTCCGGTGATCTTCAGCGGTTCGCTGTAATGTCCGCGCTCGAATTTCTGATAGTGAACGTTCGTCCCGTCGTAAATTTCAAGCTCGAGCCATTCCGAAAGCGCGTTTACGACCGAGGCGCCGACCCCGTGCAGACCGCCCGAGACCTTATAGCCGCCGCCGCCGAACTTTCCGCCCGCGTGAAGAATGGTATAAACGACGGTCGCGGCGGAGATTCCCTCTTTTGGGTGAATTCCTGTCGGAATGCCGCGTCCGTTATCGGTGACCTCGATAATGTTCTCGGGGAGAATTTTTACGGTAATTTTTGTGCAGTATCCCGCGAGGGCTTCGTCGATCGCGTTATCGACAATTTCGTAAACGAGGTGGTGAAGCCCGCTCGGTCCCGTCGAGCCGATATACATACCGGGGCGCTTGCGGACAGCCTCCAGCCCCTCGAGGATCTGAATATCGTCCGCGCCGTATCCGTGATCGGTTACTTTCGTGTTTTCGTCCATTTTAAAGCCGTGCCTTTCCGAAAATGCAATATATATTATAATAGTATACTCATTATAGCATATTTTCAGGAAAATTTCAAGGACTTTTTTCCTTTTCGGAGGGGAAAAGAAAAATTTTCGGCGCG
>CAZKKZ010000063.1:0-8693 GCA_964553625.1 uncultured Ruminiclostridium sp.
GTATGTGTATAATTAAATCGGAAAAGATTATTAAATGGGAACGTGTGTCGAAATTCGCAAGGCACATGGAGACGGTATAACCAAGGATAATTGTATATTATCTAAGGTTTTATCTTTATTAAAAGAAATATTTTCAGAGAGTGTCGACACAAAAATTGTGCGTATTTGCATTAAATTTGGTTTAGGACTTTTCGTCTATAGTAGCGTATTAGAAATAAAGTTTTTGTTAGGGAATAGCTAAACAATGTGTAAGAATTGCCTTAATCTCAATCCAAACAAATTCTTTGGGTAGGTCGTTCATTATATAGTTTTGTTGATTGAACATTGTTCTTTGCTTGTAATCAGCAAGGAGAGTTGGTAGAAAGTACAATAGAGAAGTTGGGAGAGGTAGTATAACCTGACTGTGACAAAAGCTTGGTTTTAAGAATTAATTAAACCCTATCCTAATTTCAAGGAGGTTAAAGTTGTGAATGATGACGTAAGATTAGTAATTTTAATGATTACAGCAGTTATTGGATTTGTAACAGCTATTTTTTTATGCAAAAAAGCATATATTGAACTGAAAAGGCTACATTTAAAAAAGAAAGCACAATCGACCGATACGGAGGTAGAACCTATGAACGAAGCATCTACAGGAAGTGTAAAAGCAAAAAATAGCACAGTACAAAGCACGATTAATAATAATTCTGGGAACACAATAATTCTTAATAACTCAGGATTACAATTCGAAAAAGAAGATAATATCATGGACGAAAATATAATTTTAAAGTCAACTTATACATCGCTTTTTGCCGAAAAAGGAACTGTTCAAAATGAAAAAATTATAATAAAGAATTTGGGAAATGGTAAAATAGAGGGTGAAGTCTATTTAGATAAAAACTACATATACAGTTTAAGTGGAACATTTAAAAATTGTATATTGACAGGAGAGTTCACATCTGTTGGAAAGTATACCGATGAAAGAGGGACAATTAATCTCAAACTTATTTCAGAAGATGTATTAAGTGGTTTTTGCTCTTTCTCAAAAATATCGAAATTGGCTGACGATCAAATAAGAATGAGCCCGTATGTTTGGGTTGCAGGAGAAGATACTAATCTTCTCAACGGAACATATGAGTTTTGTACACAATGTCATAATGAAAAGAAAAAGTGCTGTTGTTCATCGCCTGATATAGATATGCCCATAGTGCTTAACAATGAAGCACATAGAATACAAGGAATAAATCCTCGTATGCATCGCATGAAAACGTTTTCACACAATATTCGCAATACCCAAGTAAGACAAATTAATGAGGTGAACAATTCTGAAAGCGAACCATTTTGCTATTTTTATGATCGAAATGAAAATAGATGCAAAATATATGATATTAGACCTACTGATTGTAGGCTGTTTCCTTTTGACATTAAACTCGATAGAGAAACAAATGAATACTGGATAGGTTATTATGAAGATTTATGTGATAGACAACTTCCTGAGATTGAGGTTATGAAACAGTATGCGCATATTTTAAGACCTCAACTTTTTCTTCTTTTTCCTTATGCAAATACAATTAATGACGAAAGTGTATGTAAGCGCTTAAGCAAAGCTTCCTTTGTTAAATTATACAAATTAGAAGAGTTTATTTTCTGAATTAATTGCCTTCTGAAAATCGAACACCTGTCGAAATCCGAACCCCTAAGGTTCGGACAATGGTAGGTGTTTCATTATAATTCTCTTTCCAATGCGGTTTTACAGTTGTTTCATCTGGATTTCAAAATGGACACCAAGTATTTGGAAAAGCTGTCATCCATTTCAAGCGATTTATACTATGGATGATTTCAAAAAGATTCTTACGTTGGCAATGCAGCCAAAAGACAAATTGATAGTATAGGAAGATTAACAATCTCTTTTTTAATACATTCATAATTGAAGGGAGTATCATTTAATGTGCAAAGCATTGGTTTCAATAAGGCCAGAATTTGTTACAAGTATTCTTTCCGGAGAGAAGAAGTATGAATATCGAAAAATCAAATTTCGTCAGGATGTCGACAGTATACAGATTTATTTAACATCACCTGTGATGAAAGTAGTAGTAGCAGAAGCAAAAATAACCGTCATTATAGAAGGCTCGCTAGAGGAGGTTTGGGAAAAAGCCCAAAATGGCTCAGGAATTGATAAGTCTTTTTTTGATATTTACTATAACGGCAAAGATTATGCCATTGCCTTTTGTTTAGGCAAAATTAAAATTTTTAAAAGAGCTAAAAACCTATCGAATTACAACATAAAAAAACCTCCGCAGTCATTAGTGTATTTAAATTGAATCTTGTCAAGATCTCAATTGCCGAAGAGAAATCTGATATTTATAATGATTTCGTTCCCGAAGTGTTTTTAGCGGAAATGAGCGAAACCCGAGTGCCATACCGTTCTTTCTTTTTGCATAAATAGCTCGATTGTGTTCCCTATTTTTGAATTGGTTTATGGCTTTTTTATTCAATTTAACAAGAGGTCGGAAAAAGCTATAATTTTGCTTAAGGATAATTGTTTCCAACACATGCTTTCAATGTTTTGTGTGGACTTTAAGTGATGTCATGATGGAGGATATTATATGTTTTCAGGCTTAAATTTACAATTAATTGAAGAGGATTTTAAGGATTTTTGTGAAGGTGATTTCTATAAATATATGAAGACAGGCGAAAGTCATTTGAAATCAAAGATAGTGAAATTTAAACGCGATATTAAAGAATTGATTTCCAAAGAAACAATAAATGGATCGCTACTTCAAGAATATTGCTTTCCCGGTGTTGAGGCAGATATTTTTTTGTCACATTCCCATAAAGATAGAGATCTTGCAAATGCATTAGCAGGTTGGATTCATACTTGCTTTGGTCTTAATGTTTTTGTGGATTCAAATGTCTGGGAATACCAGGATGAGCTTTTAGAGGAGTTAAATTCTCGATATAGTAATAAGCGCCCGAATGGCAGTAATGGATATTTATATAATCACGCATCGTGCTGCAAGGTGTCAGAACATGTGAACACAATGCTGACGGCAGCACTTCACAAGATGATTGATAAGGTAGAATGTGTATTGCTGCTAAATACTGACAATTCGATTTGCGTACATGACAACGAAGACATCGATTCGACATACTCTCCTTGGATATATTCTGAAATAATGTGTACACAAATTGTAAGAAAGAAGTCGCTGATTTGCTATCGTGATTATAATGAACTGATGCACGTTGATGAAAGCACTAACATGACAGGTCGCGATGCTTTAGTTGTATCATATAATGTTTCGTTACAGCATTTGGTACTAATTTCTATCAGCGATTTAGTTGAGTGGTACGATAATTATAGCAACAGTATTATAGACAATGATTATCCCTTGGACTGTTTATATTATTCAACACACAAGAGTGACGTTGATAATACAAAAAAGCTATATCGTTTAATAAACCGCGATAAAATCAAAAAAATCCAAAGATATTATGAGGGAGAGGTGGAAGACCTTTCGGATATACTTGATAATATAAGAAGAATACATGGGAGTCGGTGAAAATGACGCAGAACGAAAAGCAGACGATTTTATATAAGGAGATTGATTTGATTCAATCGTGCATAACTCGAATGGCGCAAAACTCTTTTATTGTTAAAGGCTGGACTGTAGCTTTAGTTGTTGCTGCTTTAGCACTGTTGCCTGAAAAATTTGATTTAAAGATTTTGTGCTTTATTAGTTTTGTGCTGATTTTTAGTTTATGGTATTTAGATGCTTTTTTCTTAACAATGGAAAAGTTGTTCCGTTGGAAATACAATTGGATTATAAAAAATAGACCTAAATCTGATGACTATATTTTGGATTTAAATCCACATAACTCAAAAATGTGGCTGAAAAGTCTTGACAACAACAAACACAATGACGATATCAATGAGCTTAACACTGCACAGAATAATCTTCCGTTAAAAGAACCTAGCATATGTAGAACAATGTTTACTAAAACGCTGCTACCTATGTATGGATCATTGGCACTAATTGTCATTGCCTTGTTCGTATATAGCTTTTTCTGCTAAGATAAACAAAATTTATCTTTGATAAAGAAACAGCTTAATCTTGCTGCATCGGACAAACAGTCGGAGTTCGACGAAATATGTTCCTTGACAAATCCCACCGTGAAGAAGGCATTGCTTCGTTCTTTCGCTGACGATTGCGACGCTGCCGCTGTACATTTAAAAGCCGCCGCGTTACCCCGCCAGCGGTATCAGGTCATTGTTCCCGTTCCGTCTATGAAGGACGACGAGATATACGCACCCAACTATCGTGACGGAGAACGGGTGGCATTGATTCGTTACCCGCATGGGGGTACTTTTGAGATTCCGATCTTGACGGTCAATAATAAACAATCGGACGCTAAGAAAATGTTGGGAACTACGCCGCAGGACGCCGTCGGTATTAACAAGAAAGTTGCCGACCGCCTTTCCGGGGCGGACTTTGATGGTGATACCGTGATGATCATTCCGTGCGGGAACAAAGTAAAAATCACATCCACGCCTCCGCTGAAGGCGCTAGAAGGCTTTGACCCTAAGTTGGAATACAATTTCCAAAGATATTTCGGCGGTAAATTCCGATTCGATCAAGAATTTCAGCGCTTCGCTCGAAAATCTGGCGCAAGCCGGTGTAAAAGGGTTCGTTGATACCCTGAAAAATTCGGACGCGGAAGTTGCAAATGCCGTGACTATGTTTGTAAGCACGGCAAGCGCAAAGTTCAAGGCACACGATCGTTCTCTAACAGCCGAAGGCGTTAATGCGGCGGCAAAATTACTGGGCGGTGCTTCCACGGAGCTTGCGAAGCTGCCAGACGTATTCGACGGAGCGATGAGCGGTGCGGTGTCGCTGATTCGAAATACGCGACCCGATTTCTACAAATCCGGCGAATATACGGCAGACGGGTTTGTTACGGGAACTGCGGCAAAAAAAGCGCTCGCCGAACAAGCGGGCAGAGAGATCGGAGAAGCAGCGCTTTACGGCTTGAACGACAGCCTTGATATTCATTCACCGTCGAAAGAAACGGAGGAAAGCGGCGAGAACAGCGTGTTCGGATTTTCGGGCGGGATTAAGGACAATCTCGGGTTATCCGAAAAGTCGGGCAAATCGCTCGGCGGATCGTTTATGGACGGTCTGATGGACAGTCTGGGTATTTCTGCGGCGGCTGACGAGGCAATCGGTGATTCGGTTCTCGGGAATACAAATGCGGGAACAGATACCGCTCAGCGTTCCGGTGAAGCGGTCGGCAGCTCGTTTACGGACGGCGTGGCTGACGGAATGAACTTTGATTCGGTTGAAGAAACCGTTTCGGACGGACTCGACAAGATCACGAAAGCGCAATCGGACGCGGGAGACGAACAAATCGAGATCGTCGAACACGTTACCGATGAGATGATCGAAAGCGTTGAACGGCGGTACGAGGACGAGCGGAATATGCTCGAAGACGCCTACGACGCCGAAAGAAACGCGCTCGAAGATCTGCACAACGAAAAGCTCGGAATGTATAAAGACGAGTACATGGAAAAGCTTCGGCTCATCGACGAAGACAAGTATAACCGCATTAAAGCGATCGACGATGAAATCGACGAGATCAAGGGAAAGACCGCGGCAGAGAAAGCAGCCCGCAAAGAACAGGAACAGCGTGAAAAGCTTACCGAACTTCAAAATGACGTAAACACCGCCCAAACCCCCGAGGAACGTGCCAAAGCGGAAAAGAAGCTTACCGAATACAAGGCGGAGCTTGAGCGGGAACGAATTGAGCAGGAACGGGAAAACCGGATCGCCGAGCTTGAAGACGAGAAGGATAAAATCGAGGACGAAGCGGAAAAGGCGGCTGAGGCGGCGAAGGAGGAATACGATACCAAGGTCGCAAACGAAAACAGCCTGTACGAAATCGAATGCACCAATTTAGAAGCGCAGCATGACCGCCGCATGGAGATCATTCAGGAGGAATATGACGCGCAGAAACAGCATTTGGAGCATTTGCAAAAGCTTGAGGAACTGCAAAATAAGGTTCGAAGCGCGGCAACGGACGAGGAACGGCGCAAGGCGCAGAAGGAACTCGACGATTACAGGGACGAGGTCACGCGCGACGACAGCAAAACAGCGGCAAACCGCGCTTTCTCGCAGAGCAAAGACGATCTATATCAAGCCTATCTCGCGGAATTATCGAAGCTTGAACGAAAGCGTCAGGAAGCGCTTTCGGGGATCACGGACGAAAATGAAAAGCAAAAGATCAACGACGATTATGACACGCGGAAGCGTGATCTAAAATCGGACTATGACCGCGCGCTCCGATATGCGACTACCGACTATGACCGCGCCGTTCGAGAGATCCAAATCGGCTATGAAAACTCTTTGGAAGCGCGTCAGGAAGCCTATGACGCTCAGACCGCGGTAAATGACGCACGGAAGCAGGCAATTCAAAACGAGATTGACGCCATTGACGCGGAGATCGCGGCTTCGAAAAAGGTAACCTCGCAAAAACAGCGTGAGGCGCAGTTAAACGATATTCTCGGAGAAATCAACAGCGCGATCGCGGCTTACGGCACGCTTAGCGCTCAGGCGGACGAAGCGCGGCAAAAGTATCGTGATTTAAAGGCAAAATTCGACGAAGAGGATCGTTTACAGGCTTCGGCTCCCGCCTTGGAAAAACGGCGGGAAGAGTTAGTTGCCGAACAGAACACAACATCGAGTGCGGTTTCCGGAAGTAAAACGGCACAAGCCGCGAAAACCTCAACAAGTACCGCAGCCACAACCGCTTCCACCGGTAGCACCGATTATATCCGAGTCGAAACGGGGATCATCGAAGCAATCAACACCGCGGCAGAGCGTATTTCAAATGTTGTTTTCGAAACAAACGAGAAGATCAAAAGCTCGGTTATCAAAGCGGCGAGGCGTGTTTCGGATATTCTGGAATTTTTATCGGATGAAAAGAATCGGACGGAGCTTACAACAATTGCGCCGGTACAGCAGGACGACGCTTGGTCTTGGACGCCCATGGCTGAAACGGTGTTCGCACAAAGTGCGGAGCAGATCCGCTATGCCGCAGCCGACTTCAGAGCCCGCGAGGAATCGGATTTTTCCAAACGGGCGCTTGCGTATCTCGGGGAAATCAGCGGACATACGGCGGACTGCGATCAATCGGACGTGCTGGAACGGATTTACCGACGGCTCGATACGGACGCGCCGATCCATGTTACGTTCGTTATGTCGAACGGCGCGAAATTCGCCAGCGGCGTGGTTGACGGAATCAAGGAACTGAACAAAGTCGTTGGGAAAAATGTACTGGCGGATATATAACCGTTTGTTGGAAAGGAGGAACCGTGTATCTTTATCTGAAATTAGACGACGTCTTAATACAGCGCGCGAAAGCGGTTATTGTCAGTAAGTTTTATCGGAACGAAACGCGTCTTTCTACTTTTTCGGGAGGAACGGCGGTCGATCGCGGGCTGCCGAAATTCAAAATAGCAGTTACAATCGATTACGCCGATCCGAACGAATTTGAGCAATTACAGGCATTGATCGAAAAGATCATACTTCGCGCGGAGTTTTATTATAACGGCGAACTGACTCAGGCGACGGTTATTACGTCCGCATTCGCGGGATACGAGTACCGTTATCGGGACGACGATCAGACAAAACCACGGTATCAGGAGATACAGATGGAATTTGAGGAGCAATAATGCTTGGAAAGGAGGAACAATAATGCGAACCCTGCCACAAAAATACAAGGAACTCGCCACCAGTGCGGGGAGATACCCGAAGCTCCGCATGGAGCTGTACGCGGGGACGCGGGGCGATTGGACGGATACGGTCGAGGGAGAGTATAACGGCGAAAACGCGATCGTTTCCGCAACATACACCAACGGAATTACCGCGAAGCCCTCTCGGTTTGAAACGGGACTTGCGTTCTGCGGATCGGTGGAAATCGAGCTTTCGGGAGACGCTTACGCCGCGTTTTCGGTCGGAAAGCGGTTTAAGCTGTTCGCGGGATTTTACGATCCCGATGAGGACTCGACCGTCGAGACGTCGGTCGGGGAATTTTTTATTGAGAGCGTTTCAGCAGATAACGGGAAAACGACCGTGAAAGCGCGGGACAAAATGATGTTCGCCGAGCAGAAATTCAACGGGATTGGGCTTGATTATCCATGTACATTGCTTGACTGCGTACGGGAAGTGGTGCGGCAAATGGGGTTCGCTCTTCCCGAAAATTTTGAGCTTTCCGTCAATCCGACGGTATACGCGCCCCCGTGGTGGAAGCCGAACGCACAGGAGGGAATCTACCGGAACGGAACGTATTATACCAAGGATCCGTATGACGGGTACCCGATCACCTTCCCCGCGCCGACCGGCGATGAGCATATCAAGGGACACGCATACAGCGCTTCGGGATATGCGCTTACCTGTCGGGAGGCGCTTGCGAGCGCCGCAAAAATGCAGCTTGGAAACTGTTTTTTGGACGGAGACGGAAATTTGCGGTTTTCGAGCTATCAGACCGATCCGACGGTGGGAGATGAGAGGATCACCGGGCTGACTGTCGGGGAGGAGAGCTTTACGATCAAACGCGTGACGGAAAATTACAGAGGATACGAGGTGGAATCGGTCACGCTTTTGAAGCGGTCTCTTACCGAATGGCGCGGCGATCTGATGTATTATACCAACTATCCG
>CAZKKZ010000064.1:0-8686 GCA_964553625.1 uncultured Ruminiclostridium sp.
TCGTGGATTTGGCGGGGAATCCCGTGATCAGTTCCACCGAGATCTATTCCGGTATGTATGCGAGGGTTTTTATTAACTTTTTCGCTTATCACCAGGCGGGAAAAAAGGGGATCGGCTGTGGTCTGGGTCCCGTTCAGAAAACTCGTGACGGCGAACCGCTCGGAGGAAAAGTGACTGCGGTGGAGGCGTTCGGAGCAGCCGATCCGTCGGGCTTCTATCCCGTGCCGCCTCAGACAGCACCCGCTTATCCCACGGCAGCTGTCGCGCCTCCCGCTCCGACAGCGCCTTATCCGGCTCAGGCAACGCCCGCATACGCGCCCGTCCCGCAGATCGACCCGATCACCGGCGCGCCCGTGTCGGGGATCTACGGACTTTAAGATTTTGTTCTGAACGTTCCCGGTGGGATCATCGTACAAGGTCCCGCCCCAAATTACTTGAGGGGAGAGAAGAAAAGTGCGTCATATTTCCGTCGATATTGAGACCTTCAGCAGTGTGAATCTGAAAAAAAGCGGATTGTACAAGTATGTACAGTCGCCCGATTTTCAAGTTCTCCTGCTTGCGTATTCCATAGACGGCGCGCCCGTTGTGGTCGTGGATCTTGCCTGCGGTGAAGCGCTTCCCGCGCGGTTTTCGGAAGCGTTGTTCAGCCCCGGGTACCTTAACCACGCTTACAACGCCGCCTTTGAGTGGTACTGCCTTTCCAAATTCTTCGGTCTTGCGTCGCCGGAAGCGTGGCTGCCGCAATGGCGCTGCACTCAGCTTCACGGGCTATACTGCGGGTATACGTACGGGCTGGCGGAGACGGGAGAAGCGCTCGGACTCCCTTCCGACAAGAAAAAGCTCGGAATCGGAGGAAGTCTGATCCGTACGTTCTGCGTCCCCTGTAAGCCCACTGCGGGAAACGGATACCGTTCCCGTACTCTTCCGCGGCACGAACCGGAGCGCTGGCGGCTGTTCAAGGAATACTGCCGCCGCGACGCAGAGACCGAAATGGAGATCGAACGCAGGCTGTCGGCGTTTCCCGTACCCGAAAGCGAGCAAAAGCTTTGGGAGCTGGATCAGCGGATCAACGCGAGAGGCGTCAGGATCGATACCGAGCTGGTTGCGGGCGCTCTTTCGATCAGCGACGCGGTGACAGAGGATCTGAAATCGGAGGCCTCGTCGCTGACGGGGCTGAGCAACCCGAACAGCGTCTCGCAGCTCCTCTCCTGGTATGAAAAAGAGACGGGCGTCTCGCTCGACAACCTCCGAAAGGATACCGTTCGAGCGCTGCTGTCGGGAGAAACGGAGAGTGATTCCGTTAAGCGCGTTCTCGAGATCAGGCAGGAGCTCGGGAAAACCAGCGTTGCGAAGTACCGCGCGATGGACAACGCCGTATGTGCGGACGGAAGGATCAGAGGGCTGCTTCAGTTTTACGGCGCGAACCGGACGGGTCGGTGGGCGGGAAGATTGGCACAGGTTCAGAACCTGCCCCGGAATTACATAGATCGACTTGCGTTTGCCCGCGATCTCGTCAAATTGCGAAACGGCGATATGATTAAGATCATGTACGGAACTGTCCCGGATACGCTGTCGCAGCTCATCAGAACCGCCTTTATCCCGTCGGAGGGAAATGTTTTTCTGGTGGCGGATTTCTCGGCGATTGAGGCGAGGGTCATCGCGTGGCTCGCAGGCGAGACGTGGCGGCAGGAGGTATTTGCGACGCACGGAAAAATCTATGAAGCCTCGGCGTCCCAGATGTTCCATGTTCCGATCGAAAGGATCAAAAAAGGAAATCCCGAATACGCCCTGCGGCAAAAAGGGAAGATCGCGGAGCTGGCGCTCGGGTATCAGGGATCTAGCGGGGCGCTGATACAGATGGGCGCGCTTGCGATGGGTCTTTCCGAAGAGGAGCTTCCCGACATTGTGCGCCGATGGCGGGAAAGCAACCGGCGGATCGTCGATCTATGGTACTCGGTGGAAAACGCGGCGATCGCCTGTATCCGAACGGCGCAGGCGCAGGGCATAAAAGGCTTGTTATTCCAAAGAGAGGCGGATCACGGAACGGATCAGGATTTTATGACGATCACCCTTCCGTCGGGCCGAAAGCTGTTTTACGCGCACCCTGTACTTACGGCAAATCAGTGGGGGAGGGACAGTATCGGCTACCGCGGCATGAATCAGACCAGCAAAAAGTGGGCGTCGCTTGAAACCTACGGCGGCAAGCTGACCGAGAATATCGTGCAGGCGATCGCGCGGGACTGTCTTGCTGTCGCGATGACAAGGCTGGAAGCCGCCGGATATCGGATTGTTTTTCACGTTCACGATGAGTGTATTATCGACGCGCCCGCGGGCTCGTCGCTCGAAGAGGTGTGCAGGATTATGGGTCAGCCGATCCCGTGGGCTCCGGGACTGATTTTAAGAGCGGACGGGTTTCAGACGGAATTCTATAAGAAGGATTAGAGATTAAACGGGACTGTGAAAATGTTAATATATAGTGCCACGAGTTTTAATATTAAAATCACAGTCGCGGGAATAACAAGGATGATAAGTAGCACAAGCAACGATGTTAAAGCTGACTTGTAATCCTTGTATGCCATTTGATCCAGATAAACACGTTGCAGTATTGTCAATTTTCTAAGCCCGAGCTTTTTTCTCAACAGATTATATTCGGTGATTAAATCTTGCACCAAAAATTCAAACACGTTTTTTCTGAATTTTTTGTTCTTCTTCTCATACTTTGCTTGGCATTTTGCTCGACATTGGTTTGAGAATAACGGGCATTTCTTACATTTTGCGTCAGAATTAAGAATTCTATCGATTCTTTTTATGTATACGGGATTGGATAAAGCAGAGTTTTGGACAAGAATCGTTTGACAGTCGTGTAGAACATTGAAGAAGTCATCGTTTTCACTTCCGTCATAGTTTTTTATAAACGGAAGGAGCTTATTTACAATAGGTTCATAGATTTCAAAATATATTTTTTCTGCCTGTTTTTCGCTATAAGTGTTTTTGCTCCAATTAGAAAACACATTAAGTATCCTGAAAGCAGCTTCCATTTTTTCCATATGATTCCTCCGATTATATTTTTTATTCACATTATACGACAAAAATAACAAAAAATCAACCCATTTGAGGTGAAAAAATGCAAAACGACAGATTGATCACAATTTCAACGGCGGGCAGCCGAAAAGCGATAAGCTGGCCCGCTTCCTCTCTGATGTGGTCGGAGCTGGTGGATCGGCTCCGTACTCCCGTCCGAGGCAGAGAGACTCTGGCGGAATATCTCGGCATGAAGAAAGGGCAGCAGGACGAGCTGAAGGACGTGGGCGGATTCGTCGGCGGTACCTTCGCGGGCGCGCGTCGCAAGGGCAATGCCGTTGAAGGGCGGGACATTCTCACGCTGGATCTGGACAATATTCCCGCGGGCGGTACCCGAGACGTGCTTTGCCGCATTGAGGGACTGGGCTGCGGTTACTGTGTATATTCGACCCGAAAACATCAGGAGGCGGCGCCCCGTCTTCGGGTGCTGCTGCCGCTGGATCGTACGGTCAGCGCGGACGAGTACGGACCGATCGCGCGAAAGGCGGCGGAATGGATCGGGCTTACGTTGTGCGACAAAACTACCTTTGAGGCGTCACGGCTGATGTACTGGCCGTCCTGCTGCGCGGACAGTCAATACGTGTACCTTTACGGCGATAAGCCTTTTCTTTCGGCAGACGGTGTTCTCGGCTTGTACCGCGATTGGAGAAATGCCGCGGAGTGGCCGCAGGTACCGGGCGCGCAGGAGGAATTCGCGCGGTTGCTCAAAAAGCAGGAGGACCCTTCGGGAAAAACGGGGATCGTCGGCGCCTTCTGCCGCACCTATGACATTTACCGCGCGATGCACGAGCTGATTCCGGGGGAATACCTTCCGACGGAGCAGCCGGATCGTTTTACCTATGCGGGAGGCTCGACCGCCGGCGGAGCGGTCGTTTATGACAACGGGCTTTTCTTGTATTCACACCACGCGACGGATCCCTGCGGCGGAAAACTGGTCAACGCGTTTGATCTGGTCAGGCTGCATAAGTATGCCGCTTTGGACGACGAGGCAAAGTCCGATACGCCCACGGTAAAGCTCCCGTCGTATAAGGCAATGTGTGAATTCGCGGTCAAGGACACCTGCGTTGCGGCGCTTCTGAATAAGGAACGGTATGACAAAGCGGTCGAGGCTTTTGACGGAACGTCTGAGGAAGGTGAGAATCTGAACTGGATCGCGAAGCTTTCAGTCGCGCCAACAACGGGACAGATTCAGAAAACGACCGATAACGTGCTGACGATCCTGGAGAACGACCCGCTGCTGAAGGGACGGATCCTTTACGACGAATTCGCCCGCCGCGGCGCGGTCGCGGATACGCTCCCGTGGGATCTTGTACATACGGGAGCAAGAGCGTGGACGGACAACGACGACAGCGGCGCGCGGTGGTACCTGGAAAAGACCTACGGGATCACGGGCAAGGAGAAAATAAACGACGCGCTCGGGATCTGCGGAAACAGCCACGCCTTCAACGAGGTCAAGGATTATCTGAACGGGCTGACGTGGGACGGAGCGCCGCGGCTGGATCGGCTTTTTATCGATTATCTCGGCGCGGAGGACAATGAGTATACGAGAGCCGTCACGAGAAAGTCGTTTGTTGCCGCCGTTGCGCGGGCGCTGGATCCGGGCTGCAAATACGACACAATGCCGATCTTGACGGGACCGCAGGGGACGGGAAAATCCACGCTGCTGAACAAGATGGGGCGGAAGTGGTTCACGGACAGCCTCAAGACCTTTGAGGGGAAGGAAGCTGCCGAGATCATTCAAGGGGTGTGGATCGTCGAGATCGGTGAGCTGACGGCAATGTCACGGTCGGAAGTCGAGCGCGTCAAGCAGTTCCTCAGTCAATGCACGGATCGGTTCAGGGCGGCTTACGGACGGCACGTGCAGGAATGCAGAAGGTGCTGCGTGTTTTTCGGAACAAGCAACAGTGCGGAATATTTAAAAGACCCGACGGGGGGTCGTCGCTTTTGGCCGATCGATGTGGGCGTTCGTCCGCGTACGAAAAATATTTTTAAAACGTTGGATTCGGAGGTCGATCAGCTGTGGGCGGAGGCGGTTTTTTACTGGCGGCTTGGCGAGCCTTTGATCTTAAACGGAAGCGCCGCCGCGCAGGCGCAGGATATGCAGGAGCAGCATCGCGAGCGTTCTACCAAGGAGGGACTGATCGTTCATTTTCTGGAGCAGCCGGTGCCGGTCGACTGGGCGGACTGGGATCTTTCACGGCGTCAGATCTATTGGCAGGGCGGTATCAAGGACGAGATCGCGAAGGTGCCTCGGGAAAGCGTTTGCGCGCTTGAGATCTGGTGCGAGGCGCTGGGCTGTGATCCGCGCGCGATCAAGCGGTCGGACGCCGCGGAGATCAACGGGATCCTTGATATGCAGAAGGGCTGGCGGCGGATGAACAAAACCGCAAGATTCGGCTGTTATCGGGTACAGCGGGGCTTTGAAAGGATCAAGGAAGCCTTGTAACAAAGTCCGTAACAATCCCAAAAATGATTCCGGAGAAAGAAAAATTCCGAAACAAAGGTAAAGTTACGACGGAAAGTTTGTCACAAGCGAGCGTAACAGACTGAAACAAAAGAAAAAAGTTTGCTACATCAATGTTATGGCTTTGTTAAGCCAAAGGCACTTATTTGTAACAATGTAACATTATTTATTATAGAGATATATAATATATAATCGTATGGATAATATATACGCCATAACGCCCATGAACGCGTAAGGTGTGACGCGCGCGGACGCGCACGCGCGTATATATTATATACGGCGACGGAGGTTTGAAATGCAGGAAAAGCAAATTGAAAAAAAGCTGGGCGAGCGGGTCAGGGCGTCGGGCGGGCTTTATTACAAGTTCGTAAGTCCGGGAAACGCGGGCGTGCCGGACAGGCTTATCATTCTCCCGGGCGGAAGGATCCTGTTTGCGGAGCTGAAATCCGAAACGGGAATTCTGACGAAGCTTCAGGAGGTCCAGCAGGAACGGATGAAGCGGTTGGGCTGCGAGGTCTATACGATCCGCGGGCAGGAGGGTGTTGAGAAATTTATGCGGGAGGTGATCGGAAATGATCTTTAAACCGCACCCGTACCAGCTTTACTGTATCAATCGGCTGATCGCCGATCCCGCCGTAATGCTAATGCTGGATATGGGGCTGGGAAAAACCGCGATCTGCCTTACCGCGGTAAATGATTTGAAATACAACCGTTTTGCGGTGAATCGGGTCCTGGTGATCGCGCCGAAAAAGGTCGCGGAATCTACGTGGCGGAAGGAAGCGGAAAAATGGGATCACCTGAAAAATCTTCGCGTTTCCGCTGTGCTGGGAACCGTTACGCAGAGGGTTCGGGCGCTGAATACGCCGGCGGACGTCTGGGTGATCAATCGGGAGAACGTTCCGTGGCTTTCGGATTATTACGCGAACGAATGGCCGTTCGACATGGTGATCGTGGACGAGTCCACAAGCTTTAAGAATCACCGCGCCAAGCGCTGGAGGGCGCTGAAGCGGGTACGGCCGAAGATCAGCCGAATGGTGGAGCTTACGGGAACGCCCGCGCCGAACGGGCTGATCGACCTCTGGGCACAGATCTATCTTCTGGATCTCGGGCGGCGGCTGGGCGGGACGATCGGCGGCTTCCGCGAAAGATATTTTGACCCCGATCAGCGGAATGCCACTCAGGTATTCAGCTATAAGCCGAAGGACGGCGCGGACGGTGCGATCCGGGATCTGATCGGTGACATCTGCGTCAGCATGAAAGCGGAGGATTATTTGCAGCTTCCCGACGCGGTTTACGATAACATTCCCGTGGAGCTGGACGCGAAGGCGAAAAAGCAGTACCGGCAGATGGAGCGGGATATGCTTTTGCAGATAGACGAAAAAACGATCGACGCCGGCACCGCGGCGGCGCTGTCCAACAAACTGCTTCAGCTTTGCAACGGCGCCGTGTATGACGCGGAGGGCAACGCGGCCGAGATCCATTCCTGTAAGCTCGAGGCGTTTACGGAGCTGATCGAGCAGCTGAGCGGACAGCCGGCGCTTGTGTTTTATAGCTTCAAGCATGACCTTTCGCGGCTGGAGGCGGCGCTTTCGGGAACAGGGCTTCGGGTAAGACGGCTGAACGGACCGCGGGACGAATCGGATTGGAACGAAAGAAAGATCGATATTTTACTGGCGCACCCTGCTTCCTGCGCCTACGGTCTGAATCTTCAGGACGGCGGGAATCATGTGATCTGGTTCGGGCTGAACTGGTCGCTGGAGTTGTATCAGCAGGCCAACAAGCGGCTTCACAGGCAGGGGCAGACGCAGAAGGTCATCATACATCATCTGATCGTTCAGGGCGGACGGGACGAGGACGTCGTTTCCGCCCTTCAGGATAAGGGCGCTGCGCAGGAATCGCTGATCGACAGCTTAAAGGCGAGGATCGAAAAAGTGAGGGAGGGGAAAGCATGACCGCGAAGGAGTTTTTATCAAGCTACCGCATGCTGAAGGCGGAGATTGAGGGGCTGCGCGACGAGCTGAAGCAGTTGGAGGCGATTGCGGAAAAAACCTCACCGTCGCGGGAGCCTTGTTCGGGGGGCGGAAATCTCTCGGATCGCGTCGGACGTACCTCTGCCGGAATCGCAGATTTGAGAAATGAAATCGGCGAGGAGAAGGAAAGGCTCGTGGAACTGCGGCGGGAAATCGTTCGGGTGATCAAAGCCGTTCCGAATCCAAAGCAGCGGCTTGTGTTGCAGTATCGGTACATAAACGGGTGGCGCTGGGAGAAGATCGCGGCACATTTGGGATTTTCTTATCAGTGGGTTTGTGTGCTTCACGGAAGGGGGCTTGAAAATATTTCAAAAAAATTTTTTGAGAATTGATAAAAATTGATAGAAATTGATACTCGAAGTGTGCTATAATGTAAACTGAAAAGATTTACATAAAGCACTTTACAACTCGTAGAGTGCTTTTCTTTTGCCCGAATCGAGGTGAAATGTATGGCAAAGCTTACCCAAAAACAAAAAATGTTTTGCGATGAGTACCTGATCGATCTGAATGCGACGCAGGCAGCAATCCGCGCGGGATACAGTCCGGATTCTGCGAGGAGCATAGCGACGGAAAACCTCTCAAAACCCGCTATCCGCGCGCGCATAGACGGGGCGATCGCCGAGCGGTCAAAGCGGACGGGAGTAACGGCGGATCGGGTCGTACGAGAGTTGGCAAAGTTGGCGTTTGTAAATGCTGCTGATGTACTCGATACACAGCGCGGCGGAGTAGTGGAAAACGCTTCGCGGGAAGATACCGCCTGCATTTCGGCGGTAAGGGTCAAGGTCGGGGAGGACTTTACCGAGCGCGAAATCCGCCTTTGCGATAAGACAAAGGCGCTGGAGCTGCTCGGAAAGCACCTCGGTATGTTCAGCGACAACGTTAAGCTTTCGGCGGAGGCACGGGTGACGATTATTGACGACACGGGAGAGTAAAACGGTGCGCGTTTCCGAGGTGATCGCACCGGCGTTTTTGGACGTCCACCGCGACATAAAAGCGGAACGGCATACGCACTATTGGCTAAAAGGCGGGCGCGGAAGCTGTAAATCCTCTTTTGTAAGCGTGGAGATCATACTCGGGATCATGCGCAATCCCGGTACAAGCGCCGTATGCC
>CAZKKZ010000065.1:0-8551 GCA_964553625.1 uncultured Ruminiclostridium sp.
TCCCGGAAGTGCCGGCGGGAATATTATACCACGGATTTTGTCGAATGTCAATTTTACATTTTTTCGTCAAATGTATTGACAAATCCCGAAGTTCGCGCTATAATAACATTGTGAAGAAAACGTATTCAAATAAAATTCCATGTCACTTCACCTCAAAATGAAAACCCCCGTGCTGCTACACGGGGGTTTTCGCTTGCCCTTACTTCCGATCGAATCGGTTGGTAATTATGTTCGCGAGAATGCTGCAAATTACCGAAGCAATATACTCAAATATTTTTTCCATGCCTTCACCTCCCTTCTCCCGGAAGTGCCGGCGGGAATATTATACCACGGATTTTGTCGAATGTCAATTTTTAGGCGAACACACCGAAAAAGAACCCTTTCCCCTTTCCCGCATATACTGCTAAAAAACGAAGGGAGAAGGAAGTTTGAAAAATCTTCGATTTTTCAAACCCGTCGTTTGTGCCTCGGCAAATCCACTCGGCACAAACTTCCTCCATGGGAAAGGAATGATCATAAGAATGAACGATTTGATTGAAGAACTCCGGAAAAAGCCGAACGCGCAAGCCTGTGTGACGGGAAGCGAAAAATACCCCTCGCTGAAAGGACAGGTGCGGTTTTATCGGGTTTGCGGCGGTGTTCTGGTCCGCACAGAGATCGCGGGCTTGCCCAAAGGGGAATCCGGAAAATCCCCGATCTTTGCGTTTCACATTCACGAGGGCGGACAGTGCGCGGGAAACGATCGTGATCCCTTTGCCGATGTGAAAGGGCATTACAACCCGACCAACCTCCCCCACCCTTACCACGCGGGCGATATCTCTCCCCTGTTCGGCGTAAACGGAACGGCGTTTTCGGTATTCCTGACCGATCGGTTTACCGTTTGCGAAATTTTAAACAGAGCGGTTATCATTCACGCCATGCCCGACGACCTCACCACCCAGCCCTCGGGAAACGCGGGAGAAAAGATCGCCTGCGGGATCATAAAGCCCACAGCCTGATTCGATCCGCGTTTTCCGAAAAATTTCTGCCAAAGGCTGTCCCGCGCTTGACTTGACGCGGACTTCTATGGTATACTGTTATCATAAGAAAGCCTTCGACAGAAAGGAATCGTCCATGTTTTGTACAAAATGCGGTAAACAGCTCGACAATTCGGCGAAGTTTTGCTCCGCCTGCGGAAATCCCGTTTCGGCGGAAGCCCCCGAAGCGGTAAGCCCTCTTGGCACCCCCGTAATCACGAAACCCGAGGAACCCCAAGCCCCCGAATCCCCCGTAATCGCGGAATTCGAGGATCCCCAAGCCTCCGAATCTCCCGTAATCGCGGAACCCGAGGAGCCCCAAACCCCCGAATCCCCCGTAATCGCGGAATCCGAGAAGCCCCAAGCCCCCGAATCCCCCATAATCGCGGAATCCGAGGAGCCGAAAGCCCCCGAATCTCCCGTGACTGCGGAGCCTGCTCCGACGGAATCCTCACCCGCGCAAAGCGCACCGGTCGAAGCGGTCACGCCTTCCGCGCCGACCTTTGAGGAATTCGCCCGGGAATCCCCCGCCCCGAAGAAAAAGAAAAAAATCGCCCCGTGGATCGCGGGCGGAACGGCGGTCGTGCTGGTCGGCACGGCGGCGATCGGCTATTTCGGCTTTTATAATCAGGTCATGCGCCTGTTCATGGGCGACGCGGGCTTTGCGCTCCACGTCGAGAAAAAAACGGGCGAGCTTCTTTCTTTTGACGAGCGGGCTTCCGAAAAGCTGAACGAAACGCTCGCCGCGCAGATCGACGAAATGTTCCTTCTGAAAAAGGAGCGGGACGCGGACGATTTTGATTTTGAGGATTATGAACAGGCGCAGATGTCGGCAATGATTTCCGAGCTTCTCACACTCGCGGAGCGTTTCGGCGGAAGCGAGCTGACCTACGGAATGTCGATGGAGCTGGACGAGCTTCTGAGCGGACTTCTTCTCACCCGATCCGAGGAGGAGTTCGAGGGCTTGAACCTGCTCGGGAATTTTCAAAACATTCTCCGCGTTACCCATACCGAAGCCGCCGATCAATTCGAGTTTACCTCGAAATACGGCGGTAAGGAGTTTTTAAGCGGAGCGCTTACGATCGACCCGCAAAAATTCGCGGTCACGTTCCCCGAATTGAGCAGCTATACCTTTTTCTCCGAATACGCGGCGGCTGCGGACGGCGAACCCTCCCTCGCCTGCTCGGCGGAGGAAATCGAACGGATCTGCGGCGCGGTCGCGGAGCTGTACTATGAAGCGTATGCCGAAGCGGAAATTACATACGAGGACGGAAGCTTTACGGTCGCGGGACAGACGGTCGAATGCACCAAAATCCGCGCGTCTCTCTCCGCTGAGCAAACGAACGCCCTTTACCGGAAGGTCAATGACCTCCTGAAAAACGATGAATATTTAAGAGATTATTACAGGAGCGCGACCGGGGAAGACATGAGCGGCTACAACGCGCTTTTTGACGATTTAGACGCTTTTTCCGTGCCGCTGATCTCGGAAAGCTATATCGGAAGGAACGCGAAGCTGCTCGCGAAGACTTACTCGATCGAAAAGAATGTAAAACAACCCAAAGAAAATACGGATGACGAACCGTTCACCTTTGAATATGCCAATCCGGATGAAACAGACCATTTTCGGATCGGAATGCCCGACGGAACACGAATCGGGGTCGACACCTCCAAAAATGCAGAAACAGAGGAAGACGACGGAACGATCGAATTTTCCTACAAAAACTCATCGGAGGAAAACGCGCCCACGCTCGTTCTGGCGCTCGATTATATCAACGACGGAACGACCGAATATCTCGGCGAACCGATCAATCTCGGAACCTACACTATCCGAATCTCGGAAAAGGACACCCTGATCCGCTCGCTCCTTCGCGGAAATTCCGCGATTGACGAGGATATGATGTCGGTAAATGAATCGGAGCAGAGCGGCGCGGCGATTTTAAGCGGACTGTTTGAGAAGTTCGCCCTGACGGTCGCGGTCAAGCCGATCGAGGGCGAGGAAAGCGCGATCCGCACCGACCTTACGCTTTCCTTCGGGGAGTATCTTTCCCTTTCCGCCTATCTGGAGCAAAGGCCGCTCGCGGACGCGGATCGACCGATCGTCATGCCCGCGACCGACGGGGAAAAGTGTGTCAATATAGCGGAAGAGCCCGATACGGAAACCCTGCGGCTGATCCAGATCGACCTTTATGAAAAGCTTCTCGCCCTGCCCGACGGGAATGAATCGCTCGAAAAGCTTTTCGATTCACTCGGTCTTTCCGAAGGGATCGAGGAGGAGCTGAACCAGCTTCGCGAAGAGCTTGAATTTGAAAAGCATTACCGAAAATATTCCTCCTACACCAGGAGTGACGCGATCCGCGCCGCGCGAAGCCTTTCCGACGAGCTGGAAGCGCAGGGATTGATCGCCCTCACGTGGAACACGCTTCTCTCCTTGAACGAGGACGCCTCGGATTACAACGACACTTGGGGCAGGGAAGAATTTGAGCGAACGGTAAAGCTTTACTTCGACGAAAACGGAAAAGTGACCGTTCTGGACGACGGCAAAATGGGATTTCTGGATTATAGCGAGCTGTCCCAAACCGGCGACCGCGAAAATCTCTACGTCGAGCTTCTCTTCTCCTACTTCTCCGAAAATCCTCTCTGCGGAATCACCGCCGTCTATACCGACGACCCGAACGACCTCCCCGAAAACCTCCCGACGGTATACCATTATCTGGACGGGGTATATGAATGGAACGGAAAAGAAAACGCGATCGGCGGCTTCGCGGTCGGGACGTTCCCGAGCCTATCGGAGGGAAAAAGCACCGCCGAGGATCGAATTCGCGCCGAGATCGAGGAGCTTCACGCGCGCGACGAGAAGATCTCCGAATTGAACAATGCGGCAAAGCGGCTCAGCAGCGCGCTGACCGGCTTCCTTTCCGCGAATCCGAGCTTCTTCCGCTCGGACGTGCTGCTCGCCTCGGTCATTGTAAAATATGACGAAAACGGGGGCTGGATCGTCGAATCCCATACGGGAAACGATCTGGAAGCCGAAAGCCAGACTGCGCTTTTCACAAGCGGCGTTTCGGCGGTCTCCCAGCTTACTGATCATCTGAACCGCCGCTTCCCCGATTTTGATCCCGTTACGGCGCAGATTCACTTTGTCCGCGGCGACGGAAACAACAGCGGAATGAGCGGCGGCGGAAACGCCCCGACCGACCCCGGCAGGATGTCCGTTGCCGGAACGGCGGTAATCGAAAACGGAACGGGTCTGTTCCAGGACGGGAATCTCCCCGACGCGCTGGATTTCTGGACGGGATACTGTAACTGGACGGAAAACAACCCGCACGCCGTGCCGCGGATCGGTATATACTGGACGGATTGGGGCGAGTATACCCTCGTCGGGACGTACTGTAAGGAAACCGACGCCCCACTTGCCGATTGGGACGAGGCGCTGAACGGCAGCGGCAATTCCAACTATGACGATCCCCTGCTCGCGGAGGCGGACGCGCTGAACCGCGACGCGCAGCTGCTCTGCGACACAATCACGGGGCTGTTCGGCGGAACCGCGATCGGCGAATATGACGAGGACGACGATCCCCCGCTCTTTTCCCTTGTACTGAGCGGTCGGAACAACGAATGGCTGATGACCGGCGCGTACATGAACAATTATCGCTATGAGGATTCCGGCGAGCTGATCGACGACGATACCTTTATGAAGCTCATGGAATACCTGAACGGGCTTGCGGGATCGGGCGATCTTCCGATGTCCCGCGACGTAAAGGTCGAGCTGCATTTTCTCCATAACGAACTGGTCGGCGCGGCGGTCGTACCGATCGAATCGAATCTGGATTTCCCCGGGTACGGCACTCCCTCAACATGGGATTTTCATGACGGCGTTTTCTACAACTGGAACGCGGGGAATCGGAACGAAGCCCCCCTTTCGGGAATCTACTGGATCGACGCGAATACCGCCGTCCCGTTCGGAAGCTACTGCGTCAATACCGGAGCGCCGCTTCGCCTGACGGAATAGGACAGTTTTTTAACCGAAACTATTGAAAATTCCCGTAAGCTGTGGTATACTATATAAGAGTACACGACGATTGAACGGCGCACGCCTGCCCTAAACGGCAAAAGAAAAGGCAAAACGAAAGGAACAATAAATGGCAGAACAAAAAAATACCACTCCCGAAAATAACGCTGAGGAAAATATTTTTCCCGATTTAAAGAACGAGCCTCTTGTCGCGGCGATGAACGCGATTAAGGAAAAGGAAACGCCCGAAACCCAGACCGCTTTTGTCACGGCGGCGCTTCAGGCGAGCTATTTCGCGCCCGTCGATATTCTCGACGCAAATAACGTCCCGATCGAGGGAACGGGAAAAATGTCGGTTCCGAGCGACGCGAAGTTTAATTTCCGCCTGATCAAGAACATGGACGGCGAACAGTTTTTCCTGCTGTTCACCGATATTCCCGAGTTCCAGCGGTGGAATAAGGAGGAAAAGATCAAGACAATGGTCGTGACTTTTCCGCAGATCGTAAAGCTAGCCATGAAAAAGCGCGACGAAACGGCGGGGATTGTCATTAACCCGATGGATCAGAACCTCATCTTCAAGCATGACATGATCGAAAATCTCTTCCGCCATCTGGAGCAGAGCGAAAAACAGCCCGCACAGCCGCCGCAGGAGCCGGTCAAGCTCTATTTCGGAAAACCGATGAATATCCCCGACGCGGTGCTCGATTCCTTCCGGAAAACGCTGGCGAAAAATCCCGATATTGACGCGGTATATTTTCTCATGATGAAGCAGGAAGAACAGGAGCATTATCTTTTCATCTTTGACAGTAAGCTTGAAAACGAGAAGATGAAAAAAATCGCGGATTCCTTCTGCGCGTCGGCACGGCTTTTCCTTTCAAAATTCCCGGTCATCTCCGCGCCGCTTCATTCTCCGATCGGCGAAAACGCTCCGAAGGTAACCGAACCGTTTTATCGGAAGGCACAATAACCGAAATTATTTTAAAAAAGAAGCCCGCCGCACGTAATAAAGCTGCCGCTTTTGGAGGATTCCTTCGGAATCGCCAAAGGCGGCACGCCTTAGGGGGCTTCTTTCCGTTCTGAAGGGGTGTGACAGCATGACCGATCCGAATCGCGGATTAACCGCCGAGGAGGTCGCCGAGCGGATCCGGCTCGGAAAAGTAAACGGCGATCCGAACGTAAAAACAAAATCCGTGAAGCAAATTTTCGCGGAGAATATTTTTACCTTTTTTAATTTCATTAACGTCGTCCTCGCGGTTCTCGTATTTCTTGTCGGCTCTCCGAAAAACGCTCTTTTCGCGCTGATTATCCTGTTTAATACGGGAATCGGGATCTTTCAGGAGATCCGCGCGAAACGGACGATCGACCGCCTTACGCTTGTTTCCGCGCCAAAGGCGCACGTTCTCCGTGACGGAGCGGAACGTGAAATCCCGACGAGCGAGCTTGTCGCGGACGATCTGGTAATCTTCCGAACGGGAGCGCAGGCGGCGGCGGACTGCGAGATCGTCGGCGGAGAGTGCGAGATGAACGAAAGCCTTGTTACGGGAGAAAGCGACCCGATCTGTAAAACCGCCGGCGAAAAAATCCTCTCGGGAAGCTTCGTGGTCAGCGGCGAAGCGAAAGCGGTCGTGACCGCGCTCGGAAAGGACAGCTTTTCCGGAAGAATCGCCGAGGGCGTAAAATACGTCAAAAAGCCGCAGTCGAAAATGATGGACGCGATCAACCGAATCTTAAAAGGAATTTCGGTCTGCATTCTCCCGATTATGGGGCTCCTGTTCTATAACGCGATCTTTGTTTCGGGACAGCCGCTTGACCGCGCCGTTACCAGTACCGTCGCCGCCGTGATCGGTATGATCCCCGAGGGACTGGTGCTTCTGTCTAGCGTCGTTCTCGCGGTCAGCGCGATCCGTCTCGCCCGGAACCGAGCGCTCGTGCAGGATCTGTACTGTATTGAAACGCTCGCGCGGGTGGACACGCTCTGTCTCGACAAAACGGGAACGATCACCGAGGGAAAAATGGCGGTCGAGGAGGTGTTTTCCTTCACGGGCGAGCCGATCGACCGCGAAATGACCCTGCTGGCGAACGCGCTTCCCGATCGGAACCCGACCTTCCTCGCCGTTCGCGAAAAATGGGATCGGGAAAGCGAAGTCTCCGCCGAGCAGGTTCTCCCCTTCTCCTCGGCGAAAAAGTGGAGCGGCGCGTATTTCCCCGAAATCGGAAGCCTGGTCATGGGCGCGGGCGAATTTATCCTCGGCGAAAAATATGAGAAAATACGAAGGAAATCCGAAGAATTTTCCGAGGGCGGACGGCGTGTGCTGCTGCTCGCGCGTTCCGATTCCTCTTTTAAGGGCAGGGAGCTCCCCGACGGTCTGATCCCGCTCGGCTTAATCGCGATCTCCGACCGAATTCGCCCCGAAGCGCCCGACACGCTCCGCTATTTCGACGAGCAGGGCGTGGACATCAAGATCATCTCGGGCGACAATCCCCTTACCGTAAGCGCCGTCGCGAAGAAGGCGGGCGTAAAAAACGCCGACCGCTTCATCGACGCGTCCGAGATCGCCGATCTCCCGAAGGCGATTCGCGAATATACCGTTTTCGGACGGGTCACTCCCGATCAGAAGCTCGCGATCGTAAAGGCGCTGAAGGCGGAGGGAAAAACCGTCGGCATGACGGGGGACGGGGTAAACGACGTTCTCGCGCTGAAGGAATCCGACTGCTCGGTCGCCATGCAAAGCGGGAGCGAGGCGGCGCGGAACGTATCGAATCTCGTCCTGCTCGACAGTAATTTCGCCTCCATGCCCCGCGTCGTCGCGGAGGGTCGCCGCTCGATCAATAATATCGAGCGCTCCGCCTCGCTTTTTTTGTCCAAAACGCTGTACAGTCTCCTGCTCGCGATCCTGTTCATGATGATCCGGCTTCCGTTTTTGTTCGAGCCGATCCAGATGACGCTCATCAACGCGCTTTGTATCGGAATCCCGAGCTTTCTGCTCGCGCTCGAGCCGAATAAGGCGCTCATTCGCGGAAGCTTTATCGGGAACGTCATGGAACGCGCCGTCCCGAACGGGGTCACGGCGGCGCTTGCCCTTTCGGCTGTCATTGTCGCGGCGGGGCTTTTCGGCTTTACGACCGAGCAGATGAGCAGCACGGCAACCGTGGTTCTCGCGGGAATCTCGTTTATGATCACCTTCCGCTGCTGTAAGCCGTGGGAAAAGTGGAAAGCGGCAATGATGATCGTACTGGTAGGCGTGTTTGCGGGCGCGAGCGTTCTTTTCGCCACATTTTTCGGCATGGTCGATTTTACGGAACCAATGACGCTCTGCGCGATCCTTACCCTTTTCGCCGCCGCCGCGCTCATGATCGGGCTTTCCAAGCTTGCGCACCGGATCGCCGCCAAGCTCCGTGAACGGAAACAATCCGCCAAAATTATACAATAAGAAATATTTTTCTTATTTTAGACTGTCGATAAAGAATAAAAAAACATAACGAGGGGGCGCGGCCCCCAAACCCCCGCCAAAGGGAACTTTTCCCT
>CAZKKZ010000066.1:0-8451 GCA_964553625.1 uncultured Ruminiclostridium sp.
GAGTTTACATGATCGCCGCCGCGAATAAGTTCCTCAGAATTTATTACGCCCGCGTTATGGAAGCCATAGGCTAACGAGTTCCACCAAATCCGTTTCATTTCCAAGCTGCCAAAAAAATTTCAGCTTTGGCGGCGCTTTTGCTATGCCCTTTTTGCTTTTGTGAAAGTTTGATGAAACCTTTATTTTACCACTTGACTTTTATTTGCAGGTCTACCTTTTCGTAATACATTGTATCACATTTTTAATACAAAGTCAATAGGCTTTTAGTTCCATAATATGCGGTTTATATAAAAATACTTTTTGTTTTTCCGACTTTTCTATCATACTCTGATTAGCAATATTTTTTGACGACCAGAGAAATCAAAATATTGACTTTAATAATGAAACCTGCTAAGAAAAGCCAATAGGCAAAATAGCCAAGAATGACTGCTTTTTTGTGATGGCAAGTTGGCGAAGAAGAACGCAGCAAAGCTAGCGGCAGAAGGACTGAAATTTCAGCCGCTGAGTTTATATACCGCCCTCCATTGCAAACTGAACAGTTTGCAATGCGCCGATAAAATCGGCAGCAAAGCGATGCTTTGCGAGGACGGTATGTACTCGGCGCCGGCGGCGATGCCGCCGCAGTACGACGTACCGCTATTGCAAAACGATCGTTTTGCAATAGCGCCGAGTATAATTTTTGTGGATTATCCATGTTCAATGAAAGCATAAGGAAATTTGCGGGAATCATTTATTCCCAGCAGATCAGCAATCTTATAAACGGTATAGGCACGTCCGAAGTGTCTGCGGAAAGTATTCTTGTGATTGCGGTAAATTTTGCTGTAGAACTGGTATTATTCGCTGTTGCCTATAAGAAAAAGGGACTTGAATAAACTTCTCGAATAATCGTGTTGCGAAAGCTCTCCCAAAGCGATGTTTCGTATGATAGGCTGATTATTGCGATGGAAGTAGCTCCCATGATCCCCGTATTGACGGAACGGATCATAACGGTGTGTTTACGATACAGACTCCCGGGCATGCGGTCGCCGTCAAAGGTTACTCGGTAAAACGTCGTCTTTTCCCCAGCGTGTTCGGAAAAATTTTTCCCGGTAGCATTTCGGCGTATATCCTGTGTGCTTTTTGAAAACCTGAATAAAATGGCTTTCCGAGCTGTAACATAAGCAGTCCGAAATTTCTACACAGGAATAATTTGAATATCGGAGCATATTTTCCGCGGCTTCGATTCGCTTCTTTGTAATATAGTCCGAAACGGTGAGTCCGACTTCCTTATGAAACAGCTTCGAAAGATAAGTGGGGCTGATGGCGCAGATCTCGGAAAGTTTTTGGAGCGTGATTTTCGTATGGAGATTATTGTAAATATAATCGAGACAAAGAACGATCGGCTTCGGGTAAATATTGGTTTTATGGATGATCTGCATTCTTTGCGCGTAATCATTCACGACCTCGCGATGAAGAAGATTGACCTCATCTTCTGTTCGGCATTTATCAATGCTTTGAATATAAATATCGCTCAGGTTATATGCCGCTTCCATTTCCATTCCGCCCTCGATGCAATATCGGGTAATGAGCGCAACCGAGATTACGAGATGATATTTCAGATTACGCAGGCTGTCCTCGCTCAGTTTTCCCATTTCCTCGCAGTCAAACGGCTTGAAAAGATGCTGAACCTCGGCAGGATTGCCGTCCTTGATGCACTGGAAAAACGCCATTTCCCGCTCATAGGAAAGATGTGAAATATTATACTCGCGGTGCATAAATTCAAGATAGGAAAGCTTTTTGTCGATGTTCATGGCGGACCTCTTTTCAAGCGTGCTTGCACACTATTGAGCGGATCACACGCTGTTGTTTTTCTGCTCCTTCTTTTATTCTACACGATTTCGGCGGAAATTTCAAGCTTTTACTCGAAAGGGGTGAACCGGATCCACTCATACTCCGCCGAGAGCGGTATTCCGCTTTCGTCAAATGCGTTCAGCCAGCCGTCTACGCCCGTTCCACACCACGCGTTCATCATAATCTTGCTCTTTGTGACGGGAATATTTTCGGTAACACGGTGCGCCTCGGCACCGTCCACATACCAGATGATCCGATCTTCGTACCATTCAAAGGCGTAATCGTGAAAATCCTCGGAAGCGTCAAATCCGAGATCGTACATAAATTCGTGATTGCCTTTGCTGTCGGTAAAGTAGTTGAACTGTACCTTTGTGGGATCTTTGCCGAGAATTTCAATGTCGATCTCGTCCCACGGATTCTGGTCGGAGGGACCCGTATAGGTAAAGAATGAAGAGACAACGCCGTCATTCTTGATCGCCTTCATGCGGACCTCGTACCGTCCGTAGCCGTAAAAATCCGTGCTTCTGAATTCACCGCCCGAGTACGGAACGCCTTTTTGTGGAACCGTATCCCGATCAATCGTGAGTTTCATGATCCCGTTTTCGAAGCTGATGTTTTTCTTTCTCCAGGTGACGTTGAACATACTTCCGTTGCACCACCCATCCGCGCATTCAAACCCGTCGGGCTGTCCGTCGGTAAAGACCGCATAAACGTGACCTTCGGGAAGCTCTTCCAGCGGCGGAGCGGTCAGTTCGGACATTACCTCGGTCGGGGCTGTTGTTTCCATCGGTTCTTCCGTTGTGCCGCACGCGGTCAGCAGTGAGGCTGTCAAAAACAATGCGATGATTTTTGGCTGCAATTTCATGGGAAAACTCCTCCTTGTTTTGATATTTATTGATAAGATTATAACATCTGGTGTGATATAGTGATATAAAAATCTTGTTGTTTTTATCAAAATTATGTTTACTTATTGGCTTATGATTTTGATGAAAACCGTAACAGGATAACAGATTGATTTCGGAAAATAGGGTAAGATGAATACGGCGGGATCGGTACGGTACCGCAGAATAAAATTATGAAAGGCGGAAACGGAATGAAATTAAAAGAAAAAGGCTTCTATAAAGGAGTGAATTTAGGGGGCTGGCTTTCGCAGTGCGATTACAGCGAAGAACACCTCGACACATTTATTACCGAAAAGGATCTTTCGGTCATTTCATCATGGGACGTGGATCATGTACGGATTCCTCTGGATTATAACATACTTGAGACGGACACGGGTACATATCTTGAGAGCGGCTTCGCACGGATCGACCGCGCACTGGAGTGGTGCGGAAAAAACGGTCTGAATGCGATACTCGACCTTCATAAGACGGCGGGTTACTCCTTCGATTCGGGGGAAGGGGAAGAAGGGTTCTTTGAAAGCGAGACTTTACAGCATCGCTTCCTGGCGTTGTGGGAGGAAATCTCCCGACGTTACGGATCGCTCTCTCGTACGGTTGCCTTTGAGCTTTTGAACGAGGTGACCGACCGGAAATATATTGAACAATGGAATAAAATCTCATATGAGTGCATTCGGAAAATTCGCGTTCACGCTCCGGAAACCTTGATCCTTGTGGGGAGCTATTGGAATAACAGTGCCGAGGCAGTCAAGGATCTTGCGCCGCCCTATGACGAAAACATTGTATATAACATGCATTGCTATGAGCCGTTAAGGTTCACTCATCAGGGTGCGAATTGGACGGATAAGATCAATCCGGATGAACGTGTGGGGTTTGACGAATCGGGGATTACGCCCGCGTATTTTGAAGCGCTTTTTTCCTCGGCGGTCGAAGCGGCAAAAAAGAATCACACCGCGCTGTATTGCGGCGAATACGGTGTGATTGAGAACTGCTCCGCCGAGGATACGCTGAAATGGTTTCGGGCGATCCATGAGGTATTCGAGAAATTGGAAATTTCCCGAAGCGTGTGGAGCTATAAGGAAATGAATTTCGGACTTACCGATCCCCGTCTTGACGATGTCCGCGACGAATTGATTCGGTATCTGTAAAAAAATAATATAAAACACAAAATTCTGTTATTTTTATTTTGGGATTTATGATACGATGTAATTACGAAAAATTTAGGGCATTGGTTCGGTTTCAGCCGTTCCCGCCCGACGAAAGGGAGTTTTTGTTATGAAAATGAAAAAGACGCTGATCTCTGTGGCTGCCGTCAGCACCTCCGCTATTCTTTTCTCGCTTGGCGCTTCCGCCTATGACATCGACAAGGATTTCAGAACGGGCTGGAGTATCAGTGCGACCGTTCCCGCGAGCGAATTCGAGGAATTGACCAAGGATTCTGTTTTAACGCTCACTTATACCGCTGACGCGTCTCTTGTGGACATGGAAGGGCACGCCTACTGGGTAGTAAAGCCGATGATAAACGACGAGGGTTGGCCTCTGGTTGAAAACGTTGTCGGACTTGAGCCTTCCGAGGACGGCAGTGCTTATGTTCTGCCGGTTGATGGGACGGAAGTAAAGTTTTCGTTCCCCGAGGATAGCATCGAGCATATCAAGACAGCGGGTCTTGCGTTTATGGGACACGGCGTAGCGGTCGGATCGCTTACGATTTCCAACAGCGAAACGCTTCCCGAACCCGCTTCGGTCGCACCGGCGGAAACCTCGGCTGCGACTTCCTCTCCCGCTGCGGGTGATGTTGCTGCCGCTACCGATTCCTCCAAGGGTTCTCCCGATACCGGTGTTGCGGATGTTGCCGCTGTTGCGGGTCTTGCAATTGTTGCAGGCGGCGCTGCTCTTGTAGTAAAGAAAAAGTAAGTTTTACATATTAATTGAAAAATTCGCGTTTTGGGCGGTTTAAACCAAACGAAAAAGCCTCGGATTCTCTTGTGACCCGAGGCTTTGTGTTCTGTATGCTTCAATTTGCGTAGCGTTCCTGCGGTTCGCTTGTTTCTTTAGGCAACACCGCACAATTAACGGTATCGTATTTGCCGCCCGCTTGCTTGCATATTTTTTGTTATATCGCACGGATTTTTCTTAAAAGGCGACATTGTCAGATAACAAAAAACTTTAACTGTGCAATCGAACGGCAATAATTGTGCGATGTAGCCTTTTTCCTTTTTTAACAGACTTAAGCGGCGTATTTCAGAGCCGCCGCATCAGTATAGTCCTTTGAACCGTTTGTCATGCTTTTCGCTGAAAGCGACTCGAAAATCTTCAGAAGTTGTTTTTTAAAAACTTCCCCCCGTATTTCAGAATACGGGGGGAAGACCAGCTTAGAACCTGACCACATAGGATGAAGCGTGCGTCCTTTCGGTAAAAATTGTCTCATACGGCGTTAAAAATTCTTGAAATCCGGAAGGATTCCCGCGAATTTTCGCCTTGTCTGTGTCGATTTTTCCTCGAAAATTCACACACTTATCCTATGTGGACAGGTTCTGATTCTTTTTATAGATGATTTACTGGCTTTTCGCTTCGAGCTTCTGATTTACGGTATCAAGTTCCGCTTGAAGCTGCATTTTAATGGATTCCTTTGTCTCCGACCATGCGATTCCTGCGTTATAGGATTCCTTCATGGGGTTGTTGACAATATCGTTTACCGTTTCGTTGACGGCGGAGTAGAATTCAACCATGGGGTGTTCCTCGGTCATCTTACGGACCCTCAGGAGCATATCGTACATTTCCTGCGTCCATTGATAATCCTCAAAGGTCTGCTTCAGCTCGAGTTCCTTTACGGTTTCATTGTCGCGGCAGATCATTGCGCAGTCAAGATAAGCGGCGACGCCCTCCGGATTCTTCGCACCCGCGCAAAGATTAAATCCATACAGCTTAGCGGGGAGATAATAAGCGTCTGCCGTCGGACAGCGCGGCATCGGTACAAACATAATATCTTCCATCTCGCCGTAATCCGAAAGATCCTTTTCATAAAGTCCCCAGATTCCGCACGGCCAGAAGAGCGTTTGTCCTTTACCGATATATTCGCGGTAAATCTTCCATTGGCGCTCGCTCTTCGGACACGGGAGATCCTGTCTCTTCATGTTGTACATAAATTGCTGTACCCTTTCGATCTGAGGATCGTCGAGATTCTGGACGACCTTTCCGTCCTTTACACCGACGTAAGGAACGCCGGACGTAAGTGAGAATGCGCCCTCAAACCACCAGCCGTCTACCGCGAACTTATTGTTTTCGCGGTCACAGAAAGCGATCATCATATCGTAGAACGTGTCCCATGTCCAGTTATCCTCGTCGAGAAGCTGTACAGGATCGGGCAATCCGTTTTCGGCAATTGTCTTCTTGTTGTAAATCATGACACAGTCCGTTTCCGTTCCCGTCGCTCCGACATAATGCTTTCCGTTGAAAATATACGTATCGTTGATTGGCTTTACCGGTGCCCAAAGCTCGGAATCGTAATCGATGTAGTCGTCTAACGGCGAAAACATCGTATTTATCACGCCCTGCGGGAAGAAGTCCATATCCTCCGCGCTGAACATATCGGGCGAATCGCCCGCAGCAATCATTTTTCCGAGCGCCGTATAGCGTTCTTCCCACATACACGGAATATACTCGATTTTGCCGCCATAATTGGTTTCGAACATTTCCAAGGCAGGTTGCTTCGGTTTTCCATCCGAGGGATTGATGTCCCATGAGGAGAGGAACTTAACCGTTCCGTTTTCAAGCTTTTCCGCCGAAACCTCAATTTCCGCAATTGCCGACTGTTCCGATTCGTTTAGTGTGGCGGCGGGAGTTGTCGTTGTTTGTGGCGGGGTAGTTGCTGCGGGTGTGTCTGAGGATCGCTGAACGTCCGACTGGGAGCAGCCGACCGCGTTTAGCAGCAGGATCCCCGTCATGACCGCCGTAATCGCTTTTCTTTTTTTCATATTATAACCTTCCTTTCTGAAATGTGCGGATCCATTAATCCGATCTTTTTTTTCATTATATCCAATTTCAGAAAGCTGCGGTGTTATTTTCTTGCGAATCATAACAGAATGTTGCATAAATCCCAAAAACGATCGGAGCGACAGAAATAAGTTACGGCGTGATTTACGTAGGTGATTAACAAGACATCAGATTTTGTTTTACACCGTTTGCGTAAGGATTTAGGGGCTTTTTGTTCGCGTTGCTTGACAAGCGATAAAAATGACGTAAACAAAAGGGGTATATAAAGGAAAAACCGTCACAGCTGTCACAGCCGTCACGAATGGCTTTGCAATGCGTTTTTTTGAACATGAATAACTGTCACTAGCCGTCACGCTTTTATAAAAATACCCGTCACAGCTGTCACGCTTATTCACCATTGGCGAACAGAAAGAAAAATAATAAAAATCCATTGACAAGTCCTATCAAATAGGGTATAATATAATCAGTAGGTGATAGAATGACAAGGAAGTTTGTAATGCTCCCCGAGTTCGATAAAAATTGGAAGAACATGGGATTGAATGATAATGATTTGCGCCGTTTACAAGAAGAATTACTGCTCGATCCTGTCAAAGGTGATCTCATGCAAGGAACAGACGGTCTGCGTAAGCTGCGGTTTGCGTTTGAAGGTAAAGGCAAAAGCGGAAGCGGGCGCGTCTGCTATGTGGATTTTGCCTTGTATGAAGCACTTTACTTAATAACTGCATATCCTAAAAACGAAAAGGATAACCTAAGCAAAAGCGAACGAAATTCTGTCGCAAAAATGATTCAAGTATTGGAATCTGCTCTATCAGATAAGGAGTGATCGTATGAACGTTTTTGAAAGCATTATGACAGGCTTGAACGAAGCCGTAGAATATGAAAAAGGGAAAGGAAAAGCCCGCACGGTACAGCTTACGGTCGCGCCTATTCCCGACTTTTCTGCCGAGGAGATTAAAGCTCTGCGGCAAGCTCTTAAAATGACACAAGGCACTTTCGCCGCGCTGATGGGCGTATCCTCAAAAACTGTCGAAGCGTGGGAAGCGGGGACGAACATTCCCCTCGGTACAGCTCGGAGAATGTTAGGATTGTTAAAGGCAGACCACTCGATTCCCTCTAAATATAATCTCGTTGGGTAAACCTTTTTCTTTTTCAATTTGGCTACAAATTGGCTACAAAAATCTATTTGACGTAGAAAAATGGTTGAAATAGAAATAATAGGTTTCTCACAAATGGCTTTATCATGCGGTTTAACAAATGGTTAAACTTTCATATATTTGAGTGGGAATAACCGAAAGCCACTAAAATTCCGCATTGTAAAGCTATTTGTCAAGGGCGATTTACCCTCATGGCAACAAAATGGCAACATTTGAATTATTCTAAAGTAAAGAGCTAACCGATTTGGGGTTAGCTCTTTTTGTTTATTCATTGTTTTTCCTGCGGCGTTCTTTTAGCGTCGAAAAACATCGTGTCACATTGGACGGTAATTTGTCGAAATTGGGATATGGTATCCAACCAACTTTCGATAATGTTCGCGGACAGAGAGACCGCATAATTGGATTTCCTCTTAATTGCACGGTTCCCGTGCAATTAAGAGGAAATCCCAAATCATGCTTGCTTTGCAAGCCACCCTTTGCCTGATCGGATTTGCTTTTACACAAAATTTTATGGAGTACCTGTCGAAAATATCTGTGGACTGTGAATCCTGTTTTTCACAAGATTTATGCCCACA
>CAZKKZ010000067.1:0-1365 GCA_964553625.1 uncultured Ruminiclostridium sp.
TATTGAATTTTCTTCCCGTGAAGATCCTCGACATACCCGCTCCCGTTGTCGAGGTCGTACAGCTTGCCCTGATCCTTCGCGCATTTCGGGCGCGCGCCGAAATGGGAATCCACCTCGATGATCCGCGTTCCGTAATCCTTCATGCGCTCGAAAAGGGCGGTATGCGCGGTATTGCCTACCGTCGAGCGGACGCACACGTTGACATACGCTTCCGGCGACCATTCGCGCCCCGCCTTGTCCACGAACGCCGGGATCCCCTTTTGCGCCATTTCCTTCAGGCACTTACCGCAAGCCGCCGTCAGGCTTTCCGTCCCCGTGACGGTTTTTCCCGCCGCCTTACCGAGCGCGTCGAGAAAATCCTGCCTTTCGGCGAGCCGCGCCGCCTTTTGTACCGCCGTATTCGCCATTTGCTTCGCTTTCATTCGCATGGTGGTGTTGACGATGTTCAGCTCGTTCTTCGCCTGTTTTCCGAGCGCCTTCAGGACGCGGTTCATTGTCTGATCCATGCTGCCCTCGGGCGCGTCCTTGACCAGTCCCGCGATCACGAGCTTTCGAAAGCCGGATTCCGCGTGTGCGAACGCGTCCACCGCCGCGCGCTTGAGCGTCAGCTCCGCCAGCTCCTTTTCCTCCGGGATATAGCTTTTGATTGTTTCAATATTTTTTTGGTTCAGCTTTCCCAGCTCGGCGAGCTTTCGGAGCTTCCACTTTGCAGCGTCGCTTTCGATCTTCCCGCCCAGCAGATACGCGGCGATATTTTGAAGCAGCTCGTCCTCCATGCCCGTAACGAGCGCCGCCAAGCCCGTACTGAGCTCCAGCGCCCGAATCTTATTCATCGCCGCCTCCGAACAGATCGTCCGCCGAAGCGCCGCCCGCGCCGTCCTCCGCGATCAGAGCCAGCTCCTTCTTGGCGTCCTCCTCGGAGCAGCCCCGAATGTCCATGATCGCCGAGAGCCGCGACCGAAGCCCCGCGCCCGTCAGCTCGATGTTCTGCCGGATCCGGGTATCGTCGTCGGAAACGACGTTGTCCTTCCAGCTGACCGTAAAGTCACATGCCCGCTTTGTCTCCCCGTGGATCGCGGCGTGGGCGGAGACGATCCCGTCGCACAGCTCCCGGATCACCTCGGTCACGATATTCTTGTTGTTTTCCACCGTCCGCAGGGTATCGCGTTCGTTCGCGACGACCTCCGTCGCGGTTTTCAGCCCTTCCTGACTGTTAAAGCTGAGGCTTCCCGCCGAAAGCCCGATCTGCATGGATAAAATATCGAGCTGCGCGTTCAGCCCGTCGATATGCTCCTGTATCCGGAGCTGTGCCGAGTTGTCGATGATCGGGAGCTTCTCCGCCTCGTCGCTGGTAAGCGCCTGAAA
>CAZKKZ010000067.1:1465-8433 GCA_964553625.1 uncultured Ruminiclostridium sp.
GCTTCTCCGCCTCGTCGCTGGTAAGCGCCTGAAAAATCTCGTCGTCCGCGTCGAAATATCTTACCGCATTCCCGTCATCATCAAACGACGTTTTGATCAGCTCCGACGGTACGATGATCCGCTTTTTCCCGAGGACATATTCGCGCTGGAGGCTGTCGAAAATGACGTCGATCCCCCGCAGGGTGTCGTAGCTGTTCGCAAAAATCGGAAGCCCGAGCGGCGTATCGAAGCAGCGGTTATTCCCGATCGCGGGCTTAAAATAGACGAATAACGGCTGTTTTATGCCCGTAAAACTTGCATTTTCCGGGCATTCGGGAAAGAGCCTTTGAATGCCGCACGGCGTTCCGAGCGCGCTTCGCGTATCGGATTCCCACGCCGAATTTTCGATTACGATCCCGTCGGGCGTTTCATGCTGATACTCAAAAATACGGTAAAATTTTCCGCTCTTTACATAGGTGCTGCGGAAAATCCCTTCCGTGATCCGGCGGTTGTTCCACTTGGTCGGGAAGAAAACGTCCGCGTTCAGGTAGTCGATTTTGATCTCGCTCTTGTCGATGATCAGCTTTAAGACCCCGCCGCCCATCGCATACGCGCGGGACAGCCATTCCGGGAATTTACTCTGAAAGGCGTTCGCCTCCAGCGTGTCCCCGATGATCCTTTGGCAGTCCTCGTCCGTCGCCGTGATCTCGCACTGCTCCGAGTAGGTCAGCGCCGCCATTTTGTCGCAAACGACCTTTGCCGCGTTCAGGAGCGCCATATCGCGGTGCTTTTTCTTTACGCCCGCGTGCTTCACCTGCTTCCACGGCGGCGAACCCTGATAGACCCTTTTGGCGGGCTCGATCTCCCGCGTGTAGTAGTCCGAGATATCGGGGATCGTCAGCTTCGGGAACGCCTGTCTGATTTCCGTATAAATGCTCATATATAATTCCTCCCCGCCTCGATCAGGCGCTTCATGTGTGGCTCGGTGCTGTACTCCTGCGCGTCGAGGTTGTCAATGTTGACGCTCCCGTCGTCGAGCCGGATGTCGTCCGCATTCGGCTTCCACACGGCGGTGGAGAACGCCTCGATCGTATGCCTGCAATGCTTCATGATCTTGTATCGCCCCGTACTCTGGAGCATTTGGTACAGGCGGATCCGCTCGTTGATCTCGCCCTTTCGGGCGTTGTGGACGTTGATTCGGATTCCGCGCTTTTGCACCGCGAGCTTTACGCCCTTGATGAGCGTCGTTTCCGCCGAATCGAAATACGCGTCAAAGCAGCGGTACTGCCGCTGTACCCGCACGATAAAGTCGCAGATGTCGCCGATCAGACGGTCGGGGGAAATGACCTCCTTCCGGTAATATTCGTCGAGCGTGATCACTTCCTTAAATCCGACCGTGATCCCCGTCGCACAGCCCGCGTGCGCCGAGCCGTTCCCGCCGAAGTCAAAGCCGATTGTCACGACCGCGAGCTCCTTCGGCGCTTCGGTGATGATAAACCGTGCCGCGTTATCGGCAAAATCGGTATAGATACAGCCCTCCGCGCTGACCCACGCGCCGCGGATAAAGCGCTCGTAAAATACGCCGGTGTACTCCTTTTTGATCGAGCGGATATACTCGGGATCGAGCGTCGTGTTGTCGTCGATCAGAAATTTCATACAAAACATTCCGACCTCGGGATTGTCCATATAGTTTACTTTGAGCCAGTGTCCCGGGCGGTCGGGGTTGGTCGTCCCGATAAATTTCGCGCCGGGAACGGAAAGACGGGAAAGGAGCATGGCAAAAAAATCCTCGGGGTACAGCGTCAGCTCATCGGCGTAAGCGCCGCCGAGCGTAATGCCCCGGATTTTGTTTTCGCTTTTCGCGTCGTTCGCGCCCTCCAGCATGATCTTCCGCCCGAAAAGCTCGCCCTCTTTGGTGGAGAGGGAAAAACGAAAATGCTTTTTCCCGACCAGCTCCTGAAGCGGGATTAAACAATTCCGCTTCAGCGTCTGAAGCGTTTTCCCGGTCATCATGTACAGATGCTCCTTCGGGCGGCTCGCGATCCAGAACGCCCATAAAACAAGCGAGATCCACGTTTTCCCCGAACGTACCGATCCCTCAAGGAGATTCAGACGGGCGAGCTTCCCGCGCTTGAAAAGCCCGATCAGCTCCTGCTGCTTTGGGGTAAAGATCAGATCATTTGACATTTTTTAAAACCTCAATCAATTTTGTAAGCTGTCCGTTATCGGTTTCAGCTCCCTTTTCGGGATTCTTGGAATATTTTTCCGCGTTCCGATTTGTCAGGAAAAACTCCAGCGCCGCCTGATTCGGCGGGAGCTGCCTTGTGATCTCCTCGACCGTCCGTCCCTGCGGCGAGGTTCTGACCCGCCGCTCGGTGACGGTACAGCCGAGCGCCAGCTCCGCCAATGCCCGCTCGGCGTTCGCGATCAGGATAGCGTCGTTTTGGCGGAGCATTTCCGCCAGTCCGGTCTCCTGCCGAATGATTTTCCGGATCGCCCGTTCGCGCTGCCGCTCGTCTCCCGTGCCGATGTACGCGGCGCAAAGCCGTTTAAATCCGTTTAAATCGCGGGTTTCTCCGCTTTTTTCGATCGCCGAAGCCGCCGATTTCAGCGCCTTCAGGCTCCTGTTTTTCTTGCTTGTCACGTCGTTTCACCTCGCCTTTTTTCACGCAATTTAAAAACAGCCCCCGGGAGGGCTGTTTTTCGCGCTGTATTTTTCATAGGGTAATTTCATTAAAAATTTGCTTTCGTTCAATTTACATGGATTTAAACGGGCATTTAAACGAAATCCCGGGGGATATGCTTCGCCACTCCGATTTTGAACAAATCAGAGTAACCCATATCAACATATCAGCCATGACCGGGAGGTACTCACCGAGATCAATCCCGCTGCTATGCCTTTTTTCATTTTCGTATATCCACCGTACAGGTGATCCTGTGCGGCTTTCCGTAAAGCGTGATCTCCGCGACCGCCTTATGCTGCCGCACCGACCATCGGACGATATGATCCTCAAACCGTTTCAGCCAGCCGCTTTCGATCCGGAGCCGTCCGTCCTCGATCCGCCCTCTGCTGATCCCGATCGTCTCGCCCCGGTTGTGCAGGAGCCGGATATATTCGGCTTCCGTTTCCGAGAGGCAGGAGGTGCGGGAGAGAAAATTTCCGACCGCCTTTGTATTTCGGATCTTGTAGTAGTCCTCGGCTGTGAGCGCCTGTACATCGAGAAAAAGATACCCCGCGAAAAGAATCTCCGCCGTAAAGCTGCTCTGAGTGCCGCTCCGCCTTCTGCGGATCGCTCTCGGCGCGTATACGGTATATCCCGACTGGCGGAGCGCGGCGGCGGTTTCCAGCTCCCTGCCCGCGATCGTTGTGAGTACGTAGATCATTCCGAGGTCTCCTTTTCCTTGATATATGCGACAAGCTGTCGGTACAGCTCCGGACGCTCCTGCGCGAGCGCCGTGAAAATATCTTCCTTAAAGCTCTCGAACGCCGATTCCCGAACGCTTCGCACTTTGACGTCCACGCCCTTTTTATAGCTGACCGCCCGCATGAGCGCGGTGGACTTGTCGAGCAGCTTCTCGGGATCGATCTCCTGCCATTTTTCCTGCGGCATTTCTTGGATCGCCGCGATCATCTGATGACTGAGCAGCCGTCCGATCGCCTCCGAAGCGTCCAGATCGGGATGGCGATCCATCTCCTCCGCGATGATCCGCATATTTTCCTGAGCCATGCGAAGCGACTGCACGGTAGCGTTCAGCCCCTGCGTATACCGCCATACCGACGTTTCCGAGATCTCGATCCCCGCGTTGTCGCGGATAAAGTCGGCGACCTGCGCGTAAGTAAAGTCCCCCTGTAACATCATATCCACGGCGGACTTGAGATCCTCGGGGAGCTTGTCGATCTTGCTGTGCTTGCGGTTTCTTTTGCGATTGCTCATACGGTCACCTTTCCACGCAGTCGTCGCTGATCTTCCCGGCTAAAAACTTGATCCCGTCTCCGGACAGCTTTGCCTCCAGCAGCCGAAGCTCCGTATCGGCAAGCGTGGTTTTTTCCTTCGTTTCCCGGTTACGGACGTTGATATATCCGATCTCGGTCAGGTAGTTGATACAGTCGGCATACTCGCCGTCGGTGATGTCGGACGAAAGCCCGAACCGGAGATCGGAAAGGCTTACGTACTGCGTCCGAAGCATATTGATCGCCCGCAGAACGCGCCCGTTATTTTGGATAAAGCGCTTCTGACGGATCTTTTCGCTGATTTCCATAGCATTCATCAAAACTTCCCCCTCAGATATGTACTCAGATCGTCGATCTTTGACGAGATCTCGGTCGTGATCCGGATAAAGTCGGACTTGCGGACGGTCTCCTCCTTCAAAAATTCGATGGAGGATTTCATCTCGTTCATTTGAGTTCGGATCTCCCGAACCTCCTCTTTTGTGGCGTACTGGCTGCGGAAATCCTTGACTTCCTCGGCGCATTTCTGCAGCTCGGCTTTTGCTGCTTTGCCGTCCAGATCGTTAAAACAGCGCTTTAAAAAGAATCCGACGACCGTAATGCCGACGGTCAGCAGTCCGCTGTAAATGACGTTTAAAATTTCGTTCATGGTGTGATTCCCCTTTTAATTCTCATTTTAATAGAATATACCATTAAAAATACATCTTTATTGATTCTATTGTACCATAGGGGAACGGCGAAAATCAAGGATTGGCGAGCGGGAATTTCGGGCGGGAATCGTGAGTGGGAATCACGGGCGGGAATTGTGGACGGGAAAACAGGCATAAAAAAAGACCGCCCTTTCGGACGGTCGGCGCTGTGGCTAAAGCGGCAGCTCGATGTTGTCTTTTTTCAGCGCCTCGGCGAGCTTCAGGTACCCCTTTGTTTTTGCCTTTTTCATGCGGCGGTATGCACCGTATGATTTTGGCGCGATGTCGGGGTAGTTCTCCTCAAGCATGGCAAAGGTCGCGCGATCCTGCTGTTCTTCTTTGTATTCGGCGATGATTCTGAGGTAAATATCTATATCTTCCTGCGGGCGATCGTCCTCAAAGGGGCGGTTGCTCGGTTCGATCGCATCGACATTGACAAACTCGCCTTTGACATACAGCGACGTTGGAATATCGGGATAATATATATACGGATACATGATATGTCCGCAGTGAGCGCCTTTTGTCTGCAAAAGCCATTCGGGAAGTCGCGGAAAACGTTTGTCCATGCCGAATAGGCTGTATATTCGACCTTGATATTTGGCACATTCGGGACAACAGCAGCGAATATAATCCACGTGAATTAAATCGCTGTTGTCCACGGGAATATATCGTTCTTTGATTGTTCTGACTGTGCTGTCAAATGCTCGAACGTGCATATCAAAAATATCGGGATTTTCTCTCAAAAATGTTTCGCATCTTCCCATAGGCTCTAAATTTTTAATATATTCCTCAAATTCGTTCATCGTTATGCTCCCTTCTTTATATCCAGTATTCCGATGACCCGTCCCTTTAAAACACAGCTGTCATTTTCCGAAACGAAAATCGGATCGTATTTTTTATTCAAAGAAATCAGACAGCCGTCCCCCAGCTGCTTAATATATGCCTCGCTGTTAAGAATGAAGATTCCGATTTCGCCTTGTTCAAGCTCGGTTGTGGTTTCCACAAGAACGATGTCCCCATTGAAAAATCTCGGTTCCATACTGTCGCCGGATATTCGCACCATGTAATTTGCGTCCTCTGTTTGGTCGTTGCGAGGCACTTGCATAGGTTCGGCAGTGGTATAGTCGATGTATGTGCCTCCTCCGGCTGAGACGGGCATGTCGTACAAATCGAGATAGAGAGGCTCGGCTTCTTCATCAAGTTTTTCTGTATTTCCTGAATGCGAAATTTCCGCTGTCGGCTTCTTTAGATTTTCAAGTTCAAAAAGCGCGGTAGCGCGTTCTAGGATTAGGGATTTTGAGGATTCACTAACACTTCGGTATTTATTCATAAGGTCTTCCTCGTCGGGAGTAGGATTCGGACGATTCAGCTTTTCCATCATTTTCTGCGCATTGTCTGGTGCCTTAAGCAACAGATCAATAGAAACATTTAAACGTTCTGCAAGCCTTACAACAATGTCGCTGTTGGGTGAAGCACCTTTCTTCCAATTGGACAAGGAACCTTTAGCACCCCCGCACTCTTTAACAAGCGGAGTAAGTTTAACACCTCGTTTTTCGCAGATAAGCTTTAAATTATCGTAAAACATAACAAAAATAACCCTCCAAAATATGCAATTTCAACAAAACTCATTTAAATGGGCTTTTTCTCTCTTTATTTCATTGACAAGTTCATTTAAATGGGTTATAATATTGATGTGGGCGATACTTACGGGCGCAATAATCCATGTTTATTATATCACGCAAGGAAAGTATTGTCAATCCGAAGAAAGGAGGGAAAGTAATATGAAAATTACAATAGAACTCGACGCAAAAGAATTCGCCGACCTTACGGCGGAAACTGCAAAGCCGGCAGGGAACTCGAAAGTTATTCAAATTTTACAGGATCAGCTTGAAGTACTTGTAAATGCCAGCAAGTCGGTGTATGACGAAAAAAACCTACCGGGTCTGACAAACTCTATGGTTCGTCTTGCGGAACTCGTGCTCCGAGACGTTGAGGACATAAACTCCAAAACGTAAGGGGCAAACAAAGGGGGTTACCAATCCGAAGGGGGTGTAACGATGACAGGAAAGATAGAGATCCGCAGCTCGGAGGGGAAAACGCTTGTATTCCTGAACGGAAAAGAGATCGGCAATATGGTCACATCTCTTAAAATGGAAATACATTCGTTTGAAATGCCGACCGTAACAATAAGCCTTCGAGCCGCTGAATTAGTAGTGGACGGGAAGAACGTTACCATAAAAGCTGACAAAATAAACAAGAAAGGCAGGTTCAGAGCATGAACGAAATTTCAATTTTCACCAGTCCCGAATTCGGGAAGATCAGAACGGTCGCATTAAACGGCGAGCCGTGGT
>CAZKKZ010000068.1:0-7155 GCA_964553625.1 uncultured Ruminiclostridium sp.
AAAATTTCAAGGACTTTTTTCCTTTTCGGAGGGGAAAAGAAAAATTTTCGGCGCGGAAACCGTGTTTGACTGTAATTCGGGCGGAATCCCCCATAAGCACGCGATGAACACGGTATACGCGAGGAAGGTGACGTAATTTAAACGAAAAACGGCGGATCAGGACGACCCGTCGTTTTCCTGTTGGGCAAGGAAATATAAATCCATAGCCGCGTCCATATTTTCTTCTCGCTCCGGCGGGATCAGCTCCGGGGAAAGGCGGTATACGTCTCCCCGAAGGAAGAGATTTTCGTATTTCCCCTTCCCGCGGGCGACCATAAGCCAAGCCGCCTGTGTATCTCCGCGCCCGCGGACATAAACGGCTCTGTAATCAATTCCCTCGCGAAGCGTATAATCGCCGTCCGTGATCGTTATTTTCAGCGTTTTTTCGGGATTCAGAAAAATGAATTCGTTTCCGTCCGATTCGAGGGGGAAAAAGGGTTCATAGCAGGTTTCTTCCGTTTCCATGCGGTACTCCTTTGGCAAAAAAATGCGTGCGACCGAAGCCGCACGCACTATAAAGAATGCAAAGCTCCGAATTTCATTACCACATAAAATTCCTTCACATTTCAAGAAAACTCCATCATGCGAAAACAGAGCCCACATCTTTACCATAAATGGTAAAAATGGAGTTTTCTCAATAAAATATAAAGGAATTTATTTTATGTGGTGACTTTATTATAGCATATGGTCGGGGAAAAGTCAATTCCTTAATCCAAAATTACCGCCTTGAAAGGCTGTGGGAGGTTTTTGTTCCTTTCGTCGCCGAAAAGAACAAAAACCCCATTTCCCCGCCTGCAATTAAAAAATTTTTCGCTCCTTTTTCCCAAAAGGCACCCCTTGACAAATCCCCCGAAATATGCTAGAATATCCACAATATCCATAAAGCGTTGACGGGAAAGCAGTAGAAGCCGATCCCTCCTTTCAGAGACCCCGCGGCAGGTGTGAGCGGGGAGGAGCACGGTTCTCGAATTACCTCCCGGAGCGGCAGCCGGAACGGGTTCTCTTCGGATCTCCCCATTATGGCGCACGGGTTTCGCCCGTTACAGCGACCCCAAGCAACAAACCGAGGTGGTACCGCGAAGCTTTCGCCCTCTTTTGGCATTCAGCCGAAGAGGGTTATTTTTTTTGAGGAGAGGAAAGGGATGATCCCGATATGCTGAAAACGATCCCCGCGAAGACCATTCTTCAAAAAAACAAATCGACCGGCTGGTTCGGGAACGACTATAACATGAACCTTTATCGGGGCTGCTGCCACGGCTGCATTTACTGCGACAGCCGGAGCGAATGCTATCGGATCGAGGATTTCGACGAGGTGCGCGCGAAGGAAAACGCGCTCCCGATCTTTCGGGACGAGCTTCGCCGAAAGGTTCGCGGCGGCGTGATCGGGACGGGAAGCATGAGCGATCCGTATAATCCCTTTGAAGCGGCAGAGCTTCTCTCGCGCCACGCGGCGGAGCTGATCGACGCGTTCGGCTTCGGGCTTACGGTGATTACGAAAAGCACGCTCATCACCCGGGATATTGACGTTTTTCAGGGGATTAAGGAGCATTCGCCGATCCTGCTCAAAATGACGGTCACGACGGCGGACGACGCGCTGTCCCGCCTTGTCGAGCCGAACGCCCCGCCCTCGTCGGAGCGCTTCGCGGCGCTGAAAACACTCGCGGACGCGGGACTTTTTACGGGGATCACGCTCATGCCCGTGCTGCCCTTTCTCGAGGACAGCGACGAAAATATCCGCGCGATCGTAAGAACGGCAAAGCAGAGCGGCGTCCGCGCGATCTATCCCGCCTTCGGCATGACCCTCCGCGATCGTCAGCGGGACTATTATTTCGCCGCGCTCGATCGGCTTTTCCCCGAAAAGAACCTGTCCGAGCGGTATCGGAAGCAGTTCGGGGATTATTACGAGTGCCGTTCGCCGCGCGTGAAGCAGCTTTGGCGCGTTTTTACCGAGGAATGCGAAAAAGCGGGGATTCTGTACGAAATGCGGGAAATTATCCGCGCTTATCAGACAGGCTACGGGGAGCGGCAATTGACGTTTTTTTGAGAGAGAATTAAAAGAGATTTTTTAAGAGAAATAAAGAGAAATGAATATATTTTTTCGGGGACTTTGTCCCCGAACCCCTACTTCCTTTTGATGCCTTGGTGAACGCTTTGATTGCGGCGCGTCCATGCGCCGCCTTGGGCGTTCACCCGCAAGCCTCCTGCTTGCAAGGAAGCGAAAAGCAATATTGCTTTATATAAAAATAACAAATGGAGAATGTTTTGTTAAATTTTTCGGTTTATCGTCGAATTTTTTAAACTTACAAGTGATAAAATTCTTTTTAAAGCGATTTTAAAGTTTTCGATCAAACCTTTTTCAAAAGGTTTGCGGGGTTTGGGGTGGAACCCCAAAAATAAAATATATTTCTCTTAAAATTCTCTAGAAGTTCTCTCTTATTTCTTTTAAAAATCTCTTAAAAATTCTTATAAAAATCTTTTCAGGAGGAAAAAAATGAAGCTTTACGAAGAACTCGTCCGCCGCGGACTGATCGCACAGGTAACGGACGAAAAAGAGATCAGCGAGATGATCAACGAGGGGAAAGCGACCTTTTACATCGGCTTCGACCCCACGGCGGACAGCCTTCACGTCGGACATTTTATGGCGCTTTGCCTGATGAAGCGGCTCCAGCAGGCGGGAAATAAGCCGATCGCCCTGCTCGGCGGCGGAACGGGCATGATCGGCGACCCGTCGGGGAAATCCGATATGCGGAAGATGATGACGAAGGAAACGATCGAGCACAATATCGCCTGCTTTAAAAAGCAAATGAGCCGCTTTATCGATTTTTCGGACGATAAGGCGCTCATGGTGAACAACGCCGACTGGCTCATGAGCCTGAATTATATCGACGTGCTGCGCGAGGTCGGCGCCTGCTTCAGCGTGAATAAAATGCTGACCTTCGAGTGCTACAAGCAGCGCATGGAACGGGGACTGACCTTCCTCGAATTCAACTACATGATCATGCAGAGCTACGACTTCTATATGCTGTTCCAAAAATACGGCTGTAATATGCAGTTCGGCGGCGACGACCAGTGGGCGAATATGCTCGGGGGGACGGAGCTGATCCGGAAGAAGCTCGGGAAGGACGCGCACGCCATGACGATCACCCTCCTGCTCAACTCGGAGGGAAAGAAAATGGGAAAAACGGAAAAGGGCGCGGTATGGCTCGACCCGGAAAAGACCAGCCCCTACGAGTTTTTCCAGTACTGGCGGAACGTCGCGGACGCGGACGTGATCAAGTGCCTGAAGCTTTTGACCTTTGTTCCGATCGAGGAGATCGAGGAAATGGAGCGGACAATGGAGGGCGCGGCGTTCAATAAGGCGAAGGAGCTGCTCGCGTTCGAGCTTACGAAAATGATCCACGGCGAGGACGATGCGAATAAGGCGCTGAACGCGGCGCGGAGCGTTTTCGGCGGGAGCGGGAGCGACGAGAATATGCCGACCGACCGTCTCCCCGCCGCGCTTTTCACCGACGGAACGATCGGGATTCTCGATCTTCTGGTAGCGGCGAAGCTTGCCCCCTCGAAGCGTGAGGCGAGAAACCTCATCGCGGGCGGCGGGATCACGGTGGACGACGGGAAGATCGACGACCCGAACGCGCGGATCCGGATTGACGATTTCGTGATTGTACGGAAGGGAAAAAAAGCCGTGCATAAGGTAATGTGCGAGTAATTTTTATATTTTTAAAGGCAGGACTGCCCCGTTCCCGGGTTTTCGGAAGCGGGGCGGTTTTGCTTTTTTGTGCCGTTTCCTTTTTATAAAATTACCGCCTTGAAAGGCTGTGGGAATTTTTTTGCCACTTTGACCGACCAAAGTGGCGCAAAGTCGCCCTCGCGGCACTGTCCTCAACCCGGCTTTGAAGATCGCGATTTTTTAGTAGATCAAAGCCGGGGTCGGACAAGCGCAGCGAGGGGGTTTTCATGAAATCGGGAAAGAAATTCGGTACAGCGACATTTCTTCCCACTCTTTTTTCCGGTTTTCAGCAGATTCCCAAATCTTACCGCATTCTCCCTGACCTTCAACGAGGGAAGGCGGTGTCTTTGCGCTTAGCTCCTGAGGACTGCACCACCACAACCCGACTGTACAGAACGGCAGAGAAAAGAGCAAGGAAGAAAGCTTGAAGAAGGAATCGGATTTTCTTCTTTGCTCTAAACTTCCCCCTTTGCTCGACCGGGTTGTGGTGGTGTAGTCCTCAAGTGTATTGCACAAAGATACGGAGCGACCGATTGAAGTTTTTTGAAAATGGCGGGAGGAATGAGGCCTTGCGGGGACTAAAAAGATCGGGGCGAATTGCCGCTGTTTTAAGAATTTCCCAAGTTTGCCCAGACCCCGCCCGACGATTCGTCCGACCGTTTTTTCGCCATGCAGGTTTAAAAAGGCGAAAAATCGTTGAGGACAAGCGGCGGGCGGTGACTTTGCGCCACTTTGGTCAGTCAAAGTGGCAAAAAATTCCCACAGCCTTTCAAGGCGGTAATTTTGGATTAAGGAATTGACTTTTCCCCGACCGTATGTTATAATAAAACTGCTACACATATTTCAATATATTGACTATTTGAGTATGCGCTTTTATATTTGGTAAAAGCGCAGGCTCTTCTTCGCATACTCTTGTAGTCAATGTTAAGAATTGGAATTTGTGTAGCAGCAATTCGGAGCTGTGCGTTTTTCGGTGCTGTTGCTTGACACGCAAAATGAGAAATGTTGAAAAATCGGAAATTGCCGTTTTTTCCCGTAAAAAATTCAGAAAATGCCGTAACCAAGCCGTTTGAAGCTGTTGAAAGTAGGAATATTGTAAAACATTTCTCATATTGCTTGTCAGAAATTTTTTGGGGATTTCTCGCCTTTCGAGCCTGCGACTGAAATTTTGAAAAATTGTTTAAAAAAGTATGCAAGAACCATTTAAACCGCTTTATAATGCGTTTTAATTGAATTAGACAGACAAACAGAAAGGAATTCAAGAATGTTGGAATCTTTATTTTTGTCGCGGAACTCGCGGAAGTAAGTTTTCAACAGGTTTTTCACCGAAATCGGATCGGAATAAGCAAGGTTTTTTAAGAATTATTCAAGGAATATGCAGTATTTTCTGAATATTATTCATATTTTATGCAATCGATCTCCAAATAAAAGTGCCTTTTCAGGCACTTTTATTCATTTACAGCCGCATTTTATGCGATCCAGCTCGCGCTTTGTAATATGAAAACAGGCGAGTATATCCTCGTCGCTTTCATGCTTTGCGGCGGCTCTGATCAGCGCGGTTCGGTTGACCGAAATAATGCTGTCGAGGCGCGTTATAAACACTCTTTCGCCGCCATATACGCCGATCAGCTTTAGATACGCTTCCATTCCGATCAGCTCCGCGATCGCCGCCTGTTCGCCCTGAAGATGCTCGGGGCGAATGTACTCTAACACATCCACTTTAAAACCCTCCTTTCCGGATTCGTATATCCTTCCCCACAAATAACAGCCGTTCCATCGAAGCAAGGCGCGAGGTGATCCGCTCGCCGTAACGCCTGTTCAGCTAGGGAAAATCACAATTGGAATTGACGATCGTCGGAAGTGAAGCACTCAGACGGCTATTGAGGATTCCGTAAAGCGCGGCGGTATAGAATTTGCTCTCGAATTCCGCACCGAGATCGTCCAGTATCAGAAGCTGCGCTTCTTGAAGCGCGTCGATGGTGTTGCCCTCGCTCCGCCCGAAATGCTCCTGCTCGATTTTCCGGAGCAGCTCGGGCGCGGAGCCATAGATCACGCTGTACCCCTTTTCAAGCACCTCCCGCGCAATACTGAGCGAAAGGTGGGTCTTTCCGAGTCCGGTTCCCCCGCTCATCAGAATGCTTGGACAGGGAAGGTGAAAATCGACGGCATACGCCTTGCAAAAAGATAAATTCTGTGTCATGATTTCCCGAGCCGTGCAGTCGAATGCAGCCTTGTTTTTGTTATCGTAGTAATCCAATTTGAAATCTGAGAAGCGGCAAAGATTCAGCGGTGAAACACGGTTCAGTTCTTCGGAGGCGAGCCGCTTCACGATCTGCATCACGCAGGAACAACGGCGTCCGTCAACAATTCCCGTATCGCGGCATAGGGGGCAGTCGTGAGGCGTATCGAGATAATTTTCGGGGTACCCGTAAGCCGCCAGCTTTTTGTGAAGCTGATCCTGAAGCAGGAGATTTCGTCGTTCCAGATCGGAAAGCTTGCGGGAAAAGTCCCTGTCTTTGGAAAAGATCAGCCCGATCAGAACCGCGAACGTCTGGGAAAGCTCACGTTCCATTTGCAAAAGCTCGGGGTACTTTTCCGACAATTCGGATCTTCGCTTGGATAGCAGTCGTTCGTTTTTTTGCCGTCGCTCCTCGAGAATTTGCTCGTTTTTCCGGAAAAGCTGCTCATTAAAGCTCATTACTGTCCTCTTTTTCCTTTCCTCTCCGCCGTCCTTACATACCGTTTCAGTTCCTCGATCACCGCCGATCCCTGCTCCTCGGAAAAGCCCTTAAAAATATCCCTGCCGGGATCGACCTCGATCCCGATGACCTTGCGGATCACACCGCACAGGCGTTCCCTCGGCGTCGATTTCGAGGGCACGGTATCCAGCTCCTCAAGGCGGTAAATATACCGAAAAGCGAGCTTTGCTTGCTCGCTTGTCATGGCGGATTTTACGGTCGGGGGCAGCTCCCGGTTTTGCATGGGCGGCGGTTCCCGTTTGGATAATTTCAGATAGGAATACAGCTCCGCGATCACCTTCCGGGCTTCCGCCTCGGTCAGCTCCCTGACCGAGGCTTTCCCCGAGATCCGATAGACCACATCATGCAGACCGTCCGCCTTGCTTCCCGGATCGACGATCCCGCAAGCCGCGCCGAGACCGTATATCTTTTTCGTCAATTCAGCAGCCGCCATTTTCCGCCCTCTCCAGCTTCAGCTTCGACGTTTCCTCGACCGCGACCGAAACGCAGATCCCTTTCATCACAGTATCGATTGTTTCCGCCGTGGGAGTCATTTTCGCGAGCCGGCATACGCCGAGCAGCTGACTCCATACTAATCGGCAGCGAACTTACCTGTGTTCTTGAATAGGCGTGAATTTGTGCCGCCTT
>CAZKKZ010000069.1:0-7025 GCA_964553625.1 uncultured Ruminiclostridium sp.
CCGCCGTACTCCAAATAGTGATAAAAAAGAGCGTGCTTTACCGCTAATATAAATAAATCACCGATACGGAGCGTGTGGATTTGTCGAAGGTCGCCGATAAGACAAACTCTTTCAAAAGCCGATTTTTCTCGCCCTCGGAAACGTCGGGAAGGGAGAGCGTATCAAGCGTTTTCAAATGTTTTTTTGCGAAAGCCCGCTTTTCCAATTCGGTGACCTCGGGCGGTTCGGATTCCGCCCGAAGCCGTTCCAGCTTTTCCAACTCCCTCATCACGCGATTTTTGTTAGCCTTGTATTCTTCGAGCGTGTCGATCCCGTTTTGGTAAGCCTCCTTGATCCTTTGTAGCTTGACGTTTGCCCGCGCGATCATCTGCTTCACTGCGGCGGTATCGTTTTTGGCGCGTGCGGGAGGATCGGCTCGCTTTAGGACAAAATCTCCGCTTGTCAGGTCGTTGCGGATCGAGGAGGTCAGGAGGAGCATGATCTCGTCCATTTTGACATGTTGGGAGATCGGGCAAGTCCCTTTTGTGTAGTTGATACACTGCATGTAAATCCCTTGCGATCGCGCGAGACTGGCGCCGCAAGAGGAGCATTTGACGATACCGGAGAGCATATACGGGATCGGAGGATTCTTGCGCCTGTAGCGTATGTATTTTTGTTTTTGCTCTTTTAACCGTTTTTGCGCGGCGTCCCAGAGCTCCTCGCAGACGATCGGCTCGTGATCGCCTTTTTTTACAATGCTGTCGGGGTTGGCAAAATCCCTGCGGGTCTTTCCCGTGGGCGTCCAGCGCACATAACCGTGGTATACGGGATTGTTAATCCAGTATTCGACCGTTCGATTCTCGATCCGTCCACCGCGTTTGGTGACTACTCCGAGCTCGTTAAGCCATACGGCAAGCTGCTTTTGCCCCCAGCCGCCAACGTACCTTGTAAAAACCTCGCGAATAATTTCCGCCTGCTCCGGGTCAATGACCAGCTTTTTATTCTCGAGCCGATACCCGAAAGGCGCCGCCGCGCAGTATTCCCCGCGCCGCGCCTTTTCCGTCATGCCGCGCTTGACCTCCTCCGCGAGATTGATCGAGTAGTACTCGTCCATTGCCTCGATAATCGCCTCGGTAATGACGGACATTTTATCGTCCCCTACATTTTCGCTGACCGAAACGACCTCGATCCCGAGCTGCTTTCGCAGCATGGATTTATAGACGATACTGTCCTCTCGGTTTCGCGCGAATCGCGAAAATTTCCAGACGAGGATCACGTCAAACGGCTTCGGCTTGGATTTCGCAACGGCGATCATGCGCTGGAATTCGGGACGCTTCGCGGCTTTCCGCCCGCTGATCCCTTCCTGCTCTACAAAAACGCACTCGTCCGATAAAAGCATATCGTTTCGCTTGGCAAACTCGCGGATTTTCTCAAGCTGGCTGTCGGGGGAGTATTCAAGCTGATCGTCCGTCGATACGCGGATATAGCAAGCGGCAATTTTCATAGCGGCTCCTTTCTATAAGTTTCCCCGAACCGTTTTATGGTTCGGGGGATTTCTTGTGTTTTCGTTTCGGTGGTTCCGGCAGTGCAAACAGGCGAAGCGTGAGTTCCAGCGTTTCGTTTTCGGTCAGTTTTCGCAGGATTGCGTCCTCGAAATCCTGCATTAGGCGCTCTGCTTCGTCTTGATCAGGCTTGTTAAATGGGTAATTTTTCGCCAACTCGGCGAGTTGGTTTAAAATTTCTGTTGTATTGTGTCTCAATTGTTATTTCCTTCTTTAATTTATATTTTATAAAATCTTGATATTTTTTTTATTTTATGCTATAATGAATATAAAGTAAAATAGCCGCGGATCGCCGTAAAATCGGAAAGGAGAGAAAAATGATTTTTGCAAAAACCGAGAAAACGAATTATAAAAGAGAATGGGAAGAAATGCGGGATCAAAATCAAAGGCTTCTTGAAGAAATCGCGAGAATCAAGGAAACACAAAGTGTAACCCAAAGAACCGCTTGCGCAAATTGTCAATACGGGTTAAGACCTCCGGATGACTGCTACGCCCCTTACGGCTGCCTTTTGAAAGCGAAAGAGGTTTGCGAAAATTTCAAGGTCGTGGAATAACACCAAATTCAGAATTAACGAATCAATGCTTTAGGATTTTGGAATTTTCGATTCTGTGCGGCGACCTCGAGATTAAGCGTGGCTCGTTCGGTGCGATCTTTCTTCAATGTGGAATAGACGTATGTTATTGTAAACTCGGAAAGAGGTAATCCGTCGATTACAAAAGGGAAGTATATCGTCTCGTGCGGAAATATCGTCATTTTCCTGTTGTTTTCAAGCCCCAACCATAGCGGGTTTTGGATATGGTTAAGCTGCTTTTGCTTAAGCTCGGGAGGATATATAATATTTTTCAGCGTTGCGGGAGAGTTTCCATAGTTTTTAATAAGCATATAGTAAACGTTCATTTGCGGATCAAGGCTTTCGATCATAAAAGAGAGGTAAGCCCTGGAAGCCTCACATTGCGCTTTTGACGACTTTCTGGCAGAGATCGCGTACATAACAATAGACGACACAGAAGCAAAAAGCGCTACCGCTACGCTGACCAATTGTATTTTATCAGAGATTTCCATATATATTCTCCTCCCCGCCTTTGGGCGGGGGTTATTTTATTATATACATGATTTTTTCAAAGAGCCGATCCGGTTCGGGGGGGTTGAAAATTACTAAATAAGTATGTGATTACTCGTTTCTTTCAAGTTCAATGTTTATAGAAACTTCCGTTTCAATCTTGCCAAAATTTCCGAAAGAAATAAAATACTTTCCGTCTCCGTCATATAAGACATAAAAGCAGGCTTCTATTGACGCGTCCGGTCTAAGATTTGTATATACATCATTACCATCGTCAAATAAATAAAAAACCGAATCTAGTTCTGTTCCCTTGCTTCCATATGTTGTTACTGAAAAAGAATTTAGTCCGCCTGTTTCGTCTCCAATATTTTTTATTATAACAGGTATTCTTAAAACGATGTTTTCATGATAATCGCTAAATTCGTTGTCAACAGTTGTATATGTATTTTCCCCTTTGAATGAAATTCGGAAATTATCATATGTGATATATTGGTATCCGTTTTCGTCTATATGTTCTGTTTTTTCTTCACTTCCAACGTTGTTTCCGTTATCCGAGTTTGATTTTGAGGGTTCGCCGACATTTGTGATCATTGGAGATGTTCCGACAATAAATCTTTCGGTCGACACTCCTTCTGTTTCTTCCCAGTAAAATGATTCATTCCAACCGTTTTCAGAAAAAGCAGATTCAACAGAAGGAACAGATTCGGAAGTATATTCCGTATAGTATACGGATGATGCATGACCGTTTACTATGTTTGCCCCAATATGACAGTTTTCGGGAACATCATAAAAAAGTTTATGGATTGTAATTGTGAAATATGTGGTAAAATTCGCAGTTTCTTCATTTGATTCAGATGTTACAGGATCGCTATTTAATTCCCATTTCATTCCAAAACTGTTATTGACATTAAAATAATCAACGTTTGATAAAGTTGTTGTCCATATGCCGTTTTTTACGGATATATCCAACTGCGCTTGCGCGTTTTCTCGGAACATTCCAAGTCCCATCGTATCCGCAGTCGTAAATGCGTTATCAATTTCCTTTGCAAAAGTCATAGCAAATGTATCCGCATTTAGAACTTCCTCTGCGGTTTGATAACCATACATAACCAAATCCAACGGATCATTTGATTCTGGTTCTGTTACATTTTTGGTCGTCGAAACAGCGTCACCGGTAGTCAATATTGAGGTAACTGCTGGCGTTTGACTAGTCGTGGTAGCAGATGTTTCGGTTTGGTTTGAAACGGGATCGGGAGATTGTGAACACCCCGAAAAAGAAAGTAAAATTGCTATGGTTGTTAATGAGGTAATTCCGTTTTTCATTTTGTCATATCCTCCGTTGTTTTAAAATTTATGCTTGATTAAATAAATCTTGAAAAAGTCGAGAACACGATCAATATTTGAATGATCGTTACTCCTCTATTGAGTAGTAGTAAACGGTAATAAGCGGCAAAGAGACTTGTGCGCCTAAAACGCTTTCATACGTATAAAGCCCCTCGCATTTACCGTAAATAGTGATTGTATCATCTTCTAGGATTCTGTCCGATCCGGTTGGAATAATGGTCGTTGCGTAAATCGTATCGCTCCAGAAGTAATCTCCCTTTGTGATATTTATGCGAAAATCAACCTGTCCGCTTCCCGATTCAACAACTTGAATCACCTCTCCTGTAATCTGAAAGTCTTGCCCCTTGTATTTGTCGGGATTTCGCGAAAGGGTTTCATAATCTATGGTTTCGCACATTGCTATGTATTCATCTCTTGGCGGTATATAAGTTGTTGACTGTGTAGGCGTTGCCGTTGGAGATGACTGCGGTGACCACGACTGATGATTTTCGTCTTTTGTTATAATTACTTTAATTATAACAAAAGCAACGACGACAAAAACGAGAGCGCTCAGCATACCCGAGCAGCTTATTCCCTGTGAAGCGCGGCAGTAAGGACACCTGCTTGCTTTTTTGGGTATGTACTGCTTGCACTTTGTACATACTTTAAAATTTTTTAAGTTCGCTGGCGGGATTTCGTTCGGTTGTGTATAAGGCGGTGGAGAAGTTATGGGGGGTGGGGGGGGCGGCAGGGGACTATTTTGCGGCGGTTCAATATTTTCAGCTTGCGGCTGAACGTTTAAATCCGTAGCGTTTTCCTGTACTTCCTCCTGTATCAATTTTGCCCCACAGTAGGTGCAGAAATCTCCGTGATTGTTTCCTTCGATTACCGCCCCGCAGGATTTACAAAAAAGTCGTTCTGCCATGATGTTATTCCTCCATTGTTATAAATTAAATACGTCCTACAACACTTCCGAAGCATCTAAATTCGTCAGTATCTGTGATAATAATATCTTCATAATTTTTATTAAGGGAAATTAAAACGCCATTGCCTTTTTTCTTTATATATCCTTTTCCATTAAGATAAAATATGCCGACTTGCCCTTTATCGACATCGGAGGCACTTTTTACAAGCACTATATCTCCGTCGAAATATATAGGCTGCATGCTGTCGCCCTGAATCGTTACCGCAAAGTCCGCTTTTCGTGCTTCTGGGGTGTCTGGAATCTCGATTTCTTCCCAGCTGTCGCCTTCGTCAAGACCGTAACCATGCCCTGCCGATACTTTATAAAAACTGTGTTTGATCGAAATGGTCGGTTCGGATTGATCGTCAACCTCCGGAGCGGCGATACAACGGGCGTGTTCTTTTTCGAGAACCGTACCCACCATATCTTTACCGTGCGTATCGAGCGCGCGGTATTTTTTTATTATTGATATTTCTTCAGCAGAAAAATTTTTAATCTTTGCTATCGTGTTAGTAGTATCGAATTCGGCAAGTAAATTGTCAACTTTATATATACCGCAAAGTTTTATCAGTATTTCCGCATCCGGTTGCCCTCTTCCGTTTTCCCATGCATTTACAGTCTTACCGCTTTTTCCGATGGTTTCGCCCACTTGGTCTGCGGTTAGACCTACCGATTCGCGAAGTCGTTTTAAAGTTTTTGCAATATATTCTTTTGACATTTTCAACGCTCCTTTTATTACATTATATCGTGCTAAGCACCTTTTGTCAATAAAAAAATCTAAAAAATGTAGATTTTTTTCGGCAAAGTACTTGACAATCTTTAAAATATAGATTATAATGTAACAGAAATCTAAAAAACGTAGAATAGGAGGAGCGATTATGAAAAATATTATTCAATTTCTGAACGACTACCTGTCAGAGCATGGAATTAAACAGTCTTTCGTTTCAGAAAAGGCAGGGATTTCCGCCGATTTGCTTTCGAAAACGCTCAAAGGAGAGCGCCGACTGCTTGCGGACGAATTCATAAGAATTTGTAAGGCAATCAAGATTCCGGAAATTGATATTGCACGGCTTGTGTGCGAAGTCAACGAAAAGTAGGCGGAATGAATTCTGCCCCACACCACCGAGAGGAGGTGAATTCATGCTTTTAAATCTTAAAACCGAAATTGCCAGAAAACGGCTTTCGGCAGCGCGGATCGCTTCGAGTATCGGGATTTCCGAGCGATCCATGTCATGCAAGATTCACGAGAAGGTAGACTTTACTCGTTCCGAGATGTACGCGATTCATGACAAGTTTTTCCCCGAAACAGATATGCGGTAAAAATGCAACAGAAAGGAGGTGCCACCATGGACAAGCTTATATTTCCCGTAGCGAGAGACCCGAGGGTTAAACGCTGCTCACAGCCGGTACGCGTTTCCGCGTATGCGTATAACGTGATCGAGGAGATTTCGGCGAAAACGGGGTTGTCAAACAGCTATATCGCGAGCCAGATGATCCTTTACGCGCGTCAGCATACCAAGCTGACATTTGACGACGACACGCAGGAATAGGACAAAACGTGCGACCCGTAAAATAAAAACGGAGGTGATCTTATGGCGATGTCCAAGAAGGAGCGCGAAAAATATTTTAATCCCGACGGAAGTATCAAGCGCTTTTTGGAGGTGGCGGAGGTACTCCCGGACGGGACAAGGGTTTTTGAAAACGGGTGGCGCGCGCGTCCGTCCATGATCAACTTCGGCGGGGAGCGCGGACTGGTGCGTCTGGACAGCCTGACCCCCGAGGAAAAAGCCGAGTGGGAAAAGAACCTGATGGAGCGCGTCGGGAAAGGTATGTCGGAGTATTATCAGGCACTCGCGACAGGCGCGGGAAATTACAGGTAGTACAGCAACAGGACGTATAAAACGGACAAGCCCGGAGGGCAGAAAGAGGCAGCCATGAACACCTACATCGTAAGCTGGGAAAGCAAAAGCGGCGTAGCGCGTCTAAAGTGCTTCGATCGCAGGGAATCGGCGCAAAACTACGCGCACAAAGTGCGGCGGACAACGGGAGCGGAGATCAAGATCGAAGTCCGCGACGAGCGTTACCGCCTTGTCAGAGCGGATTACATCAACGGGTAAGAAAGGACGAATCATGAAA
>CAZKKZ010000070.1:0-2146 GCA_964553625.1 uncultured Ruminiclostridium sp.
TTGTCTGATCGGAAGTGCTTTATTCGGTTTTACACAAAATTTACTGGGGTCTCAACCCTCTTATGAAGACAAGCTCTAAAACTGAAAGGTATTCTCGTCAAGTTGGATCGGATCGCGTTCCGAACGAGAAATTTGCAGCAATTCCTTTCTTTTAAAGCCGAAAATAGCTGCCGCCACGGATTTTGGAAACACTTGAACGGCTGTGTTATATTTTGTTACGGTATCGTTATAGAACTGCCGTGCCATTCCGATTTTATTTTCCGTCTCCGAAAATTCCTCCTGCAATTTCAGAAAGCCCGCATTTGCTTTCAGCTCCGGATAGCTTTCCCCGAGCGCCAGTACCCGTGAACATACCCTGCCAAGTTCCGCGTCGGCGTCACAGGCTTCGCTCGTATTGACGGAATTTATCACCTTGCTTCTGAGCTGCGCAATATTGGCAAGGGTTGATTTTTCAAATTTCGCATATCCTTTTACGATCTCAATAAGATTGGGGATAAGCTCTGCCCGGCGTTTCAGCTGCACATCCACATGGGCGGACTGATTGTCCACTCTGTTTCTGAGTACCACCAGACTATTATACTCCACCGTCATAATTACGGCAATCACAACAAGAACCGCAATCGCAATAATCCATACCATCATAAAGATCTTCTCCTTGTTCTTAATATTTCATTTACGATTTCCGTATTTTCTTCCAGTACAACCGCGTACACAAGATAGTCTTCCCATAGAACCACATGACGTTTGTCCGCCTCGCTTAAGTTGGAATAATCATGGATAAAATTTTTCATTCCGTATATGCATTCCGCCATATAATTGCCGTATTCCGTGCGTTTTATCGGTTTGTTATTTTTTATGATAATCGCGCCCACTCGGGTGAGGGACAGCACATACGCTACCATAAACATCATATAAACGAACAGCAGGATTATTTCTGCACATCCAAGCCAAAGGTTATTCTGACTGAGAAAATTCACCTGTTCCGCCAAGCTCATGTTTTCCGGAGCAGTATCTATAATCGCGCCAAAATCATTCAGTCTCTGCATTGCGCTTACCCCCCATAAAAACCAGACAAGCCCCGCCGCCAGCGGAACAAGACAGCCCTTTTTAGAGCCGCGCTGATTCCGAATTACCTTTTTATTGACATATCCCTCCGAAATTGCTTCTTCCATGACCAGACGTTCCCACTTTGTATCCTTCTCCCAGTCAAAATCGCCTTTTTCCAAATGCTCTATTAAATAGCGGTCGCTTTCGTTCAAGTCGCCGCAGCGGTAATATTTCTCCGTGGCACGGTATGTATTATCCGAAGTCTCGGTTAACAGCCCGAGATTTTCATACTGCAAAACAGAAGCGGCCACGTCTTTTTTCTGCTCGATCTCCAAATCGGTCAGAATACTGATCGTCGCCGGCGATAAGCCCGTCAGCTTTTCACGGTAATAATCAAAATCCCGCATATTGGTAATGGTGCAGTTGCGTATGGTTGTTTTTATATACGTTTTGATAATAATTTTTCCTATAAAAAAGGGAATGACCGATAATATCAGCGTCAGCAAAAAAAGCAGCATTACAATACCGAATACCGTTGCAATATCCGGATTTTCAATAAGCTCAGCCAAGGCTGTTTTCCCGACGGACGCAGCTATAAAACTCAGACACGCCAAAGGGATCAGCCAGAGCTTGCGCTCATACTGTCTGTATTTCGTTAACGACGACAGCTCAAATACTTTTTTACGCACCTTCATGCTCGCTCACCTCGCTCATTTCGTCTATGACTTCAAGTCATGTCACTTGTAAATTATGTACTATGTAAAAACTCATGATAATTTGGCATAACTCGTTCATAGAAAACCCTCCCGTTTTATCAATTATAAATTCAGCTCCATGGAATTCGCCAGAAAGCTTTGCAGCTTCGGGCTTTTCGGCTGATCGAAAATTTCCGCCGGCGTTCCCATTTCCTCGATGATCCCGTCCGCCATGAACATGACCCGATCCGAAACGTTTTTCGCGAAGGTCATTTCGTGTGTGACGACGATCATGGTGCTGTCCGAGGATTTCAGTCCCTTGATGACCTTCAGCACCTCGCCCGTCAGCTCGGGATCGAGCGCGCTCGTCGGTTCGTCGAAGCAGAGAATATCGGGGTTGAGCA
>CAZKKZ010000070.1:2246-6735 GCA_964553625.1 uncultured Ruminiclostridium sp.
CGCCCGCGCGGTCGGCAAGCCCGACCCGATCCAGCAGCTTCATTGCCCGTTCCGTCAGCTCCTTGGAAAGCACGGCTCTGTCCGCCCCCTTTTTCTCCAGCAGCTCGGCGGCGAGCGTCAGGTTCCGGAGAACGGTATACTGCGGAAAAAGGTTAAACGACTGGAACACCAGCCCGAAATGAAGGCGGTTTTTCCGAAGCGTTTTTTCGTCGGTCTTTTTGCGGAGCTCCTCGTCGGAGATCACCTCGCCGTTTACCGTGATCGTTCCGCGGTCCGGCGTTTCGAGAAAGTTCAGACAGCGCAGAAGCGTGGTCTTTCCGCTTCCCGACGAGCCGATGATCGAGAGAACCGTCCCCTTTTCCAGATTGAAATCGATCCCCTTCAGAACCTCGTTTTTTCCGAAAAATTTATGCAGACCGCATACTTCCAGAATCGGCATTTTGCTCCTCCTTATCCCTTGTAATAGTCGAGCTTTCGTTCGATCCAGCCGAACAGAAGCGTCAGGATCCCGCAGAACAGCAGGTAGAACACGCCGACATAGAAGATCGGCCAGATGATCGATTTCAGCCCGACAATATCCTGCGCCGCCTTAACCAGCTCGGTAACGGCAATGACGCGGGCGAGGGAGGTATCCTTCACGAGCGTAATGATCTCGTTTCCAATCGGGGGGAGGATCCGCTTGATGACCTGAAATAAAACGACGCGGAAGAAAATCTGCGGCTTGGTCATGCCGAGGACTTGTCCCGCCTCGTACTGCCCCTGCGGGATACTTTCGATCCCGCCCCGGTAAATTTCCGAGAAATAACAGGCGTAATTGACGACAAAGGCGACAATGACCGCGGGCATACGGTCGATCGGCTTCGCGCCGAATAAAAGTCCCGGTCCGTAGAAAACAAGAATGATCTGAAGCATGAGCGGCGTTCCGCGAATGATCCAGACAAAGGTTTTCATGATCCAGCGAAGCGGCTTGAATTTCGACATAGTACAAAACGCCACGCACAGCCCGAGCGGGAGCGCGAGCGCCAAGGTGATCCCGAAGATCAGAAGCGTGTTTGAAAAGCCGTCGAGCAGCTGGAGCGTTACCTCAAGAAGGCTCATTTTATCGTTCTCCTAAGAAGCGGTTCTGTATTTTTTGCGGGGAGCGGAATCCGCGCCCCGTGCCGAATAAAAAGCGATCCGTTCCCGCTTCCGATTCGGCGGGAACGGATCATCACAAGTTCTCTTATTTATACGCGAGTACGTCGAGTAAGCCGTACTTTTCCGCGAGGGTCTGAAGCCCGCCTTCGTCCGCAAGCTCCTTGATCGCCGCGTTTACCTTCGCGAGCGTTTCGGTATCCTCTAAGCGAAGCCCGATCGCGTACTGCTCGGGGGCAAGATTGATCCCCTCCACGATCATCAGATCGGAATAGTCGGTGTCCTCGCGGATCGACGCGGTCGCCATTACGTAGTCGATTACGGCGACGTCCACCGTTCCCGCCTTTACCTCGAGAAGCGCGTCTCTCTGCGCCGCGCAGCCGACAAACTCGCCCGAGGAAAGCGCCTCGCTCTCCTCAATCGCCGTCTGTCCCGCCGATTCGCTTTCCGCCGCCGACTTTACGCCCGTAAGGTCGGACTCGGTCACGTACTTTTCGGCGTCGCTCTTCCGGATTATGAGCACCTGACGGTTATCGACATACGGATCGGTAAACGCCATGTTCGCCTTGCGTTCCTCGGTCACGGTCAGACCGTTCCAGATACAGTCGATCGCCTTGGATTTCAGCTCGGTCTCCTTCTGGTTCCAGTCGATCTCCTGAAACTTCGGCGTTACGCCGAGCTTTTTGCAGACCGCCTGCGCGAATTCGGTCTCAAAGCCCGTAAGCTCGCCGTTTTCGTCGTAGTAGTTCATCGGCTCGAAAAGCGTGATCCCGATCACAAGCTCGCCCTTATCGCTGATGTACTCCCAGTCCGTTTTTTCGGAAGCGGAACAGCCCGCCGAAGCGAGAATCCCGAGCGCGGCGGCAACAGCCGCGATTTTTTTGAACATTTTCATTTTCGGTTGTCCTTTCTTTTGTTCTTGTCTTTTTTATGGCACTTTGTTACCGCGTTATTTCGCGAAAATGCGACGGCGGTACATTTGTAATAATACCATAAAAGAAGCGATTCGTCAAGTACGGGAGCGGCGGTTTGGCGGTTTGCCGAAAAACAGGACGGGTTTGGACGGATTTTTGGGAATAAGTGAGGAGGCGCGGTTGACAGGGGTGTGCGGAAAATGATATAATGGGACAAGCAACCGAAACGAAAAAGGAGGCTGCAAATCATGGAAATCTATCGGGCAAGCGCGTTCAGTAAGGACGGCGCGGGCGGAAACAAGGCGGGCGTCGTTCTGAACGCCTCGGCGCTGACCCGTGCGGAAAAGAAAAGGATCGCGCGGGAGCTTGGTTATTCGGAAACGGTTTTCCTGTCCGGATCGGAGACGGCGGACGTTCGGCTCGAATACTTTACGCCGACGGACGAGGTTCCGCTCTGCGGACACGCGACCGTCGCGGCGTTTGTCGTGCTGAACGCGTTCAATAAGCTTCCGAAAAGGGATTGTACGATCGAAACGGGCGCGGGAATTTTACGGATTCATGTGCATACGGACGGCATGGTGCTGATGGAGCAGAACCGACCAACCTACGCGGAAATCCTCGCGCCGTCGGAGCTGTCGGGCTGCTTTGACGAAAAGGCGTTCGCGCCCGGGCTTCCGATCCGGATCGTTTCGACGGGGCTTCGCGATATTCTTTTGCCGATCCGGTCGGAAGCGGCGCTGGCGCGGTTAAAGCCCGATTTTGAGGCAATGAAGAGGCTCAGCAAGGAAAAGAACGCGGTCGGCGTTCACGCGCTCGCGGAGGGCGGTGAAATCGACGCGGTTTGCCGGAATTTCGCGCCGCTTTACGGGATCGACGAGGAATCCGCCACGGGGACTTCGAGCGGCGCGCTTGCCTGCTACCTGTTCCGTTACGGCGAAAGAAAGTCCCGCTATGCTTTTGAGCAGGGGCGGGAGCTTGGCGCGGCTTCGCGGATCACGGCGCGGCTGGAATATGACGAAGATGAGATCAAAGCGGTGTTTGTCGGCGGGGTTGGGTATTTGCTGTGAAACGGAACGAGAACGAACGGCGGGAAGGAGATTACGGTGATCGAATATCGGGATTTAACCGAAAATGAAATCAGCAGGGAGCTGTTTTCGGATTTTGTCCGACATCAGGCTGTGACGAAATGTTTTCGCCGAGAGAACGGAGAATGGGTCGTCAAAGACGATCCGTTTACCGACGACTGGTCGGAGGAGGACTACCGGACGCTGATCTTCTGTCTGAAGCGAACGCTTTCAAGCGGAGGCTTCGTACACGGCGCGTTTGACGGCGGGCGGCTGAAGGGCTTTGTATCGGTCGAGCCGAAGCTTTTCGGGGGAGAACAGCAGTATCTCGATCTTTCGAGCCTGCACGTTTCCGAGGAGCTGCGCGGCAGGGGGATCGGGAAAACGCTCTTTAGCGCCGCGAAGCGGTGGGCGAAGGAGCACGGCGCGAAAAAGCTTTATATTTCCGCGCATTCCGCTTATGAAAGCCAGATGTTTTACCGCCGAATGGGGTGCGCGGAGGCTGCCGTTTACGATCGGAGCCACACGGAGGCGGAGCCGTATGACTGTCAGCTGGAATGCGGATTATAGTGTGATTCTTTAGAAGGAAAACCGCCCGGGGGATCGGATCGCCGGGGCGGTTTTTGCGTTGACGAAAAATCGCCTCTCCCAAAAGAGCAAAGCGGCAATTCCGCAGGGACAAACGGGACGGGAGGAACGATTGCACAAAAGGAAAAGGAAAAACGCCTTCGGTAACAGCTTTCGGCGCGGCAGCATACTATAAACTAAGCGGAATCACCGCCTATTTATGGAATTGCGGGAGCTTTTCCCGCGTCGGAAAGGAACGGTATATTATGAATCAATGTGAGAATGAGACGAGCCGTGCCTGCGAGCAGAGGGTCGGATACGCATACGTTCCCGTTCAGCAGCTCGGAAAGGTTTATCCGCCGTCCGTGGCGCTTCAGCAGGGTACGGTTTTCCCCGAACTGAATATCGGGATCGAGGAGTACGAGAGGGGGATATGGAATGGAAAATAACATGAAGCCGAGCTGTGCGCAGCTTTTAAAGGGCGTAAGCGAGGCGGGATTTTACGTGACCGATTTGCAGCTTTATCTGGACACGCATCCGAACGATACGCGCGCGCTCGAGCTGTTCCGCGAGGCTTGCCGTCAGTATGAGACCTGCCGAGAGGCGTTTGAAAACTGCTGTTACCCGCTGCGCGCGTGCGGCGCGGGCTGCAACGGCGAATGGGATTGGCTTTGCGGCACATGGCCGGGCGAGCAGATGATGTAAGGGGGGAAGCGCTATGTTTATATTTGAAAAACGAACGGAATTTCCGGTGAAGATCAATAACAGGAATCCGAGACTTGCAAGTTATATCTTAAGTCAGTACGGCGG
>CAZKKZ010000071.1:0-5741 GCA_964553625.1 uncultured Ruminiclostridium sp.
CCTGTCATACAGCGCATAATCGTATGCTTCGACGGTGATAATGCTCACCGATACCCAGTAGGTTTTTGCGTGATACACGCCGCTCGCGAAATCTGCGGGCTTTTCCCGGATAAAATACGCCGCGTATACGTCGGGCTCTTCGCCCTCGGCGAATTCGGGCATTGCGTTGTAGTAATGCCCGAACACCGAAGCGAGAACCTCGTTGACTTTTTCGGTGATCACGGTCACTTTCCCTCACCCGCCCTTCGCAAGGATCAGTTTAATGTGCCTGTCATTGTCCGCAGCTCCCGTGCTTTCGATCCGGTAACGGTACCCTTCGTAATCGGCGTGCGTATACCCTTCGGCTTCCTTTCGGTGACAGATCGCCTGCAACTGCGCTTCGCGGTTTGCGGCGGCTGCCGTATACTTGGTGGTAACGCCGATGTCGCGGACGTTCGCCCAGATCGTTCTTGACGAGACCTCCGTAAAGCCGCCGCTGCCGTTCTGCCGCTCAAGCTTCACGAGCCGCAGTTTCTTGTTAAATGTCATAAATAGTTTACCGAATGCAGTGCGAGAATCCGCTTTACGAAGGGATTTTCCGCCGCCCGTTCCACGGTATAGTCCCGATTCGTGTACATCTCGTTGGTCAGGACGAGATACGCGGCGGTAAGATCCTCGTGCGGTTCGGCGGCTTCGGCGTCCAGTCCCGTAAACCCGAGGACAAACGCCTTTGCCGCCTCCATACACAGCTTGATCGTGCCGCTTTCCCCCGCGTCGCTCACACCGCAGTAGTCCTTTGCGTATTCGATTGATACCTCGCTGATCTTCATACGCTTAAGACGCCGCCTCCGACATCTCCAGCACCGCGAGCTTTTCCTTCTCGGTGATCTTGCTGTCGATCTCGAACCAGGAAACAATTCCGACCGCGTGCTGCGTCGCGTACTTTTCGAGAAGCACCTGCATTTCGATCTGCTCCCGCATATTGACGGAAAGACCGCTGTAATCCCCGTAAAGGACCGCTTTTGCGCCCGACCCGATCTGCGGCATATTGTCGGAAAGGTAAACGGGCTTTCCGAGCAGCATATACGGGAAACCGTTGACGATATTCTGCGATTGCTGGAGCAGGTACTGACCCGTGGAATCCTTGAGCTTTCTAAGGGCGGCGAACGTCTTCGGGTGCATCGTCCAGCAGGCGTTTGCCTGATAATCGGTCGGCACGGCGGACTGGAGGTCGATCAGCGTATCCGCCGAGATCGCCGAAGTGCTTCCCGCCTTTACGATCGTTGAAGTGGATAAAGCGCCCGTGCATTTTCCGGTCGTGCCGATAAGGAGCTCCTTTTCAATCCAGATCTTGATCCGCTTCGCCATTTCGCTGATGATAAAGTCAAAAACGGGAAGATCGGAATTGTTGATCACGGATTTTCCGATCAGCGTAAGCGCGCCGACCAGGAATCCCGTGAGGTCAATCGACGTGAACGCCCCCGCATCTGCGGTAAGCTCCGTAAATTCCTCCTGATAGCCGACGGTGATATTGTGTTCGGTGCTGCCGACGGTTTTGTTTCCGTACACGGGAACCTTCAGCGTCCCCTTGACCGAATACATCGTACAGCCCGCAAGAATCGGACAGATCTGCTTCACCTCGGTGATAATGCGGCGGGCGATCGACTGCGGAATAATCGCGCCGTTATTGCCCATCGTGAATTTCTGCTCCCCCGCGCGCTTTTCGACAAGGCAGTGAACCGTATCCATGAACGCGCGCTTGTCCGCTTCGGGAATATCCGTTTCGCCGGTCGGCTCGGAAGGGTCGCCGCCTTCCGGTTCTTTCCGGTCAGTCGCCGGCTTTAACATTTCCAGCGCTCTCTTCTGTGCTTCAAGCGTCCTGTCGATGTCCTTGACAGACTTCTCCAGCTCCTCCAGCCGCTGATTCTCCTCGTCGGTGATCGCGCGCGTTTCGGTCTGCGAAGCCGCTACGATCGCCTGCATTTCCCGTACCGCTTCCGCCCGCTGTTCGGTAAGGCTCTTAGGCGTAGGCGTCGCGCGGTATTCGGGTTTTCTGAATTTGTGCATTGTGTTACCTCCTGTTTAATTTTTTTGTGTATAAAAACAACGCTTGCATTTGACTGCAAAACGGTGTGTTTACCTATATTTCTTCATCGTCTCCCCGCAGCGCCGCCATCAGCGCGCTTTCCTTCTTTTCCGGCTGCTTCGGGATCGAGCGGAGCGCCGCCGAGATCGTCATAACGTTTTCCTTATCGATGTCGAGCATCATTTTCCGCTTTTTATCAATGGCGGCGCCGATATTCAGCCGCTGGGAGATCAAGCGGGTAAAGGCTTTTTCAAACTGAATGATCTCTTCGGGGTCAATCACGCGTCCGGGATCGTCCACCAGATGTCCGAAGGTCTCCCGGAGCATTTCGCCCGTTTCATCGAGCATTTTCATCTGCTCGCGCAGGTCGCCGATCTCGGCGTATACCAAAGTATGTCTTCTGCTTCTTTAACGATTTCTTCTAAGCGTTTGATCTTCTTAATCGCTTCCTCGATTCCTGTAATATGCAATTTCATTTTGTTTCACCCCCCCTTCGTTTTAATGGCTGAAAAGCCGGTCAATGTTCATCGACGGATTCAAACAGATACCGCATATCCGTTTCGGGGAAAAATTTCCCATGAATCGCGTACATCTCGGAACGAGTAAAGTCTACCTTCTCGTGAATCTTGCATGACATGGATCGCTCGGAAATCCCGATACTCGAAGCGATCCGTGCTGCCGAAAGCCGTTTTCGGACAATCTCGGTTTTAAGATTTAAAAGCATGAATTCACTTCCTCTCGGCGGTGTAGGTGTTGTAAAGTATCTTTTAAAGATACTCAATTAGTAAAAAAAATATCGTCCACTTCCTCACAACTTAGATCATATCTCTTTTTAATCGCGATAATTTCCGGCTGAGTAAAAACCGAGTTATGATTTTCGCTGATCTTTCTGCTAAGCGTGATTCTTGACATTCCTAATGCGTTTGAAAGGATTGCCTGATTTTCTCCATGCGCAGCAAGCATTGCAAGAAATTTTCTTTTATTCACGTTCAACCCTCCTTGTATCTTTTTTCGATACCTCAATAATAGCATATAAATTTCCACTTGTCAACCCCTTTTGTATCTTTTTTTTATATTTTTTTAAAAACCGCTTGACTTTTGTATAAAATTATGATACACTTAATTTGACAAAGGAGGGATGATTAGATGGGCGAAGTAGGAAAGTACATCAAATCATTAAGACTTTCCAAAGGAATGACACAAGAAGAATTGGGAGATGTTGTAGGGGTAAAAAAAGCCGCTGTCCAAAAATGGGAAAGCGGTCTTGTACAAAATCTAAAGCGTGATACAATAAAAAAACTTGCCGATTTTTTCGAGGTTAGCCCTTCCTCTTTCATTATAGAAACCAGCGAAAAAACATTACGTATTGATTCTAACGTCTCTGAAATCATCACAACCGGAATTTACAATATCCCCGTCTTTGAAAGCGCGGCGGCGGGATTCGGTGCTTATGCCTGTTCCGATATATGCGACTATATTCCCGTAGTAATCAATAACGCGTATGACGCGGAAAATTTTATCGCGATTAAAGTAAAAGGCGATAGTATGTATCCGAAAATCGAGAACGGGGACACAATCGTCGTAAGAAAGCAGGACAGCGTGGAAAGCCATTCGATCGCGGTCATCATGCTGGACAGTGAAGAAGCTGTCGTGAAGAAAATTGTTTACGGAAAAAATTGGATCGAGCTTCGGTCGATCAATCCTGAGTATCAAACACGACGGTTTGAAGGCGAGGATGCCCTCCAGCTTCGAGTGGTGGGACTGGTAAAACAAGTAATAAAAAATTTATGAAATACGGAGGTTTATTATGGCAACTTGTTTAAAATGCGGTGCGGAGATTCCCGAAGGAAAAGTGACATGTGAAACTTGCGAAGCAAACCCAAGCGCGGTTTCTGCGCCACTGCCTTTCCGTGTAAACGCGAACGACGATGTTACGGCAATCTTACTGCGGATTGAGGAAACGGAACGTAAAAATCAGAGGTTGCTCAAATCAATCAGTTCAGCCACGGCCATTTTAGCGGCAGTAGTTATTTTTCAATTCTTAGCGTTATTATTCGGCTTTTTCGCACATTGATTGAAACTAACGGAGGATATGACAAAATGCATATAATCGCTATCATTATCGTGCTTTTGATTTCAATCGCCGTTCTGCAATCGTTGTTTTCCTCCCCGATATTTTGGGTATTAGTCTGCGTTTTCGCCTTTGCAATTGGCATTCTTCTTTTTAAAGACAAAATCGAAAAAAACGAAACTGTTGAAAACAATGATTCCGGGCAAAAGAAGCCGAATCGAGTTAGTTGCCCCGATAACTTTAAGGGCAGTATAAAAGGAAATTACGTTTTTTTTGATTTAGAAACAACGGGCTTGTCTCCTTACAATGATGAAATCATACAAATCTCAGCTATTAAAGTATCTGATTCTCATATTATCGGGAATTTTAATCAATACGTAAATCCCAATCGGTCTATAAGCGCAACAATCACTAAGTTAACCGGTATCAGCAATGCCACAGTCGCAAATTCCCCGAAAATAGGAAGCGTTCTTTTTGAGTTTGACCATTTTATCGATAATTACATACTTGTAGCTCATAACGCGGCGAACTTTGATATTAAATTTATTGATGAGGCGTATAAAAGAATTTTCGGAAAAACCCTTGCCAATAATTACATAGACACCTTACAAATCAGCAGAGCCGTTTTTCCCGATATGCCAAATCATAAGCTAAAGACATTGGTAGAAGAATTTGGGCTTAACGCGAATAACACTCATAACGCCATGGATGACGCGAATTGTGTATATCAATTATTTATTACGCAATGTCGGTATGTAAAAGATATAGCCTCTTTCATAATCAAACCGGATATACCGGAAATGCCGATATGTCAAAGTCCGGAATTCAACGAATCAGGAGTTCCGCTTATAAGTCGATCTGAAATAGAAATAAATCCGATCAACGAACGTTCTTCGTTAAATATGATACAGAATAACATCGGAAAAGGCTATGATGACGGATTTTCTTTTTTCAATGAGGGAAATGATTTGAGAAAAAACGGCGATTTTCAAGCAGCAATTTTGTTGTTTGATAAAGCGAGAGACAAAGGCTATTGTTCGTTTTCCCTTTATGAAGCTTACGCCTTAGCTTACCAGAGCCTCAAGGATTATGATAACGAAATTGATATTTTAGACGAGGGAATAGAAAGGCTGAAAAGTTTCAACATAAGCACATTTAAATTGGAAGCCCGACGAGATAAAGCGATTCAGCAATGGTATAAAAAACAAGAGCGACTGAAAAAGCAGGAAGAGAACCAAATCAAACGTCAAGAAACAGAAAAACAACGCTTAGAAAGATTAGAAGAAAAGCGAAAAAAAGAAGCGTTAAAAACTTCTGTTGGTGGTTTACCTAAAAAAGAAGCGAAACGCGCTGTGCTACAATTATCAGAAGATATGCACGTCATAAAAAGATTTGATTCAATTGCAGAGGCTGCCCGAGAAATAGGTGTTGATTCAAAAGGAATAAGAAGCGCCGCAAAAGGATTGCAAAAAAAATCAGGAGGTTTTGCCTGGAAATATGAAGATGATATAGAGAAAATTGAATTTGATAAAGAAGGACATAACAATTGAGACGCAACACAACAGATATTTTAAACCAACTCGCCGAGTTATCGGCAAGGTATCC
>CAZKKZ010000072.1:0-5625 GCA_964553625.1 uncultured Ruminiclostridium sp.
ACCCTTCAAAACTACCGAAACGGTAGCTTTGAAGATGAGGTAACAAAATGTTACTGCATAAAAATTAAAACCGCATCACACAGCCTATAAATGGCTTTGTAATGCGGTTTGTGGTCGAGACGACGTGATTTGAACACGCGACCTCCGCGTCCCGAACGCGGCGCTCTACCAAACTGAGCCACGTCTCGATCATAGAATTTTTTTCACCCCGAATTTGGTGTAAGTGGTCAAATATGTGGTCAAAGAGATTTTTGACCCGGATTTCTGCCCGACGAAATTGCCGTAACGGTGTAGTGTCAAAGGAAATATGCAACAAACGGCTTTACGACGCGCTCCGACGGTTCTATGCTCCCGAACGCAACGCTCTACCAAGCTGAGCCACGCCTCAATCTATGCAATACAATTCATACACATCTACCGAATTTTTACAACCTTTTCAACACATTTACATTAAACTTTATACATTATATCACGCAAGCTCTGTCTTGTCAAGTGCTTTTTTAAAAATTTTTGCAGTTCTGATCATGCGTCGTCATAAAATTTCCCATCGGAAAATTTTATTTTTACTTGACGTAAAAGGATAAATATGGTAGAATAAACAAAAGAATCATGATTCGGAAGGAAGTTTGTTCGTTTATTTCAAAAACAGGAACATTCTTTCGTCGGGAAGGAAATTCGGGAAATGCTGATCGTAATCGAAGGGCTGGACGGCTGTGGAAAATCGACCCAGCTTGAACTCCTGCAAAAAAAATACAAAAACGCAAATTTTATTACATTTCCGTATTATAATAGCCATAGCGGAAGAATAATCAGCGATTATCTTTCCGGCGCATACCACGAAGAAAATCCCGCCGTGAGCGCCTATTCCGCGAGCGCAATGTACGCGGTCGATCGGTATACAAGCTATAAAACGCATTGGGAAGCTCTTTATCGAAGCGGCTTGCCGCTGTTCTCCGCCCGATACACTTCCTCAAACGCCATTTATCAAATGACAAAGCTCCCGGAAACAGAATGGGAAAATTATCTGACATGGCTGTTTGATTTTGAATACCGAAAGCTCGGACTTCCCGAGCCGGAAATAACGCTTTTTTTAGATATGCCGATTGAGATCTCCCAAAAGCTTCTGACCGCGCGCTATGGCGGGAACGAGCAAAAAAAAGATCTTCATGAACGAAACATTCCCTTTTTAACCGCTTGCCGCGAGGCGGCTCTTTATGTCGGAAAACGGTGCGGCTGGGAAGTGATCCGCTGTGACGGAAACGACGGGAATCCCCGTCCGGTATCGGAAATCCGGAACGAATTGATCCGAAGGCTTGAAAATAAGAACATGTTCTAACGGTCTTCGGATCGGCGAAACGGTTGAACAGAAAGGAAAATAAAATGGTTTATTGTTTTTTGGCAAACGGCTTTGAAGAAACGGAAGCAATCGCGCCCATTGACATTCTGCGCAGAAGCGGGATCAAGGTCGTCACCGTCGGGATCGGCGAGGAAATCGTAGTAAGCTCTCACGGAATCGCCGTAGTGCCCGATATTACCGAGGTCGATTTCGTCCCCACCGAAGACCTCGACATGATCCTGCTTCCCGGCGGAATGCCCGGAACGCTGAATCTCGAGAAAAGCAGAACCGTACAAGATACGATCGACTACTGCGTAAAGAACGATAAATGGATCGGGGCAATCTGCGCGGCGCCGTCCATTCTGGGGAAAAAGGATCTGCTGATCGGGAAAAAAGCGACCTGCTTCCCCGGCTTTGAGCAATTTTTAAACGGGGCGGAGATTTCCGACGCGCTTGTGGTTCGCGATGGGAAGATCGTTACCGCCAAAGGCGCGGGAGCGGCAATCGAATTCGGTCTGACGCTTTGCTCCGTACTGACCGACGAGAAAACCGCCGATAAAATCCGGAAATCCATTCAATGCGGCTGACGAAAGAGAGCCTGCGCCGGGAGCTTTTATCCCGACGGCGCGGCATGGATAAATGTACCAAGAAAAAAAGCGACGATTCTATTCATACTAAGCTTGTAGCGCTGATAAAAAAAATGAAGCCGCGGCAGGTTCTTTGCTATGTATCGACGCCGATCGAAGTGGATACCAAGCCCCTGCTCGAGGAGCTTCTGAACCAAAATCAAGCGGTTTATGTCCCCCGATGTGCCGAGGGAACTATGCGTTTTTTTCGTATTAACGCGCTGTCTGAGCTTCGCGCGGGCGCCTTCGGGATTCCGGAACCGACCGGATCGGAGGAATTTCAAGGGGAAGCCGATTCGGTATGTATTACGCCCGCCCTGTCGTTCGACCGCGACGGGTATCGTCTCGGCTACGGCGGAGGCTATTATGACCGCTTCTTAAAGGACTATCGGGGTTTATCCGTCGGAATCTGTTATCAAAGCTTTTTGGGAGAAATTCCGAAGGAGCCGTTCGACCTCCCGGTTCATCTGCTGATCACCGACGAAGAGGTCATTGATTTAAGGAATCGCCGCAAAAAATAAGACGGACGTCTTCCCTGCGGCGGAAAGGATGATTCAATTTTGGACGACAGAAAAAACGACAATGTGGAAAGTCTCGCCGCATTTTTACATAGCGGCGACGAAGATACGGCTCCCGTAAAAACGGAAGCCGCGGTTTCCTTGTCTCCAAAAAAAGCGAAAGAAACGGCTGATCTTTCCGACGTTTTATTTTCGGTTAAAAATAAAAAGAAAGAACGGACTCCCGGAGGAAATTCCGCAAGAGCTTCCCTCCGCATCCCCTCCGCCGCGGAATCGGCGGAAGAGCTCCCCGATACGGACGAGGAAGCGCTCTCGTATTACGACGAATCGGAAAAAACGCCCGTTCATTACGATACCGCCGCCACGCAAATGATGGAGATCGGATCAACGGCGAAAAGCAAAGTCCCCGAGGAAGAAACAGAGGAGCAAAAAGAAGAAAGACGCTCCCGCCGGGAGATTTCCGAAATGAAAATCCGCTATGAAAAACAGCGGCAAAGGTCACGCACCTTTGCCTATATTCTGATCGGCGCGTTTCTTTCGGTCGTGATCATCGGCGTTTCCGCCTATATCTCCTCTTATATCGTAACCTTCGCGCTCGACCTGACGGGGATCGCGACAAATGATTTCCGAATCGACGTCGAGATTCCGAACGACGCGGATTTGAATACCGTCGCGGCAATCCTCCGCGAGAACAACATTATTCATTCCGAGAAGTTCTTTAAATTCTTCGCCGATTTTACCGACAAATCGAATACCTTTCAGCCGGGAACCTATACCCTCAGCTCCACGATGTCCTATATGACGCTTTTCAGCACTCTTCAGAACAGGAATGTCGAGTATAAAACCGTCACGATCCGAATCGTCGAGGGAATGACGGCGGCGGAGATCGGCGCGCTTCTCGAGGAAAATAAAGTCTGCTATGCCGAGGATTTTGAACAGTATTACAAAAACATTCAGAACAATTACGATTTCGAGCGTCGAATCCGTGAAAAATCAACAAAGTTCAATCAGCTCGAGGGGTATTTATTCCCCGATACGTATGAATTTTACGCGATTCTCGACGTTCCCGAAATTGAATACGACTCTGCGGACGAGAAAAAGAAAAACGAGGACGCGCAGCGAAAAAGAGAGATTCAAAACGCCGAGGAAGCCGCCAAAAAAATGTACCAAAACTTTAACGAAAAAATGACAAAGCAGATGTACAAGCAAATGGGCGAGCTGGACTTAACGCTTGACGAAACGATCACACTTGCCTCCATGGTTCAAAAGGAAGCCGCCGACGTCGAGGATATGTATTATGTCGCAAGCGTTTTCTTAAACCGTATTCATGATTCGGAAAATTATCCGAATTTACAGTCGGACGTTACCGTGCTTTATGTCGAAAATGAAATCAGACCTCACCTCGAAGCCTCGTCAACGCGGTACAGCCGCTTCGCCAACGCCTATAACACCTATGTTTGCAGCGGGATTCCCGCGGGACCGATCTGCAATCCCGGACTGGACGCGATCAACGCCGTGTTAAACGCGGCGAGCACCGATTACTACTACTTCTGCGCGAACGAGGAAACGGGCGAGGTTTACTATGCCGCGACACAGGAAGAGCATGAGGCGAACCTTGTTCTCGCGGGGCTCGCGTAAATTGAAAACCGTATCAAGCAGGAAAGGAATGACATCAACGTTGACCGAGCTTCTCTCGCCCGCCGGCGAATACGAAAGTCTTGAAGCCGCCGTCGATTACGGCTGTGACGCGGTTTATCTCGGAGGACAGGGCTTCGGTATGCGCGCAAATCCCAAAAACTTTGACCTTGAGGAGCTTGCGCGCGCCGTTCAATACGCGCACCGGCGAAACGTGAGGGTCTACCTGACCTGTAATACCGTTCCGACGAACGACGAGATCGACGCCTATCCGCGCTTTATTCACGAAGCCGCCGAAACAGGGATCGACGCGGCGATCATTGCCGATCTCGGGGTTTTATCCCTCACCAAAAAATACGCCCCGAAGCTTGAAATCCATATGTCCACACAGGTCGGAATCATGAATTACGAAACCGCGAACGAATTATACCGCCTCGGCGCAAAGCGCGTTGTTCTCGCGCGGGAAGCCGGTCTGGAGGAGCTTCGGAAAATTCGGAAAAATACCCCGCCGGAGCTGAAGCTGGAGGTATTTGTTCACGGCGCGATGTGCGTTTCTTTTTCGGGGCGCTGTCTGCTGTCCAAATATCTGGCGCAGCGGGACGCGAACCGCGGAGAATGCGCGCAGCCCTGCCGCTGGAAGTACTACCTGACCGAGGAGAACCGCGCGGGTGAGCAATACGAAATCACCGAGGACGCGCGGGGAACGTACATCTTCAATTCACGCGATCTCTGTATGATCGAACATCTTCCCGAGCTGATCGAGGCGGGCGCGGACAGTCTGAAAATTGAGGGACGCGCAAAATCCGCTTATTACACGGCGATCGTCACCAACGCGTATCGCTGTGCGCTGGATCACGCGCTTCGCGGAGAACCCGCGCCGGAATGGACGCGCGGTGAGGTCGAAAAAGTAAGCCACCGTCCCTATTGTACGGGATTTTTCTTTCAACACGACGACGCGGAGCAGTATTATGAAAGCAGCCGCTATTTCCGTAATTATGATTTCGTGGGCGTGGTAGACGAATGCTCCGCGGGAAAGGTCACCGTGATCCAGCGCAACCATTTTACCCTGGACGACGAGTTGGAGATCCTCTGCCCCGGTCGCGATCCGATCCGATTTACGCCGGCGGAGATGTACAACGAAAAGGGCGAGCGCGTAACCGTCGCGAATCACGCGATGGAGCGTCTCACCTTCCCGTATGAAGCGGAATTTCCGAAAAACTCGATCCTGCGAAAGCCATCGGCTCAAAAGCACCGGGAACCGAAATGAAAGGAATGGTCATCAAGATGAATGTCATGCTTACCTCCTGCGGACTCGAAACTAAGGCAATCGAAACGCGGTTTTTAAAAATGCTCAAAAAATCACCCGAAGAAGCAAAAGCAATCTTCATTCCCACCGCCGCAAACTCGGCGGGTGCGATCGAAGTGCTTCCGAAATGCCTGAACGATCTTTTGAAATGCGGGATCAAGAGCGAAAATATTTTTGTCTATGATTTGTACGACAGCCTAACGG
>CAZKKZ010000073.1:0-5414 GCA_964553625.1 uncultured Ruminiclostridium sp.
GGGGGTATGTCCGCCCTTCGATACGACAATCTCGTTGACGATCCGATCGAGCTCCCACGTTTATATCCCCGGTTCGGCGTTTTTGCCCGCGACCGCGAGCGCCTGCGCGGCAAGCTCGCCCGCCTTCATCATGCGGCTGATCTCCTCCGCCGATTTCACCTGAATCATTCGCTTACCCTTCGATCGCTTCGAGCGTAAGCTTCGCGGTATCCTCGATGGTGTCCTGTCCGACAACCGTTTTCAGCTTGCCCTTCGCGCTGTAATAATCCTTTAACGGCGCGGTCTTTTCCTGATAGGTCGCGAGACGGGAGAGAACCGTTTCCGGCTTATCGTCTATCCGCTGAACGACCTTCGCGCCGCAGCTGTCGCAGATTCCTTCCACCTTGGTCGGCTTGTGCTCCACATGATACGAAGCGCCGCAGCCCTCGCAGACCCGTCTGCCCGAAAGGCGGGCGCAGATCGTCGCGTCGGGCACGTCGATCTCGATGACCTTATCGATCCGGACGCCCATGGAATCAAGCGTTTCCGCCTGCGCGACCGTGCGCGGGAATCCGTCTAAAATGAATCCCTTCTGCGCGTCGTCCTTCGCGATCCGATCCTTTAAGATCCCGATCACGATCTCGTCCGGAACGAGGTCACCGCGATCCATATAGCTCTTGGCTTCCACGCCCGCGGGCGTCTGATTCTTTACCGCTTCACGGAGCATATTGCCGGTAGAGATCGCAGGGATCCCGAGCTTCTTGCAGACGATCTCCGCCTGTGTGCCCTTGCCCGCGCCGGGCGCTCCCAAAAAAATTAAATTCATACCGGTTTTCCTTTCCCGAACCCTGCCGGTCCGGCTTCGGAACAAGCGCGCCGAACGGCTCGCCTGCCCTAAAATCGTTTCACCTTACCGCCCTTATTCGAGGAAGCCCTTATGATGACGCATCATCATCTGGCTTTCGAGCGAGCGAACCGTCTCAAGCGCAACGCCGACTACGATCAGCATGGTCGTACCGCCCAGCGAAACGTTGATGTGCGTCAGCTGCTGGAAAATAATCGGGAAAATCGCGATAAACGCCAAGAAGATCGCGCCGATCAGGGAAACCTTGGAAAGCGAGTTCTGGATAAATTCCGAGGTCGGCTTTCCGGGTCTGATTCCCGGGATCGCGCCGTTATTTTTCTTGAGATTATTGGCAATTTCTACCGGATTATACTGGATCGCGATGTAAAAATAGTTAAACGCGATAATAAGAAAGAAATAAAGGACCGCGTACAGCCAGCTGCTCTGACTGAACAGGCGCACAAAGCCTTCCCAGAAATCGTGTCCGCTCGTTCCGTCCCCGGTGATCCCGAAGAAGTAGCAGATCGTCTGCGGAAGCGACATCACCGACATCGCGAAGATGATCGGCATAACGCCCGCCATCGCAACCTTTACCGGAATATACGAGGACTGTCCCCCGTACATTTTTCTTCCGACAACTCTTTTCGCGTACTGAACGGGGATTCTCCGCTCCGCGTTCGTCATCAGCACGACAAGCGCGATCATCGCCACAAAAATCAGCAGAATGACCGGCACGAAAATCGCGTTCTTTAAATCGTCCCGCATGGATACGACGAGCGAGAACACCGCCGAGGGACCTCTTGCGACGATACCCGCGAACAGGATCATCGAGATCCCGTTTCCGATTCCCTTTTCGTTGATCTGATCGCCGAGCCAGATAATGAGCGACGCGCCCGCCACGAAGCACGCGATAATCGTGATCGCCGCAAGAACGCCCTCGAAGCCGTTCGTATACGCTACGGCATGATAGCTGCGGAGCGCGAAATAGAACGCCGTCGCCTGAAAGAGCGCCAACCCCAGCGAGGTCAGCTTCGTAATCGTATTCAGCTTTTTTCTTCCCTCTTCGCCTTCCTTTTGAAGCCGCTCCAGCGGCGGGATCGCGACGGTCAGAAGCTGAATGATGATCGAAGCGTTGATGTACGGCGTGATGGACATCGCGAAAAGTGTTCCCTGACTGAGCGATCCGCCCGTCATGGTATCGAGATAGTTTAAAAGCGTCCCCTCGCCGAGCATTCCGGAAATTGCGCTGCTGTCGAGAAACGGTACGAAGACCGCCGAACCGAGCCGGAAAATAATGATGATAAATAAGGTGTATAAGATCTTTTTACGAAGCTCCGCGACTTTCCACGCGTTCCGAAAAACTTCGAACATTATACCACCTCTGCCTTTCCGCCTGCCCCTTCAATTTTTTCTTTGGCAGACGCGGAGAACTTCGCCGCCTTCACGGTAAACTTCTTCGTAATTTCTCCGTTCCCCAAGACCTTTACGCCGTCAAGCGTTTTCTTTAATAAGCCGCTTTCGATCAAAGCCGCGTCGTCGATGACCGCGCCGTTTTCAAAGCGTGCCTCGAGATCGGATACGTTTACGGTCGCGAATTCCGACGCGAAGATGTTATTAAATCCGCGCTTCGGGATACGCATCGCGAGCTTCGTCTGTCCGCCCTCAAAGCCCGGCTTTACGCCGCCGCCGGAACGAGCCCACTGACCCTTGTGTCCCTTGCCCGCCGTTTTGCCCTGACCGGAGCCGTGACCGCGTCCGATCCGCTTTACTTCCTTCGTCGAGCCCTCGGCGGGAGATAATTCATGTAACTTCATATTTCTATGACCGTTCCTTTCCATTGAGAAACCCGAGCTTATTCGGCGACCTCAACTAAATAATGAATTTCCTTGATCTTGCCTCTGGTTGCCGCGTTGTCGGGCTGCTCCGTCGTGTCGCCGATCTTTCTGAGACCTAAAGACTTCGCGGTAGCGATATGACTGTCCTTACGGCCGATCAGAGACTTAACCAATTTGATTTTTAACGCCATTGTATTCAGTCCTTTCCGTTCCGGTCCTTTCGCGCGGAGCGCCTAAAGCGTCTCCCGAAAAGACCGTGCCATATCTCAGCCTAAAATTTCCTTCACGGTCTTTCCTCTGAGCGCCGCGACCTGATCCGCGTTTCTTAAGGAAGCGAGACCCGCGATCGTCGCGCGTACTACGTTGCAGGGATTGTTCGAGCGAAGCGACTTCGTACGAATGTTGCGGATCCCCGCCATTTCAACGACAGAACGCACGGGACCGCCCGCGATAACGCCGGTACCCTCGGGAGCGGGCTTCATTAAAACGGCGCCCGCGCCGAACTTTCCGACAGTCTCGTGCGGAATGGTCGTACCCTTTAACGAAACCTTGATGAGGTTCTTCTTCGCGTCCTCAATCCCTTTGCGGATCGCGTCCGGAACTTCGTTCGACTTCCCTAAGCCGAAGCCTACGACGCCGTTCCCGTCGCCCACTACGACAAGCGCGGAGAACTTCATGATACGTCCGCCCTTAACGGTCTTGGATACGCGGTTGATCGCTACGACTTTTTCGGCGAGTTCATATTTTGATGCATGTATCAGTGCCAAAGCTTTATCCTCCTGTAAAATATTAGAAATTGAGTCCGCCTTCGCGCGCACCCTCCGCCAGAGCCGCTACTCTGCCGTGATAAACATAACCGGAGCGGTCGAAAACGACGTCCGTGATCCCCTTTTCCTTTGCCTTTTCCGCGAGCGCGGCGCCGACCTTCTTCGCCGCCTCACAGTTTCCGCCATAGCCGTCAAAGCCCTTCGCGTTCGAGGACGCGGCGCAAAGCGTAACGCCCGCCTCGTCGTCGATCAGCTGTGCGTAAATGTTCTTTGCGGAGCGGAAAACGTTAAGGCGCGGGCAGGCAGCAGTACCGGAGATCTTTACGCGTATTCTCTGATGACGCTTGATCCTGTTTTTATTGCTGTCAATCGGTTTAATCATGCTGGATAACCTTCCTTTCAATCTGAGAAGAGCGTGTTTCACGAAAAGTTCGGGGCGGGACAAGCCAAATGCCCCAAAAATAATAACAAAACAAGCTCTTTCCGACGGTTTACTTTTTGCCCTTACCGGCCTTTCCTTCCTTACGGCGGATGACTTCGTCCACGTACTTGATGCCCTTGCCCTTATAAGGCTCCGGCGGACGCTTGCTGCGTACTTCAGCCGCGAACTGTCCGACCTTCTGCTTATCGATCCCCTTGATGATGATCTGGTTCGGCTGAGGCGCTTCGATCGTGATGTCCTCCGTATCCGAAACAACAACCTGATGCGAGAAGCCGAGGTTCATGATCAGATCCTTCCCCGTCTTCTGGCAGCGGTAGCCGACGCCGTTAATCTCGAGCGTTTTCGAGAAGCCCTCGGTCACGCCGACAATCATGTTATGGATCAATGTTCTCGTAAGTCCGTGAAGCGAGCGGCTGCCCGCCTCGTCGTCGGGGCGCTCTACCGTAACGACGGCGCCGTCCGACGTAATTTTCATCGAGGGCTTAAACTCTCTCGTAAGCGTACCCTTCGGTCCCTTTACCGTAACCGCTGAACCGTCTACCTTTACCTCAACGCCGGCAGGAACAGCGATCGGAGCTCTACCAATTCTTGACATATCTGTTCCTCCTTATTACCATACGAACGCGAGGACTTCGCCGCCGACGTTCTCTTCGCGCGCCTTACGGTCGGTCATAAGTCCCTTCGAGGTTGAAACGATCGCGATCCCGAGACCCTTCATAACCTTCGGCATATCCTTGCTGCTCGAATAAATTCTTAAACCCGGCTTACTTACTCTGCGTAAGCCCGTAATAACCTGTGACTTGTTTTCGGTATACTTTAAAGTAATTCTGATAATGCCCTGCTTATTGTCCTCGATCACTCTGAAATTCTTGATATACCCTTCGTCCACTAAGATCTGCGCGATCTGCTTTTTCATGTTCGAGCAGGGAATATCGACAGAAGGGTGCTACGCGGAGCTCGCGTTGCGAATTCTTGTAAGCATATCTGCGATAGTATCGGTAATCTGCATTTTTGCTTCCTCCTTATAAGTTTTTGATGAAAAATATTACCAGCTCGACTTCTTCACGCCGGGGATCTGTCCCTTGTACGCGAGCTCTCTGAAGCAAATTCTGCAAATGCCGAATTTGCGAAGATACGCGTGCGGTCTGCCGCATATTTTACATCTGTTGTAAGAACGGGTGGAAAACTTCGCAGGACGCTGCTGTTTCGCAATCATAGATTTCTTTGCCATAGTTCTTTTCCTTAACCTTTCTTATTTCGAGAACGGAGCGCCCATCAGCGAGAGCATCTCTTTCGCCTCTTCGTCTGTTTTTGCCTTGGTTACGAAGTTAATGTCCATAGCGCGGATCGCGTAGATCTTTTCGTAATCGATCTCCGGGAAGATGAGCTGTTCCTTAATCCCAACGCTGTAATTTCCGCGTCCGTCGAACGAGTTCGGGTTGATCCCGCGGAAGTCGCGTACACGGGGAAGCGCGATATTAAATAACCGATCGAGGAATTCGTACATCGATTCGCCGCGAAGCGTAACCTTTACGCCGATAATGTTC
>CAZKKZ010000074.1:0-5258 GCA_964553625.1 uncultured Ruminiclostridium sp.
GGTATCGGTGAGCATTATCACCGTCGAAGCATACGATTATGCGCTGTATGACAGGACGGAAGCCGCGTTCCGGAAGGCAGGCTTTACCTATGCGGGCGGCGCGGATGTGAGCGGATATGAAAGCTCGGAGCCGTATCCGCGCCGGCATCAGTATTCACAGGAATATTTAATTTCAACAGATTTGGAGGAAAAGGAAAATGGCAGTAAAAGAGCATGACAGACCGTCGGTCAGCACGAAGCGGTTCGCGACCGCGCTTCTGACGGAGGACAGCGGGAATACGCTTACATACGGCGAGGTGGAGGAGATCGAGACCGACCTTGTGACGATCAAGTACACACCGAAAATGAATACGGCGAGTATGTTCGCCTCGGGGATCGCGGTAGAATCCTACGTCGCAAAATCGGGCGGCACGCTCGATCTTACGGTCGTCGGACTGACGGCGGAGGAAGAAAAAAGCTATTTCGGTTCGACCGTTCTTGCCGATAAAAACAATCTGGTCGTCGAAAACGCGAACGATTACGTCCCCGACAGAATGGTGATCTGGTCGACGCAGCGTTCCGACGGAAGGATCAACCTGTATAAGATCATGAAAGCGAAATTTTCTTCGCAGGGCGAGGAAGCAAGCACGTCGGACGACAGCGGCGTAAAATACAACGGGACGGCTTTACAGGCGGAATACAAAGCAACGATCCATAGCGGGGACATTCTGTTCAAGGAAAAGAAGGTCAATCCCGAGACGGCGGAAGGGAAGGCTTTGATCGACGAATGGTTCGCGACCGCGCTCGGCGGGATCGTTCTGACGGGATCGGGAACAGACGCGAACGCGCCGATCGTAACGGCAACGGGAGGAAACAATAAGGTAACGCTTACATGGCAGGCGGTCACGGGCGCGTCGAAATATTCCGTCAAGCAGTATCATGACGGCGTATGCACGATCCTTTCAAGCGATCTGACTGAAACCTCCTATGAGGATACGGGGTTAAGCGCGGGGCAGACCTACTCGTATATCGTGCAGGCGTATGTCGCCGGAGAGTGGTCGGCTTCGGGCGCTGCATATATTGTTTCCGCAACGACGAATGCGGAATAAAAAGAACTTTGGAAAAAGGGCGGGCGGCGTTCCGCCCCTTCCTTCCGAAAAGGAAAAAATATGTTTATCGAAATGAAAAAGCAAAAGCTGAATTTCAGCTTCGGAAAAGCCGAGCTGTGGCTCCGATATGATATTGCGGCATTTTATCGCATTGAGGATTCGGGGTATTCCCCTTTCGATTTCCTTTCGCAGAGCGACGACCCGAAAGCGGTGCGGTGCTTCCTGCGCAACGGGCTTCTGGATTGGTACAACAGTACCGGGGACAGCAAGGGAATTGATTTCTACGTGAACGGGCTGATGTGCGCGGAGAAGGATCAGGCGGAGCTGATCGCGTATATTCAGGCGGCGATCCTGCTTGCGCTTCCGAAGGCGCCCAAGGGAAACGGGAGAAAAAGCGGCGGCGGGGAAGCGAATATTCTCGGGCTGATGTCCGTGTTCGTGGACGTGATGGGCGTGCCGCGTTCCGAGTTTATGAGCAGTACGCTTCGCGAGGCGACGGAACGCTGGGAACGGTATGCTGCGGTGATGGGCTATCTTGCGCCGACCGAAAAATTCAGCAGATACGATGACGACGATTAACAGGAGGCGATTTCGTGAGAATAGAATACCGAAACGGGAAAATACAGATCAGCGGCTATGTGAACGCGGTCGGGCGGGACAGCAGACCCATTCCCGTTCCGACCGGCGGCGAATTTGTCGAGATGATCGAGCCGGGTACGTTCCGGGAAGCGCTTACCCGCGCGGAAAATGTAAATATGCTGCTCAATCACGATCAGGAACGCGTGCTTGCAAGTACGGCAAAGGGAACCCTGAAGCTGCGGGAGGATACGATCGGGCTGTATGCCGAATGTGAGATCACCGACGCCGAAGTGATCCGGGAAGCAAGAAGCGGCGACCTTCGGGGCTGGTCGTTCGGAATGTTCGTGAACAAGGACGAAATGGAGGAGCGTTCGGAAAAACCGCCACGCCGTCATGTCCGGAATATGGACCTTTTCGAGGTTTCGATCATTGATAAGCGAATGTTGCCGTGCTACGCGGGAACTTCGGTCGAGTGCCGTGCGGATAAAAAGGTGCTTTCCGAGACAAGAACCTGTGACGATCCCGCCGAAGTGACCGATCCGGGCGAAGAGGGGCGTGAGGAATGGCGGAAGCGGATCGGCGCGCTTTCCTCCGTCTCCTGAAATGACTATAGCCGAGAGCAAGGCGGTACAGTATGCGCGTAAATGCATAGAGCCGGGCAATCGGCGCGCTCCGATCTATGTCAAGAAGCAATGCGAATCCTGGCTTTCGATCGTCGAGGGGAGAACGCCCGGCGCGTTTGTCTGCGACAAGACCTACGCGAAAATCTGCCGGCTGCTGAAGCTGATCATACACCCCGATCTGCAAAAGCCGCTGTATGAGTGTATGGAGCCGTATGCGTGGCTGTTGATCGCGGCGGTTTTCTGCACCAAAACGAGCGACGGATACCGCTATTATCAAACCGCTTTGCTGGAAATATGCCGGAAGAATTTCAAGACCTTTTACAGTGCCGTGATCTTCATTATCGGTATGCTTACGGAAAAGCGGTTCGGACGGTATTTCTCGGTCGCGCCCGATCTGAAGCTGTCAAAGGAGCTTCAGACGGCGCTCCGGAAAATCATTAAGTCCAGTCCCGCGCTGAATACGGACGATGTGTTCAAAACCATGCGCAGCGAAATACGGTGTATTCTTACCGACAGCGAATATACGCCGCTCGCGTATTCGGAGGATCGGATGGACGGGAAAATGGCGAATATCTTCCTTGCCGACGAAGCGGGGGCGATGGACGATTATCCCGTCGAAGCAATGCGCTCCTCACAGATTACGCTTCGGGACAAGCTCGGCATTATCATTTCCACGCAGTACCCGAACGACAACAATGTTTTTATCACGGAGATCGACTACGCCAAGAAGGTGCTGGACGGCTTTCTTGACGATCCAAGGTATTTTTCCCTGCTGTACGAGCCGGACGGCGAGCTGACGACGGGGGATCAATGGCAGACGAACGACCTGATTATCTACCAGTCCAACCCCGTGGCGAACGATTACGAGTATATCTTCGAGGATCTTGTCAAAAAGCGGAAATCGGCGATTCTGTACGAAAGCAAGCGGGAAAATTACCTCTGCAAGCACAACAACATTCTGTACAAATCGCTCGGTACGGAGGGGTTCGTTGAGATCACGAAGGTTCGGGAATGCCGGATCGCGGAAAATCTCGGTTTCTGGCGAGGGAAGCGCGTATGGATCGGGCTGGATCTCTCGCTTTCCGAGGATAACACCGCCGTCGCAATGCTGACCGAATACGAGGGCGAAATCTACGCGAAGGTCTGGGGCTTTCTCCCGGCGAACCGCGTCGATCTGAAATCCGAAAAGGAGAACGTCGATTACCGGCGCCTGATCCGGGAGGGCGCTTGCTTCGGCTGCGGAGAGGAGATCATCGATTACGGCTTTATCGAGCGTTTTATCATCGGTCTTCCCGAGAAATACGGCGTCGAGATCGTGCAGGTGGGATTTGACCGGTATAATGCGATTTCCACGGTTCAGAAGCTCGAAGCCGAGGCGATCACCTGCGTGGAGATCAGGCAGCATTCCAGCGTCCTGCACAGACCGACCAAGCTGCTCAAGGAGTCGATCCTGTCCGGGCATTTTCATTACGACGAAAACGGGCTGCTGGAGATCAATTTCACGAACGCGCGCTGCACCGAGGACACGAACCTGAACAAGTATGTCAACAAAAAGAAGTCCGCCGGGAAGGTCGATCTCGTTGTTGCGGTCATTAACGCGCTTTGTCTTTTGCAGCTTGACCTGGAAACGGGAAGCTGGGGCGCGCAGATTATCGAATGAAAGGTGGATTTCCATGGGATTATTTAACCGAAAAGAAAAAAGGAGCGACGGTGCCGCCGCGTTTGACGATCCCCTTCTGACCGCGCTCATCGGCGGCAGCAGCGAAGTGACCAAAAAAGAGGCACTGCAGATCCCGACGGTTTCGGCTTGTATCACGCTGATCGCCGACCGCATTTCCTCCCTTCCGATCAAGCTGTACCGGCAGGACGGAAAAGAGGTTGCCGAGATCACCGAGGACAAGCGCCTTGACCTGCTCAATCACGATACGGGCGACACGATCAACGCTTCCGAGCTGAAAAAGCTCTGGATCCGCGATTATTTTCTCGGGAAAGGCGCTTATACTTATATCGAGCGGGATCCGTACAATGAACCGACGGGTATTTTTTATGTAGACGAATCCCGCGTCGCGATCGCTCCGAACGCCGACCCGATCCACAAGACCTACGCGATACAGGTAAACGGGGAAATCTTTTTCCCGCACCAGTTTCTGAAAATTCTCCGCAACTCAAACGGATTCGGCGAAGGAACGAGCATTATCAAAGAAAATCCGCTCGCGCTCGCTATCTTCTACAACACCATGCGGTTCGAGAACGCCACGATCCGCAAGGGCGGCAACAAGAAGGGCTATATTTTAGCCAAGTCTAAGCTCACCAAAGAAGTTATGGAAAGCGTGAAGGAAGCGTGGCAAAAGCTGTACAGCAACAACTACGACACGAAGGACAACGCCGTCGTGCTCAACGAGGGGCTTGATTTCAAGGAGAGCAGCGCGACAAGCGTGGAATTGCAGCTCAACGAGAACAAGCAGACCAACGCCGCCGAGATCTGCAAGCTGTTCTGTATGCCGATCGACGTGCTGAACGGAAAGGCGACGGAGGAGACACTGTCGCAGTTTGTTCAGAACTGCCTGATGCCGCCGATCAATACGATCGAATCCGCGCTCGATCACGACCTGCTCACGGAGGCGGAGAAAGCCGCGCATTACTACTTCGCCTTCGATACCTCCGAGCTTACAAGGGGCGACTTCGCGAGCCGGATCAACGCGTACGCGGTCGCCTTGCAGAACAACATTTATCAGCTGGACGAGATCCGGGAAATGGAGGATAAGCCGCCGCTCGGATTTAACTATATCCGTTTAAGTCTCGCGGACGTGCTTCTCGACCCGAAAACAGGAAAAATTTATACGCCGAATACGGATAAAATGGCGCTGATGGGAGCGGATTCGGTGTTGACAAACGACGGAAAAGGTGATACAATGGAATCAAGAGGAAATCCGTATCATGATCCGAGGAACGGGAGGTTTACGAGCGG
>CAZKKZ010000075.1:0-5092 GCA_964553625.1 uncultured Ruminiclostridium sp.
CTTCACGGACTCGCCGCGCGATCAGCTGATTATATTGTCCTCCGAAATCGAGGACAATGACAAGCTCATGATTCATAGGAATGGATCTCCTTTCGTTATTCGGAACTTTTCTGATAAGAATATATTTTTATTTTACCATAAGCGCCTTTTTTTTGCAATAGCTTTTTAAAAAAATGCGGGCAAAACGAAACAGGGAAGGGAAGAGGAAAGCCCGTCAAGGCGTACCGCCTTGACGGGCTTTTTGATCATTCCTCGGCGAACTGGTCTTTTCCGACCCCGCAAAGCGGACATACAAAGTCCTCGGGAAGATCCTCGAACTTCGTGCCGGGCGCGATTCCGTGATCGGGATCGCCCAACGCCTCGTCATAGGTCCAGCCGCATACCTCGCATACGTATTTTTTCATGGAACATTCTCCTTTCTGTCGGGTTTATTTTTAGAACTTATCCTATGAGAATATGTTCTTACAACGTCAGGGATGGCGCCGTATGTACGCGTGTTTTCAGCTCGTTGTTCAGCATATACAAGCCTTTCGCATCCGTTCCGAAAAGCTCCATCTTCGAGATCATGTCGGAGGCGTTCTTTTCCTCCTCGCCCTGTTCCTTTACGAACCAGTCGAGCATTTGCATGGTGCGGAAATCGCGATCTTCAAAAGCCGCCGCGTAGATCGTGTCGATCAGGCTCGTCACGTATTTTTCGTGCTCAAGCGCCGCCTTGAGCGGAGCCATATTGTCGTTCAGCTCCTTATCGGGCTTCTTGATCGCGCCGAGCGTTACCTTCTCGCCGTTATTCTGGAGATAGCGGTAGAAGAGCATGGCGTGATCCTGTTCTTCCTGCGCCTGAACCGTGTACCAGTTCTCAAATCCGTCAAGCCCCGCCGCACCGTAATAATTCGCGAAATCGAGGTACAGATAAGCGGAATAAAACTCGTGTGTGATCTGTTCGTTGATAAGCTGTGCTACTTTTGCGTTCATAATGAATCGTTCCTTTCGTCAAGGCTGTTCAGCCAAATTTAAACCGATCCTTTCGGACGGGTTTTGATGATAATTATTGATGGCAGGAGTGCCCGCCGCCGCAGTGATGACCGTCTTCTCCGTTTTTGTGGTGATCGCAGCGCACGTTCGGATCAAAAGACAATGTTCCGTTCAGAAGCGCCTTGACCGCTTCGTCCGCGTTTCCGCTCGCGCCTCCGTACAGCTGGATTCCCGCCTCCGCGAGCGCATTCTGCGCCCCCGCGCCGATCCCGCCGCAGATCAGTACGTTTACGCCGTTTTGTGAAAGAAGTCCCGCAAGCGCGCCGTGACCGCTCTCGCCGGCGGATAAGAGCCGTTCTTCGCGAACCGCTCCGTCTTCCGCGTCATAAAGCTTAAAGACTGCAGTATGACCGAAATGCTGAAAAATTCCCCCGTTATCGTAAGCAACCGCAATTCTCATTCGATCCATCTTCCTTTCTTTTTCGGAATCCTTTTTTCATTCCGTTTCCGAAATTATCCTACACATATCATACCATAATTATTCGGTTTTGTAAAGGTTTTTCTGTTTTTTTCTTCAACGAATCTGACGGGCGGAGGATATTCCGTGTGTGGCATTCGGAAGATCACTTATGAACAAAGCGGGAGAGCTTTTGCTCTCCCGCTTGTGCTGCCGTTATGCTTGTCCGTTTCGGCAGGCTTTTCTTATTTTCTTCGTTTCGAGAATGCCGCAAAAGCCGCGCTCGAGATCAGGAATCCGAATATCATCGCCGCGTTTGCGGGAACGCCCGTACCGGGGTTTTCGTCGCGCGCGATTTCTTCCGGAGTAACGGTCGGGGCGCTTTCCTCCGCGTCGTTTCCGTCTGTATCGTCCTTCGAGAAGGTGTCGTCATAGCCGTCGTCCTCGGGTTCGTTGTCCTCGCCGTCCTCCTCATCGTCCTCGTTGTCCTCGTCGTCCTCGCCGGCGTTTTCGTCCGTATCCGCGTCAACGCCGCCTTCCTCGTCCGCTTCGTCCGGCTCGGGCTCTTCCGGTTCCTCGTCCTTCGGATCGGCGGGATCGTTTCCCTTGTCCGTGTTCTCGGTATTGACCGTTCCCGTCGGGGCGGAGGGATTCGTCACGGGTCTTGATCCGGAGGGAGAGCCGCCCGAAAGGGAAACCGTTTCGAGAACCGCGCCGCAGACGGTGCAGTCGCGGTGGCGGTACCCCGCCGCCGAATTTACGATCCATTCTCCCGCCGTATGCGCGGATATTTCGGATTTTTCGCCGCAGGAGCATTCATGCCAGTGCGAATTTCCGTCGGATTTCCATTCGTCGGGGAAGGTGTGGGTGTGGTCGGTTGAACTATACCCTACAGTAATCACTATATCTTCGTTTTTTACCGTATAAATTCCGTTTTGGGGAATCGGTTGACCGTTTACCTTTAAGAAATCAACTTGATATCCGGGTAATTCTACGGGGGAAATAGTAAGCTGATTTCCCGTCTGCACAATTTCACAATTGATGATTCTCTTGTTATCTCTATACACAGACACATTTTCGGGTATTGTAATAATAACGTTGCTGAAATCTTTCGATTCAGATAAATAATGATCCTCGGAAACATTGTAAGAAATGCCGTCATTATCAATTAGTGCATAAGATTCTGCGTTTTGATATATTATTTCGTCGATATTTCCATAATAAGTTTTTGTGGCGGTTAGTAAAAGATCGTTATTTTTTACAGTTCTTATTATCTTTCCGTCAACGATCTCGTCCACCACATAATCCATTGTTCCGTTATCCGTGCCTGTTAAACGTATGATATATTCATCCGTTAAGTCAACGCTGCATTTCTTTATATCTCCTTCTACTGTCATTATCGCTTTATCGGTAGTAAGCAGAACAATATTATCGCGTATTTCTCCAATTAAATTGTTGTTTGAATCGAACACTTCGACGTCAACGGGACAGAAAATAGATATTAGCTTTTTCTTTCCAGATGATATCTTATATGTCGTTTCAAACAAATTATTGATATCGCTGACCGAGTTTAAAGTAAAAGAGCTTAAGCTTTGCGTCGATACCGATTTATACAGTTTATCAATCAGTTTTGCAATATCACCCGCACTTCCCATATTGATGTTGGTCACACCTAAGTATTCACTGATTCCCATTTTAATCCAATATTCAAAATCATCTGCGCTGCCATTGGCATGGGTTGTATTTTTATATATTGATTTCAATTCATCGTTTAATGATGAAATATTGCTGTATGTAACGCTCCCCATACCGCAATGCATTCCGGCGGACTCAATAGAAATATATGCGTTCGCGGTACACATAGACGCGCTTGCTCCGCCGATAGAACTGCCCGTATTGCTGATTTCAACATATACCGTTATTGTTTTTGATGTTTTGTAAAATTTAGGGTTTACTGATACGTTATCAAATTTTAAAAGTGTTTTTTTACCCAAATTCAGCATACTTGATGCCTTTAGCCCGTCATAACCAAATATTTTATCGAGATTATAGTCGCCTTCCGATGAAATACCCATCATTTCAAACGTACAGAACATTTCCGTATCGGCTACGATTTTATTAAACCAAGCTCCCGATATATAATTCTTTAATTCATGAAACCCTGTCCGTAAAGTGCTTTGTGAACTCCCCTTTCCGGTCAGATATCCTCTGTAGTATCTTTCAAACGTATTCGCTACTTTATTTTTGGCTTGAGACGAAGACGGAAGCTCATTGTACGTTTCGTCTTTGTCGGGCATAACGGCAGTATCGAATCTGCGGAGCGATATTTCTCCGGTAACAATATATTTTTTATATTCGATTGTGACGATTGCTTCAAAATTGCGGTTCCGTTTTAATTTTTCTTCTTCCGTAGACTTTATTGTTGTATACAAAGGTATATTAAGATCAAATTTCTCTCCCCACGCAATTAACGACTTGCTTCCAAAATGATCGGATTTATATTCGCGCACTTCTTTCGCGCTGTCAAACGAAAATCCCTCGGGAATTGTAATTTCTACGTCCTGTATCTGTGCGGTACAATAGTTCATAATTTCCGAATCGTTTGTAAGGCTTGATATGTCGTTGGATAACTCCAATTTTAGATTTGCCGGTTGATAGGGAAGCTCATCATATGTCGAAAAAACAGCGCCGGAATGTAAGAGCTCAATATTACATTTCTTTCCTCTGATATGCATTGGAAAGTTAATAAACGAACCATTGGGAAGACTTGCCGTAATAACGGCAAATCCTTCTTTACAGGCTACGTACTCAAATGTCAGACCGCTATTTTCGGAAATAATTGAAAATTCATTTCTTTTAATAATCGATTCGTCGGATACCGTCCATTCTATATCGGAGGCTTTATATACGGAAGTATCTGAAAGAATACACGAAACAGAATGTTCGCTTCCGACAACATCATTGATAAAGCCGTAGTTATTAAATACGGCTTTCGTTGCCAATAAATGATCGGAGCTTGCCTTTGTGGCAGATACGATTATTGCCGGAACAGTAAGGTCGATTTCACATTTATCCACAATACGGTTATTTAAAGCGTAAACCAGATTCGTTTTTCCGTCGTTCTTCTTCTTTAAAGTTAAAATGGTCGTGGTGTAACCGTATTTGTCAACGTCTTCCATCGACACGATTTCCGCAATGCTGTCGTTTTCCAGATAATAATTTTGTACGCCGAGATAATCGTTTTTATTTACGAAATCGACTTCTACGGTAAAATAGTCATTTGTTACATCTTGATAAGTAATAGGATTTTTATAAAAGAACATGGACTGATTCATTAAATCCGGAATCTGACCGTCTTCAATTACGGTGTTTTCTCCTATAAGATCTTGATTGTTGATATCAACAAAAGGAATATCATTTTCATTCGCATAAGTCTCCGCATAACTTCCGGCATAACCGTAAATTGTAAGGTTTTCGCAGTCGTAAAAAGCCCCTTTGTCGATCACGGTCACGCTGTCCGGAATGATAACGCTTGCAAGGCTTGTACAGCCTTCAAAAGCGTAATGGCCGATATAGGTCACGCTGTCCGGAATGGTGACGCTTGCAAGGCTTGTGCAGCCGTAAAAAGCGTCGTAGCCGATCTCGGTCACGCTGTCCGGAATG
>CAZKKZ010000076.1:0-4991 GCA_964553625.1 uncultured Ruminiclostridium sp.
ATTTCTTGTCGTTTCGTTTGTCCAGAATCTTTCCTTGATGAATTTTCAAGGGTTCCTTAATTTCTTCGATTCTTTCCGATTGTTCAATTTTCAAGGTGCGGTGGTTTCGTTTCGGACGTTTGTCCTTTGCAAAGCCTTATAGGGTTGCCGCTTCATGCGACATTTTTAAGTATACCACAGAAAATCGGGCTTGTCAATACCTTTTTTCAAAAAATTTAAAAATTTTTGAAAAACAATCGGAACTTTATCAAATCCCGTGGAATATTGCGCCTTCTTTTTTGTCGGCTTGATTATTATATCACAGGGAAATCGCCTTGTCAAGCGTTTTTTCGCGATTTTTCCCTTTTCGTCGTTTCGTTTGAGTTTTTGCTTTCCCAAAAGGAGATTTTGGTAATTTTGTCGGAATTTGCCGCCGGAATACCATTTATATATAAGCTTAACGGCATTAACGGCAAAACATAAATTCGTCTCTTATAAAAACCGCCCCGCCGCACGAAACACGACCCCAGCTTTCGGAAGTTTTTCTTCGGATTTACCAAAGGCGGTACGCTGCAGCAATCTCTCCGATTAAAGCCGTCCCGCCGCACGAAACACGACCCCCGCTTTCGGAAGTTTTTCTTCGGATTTACCAAAGGCGGTACGCTGCAGCAATCTCTCCGATTAAAGCCGTCCCGCCGCACGAAACACGACCCCCGCTTTCGGAAGTTTTTCTTCGGATTTACCAAAGGCGGTACGCCTTTTTTTGCATTTTTAACAAAAATAACCGAGAACGATTGGAAAATACAAAAGAATTGTTGTCAATTCGCTTTTCCTATGGTATAATAGCTTTGTCGGCTCAAGCCGACAAATAATTCATTCGTTTAAAGCAGAAAAGAAAGGGATGCTAAAAATGACCATGACAAAGAAAATCACCGCGGCGCTTGCCGCAATGGCAATGCTGTTTTCCGCCGCGGCATGCGGTGAAGCAACAGAGCCGGCAAACACCGATTCCAGCGAAACGACCCCGCTCGCTCAGCCGGCGGACGCGCCCGAGGGCGGCTATAAAATCGGCGCGATCCAGCTGACAACCCACGTCGCGCTCGATCAGGCATACGAGGGCTTTGTTCAGTATTTTGCGGATCAGGGCTATGTAAACGGCGAAAATATCACCATTACTTACCAGAACGGACAGGGCGAAACAACCAACCTTTCGACCATCGCGGATCAGTACGTCGGCGATAACGTTGACCTGATCTTCGCGATCGCGACCCCCTCGGCGCAGGCGGCTGCGGGCAAGACCTCCGAGATCCCGATCATCGGCACCGCAATTACCGATTTCGCGGAGGCGGGACTTGTCGACTCGAACGAAAATCCGGGCACGAACGTTTCGGGTACCAACGACATGAACCCGATCGCGCAGCAGCTCGACCTGATGTTTGAGCTTTTCCCCGACGTAAAAACCGTCGGCTTCCTCTATAACTCCTCGGAGGACAACTCCGTGCTTCAGACGAACATCGCGAAAGAGTACCTTGAAGGAAAAGGGATCTCTTGGGTTGAGCGCACCGTTTCGAGCACGAACGACGTACAGCAGGCGGTTACCTCGATCGTGACCGAATGCGACGCGATCTATCTTCCGACCGATAACGTTTTCGCCTCCTCGATGACGATCGTTTCCGAGGTCGCGAACGGCGCGAAGATCCCGACGATCTGCGGTGAAAGCGGCATGGTACACGGCGGCGGTACCGCGACCCTCGGCATCAACTATTTCAGCATCGGCTATCAGGCGGGCGAAATGGCGCTCCGCGTATTACAGGGCGCGGACATCTCCGCCATGCCGGTTGAATCCTCGACGAACTACGACTACTGCTTTAACGGCGACAGCGCCGCGGCGATCGGTCTGACAATCCCCGATAAGTACGCGGAATTCGTTATTTCGGAAGACGCCGAATAAGTTTATTTTATGGCAGGACTGCGCGGGGGAAATTTCCCCCGCTTCGGAAAGGGAAGCGGTTTTCTCTTTCCTTTCCGAAGCGGAAGCGCGCCTCAATATGTTAAAATAAAGGAGTACGTATATTCATGACCGATATTCTTGTGGGCGCGGTCGCGCTCGGACTGCTCTGGGCGATCATGACGCTCGGCGTTTATTTTACATACCGTATTCTCGACATTGCCGATCTTTCCGTCGAGGGAACGATCGCGCTCGGCGGCGCGGTATCCGCGACCCTGATCGTAAACGGAATGAACCCCTGGCTCGCGACCGGGATCGCCATGCTCGCGGGCTGTCTCGGCGGGCTTTGTACGGGGCTGCTTCATACGAAGCTGAAGATCCCGGCGCTCCTTTCGGGAATTCTGACCATGATCGCGCTGTATTCGATCAATCTCCGCGTCATGGGAAAATCGAACGTTCCGCTCCCGACAAACGGAAAAAATAAGGTGGAAACGGTATTCAGCGGGCTTTCCGGGCTTCTCTCCGACGCGGTCGGCGATCAGTCGAACTGGTTTTTCGACCTGTTCAAAAGCAAAAACTTTACCGTTCTTCTGATCGGCTTGGCGTTCGTGATCATTGTCTCGCTCTTAACCTACTGGTTTTTCGGAACCGAGCTCGGAAGCGCAATCCGCGCTACGGGAAACAACGCGAAAATGGTTCGCGCGCAGGGGATTCATACCTCGAACATGATCATTATCGGTCTGGTGCTCTCAAACGGGCTGGTCGCGCTTTCCGGCGCGCTTATCGCGCAGTATCAGGCGTTCTCCGACGTGCAGATGGGTACCGGCTCGATCGTTATCGGACTTGCCTCTCTCATTATCGGTGAGGTTCTCGTCGGGACAAAGACGTTTAAGCGCACCCTGATCGCGCTCGCGATCGGCGCGGTCATCTACCGGATCATTATCGCGCTCGTACTGAAGGCGGGCATGGAAGCGAACGACCTCAAGCTCTTTACCGCGATCACGGTGGCGATCTGTCTGTCGCTCCCGCTGCTGCGCGAAAAATTCGGCAAGCTCGTTAAGAAAAAGAACTGAAAGAGAATAAGAGAATATAAGAGAATATATATGACCGGGGGCGCTGCCCCCAAACCCCCGCCAAAGGGAACTTTTCCCTTTGGAATCCCGCTTCCCATCACAACTTCTCCCGTTTTCAACCTTACGGCTGTCAGGTCGTAAGTCTTGTCAAAAACGAGTAAAAATGATATGGAAAGGGTTTGTCGACAAGCTGAGCTTTTCTTTTTAGAAAAGCCTGCGGATAAAACGGGGAATTTTACGATCCTCCCATTTTGCAGGATACGATTTTAAATGCAATATTGCTTTTCACTTCCTTTTTGTAAAAAGGAAGCAGAGTTCGGGGCGGCGCCCCCGATCGCAGGAAAGGAATCAGCCTTATGTCTGTCATGTTAAAATTAACAAATGTCCGGAAAACCTTTAACGCGGGGACGGTAAACGAAAAGAAGGCGCTCAGCGGCGTGAACCTCGAGCTGAATGAGGGAGATTTCGTCGCGGTCATCGGCGGAAACGGCGCGGGAAAATCCACCACGCTGAACGCGGTCGCGGGCGTTTTCCCGATCGACGAGGGAACGATCGAGATCGACGGAACGGACGTCACCAAGCAGGTCGAGCATAAGCGCGCGTCGGTTCTCGGGCGGGTCTTTCAGGATCCCATGATGGGGACGGCGGCGAACATGAATATCGAGGAAAACCTCGCGCTCGCCTTTCGGAGGGGACAAAAGCGCACGCTGCGCTGGGGGATCACCGACAAGGAGCGCGAGAAGTACCGCGAGGCGCTGAAAACGCTCGATCTCGGCTTGGAGGATCGCATGACGACAAAGGTCGGACTTCTCTCGGGCGGACAGCGGCAGGCGCTCACCCTTTTAATGGCGACGCTCCGCCAGCCGAAAATTCTCCTTCTCGACGAGCACACGGCGGCGCTCGACCCGAAAACGGCGGCGAAGGTGCTGGAGCTTTCGGAAAAGATCATTCTCGAAAACAAGCTTACCGCCCTGATGGTAACGCACAACATGAAAAACGCGATCGTACACGGAAACCGCCTTATCATGATGAACGACGGGAAGGTGATCCTCGACGTAAAGGGCGAGGAGAAGAAGAATCTGACCGTTGAAGAGCTGCTTCATAAATTCTCGAAGGCGAGCGGAACGGAGCTTACGAACGACAGAATGCTGCTTTCGGCGGCGGGAGAATAACAAAGTGCTTGCGGCGAAACGCAAAAGAGCGGTTCGCCGTTTTTCTTTTTTTGAATGGCAGGAGTACTGCGGTTCTTGGTTGCCCAAAGCCGGGGCACGGCAAAGACAGTTAAATACCTACCTCTCTTTTTTGTGCAAAGATAGAGAGGACAAATGAAAAAATAAGTGTTATTATAATAAAGACAAATATATGTCCACAAAGCGCAATATGTGCGGATAAGGAGGATTTTCATGGAATGGGTCGAAAGATTAAACCAAAGCATGAGTTATATTGAGGAACATTTGACAGACGAAATTGACTATGAACAGCTTGGGCGGATCGCCTGCTGCTCCACCTATCACTACCAGAGGATGTTTACTTATATGGCGGGCATCCCTTTGGCAGAGTATATCCGAAGAAGAAAAATGTCTTTAGCGGCGGTAGATTTGCAGGATGGGAATGAACGGATTATTGACATTGCAGAGAAGTACGGCTACCGTTCCCCGACCGCATTTAACAGAGCGTTTCAGTCCTTTCACGGGATAACTCCATCGTCCGTGAAAGACGAGGGGGTGTCTGTGAAATCTTTTTCCCCCATTGTGTTTAGAATCGCCGTAAAAGGAGCGACAGAAATGAAGTATAAAATCGAAACAAAAGAAGCCTTTCGCATTATTGGCATATCCGCACCGCTCGATAAGGAAATCGAGAATAATTTTATGATTGTGCCAACGATGTGGCAGGAGGCGTCTGTAAATGGAACAATACAGAAATTGGCAGGAATGATGGATACGCCGCCAATGGGACTTTTGGGCGTAAGCGTCTGCAATGATGAAGAACAA
>CAZKKZ010000077.1:0-4903 GCA_964553625.1 uncultured Ruminiclostridium sp.
TCACAATTTCTCCCGTTTTCAACCTTGCGGCTGTCAGGTCGTATGTCTTGTCAAAAACGAGTAAAAATGGTATGGAATGGGTTTATCGATAAACTGAAAAGTGCTGTTCTTCCGAACAGCACTTTTTGATTTTTCTCCCTAAAGCTCCTCTCCCGTTCGGATCCGATAATTTTCGGAAATATTCCGCACAAAGATCTTTCCGTCTCCGGGATTCCCCGTCTGATTCGCTTTGATGATAATATTGACCGCCTTCGAGACCTCGTCGTCCTCGACGATCACAAGGAAAAAGCGCTTTGCGATCAGCCGCCGGTTTTCGGCAAAGCCGCCGCCGGGAAGCGGCGAAACGGTATCGGTCGCGAGAAAGAGATTTTCTCCCGCCGAGGAGAGCGCGTTTTTTCCCCGTCCGAGGCATTTCCGGAAGGTATGCGAAAAAAAACCGTTCAGTTCCAGCGCGTCGCGGGTTTCTTCAACCTTATTGACGCGGATGATCGCCATAATTTCCTTCATCGCGAAGTCCTCCCGCTCATAGTCCTTTTTCGCCCGTACTGATCGTATAGGCTTCTTCGATCTCGGAAACGAAGATTCGACCGTCGCCGTGCTCGCCCTCGCCCGTTCGCGCTGAATCCATAACAATCCGAATGATCGCGTCCTTATCCCGATCCTCACAGGCGATATAGAGGAGATCCTTCGGAAGCTCGTTATAAAGAACGGAACCGACCCGAATTCCCCGCTGCTCCCCGCAGCCGCTCACGTCCATTTTGGTCAGCGCGGAAAAACCGGCGGCGAAAAGCGCCCCGATCACATCTCCCGATTTTTCGGGACGTATAATTGCTTTAATGAGCCGCATAGAACGCACTCCCTTTCTCCGGGACGGAACAGACCGGTTCGAATACTAAGGCAGCCCCACATAGCATGGGAGCAGCTAAAAATTTCCGTATTTCATTATTATAACCTTTTTTTACCGGTTTCACAATGCACATTTTACCTAATTTTTTGTTTATTTTTTGGAACAATTTCCGAAACCGCGGTTTTTTCAAAATCATTCTTCCTCGGTAAGCTCCGAGATGATCTTAATAAAGCCGTCCACGTCGGTAAAATCGCGCACGACCGACGCGAAGCGGATACAGGCGACGCGGTCGATTTTTTTCAGCTTATGGAACACCATTTCGCCGATCTTTTCCGAGGTGACCTCCCGCTGGAAATTGTTTTTCAGCTCGCTTTCGACCTCCTCGACCATTCGCTCGATCGTCTCAAGCGAGATCGGACGCTTAATCGTCGCGCGAAGGATCCGTTCCACGAGCTTCTGGGAATCAAACGGCTGGAGCGAGTGATCCTTTTTAATGACCATCAAGGGGATATTTTCGACAATTTCGTAGGTCGTGAACCGACACTTGCAGGAGAGACATTCTCTCCTGCGCCGGATTCGTCCGTCGGTCGGACGGGAATCAATTACCTTACTGTCGTCAAAGCCGCATTCGGGGCAGCGCATAGCCGTTCTCCTTTCGCCGTCGGGTCTTACTCTTTAAGAACGTGTCTTCACAAGAGGATCGCACGTCTTTTATGAAAACAAGTTCTGGGGCTTGTTGACACTACCCGAAATGTTCGGATTGCAGTCAGATTTTTCGCGTTTCAAGGCGATTTTTCGCAGGCATACTGATGTATGTCAAGAAAAATCAACGCAGAAATACGGAAAATATGGCTGTAAGACGGACGTTGAGCGGTAGTGTCAACATGCCCTAATACAGTACCCCGCAGCGCGGAACACTCGGGTGCCGCGCTGCGGGGCTGCCTTTATATCGAGGCAGGTTTTTGTGTCTTTTTCTTGCCGTTGCTTTCGCGAAGCTGCCAGGACGCCCAGAGCGGACCGCTGATGAATACGGAGGAGTACGCGCCCGCCAGTAAGCCGATCAGCATCGGGAAAACAAAGCTGATGATCGACTCAACGCCGCAGATCAGCGCCACAATGCACATCGAAAGAACCGCGATACAGGTCGTGACGGTCGTTTTGATCGAACGGGAGAGAGTCTGCTGAATACTTGCGTTCACAAGCTCCGTAATGCCGATCTTTTTCCCGTAAAGCTTCCGGTTTTCGCGGACGCGGTCGAACATGACGATCGTGCTGTTGATCGAATAACCGAGAATGGTGAGGATAACCGCCATAAAGTTCGCGTCGATCGAGAGACGGCAGAATACGAATGCGGCGAATACCATGAAAACGTCGTTAAACAGCGCGACAAGCGAGAATACGCCCGCCGACCAGCCGCCGATATTCTTAAAGCGCACCGCAATATAGACGATCAGCAGGAGAAACGAGAACAGAACCGCCACAAAGCATTTTAAGAAGAACGAGAAGCCCGCGGAGGGATTTACGTCCTGGCTGTTCACAAGCTCGAGCGTGTTTTCGGGGAACGCCGCCGCGAGCTTTTCGGAAACATCGTACTGCACGTCCGCGGTCAGCCCTTTTTCCGAGGAGAAGGAAAGCTGCAGCGTTTCAAGATCGCTTCCGAACGCGGAGCCCGTCGTAACGCCGACCGTCCCGAGGGAAAGCTCCTCTACCGTGCTTTTGACCGCGTTCACGTCGATCGTTCCCGTATAGCTGTACGTGAGCATGGTTCCGCCCTTAAACTCAATATCGACGGGCACGCCGAGAATCAGCGCGGTAAGAATCGTAATGACCGCGATCGCGATCGGGATCATCAGGAAAATCTTTCTTTTTCCCACAAAATCAAAATAACTCTTGTTATCCATTCTTTTTACCTCCGTACAGAGCGGGCTTCCGGAATACCTTAAACCGCGCGAGAGACATTGTCATTAAGCGGGAGGTCAGGATACCGAACAGGAAGTTCAGAACAACGCCGACCGCGAGCGTATAGCCGAAGGAGTAGATCGAGCCCGCCGTCGAAACGCCGAACCACGTGAACACGGGCGTCAGCAGGATCGCGCACCAGCTGTCGGGCGTACCGAACGCGCCCATTAAAATGACCGCGATGATCAGCATGGTGATATTTCCGTCAAAGATTGCGGAGAACGCGCGCTTAAAGCCCGTGTATAACGCGCCGTCGATTGTTTTTCCGGCGCGAAGCTCTTCCTTGATGCGCTCGTTCGTGATTACGTTTGCGTCCACGCCCATGCCGACGGCGAGAATGATACCCGCGATACCGGGAATGGTGAGGGTAAAGCTGTCGTTAAAGGAGAAGAAGCCCGTGACCGCCGCGAGAGTGCCCGCGACCTGTCCCACCAGCGAGATCACCGCGACGCAGCCGGGAAGCCGATACATCACGATCATCAGGATCGCGATCAGCGCGAACGCGATCACGCCCGCGAGCGCCATTGCGTCGCGCGCGCCGAGACCGAGCGTCGGGGAAATGGTGCTGAAGCTGTCGGTAATGAGCTTGAACGGGAGCGCGCCGCCGTTGATCTTCGTGGCGAGGTCGTTCGCCTCGTCATAGTCGGCGAAGCTTCCCGAAATAGTGCAGTTTCCGTCCGCGATAACCGCGTTTACGGTCGGCGCGGAAATTTCCACGTCGTCCATCCAGATCGAAATGCGGTCGTTATTCGCGTACGCTTCGGTCGTCGCCTCGCGGAAGGCTTCCTTTCCGCTGTCGTTCAGCTCGAGGGCGACGACGTAGATCCGATCCTGCGTATCATAGCGCGCTTCCGCCTTCGCGACGTCCACGCCCGAAAGAACCTGTTCGAGATCCTCGTACGTTCCGCCGGCGGGAATCTCGCCGCTGTATCCCTTGCGGAAGGTCAGCATGGCGGTCTCGCCCAGCTCCTTTACCGCAAGCTCGGGATCGAAGCTGTCGTCGTCCGACTGCCAAGGGAAGCGGCAGATCAGGCGGTCGCTGTTATAATCGACGTACATTTCGTAGTCGGTGATATTCTTTCCGACGAGACGGGTCTCGATGATCGCGCGCGCGGAATCCATCTGGTCGTTCGTCGCGTCGTATCCCTCGGGCGGGGTAAACGTTACGTCGACGCCGCCGCGAATGTCGATTCCCCAGCGGATATCCTCCACGCCCCGTACATGAACCGTTTCAATGTCGCCGTAATAGGTGCTGAATCCGAGAATCGCGAAATACGAAAATACCGCGATCAGCACAAAAACAACAAAGAATACGGGTTTTTTCACCTGCTTCAATTTGTCTGTTCACTCCGTTTCTGCAAAATTGTTGGACATACTATAATATTATAAATCAAAACGTTCGATTCGTCAAGTCTTTTTCTTGATTTTTTAGGGCAGGGTGCGTTCCGCGCGCCCGTACCGAAGGAAAAACAGCCCGTTATACGGAAAGCTCCGCCTTTTCGCCGAGAAGCTCCTTGTTTTTTTCCAGAAGCGGGCGGATAAAGCCGTTCAGGAATTCGTCCACCTGCTCGGGACAGCGCCCGATAAAGCGCTCCGGCTCAAGAGTCGCCATGATCTCTTCCTTCGTCGTCATAAATATCGGGTCGGCGGCGATCCGATCGACGAGGTCGTTTTCTCCGCCCTCCTCTTTAATGATCTTTCCCGCCGCGACGCTGTGCCGGCGGATCCGCTCGTGAAGCTCCTGACGGTCGCCGCCCTTTTCGACCGCGCGCATCATGATATTTTCGGTCGCCATAAAGGGAAGCTCGTTCATGACGCGGCGGCGGATCACCTTTTCGTATACGACCAGCCCGCCCGTCACGTTCAGCATAATATTTAAGATCGCGTCCGTCCCGAGGAACGCCTCCGCGACGGCGATCCGCTTATTCGCGCTGTCGTCGAGCGTCCGCTCGAACCACTGCGTTCCCGCGGTAAACGCCGCGTTCAGCGAGTCGATCATCACGTACCGCGAAAGCGCGGTAATGCGCTCGGAGCGCATGGGATTGCGCTTATAGGGCATGGCGGACGAGCCGATCTGGTTTTTCTCGAACGGCTCCT
>CAZKKZ010000078.1:0-4692 GCA_964553625.1 uncultured Ruminiclostridium sp.
CCTGTCTACACAACCCTATTATATAATCATTCTGTCAACTCAACTATGCCATTTGATATGTTCCCTAAGCCTTAATTTCAGGGAATTTGACAGGATTGAAAACGCCGTAAAATCGCACTTAAAAGCCACAAATCCCTTGAAATCAAAGCCTTTTTACACACCTACTTTTCCACCCTTGACATCAACACGACACACTCAACATGCCTCGTCCTGCTGAACAGATCCACTCCCCGCACCGTCTCAACCCGATATCCCCGCTCACTCAGCAGCTTACAGTCCCGCGCGGCAGTCGCGGGATTACAGGAGATCATCACAATCCGTTCGGGATCGAGCTTTACGATATTTCCGATCGTGCGCAAGTCGCACCCTTTTCGCGCGGGATCGACAATGACCGCGTCCGCGCGCACACCCTCCGCCGTCAGCCGGTCGGTCGCTTCTCCCGCGTCGCCGCAGAGAAAACGGACATTTTCCGCGCCGTTCAGCCTCGCGTTTTCCCGCGCGTTCTCCACCGCGCTCTCGTTTTGCTCCACGCCGATGATTTGCTTTGCGCACTCCGCCATGGTAAGCCCGATCGTACCCGCGCCGCAGTACAAATCAACGACCGTCTTTCCGCCCGGCTCGATCAGCTCCGCCGCTTTTCGGTAAAGCTCCTCCGCCATCGGCGTATTCACCTGATAAAACGAACGGGCGGAAATCCGAAAACGCTTTCCGCACATCGTATCCGTAATATACGGCGTACCGTAAAGCAGGCGTTCTTCCTCGCCGAAGATTACGTTGGTACGCTCGGGATTAACGCTCGCGGTCACGCTTACGACCTCGGGAAAACGCGCGTGAAGCACTTTCCCAAGCTTTTTCAGCTGCGGCACAAACCGTCTCACCACAACGGAAACGCCGATCTCGCCGGAATAATGCCCGCGCCGAATACAGATCGAGCGAAGCACGCCGCTGTGCGTTTCCTCGTGATAAGCGGAAATTTTATTGTCCTTCGCGTAATCGAGAATAAACCCGCGAAGCTCCACGAAAAGCGGCGGCTCCAGCAGGCATTCTCCGCACGGGATCAATCGGTGACTCCGCTCGGCAAAAAAACCACACGCCGTCCCGTTCTCCGTTTTCCGCACGGGGTACTGCGTCTTATTCCGATAAGCGGTTCGCGCACGGTTCGGAAGAATCGGAAGAAATTCGGGTTCCAGCCCGCCGATCCTCGTAAATACGTCACGAAGAAAGCCCTCCTTCGCGCGAAGCTCCGCTTCATAGCGAATGTGCCGAAAATCACACCCGCCGCACTGTCCGAAAACGGGACAGTCAGCGGGGATCCGATCGGGAGAGGGCGTTAAGATTTCTTCAATTTTTCCGTAGCAATAAGAACGGCTCACCTTCACGATCCGAACGGAAAGCCGATCTCCTACGGCGGAAAGCGGGACAAACACAACGATCCCGTCCGTTTTTCCGACCCCGCAGCCCTCGTTCGTCAGCGCCGTGACCGTGAGCGTTACGATCTCATTTTTATTGATTCCCATATTACTCCGCATTCTTTTCGAGTGCCTTGCTTCTTAAATACGCATTGATAAAGCCGTCCAGATCGCCGTCCATGACCGCCTGAATATTGCCCATTTCAAAGCCCGTGCGATGATCCTTCGCGAGCGTATAGGGCATGAATACATAGGAACGGATCTGCGCGCCCCATGCGATCTGAAGCTGTTCGCCCTTAATATCGCTAATCTTGTCGAGATGTTCCCGCTCCTTGATCTCGACAAGCTTCGAGACCAGCATTCTCATGGCGTATTCGCGGTTCTGGAGCTGGCTGCGCTGCGTCTGGCAGGCGCAGACGATCCCCGTCGGCTTATGAATGAGACGGACGGCGGAGCTGGTCTTATTGACCTTCTGCCCTCCCGCGCCGCTCGAGCGATAAACCTCCATTTCAATATCCTCGGGACGAATGTCAACCGTCGTATCCTCGTCAATCTCGGGCATAACCTCCAAGCTCGCGAAGCTTGTATGCCGCCTCCCCGAAGCGTCGAACGGCGAAACGCGTACAAGACGGTGCACCCCGTTTTCCGATTTTAAAAATCCGTAGGCGTTCAGCCCCTCCACAAGGATCGAAGCGCTCTTGATCCCCGCTTCTTCCCCTTCGAGGTAATCGAGCAGCGAGACCTTGAAGCTATGGCGCTCCGCCCAGCGGTTATACATACGGTAGAGCATTTCCACCCAATCCTGCGCCTCCGTACCGCCCGCGCCCGCGTGGAACGTAAGGATCGCGTTCTTCGCGTCGAATTCGCCCGAAAGAAGCGTGACAAGCTTCTGCTCCTCCAGCGCCGCCTTGGTTTTTGCCGCGAGGGAGGTGATCTCCTCGAGCATGGATTCGTCGTCCTCCTCGTTCGCGAGCTGCGCCATGGTGATCACATCGTCAAAATCCTCGGAAAGCTTATCGAACTGCGATACCTTCGCTTTCAGCGCGCCCATTTTCTGCAAGATCTTCTGCGAATTCTCGCTGTCATTCCAGAAATCGGGCGCGGCGGACTGTTCCTCGAGCGCGGCGATCTCCCCGCGAAGATGTTCTAAATCAAGCGCCGCCGCAAGCTCCTTCAGCTGCGGCTTCAGCCCCTCAAATTCCAGAATCATTTCCTCATATTGAAGCATTTCGTTTTGTTTCCTTTCTTGTCTGTGTTTTCCATGTATCATATTATACACTATTTCAGGGCGTTTGTAAAGTATTTTTATTTAGGACAGGCGATGCGGATCGCCGATCCGGAAAAAGCGAAAATTCACCTGTATTCCGCAGCTTCCTCCAAGCTTTTTCTCGGTCTCGCGGCGGGAGCTTCGTCCGCGTAGCCGAGTGAAACCGCGCCCACCGGCTGATGTGCCGTACCGATCTTCTCCGCCAGCTCGGGATAGGCGAAAAATGTGTTGGCGATCCATAAAGACCCGATCCCGAGCTCCGCCGCCTTCAGCAGCATATTCTCGACCGCCGCCCCGATCGACAGGCAGTCGCATATTTCGGCAATTCGCTCCTCCGAACCGATCCGTTCAAACGGAGAAGCACCGTTTATATTCAACAGCACAATCAGAACGGGAGCTTCCCGCATGACCCTCAGCGTGTGAAACGCGTCGCTCAGTCCGCTTTTCGAGCCCGGCAAAACCGCTTCCCCGTCTCTTTCCCGAAGAAGCCCTTTTTCCATTTCGCCCAGCAGTTCATCCTTTGATTTTCCTTGATACACAATGAATTTCCACGGCTGCCTGTTCTTCGCGGACGGAGCGAGGGTTCCCGCTTTTAGAATTTCATCAATCATTTCCTTTTCCAACAGCCGGGACTTATACTTCCTGATACTTCTTCTTTCCTTTATCGGATCCATACCGATCTCCCTTCCGATTTATCGTTCCTTCATTTTATCACGCGAGTTCGCAAAAGTCAAGATCACCGTGTTCATAAGCTCGTCAAAATAGGTACGGCACAAAAATTTCAAAAAAGGGCTTGACAAAAGTACTATATAGGACTATACTATATAGTATCAGGAGGGGTGGAAAGTGAAAAAAACAAACGGCGGTTTTCTGATTACGAAAATCAAGCAAATTCAGGGACGGATCTTCGAACGGCTTTTAGCCGAAGCGGGAATTCACGAATTTAACGGCGCGCAGGGACGAATCCTCTTTGTGCTCTGGGAACAGGACGAGGTGCCGATCCGCTGTTTATCCGAGAGAACGGGGCTTGCGAAAACCACGCTGACCGGTATGCTCGATCGGCTTGAAGCGGCGGGACACCTACGCCGAAGTCTCGATCCCGCCGACCGAAGAACCGTAAAAATTGCCCTTACCCCGAAGGCAAGGGCGCTGAAGGAGCGCTATGACCGGGTTTCCGACGAAATGAGCCGAATTTTTTACAGGGGGTTTACCGATGAGGAAATACTCGTTTTTGAAGAAAGCCTTGGGAAGGTGCTTGAAAATCTGGTCGAAAAGGAGAATGAAAATGGATAAGAAAATTCAATCGGAAATTCGCGGACTGCGTGATAAATGCGGCGTTGCCTATGTCGGCTCGGTTCGCGGGGACGGCTTCCCGCAGGTCAAAGCCATGCTGGTCGCCGAGCACGGCGATTTGAGGGTACACTATTTTTCCACCAATTTAAGTTCGAAGCGCGCCGCGCAGTTCACGAAAAATCCGAAAGCCTGCGTTTATTACTGCCACGAGCGGGAATTCCGCGGCGCGCTGTTCACGGGGACGATCGAGGTCTGCACCGATCACGATACCAAGGCGTTCCTTTGGCACAACGGCGACGAAATGTACTACCCGAACGGCGTGGACGACGAGGATTACTGCGTCTATAGGTTTACCGCCGAAACGGTAAATTATTACCACGGTCTGTCAAACGAAACGTTTCCGATCGAAGAGCTTTCGGAACAGGCGTAATGCTCCTCCCCTCCTCCCATACGCCGATTTTTACAAAAAACATTCGCTTATGTACGATGCACAAGCGAATGTTTTTGTTTTTCAGAGCGGCTCACCCGCGCAAACGCACACGGAAGCGGCTCGCCTTATTTCCCCAGTTTTTCCATATTCCGGTACAAAAGCTTCGATAAAAAGCCGCACACCTCGTAAACGCCGTATTCATCCCGCGAGGGCTTCGCGCCGACGGTCAGAACGACTACCGTCTCCCTTGTCTCGGGATTGTACGAAGCCATCGCGATCACCCCGTACGCGTT
>CAZKKZ010000079.1:0-4622 GCA_964553625.1 uncultured Ruminiclostridium sp.
TCGGATTTACGGCGTATGATCGCGCCTTAAAGAGTACGGAGACGGCAGCTCCCAAACCCGGCGAAGCCGCTCCGCTTCCGGCGACCGACGAAACCGCTCCGCTGCCGGAGGTTGAAGAAGCCGTTCTGCCTCCGGAGGTCGACGAAACCGTTCCGTCGAATCCCGGCGCGGACAAAAAGAAGCCGAAGGGAAAAAGCAAAAAGCCCCCGGCGGCGGAAGCGAAAGCCGAGGTGACCGAAAATGCTGATAACAGCGGAGCAGTACCTGAAGCACAACCCGGATCCGGGAGCGAGGACGGGGACGGAGCTTGATACCGTACTGGACGTCGCGGAGCAGACGATCCGCTGTCATACGTGCGGGAGGATGGATCATTTTGACAGCTTTCCCGCAGAGCGGCAGGAGCTGATCCGTAAGGCGATCCTTTGTCAGGCGGACTACCTTCTCGCGAACGGCGGAACGGATTTTCTGAACGGCACCGTCCCCGAAAGCGCGGCGGTCGGGAGCTTCAGCTATACGATCGGCGGCGACCGGAGCGGCGGGTCGGAGCTGAGACTTTGCGGCGCGGCGCGGACGTATCTGATGTCGGCGGGGCTTTTGTATCGGGGGGATATTTGTGTATGTTAAAAAGATTCCGCGCAGTTTCCTGATCCATACGGTCACGCTGGAAACGGCAAGCACCGAGAACGGCGCATTCGGAAGAACAATGTTCACGGAGACGGGAACGGTGAAACGGGTGCGGATCATTCGACCGAACCGGAAAATTACCGTGACGAAGGATAACGAGGATTACGGCGTTTCGGCGGTGCTGCTCCACCAGCCGGGAATCAGTACGCCCTGCGCCTTTGAGGTCGGCGGGTATCTGATCTTTCAGGGGCGGCGGTACCAAATTGTCAGTGTGGAGGAGCAGTACGAAGCCGAACGGCTTCATCATACGGAGGTGGGGTTATGTCTATAAAGTTTGATGTTAAAGTCAATTTCGACGTCGGCGCGGTCAAGGCGGATATTTTAAAAGCGGCGGACGAAGCGATCCCCGAGGTGGCAACTCAAGTGCTTAAGGACAGCAATGATTTCGCTCCTGCGCGGCAAAAAATCTTAATCGGAAAAACTGTGATAGATCCAAACGAGGTGCCTATTGTACAGCCGACCCCCGATGAACAGCGGGCAACCGTCGCTTGGCGCGTCCCTTACGCGGCATATGTATACAAGGGAAAGTCCAAGAGAGGCAACGATCTGACGTACAGCAAGGATCCTAATCCGTTTGCACGGAAGGAATGGTTTGCGGCGGCGAAAAAAATCCATTTTCCCGACTGGAAAGCTATTTTTGAGAAAAAGCTGAAAGGACATCTGAAAAAATGAACGAAACCAAAGTCGAGGCGGCGATCAACGCCGTTACCGACCGGATCGCCGCGCTGCTGAACATCAGGATCACTCCGCCGCCCCTGCTGAAGGACGGCGGGGTGATCCTTTATCCCGCGGGCGGAAATACGGTATCGCAGTCGCTCGACAAAAAGCACGAACGCTGCTATGCGGACGTGACGGTCGAGTGCAAGGCGCGGGAGGCGGCGGAGGGGTACCGCACCGCGTCGTCGATTTACGAAAGAATCCGCGCTCCCGATTTTACGAATCTGATCGGGAACGGCGTACAAATTTTATGTGTAAAGGCGCTGTCCGCGCCGCTCCTTGTTTCGCGGACGGACGACGTCGTTTACTCTTTTTCCTTACGAATTCATTATTACTTTTAAGGAGGACTTATTATGGCAGTAGAATTGCCGAAGGCGGCACAAATGAAAACGAACGGCGAGATCGTCCTGAAGCTCGATACGACGCCGAGCGCGGAATCGCAGACGTTATGCGACATTCGCGAGGTTTTTGAAAACATCAGCTTCGCCATGAACGAGGTCGTACAGAAGATCCAGTTTCTGATCGATAACGGATATTCCACCTCATGGGTCAGCGGCGCGGACATCGCCATCACGCTGACGGGACGGTACATCAACGATGATCCGCTGTGTGAATATCTTCGCTCGATCGAGCATGAAATCGGGGAAAAGCGCTGTACGAATTACAGCCTTGAAAAATTCGGCTTGTCGCTGACGGGCAGCTGTACGATCACCGCGCTTTCGATCGGCGGCGGTACGGCGACGGAGGGCGCGCCGATCAACATGACGGTCAATTTTAACGGTAAGCCGACCGTTTCCGGCGCGGCTTGAAGCAGCCCCGCCGTTCCCGATCCGCCTTCGGCGGAGGAGGAGCCGACGGAACAGGAACAGAATTTCGACATTGAGGAGGAGGCGTAATGCCTCCCCCTTTTTATTGAAAGGAATGACGAAACGTGAATTATCAATTTACGAGAACCAAAAAGCTCGAGGACACGATCGAGCTTGTCAACGAAAGCGGCGGATCCGAAACGCTTCGGGTATCGCTGGACTTGGACACGGTCGCGCGGGGATTTTTGCAAAAATACAACGCGCTCGAGGCGGCGCACCGGAAGCTCCGGGAGCTTCAGAAAAATAAGAAAAGGGCGGATTTCGAGAAAAGCGCGGCGCTGTACGGGTCGATCGTGATCGATCTGCTGGAGCTGGTGTTCGGGAAGGAAAACACCTCTAAAATTTTGTTGTTTTACGAAAACAGCTATTTTGAAATGGTACAGCAGATCATGCCGTACATCACCGGACGGGTCATGCCCGAGATCCGGGAAGCGTTAAAACAGCAAAAAAACCGTCTGAAAAGGTCGTTTAAATGAAAAATCAAGTTTATTCGATCGACAAGCCGTTTCCGACGACGGTTTCGATCGGCGGAAAAGTCTATCATCTGAACCTCTCCTTCGACCGCGTGATCCGCTTTTACGATCTCATGCGCGACAAGGAGAACGCCTTTTCCGACGAGGAAAAGGTCGAGATCGCCTATGCTTGGCTGGTAAAAAAGCCGCGCCGGGCGGCGCTGAAGGAAAAGATCGCCGTGATCGACGAGATCCTGAAAACGCGGCTGAAGCTCCGGGAAAGAACCCTGCCCCAAAGCAAAGAACGCACGGCGATCAGCTATACCGAGGACAGCCCATACATATATGCCGCTTTTATGCGGCATTACGGGATCGATCTTTTCCGCGTCCGGGGGAAGCTGCACTGGTGGAAATTTCTCGCCATGCTGGACAGTCTTCCGTCCGACTGCAAGCTCAAGGAGATCATGGCGATCCGAACGCGCGAGCTGCCGAAATTTAACGGACATAACGCCGAGGAGATCAATCGGATCAAGGAACAGCAGCGGTATTACTTTTTGGACATTAACTTCGCGGAAGCCCAAGCCGAGGCGGAAGACGGCGCGAATCGGCTCTTTGAGGCGTTACTGATAAAAGCAAAGGAGGGAGAATCCTATGGCGGAAAACGAGGATAAATCCGTTGTTATTGACGTGCGGGCGGAGTCGGAGCATTTACAGTCCGATCTGAACGCGGCTGCGCGAAAGGTAAAAAAATCATCGAATGAAATGGCGCAGTCTCAGGCAAAAGCGGGCGATGAGATCGTCAAAAAGCACAAGCGGGACAGCGAGGAAAAACAGAAGCATACCGAAAGCGTCGAGAAAAAGGAAAAGGAAGCGAATCAAAACATCAAGGAGGATTCCTCCAGAACGGGCGACGCGATCGTTAAAAAACACGGTGAGGATTCCGAGAAGCTAAAAAAACAGACCGAAGGCGTCGGAAAACACGCGAAGGAAACGGGCGATGAGGTCGGAAAGCACACAAAGGACACTGGCGACGAGGTTGTCAAAAAACACGGCGAAGACGTGGAAAAGCTCAAAAAGCAGACCGACGACTATAAGGAGAAAGCAAAAAAAGCCGCGTCCGACATCGGAAAAGCGTTTCTTTCGATCGGAACGGCTGCGGCTGCGGGATCAACGGCGGCGATCGTTTCGGCGGCGAAGGATCAGACCTCCTTCGCGAAGGTCAAGACCCTGCTGTCCGCCGACACGAACCCCGAAGCCTACGCCGACGCAATCAAAGCTGCTTCACGCGAAACGGGCGTAAACTTCGGCGCTTTGTCCGAATCGGTATACAGCGCGATTTCCGCGAGCGTGGACGAAAAGAGCGCGGTCGGCTTTACCGCCGACGCGGTAAAGCTCGCGAAGGGCGGATTTACCGACGCGGCGACCTCCGTGGACGTGCTGACGACGGCGATCAACGCGTACAATCTGTCGGCGGAGGACGCTTCGCACATTTCCGACGTTCTGATCACTGCGCAGAACGAGGGCAAAACGACCGTAAACGAGCTGGCGTCCTCTATGGGTCAGACGATCCCGATCGCGAACAGCGCGGGCGCGGCGATCGAGGACTTGGCGGTGCAGTACGCCGTCCTCACCAAAAACGGCGTAGCGACGGCGGAAGCGGGTACCGGGATCAAAGCCATGCTGTCGGAGCTTAACAGCGCGGGAAGCAATATCAGCAAAACTTTAAAGGAGATCACCGGAAAGAGCTTTTCCGAGCTTCAGGCGGAAGGCAAAAGCACTGCCGACATTCTGAATCTCTTGGCACAATACGCCGCTTCGAGCGGGAAAAAGCTGTCCGATCTTTTCGGCTCGGTCGAGGCGGGCTCGGCGGCGCTGACGATCGTCAAGGACGGCGGGACGGATT
>CAZKKZ010000080.1:0-4489 GCA_964553625.1 uncultured Ruminiclostridium sp.
TACATTGCGATTGGCTACCGCTTGGTCTCCGTAATTTTATTGTAGCAAAGGAGAACCAACATGGACATCAAAGCGAAAATTGACGAGATCGTAAACAAGATCAAGAATGACCCCGCGCTTTCCAAGAAATTCGGCGAAAACCCGATCGGCGCGGCCGAGGAGCTCCTCGGCGTCGATCTCCCCGACGATCAGATCAAATCGATCGTGGACGGCGTAAAAGCGAAGATTTCCGCGGACGATATAAAGGATAAGATCGGCGGATTTCTCGGCGGACTGAAAAAATAACAAACCGAGCGCCCGTGCCAAAACACGGGCGCTCGGTTTGTTTTATTGACATTCGACAAAAAATATGATAAAATAACTCTTGCCGGAACCTCCGACGGATCGGAGGTGAGAAGCATGGAACTTTTGCTAACTTTCACATTGTCAGTTGCCGCAGGTGTAATTTCGGGCGTAATCGCCAATTACATAAGCGACAAAATCAATCGTCGGAAGTAATCGGCTGAAAAAGGGCGCCCGCAGTATCATTGCCAGGACTGCGGGCGTTCCTTTTGCTTCGATGAGAAGCATGAATCTGCTAACCTTCACACTTTTATTATACTCCCTCTCCCCCGATTTGTCAACACCTTTTTTCAATTTCCCCATACGAAATTTCCGTTCCTTTTTTCATTTTCATTATACTCCCCCTCCCCCGATTTGTCAACACATTATTGAAATTCCCCGCCTTATCCCTTTTCTATACTATAATGGTATACCCCCTCCGAGCCGACCGAAAAAACGCGCTTTATTGTTAAAAATATCCAATCCGCCCTCTCGTATTCGCTTGCCAAATAGTACACCTGCACAAAAGCAAAAAAATCCAAAAATTTTTCAAAAAAACGCTAAAGTTTTTCGGCCCCTCGCCGATAATACTTGTGTAAAGGTTAAAGAACGTTTCCGGAAACGTAAAAGACCCGCACAAACACAAATTATTTAACCGACGTTACACAGCGTGTAACAAAAATTCAATGAATCGGCAGAAAGGAATTCAGCCGATCAACACAATCAAGGAGGAAACAGTTATGGGAATGGTAGTACAGCACAATATTAGCGCTATGAACGCTAATAACGCAATGACGAAGAACGTAAGCGGCTTAAAGAAGTCGACTGAAAAGCTCTCGACCGGTTACTCGATCAACCGTGCGGCGGATAACGCGGCAGGTCTCGCGATCTCCGAAAAAATGCGTTCGCAGATCCGCGGTCTTTCGCAGGCGACCAACAACGCGAACGACGCGATCAGCCTGATCCAGACCGCTGAAGGCGGACTTCAGGAATCCGAAGACATTCTCCAGAGAATGCGCGAGCTGGCGGTTCAGTCCTCGAACGGTACCTATACCGACGATGACCGCGAGCAGATCCAGTTTGAAGTAGACGCTCTGAAGGAAGAAGTTGACAGAATCGCGCAGTCCACCGAGTTCAACGAGATGAAGCTTCTTGACGGCTCTCTCGACGGCGGCTTCGGCGACACGGGCGTATACGGCCCCCGCTACGGCGCATATCTTTCGGCGAACGATGAGGCTGCGAAGCTCTCCTCGAACGTTTCTCTCGAAGGCTCGACCATCACCTCCAGCATCGCGGGCGTAACCGTAGCTTTGGCGGACGCAGCTTCCGGCAAGGGCGGCGAGAACGCGGAGTGGTCGGAAGACGGTAAGACCTTAACGTTAAATCTCGTTGCGGGTTCTACCTACAGCCAGTCTCAGATTGACGATTTAATCAAGAACGCGACACAGGCGAAGAACGACACGCAGGCGGCGGCTCGCCCCGAAGTATCCTTCACACTCGCGAACGGCGTATTCGCTTTCTCCGAGGAAGAATCGTTTACGGTTGATACCGGCGTGCGCGCGACCAGCGGCGATCCTACCGACGTTACCGGACTTCTGATCGGCGGCGGTGCAAACCAGAACGAAAAGTACGCGGATTCGATCCAGTTCATCGCGAACAACTACGGCAACGATACCCGTGCGATCACCCTCAAGACTGACGTTGCGGCGGGTAAGGAATGGGTAGAAACCACCGAAATGAACAACGAAGCGACCGGAATCAAGGACGGCGCGTTCACGCTCCACCTTTCTACCGGCGTTGAGTACACCGAAGAAGATCTCGAAAAGCTCCTTGCGAAGAGCGGTCTCGATTATGATGTAAAGCTGACCGACGAAGTAAACGATCCTGACGGCGATAAGGTTCTCTTTGCGCAGACCAAGGACGGGGAAATCGAGTTAACCATGAGCGAAGGCGCCGGCGTAGGCGCTGACAAGGCGCTCGGCGCAGGCGAAGGTCTCGTATTCCAGATCGGCGCGAACGGCGTAGAGGATCAGAGACTCCAGCTCAACATCTCCGATATGAGCTCTACCGCGATCGGCGTAGCGGACGTAGACGTTTCCGAGCGTGAATCCGCGAACGACGGCATCAACAAGATCGACGACGCGATCAAGACCGTTTCGACTCAGAGAGCAAAGCTCGGTGCGATCCAGAACAGACTTGAGCACACCGTAAACAGCTTAAGCACTGCGGAAGAAAACCTCCAGTCTGCGGAATCTCAGATTCGTGATACCGACATGGCGAAGGAAATGATCAAGTACACGAAGTCCAATATCCTCCAGCAGGCTTCTCAGTCCATGCTCGCGCAGGCGAACCAGCAGCCTCAGGGCGTTCTCCAGCTCCTCGGTTAATCGAGCGGCGTAAACGCTTAACGGCTTAGGACGAAAAAGTTTTTAATTGCAGGGCTGCTTGCTTCGGCTCCGTCCGAAGCAGGCAGAACCTGTAAAATTTGGAAAATTTTTCCGAAAAATGGGTTGACAATCGACCCGAAATCTGCTATAATTTGTGTAATGAATGTGGCGGATTGTACACAAAATGTAACCGCCTGTTTCATGAAGAAAAGGCGAATATCGGGAGAGGAGTGCGATCCCTCGGATTGCGGTCAACCCGACAAAATGATCAAGGAGGATATGTATTATGAACACTATGTTAAAGAAGTCGCTTGCTGTGTTCGCGTCTGCCGCGATCTTAGCTACGACTAGTGTAACCGCTTTTGCGGAAGAAACGAAAACGGAAGCAGCGACAAATTACGACGGAATCGTATGGATCGGCGCGAAGGACGTTAAGGCGAAGAAGGGTACCGGCGATTTCGATACTCTGATGAAGACCGAGCAGGTTGGTTATGTAGGTTCTTATGCCGGCGGTAAGTGGCAGGTTGCAGTTGTCAAGAAGGACGCGGCAAACAATGCGAACGCATTTGTAGAGCTTCTGGACGAAAAAGGAAAGCTTGCAAAGGCAACGGCTGACGAAGGCAAGAAAATTGCTTCCGCGAAGATGAAGGAAGGCATAATTACCGTTACCGCCGGAAAAGAAGGCGGCGAAGTTGATGTTTGGGTTTACGAAATCAGAAACAAGAAGGTCGTAAATGGCAAGGTAGCGAGCGGCTATAAGCAGTCCGTTAACGGTACGCAGGGTACAGAAGTAACGCCCCAGAAAATCGGTACATATACCGTAAAGCAGGCTGTAACCGGACCTATGTTCCTTGTTGGAAAAGAAGAATCTTCCGGCGACCTCACTGGGACTCCTGATGGAATCACGGCTCCGAAGGATACGAACAACGGTGTTGCTACGATCGCGAAGGGTGACAAGGCTGTAAATCTCGCAATCAAGGGCGATAAAAAGCAGAAGGCAGCGATTTACATTGCTGACAAGAAGGTTGAAGCTTCTAAGGAGAACACTTGGGAAATTCTGACAGACGACAAGTCGAAGTACGATGACAAGATCGTTACCCCGGGTACTGTTCCTACGACCTTAGACTCTTCTAAGACCTATAAGCTTGAACTTACTGCTGCCGGCGAAGGCAAGACGACGGTGAACATCAAGAACAAGGAATCCGGTAAGATTCTGAAGGTTAACGTTGTTGTTACCAAGTGGTTCAAGGTTACCGGTGACAGCACTGTCAAGATGACTGTGGACGGAAAGGCTGACGCTCTTGGTTCTTCTGGCACCTTTGTAGCTCCGAAGACGAAGGTAACCTTCGATAAGGAAGTTGAAATCGGTGGTAAGAAGTATGCGGCTGGTAAGGCTGTTACGATCACTGCGGACACGGAAGTTAAGGAAGTAAAGGCTGAAACTAACGCCTGAAACTAACGCCTAAGTTTCTTTCTTAAAAGAGAACACGAAACTACAAAAAGAACCCCTCTTCCGAGGGGTTCTTTTTTTTCTTGACTTTTCGTGCAGTTTGGGGTATAATAAGAAAAACGGGGTTCGGGTATAAATTTCCGTGAAACCTATTGACAAATTCCCGATTCCGCGCTATAATAAGATCGTGAAGAAAATATACTCAAATAAACTCCATGTCACTTCACTTCAAAATGAAATTCCCCGTGTGGCTGCACGGGGAATTTCGCTTGCCTTTTACTTCCGATCGAATCGGTTGGTAATTATGTTCGCGAGAATGCTGCAAATTACC
>CAZKKZ010000081.1:0-4028 GCA_964553625.1 uncultured Ruminiclostridium sp.
TCACGCCCAGCGTGGAAATCCTAATCCGGTTAGCCGATGTTTTGAAATGCTCGCTTGACGAGCTATGTGAAAGAGAGGAAACGTTATGTCATTAGAAGCAAAAAAGAAGATCCTGATCGGGTACTTCCGCGCTCACGGTGGGATCCCAAAAGGCGCGGTCACGGTCGACAGTGATACCGCTACGGTCGGAAACGTTTTTGTCAACGGTACATGGATCGGAACGTTTGATTACGAGGATAATCGCTTCGTGACCGAAGCGGAATAGCCGAAACCGCCGAAGGCTTCGCCCGGGGCGGTCTGCGGGAGATGACCTACCCGCACCGATGAGGCAGGTCGGGAAGGAATGATTATAACTATGAAAGTGAAAAAAATTAAAGCTGTTAGGCGAAAAGCGAAGCGATATGTAAATCCGTTTTTGTTTGAGCGCGTAATTTGCGCATACGCCAAAAAAATTGAAAATCCCTTAGTATTAAACGCAAAGATTCATAAGTATAAGGACATGATGTTATCCGAATGGCTTGAGCAGTTTAAAAAAGATGACGAACCATTATTTATGGATTGACTGTGTTTTAAGTAAGCCGAAACCGCCGCAAGGCGGTCTGCGGGAGATGACCTACCCGCACAAAGCAGGATGCTTTAAGGCAACCGCCCCGAGCGCGGCACGGACGCCGCGCAGACAGAGCGGTTGCCAATGATGATGGCAGGTCGGAAAGAAGGTGAAAAAACATGACTTACGAAAAAATCGCGTCGATTTACTTGGAGATATGCGGCAACCTCGCCGACAACGTCCGGCACATGAACGCTCTGATTTTGGATAAAAAAATAGAGCCCGCGTTAAAGGTTGAAATGCTAGCAACATCGATAACCGCTTTAACGGAGGTAAAGGACACATATCAAGAATTACTCGACGTGCTCAATACCAAAGGCTCTGATTTTAGTATATCAGAGTAACCGTATTTTGTCAAGAGAAGAAGGTGAAAAAAGTGAATTTTTGTACAACTTCGCAGCTTGCTGAGCTGCGGGGGTGCAGTTCCCGCTACATAAGGCAAAAGATCTCTGACGGAGCGCTGAAGGCTGTCCCTAATACAGAAATAGCGGGGAACAATCAAAAAGAATACCTGATCCCTTATACCGAGCTTACCGATCACGAGCGGTGGATTCTTCAGAATCAACAGGCTTCGGAGGCGGGAATGCCTCCGATCCCGAAGCCAAAGGCGAAAAAGCCCGCCGTCCGGAAAACCCTGTGTGAATTCTCCGATCGTCAGCGTGAGGAGATCGCGCTTTGGAAGTCTATCCTGCATGACTGGCAGCTCTATCGCCAAGCGGCACTCTCAAAGTCCGATGCCGATCGGCATTTCTGCGAAAAAGTATCGCTGGCTCATCCCGGGATCGCCGTCAGTCCGACGATCCTTTATCGCAAGCTCCGCGCCTTGCAGTCGGACGATCTCGCGGGTCTGATCGACGGGCGCGGCGGAAGCAATCGGGGGAAACGATCGACGCCGAAAGTCCTTCAGGACGGCTTCATGTATTTCTACCTCGACGATCGGCGGCTTCCGATCGCCCGGTGCTACGAGCTGATGAAGGAATGGGCGGCGGAATTTTACCCCGAGCTTTGTTCGGAGATTCCCTCGGAGCGAACCTTCCGCCGCTTGGCGGAGGATCTGCCCGAAGCGGTAAACGCATACTTCCGATATGGCGAAAAGGCGCTCAAGGATAAGTACATACCATATATCGAGCGGCTGTATGAGGAGATCGAAGCAAACGACGTGTGGATCGCGGACAACCACACCTTCGACTTTATCACGATCGGCGCGGGCGGAAAACAGCACCGGATGTACTTGACCGCATTTACCGACGCGAAATCGGGCGTGATGGTCGGCTGGAACCTGACGGACAATCCGTCCTCGCAGTCCACGCTGTTGGCGCTCCGGCACGCAATGCTCCGATTCGGGGTACCTAAATCCATATACGTGGATAACGGCTCGGAATTTTTAACGCACGACATCGGCGGGCGCGGTCACCGTAAGAGGGCGAGCTGGAACAAGGACGATCTTCCGCCCACCATTTTGGACGGTATGGGGATCGAAATGCACAACGCGCTTGTCAAAAACGCAAAGGCGAAGCCGATCGAACGCACCTTCGGGACGGTAAAAAATCACATTTCCCGTATTATCGAGACCTTCTGCGGCGGGACGATCCTCGAGCGCCCCGAAAGCCTGAAGTGGAAGCTGAAGAATGGGATCATACCCGAGGATCAGCAGATCATCGACGTGTTTGAGACTCTGATCGACGGCGATTACAACGTCGATCGGTACGGCGGAAAGGAACGCCGCTATCAGGGCAAGTCCCGCATTGAGGTCTGGAATGAATCTATCAAGCGAACCGAATTTCGCCAAGCGGCGGAGGAGGATCTGAACCTCCTGCTGGCGCGGTCGACCCGAAAGCAAAAGGTTTCCCGAAACGGCGTATATATCAATTTTTCGGGCGAGAAGCTGTACTACCGCGCGGAGGATACGGTTCTGCACATCGGCGAGGAGGTTTACGTCCGGTTCGATCCGTCGAACCTTCGGACGGTTCGGATCTACGACGCGGAAACGGATCGGTATTTGTATACATGGGGCTTGGGCGACGATATGCTGATCCCGTACCTGACCGACGACCGCGAAGCGATCTCGAACGCCGAAAAGGCTCGCCGCCGCTCCGAGAGACTGGTCAAGGAGTACGGCAAGGGATTGACCGACAGTCTGAGCGACGATCAGAGGGTTGATTGCCTTCGGGTCGCGGTCGAAAAGGCGGAGCGCGGAAGGAAGAATTTCAACATCGAGCTTCCGACCACCTTTAAGCCCGTTTTGTCCGACAAGCTAAAGGAAGAAAAACCCGAGCTTGGAAACATTGACGAGATCACGATTGATCTCGATCTGATGAACAATAACGCACTAAGGAGGAAAAATTCGTGAGCTACAATAAAACCGATTTGCTCGAAAAGTTTGACGCGCTTGCCGCCGAGCTGGGGAGCGCGAACAAAGCCGCCGCCGCGACGGGCGTTTCCGCCTCGATCATTTCCCAGCTCCGCAAGGATCAGTACAAGGGCGACACCGAAAAGCAGTACGAGATCCTCGCGAAGTATTTCGAGGTCAAGGAAGCGGCGGCTGCGGCGTACAGCGAGGTCGCCTACGCGCCGATCAGCACCAGCAAAAAGGTGTACTCCACCATTCGGAGCTGTCACATCAAAGGCGGTTTCTCGATCATCACAGGCGACGCCGGGATCGGGAAAACCAAAGCGATTCAGAAGTACGCCGCCGACAACGCGGAAAACACCGTCGTGATCACCGCGAATCCCTGTCAGAAATCCGCGAAGGCGGTGCTGAAACTGCTTGCCCTAAAGCTGAATATTCCGCTGAATTTGCCGACGGACGATCTTTGGTTTTCGATCGTCGGAAAGCTCCATGACGGCATGGTTCTGATTGTGGACGAAGCGCAGCTCCTGACCTTTCAGGCGATCGAGACCCTGCGGAGCATCGCGGACTATTTCGACGGGAACGGGCAGACCCTCGGCGTGGCGCTGATCGGGAATAACGGGATCCGGGAGCGCGTCGAGGGAAAAACGCGGGAAGTTTACCGTCAGGTCAATAACCGCACATGGCAAAGACCGTTCCTTCAGACTGCCGATGTAAAGCTTGAGGATATTCGGCTGCTGTTTCCCACGCTCCCCGCCGAATCCGCCGAGATCAGATTTTTGCATAAAATCGCGCAGTCCGCCGAGGGCGTTCGCGGCGCGGTGAGATTGTTCGGGAATGCCGTTGACAACGAAAAATACGACCTCAACGGCTTGGCGGCTATGGCAAAATCCATGCGGATCAACCTTCGGGGAATCGATTTAAACAGCATTTAATGATCATTTTAACGAAAGGAGCTCCACAATGAAATGGGAAGACGATTATGTTTCCGTCGATTATGACAGACAGGCGCTGATGATCGCGAAACGCTTTGTCCGGAAAAATCCGTGGGAAGATCGCGGCGCCGTGTAC
>CAZKKZ010000082.1:0-3966 GCA_964553625.1 uncultured Ruminiclostridium sp.
GTACACGGCGCCGCGATCTTCCCACGGATTTTTCCGGACAAAGCGTTTCGCGATCGTCAGCGCCTGTCTGTCATAATCGACGGAAACATAATCGTCTTCCCATTTCATCTTGATGCTCCTTTCGTTAAAATGATCATTAAATGCTGTTTAAATCAATTCCCCGAAGGTTGATCCGCATGGATTTTGCCATAGCCGCCAAGCCATCGAGATTGTAATTTTCATTGTCAACGGCGTTCCCGAACAGCCGCACCGCGCCGCGTACTCCCTCGGCGGACTGTGCGATTTTGTGCAAAAATCGGATCTCGGCGGATTCGGCGGGGAGCGTGGGAAACAGCAGCCGAATATCCTCAAGCTTTACATCGGCAGTCTGAAGGAACGGTCTTTGCCATGTGCGGTTATTGACCTGACGGTAAACTTCCCGCGTTTTTCCCTCGACGCGCTCCCGGATCCCGTTATTCCCGATCAGCGCCACGCCGAGGGTCTGCCCGTTCCCGTCGAAATAGTCCGCGATGCTCCGCAGGGTCTCGATCGCCTGAAAGGTCAGGAGCTGCGCTTCGTCCACAATCAGAACCATGCCGTCATGGAGCTTTCCGACGATCGAAAACCAAAGATCGTCCGTCGGCAAATTCAGCGGAATATTCAGCTTTAGGGCAAGCAGTTTCAGCACCGCCTTCGCGGATTTCTGACAGGGATTCGCGGTGATCACGACGGTGTTTTCCGCGTTGTCGGCGGCGTACTTCTGAATCGCTTTGGTTTTCCCGATCCCGGCGTCGCCTGTGATGATCGAGAAACCGCCTTTGATGTGACAGCTCCGAATGGTGGAGTACACCTTTTTGCTGGTGCTGATCGGCGCGTAGGCGACCTCGCTGTACGCCGCAGCCGCCGCTTCCTTGACCTCGAAATACTTCGCGAGGATCTCGTACTGCTTTTCGGTGTCGCCCTTGTACTGATCCTTGCGGAGCTGGGAAATGATCGAGGCGGAAACGCCCGTCGCGGCGGCGGCTTTGTTCGCGCTCCCCAGCTCGGCGGCAAGCGCGTCAAACTTTTCGAGCAAATCGGTTTTATTGTAGCTCACGAATTTTTCCTCCTTAGTGCGTTATTGTTCATCAGATCGAGATCAATCGTGATCTCGTCAATGTTTCCAAGCTCGGGTTTTTCTTCCTTTAGCTTGTCGGACAAAACGGGCTTAAAGGTGGTCGGAAGCTCGATGTTGAAATTCTTCCTTCCGCGCTCCGCCTTTTCGACCGCGACCCGAAGGCAATCAACCCTCTGATCGTCGCTCAGACTGTCGGTCAATCCCTTGCCGTACTCCTTGACCAGTCTCTCGGAGCGGCGGCGAGCCTTTTCGGCGTTCGAGATCGCTTCGCGGTCGTCGGTCAGGTACGGGATCAGCATATCGTCGCCCAAGCCCCATGTATACAAATACCGATCCGTTTCCGCATCGTAGATCCGAACCGTCCGAAGGTTCGACGGATCAAACCGGACGTAAACCTCCTCGCCGATGTGCAAAACCGTATCCTCCGCACGGTAGTACAGCTTCTCGCCCGAAAAATTGATGTATACGCCGTTTCGGGAAACCTTCTGCTTTCGGGTCGATCGCGCCAGCAGGAGATTCAGATCCTCCTCCGCCGCTTGACGAAATTCGGTTCGCTTAATGGAATCGTTCCAGACCTCAATGCGGGTCTTTCCCTGATAGCGGCGTTCTTTTCCGCCATACCGATCGACGTTGTAGTCGCCGTCGATCAGGGTCTCGAATACGTCGATGATCTGCTGATCCTCGGGTATAATCCCGTTCTTCAGCTTCCACTTCAGGCTTTCGGGACGCTCGAGGATCGTCCCGCCGCAGAAGGTCTCGATCACGCGGGAAATGTGATTTTTTACCGTCCCGAAGGTGCGCTCGATCGGCTTCGCCTTTGCGTTTTTGACAAGCGCGTTGTGCATTTCGATCCCCATACCGTCCAAAATGGTGGGCGGAAGATCGTCCTTGTTCCAGCTCGCCCTCTTACGGTGACCGCGCCCGCCGATGTCGTGCGTTAAAAATTCCGAGCCGTTATCCACGTATATGGATTTAGGTACCCCGAATCGGAGCATTGCGTGCCGGAGCGCCAACAGCGTGGACTGCGAGGACGGATTGTCCGTCAGGTTCCAGCCGACCATCACGCCCGATTTCGCGTCGGTAAATGCGGTCAAGTACATCCGGTGCTGTTTTCCGCCCGCGCCGATCGTGATAAAGTCGAAGGTGTGGTTGTCCGCGATCCACACGTCGTTTGCTTCGATCTCCTCATACAGCCGCTCGATATATGGTATGTACTTATCCTTGAGCGCCTTTTCGCCATATCGGAAGTATGCGTTTACCGCTTCGGGCAGATCCTCCGCCAAGCGGCGGAAGGTTCGCTCCGAGGGAATCTCCGAACAAAGCTCGGGGTAAAATTCCGCCGCCCATTCCTTCATCAGCTCGTAGCACCGGGCGATCGGAAGCCGCCGATCGTCGAGGTAGAAATACATGAAGCCGTCCTGAAGGACTTTCGGCGTCGATCGTTTCCCCCGATTGCTTCCGCCGCGCCCGTCGATCAGACCCGCGAGATCGTCCGACTGCAAGGCGCGGAGCTTGCGATAAAGGATCGTCGGACTGACGGCGATCCCGGGATGAGCCAGCGATACTTTTTCGCAGAAATGCCGATCGGCATCGGACTTTGAGAGTGCCGCTTGGCGATAGAGCTGCCAGTCATGCAGGATAGACTTCCAAAGCGCGATCTCCTCACGCTGACGATCGGAGAATTCACACAGGGTTTTCCGGACGGCGGGCTTTTTCGCCTTTGGCTTCGGGATCGGAGGCATTCCCGCCTCCGAAGCCTGTTGATTCTGAAGAATCCACCGCTCGTGATCGGTAAGCTCGGTATAAGGGATCAGGTATTCTTTTTGATTGTTCCCCGCTATTTCTGTATTAGGGACAGCCTTCAGCGCTCCGTCAGAGATCTTTTGCCTTATGTAGCGGGAACTGCACCCCCGCAGCTCAGCAAGCTGCGAAGTTGTACAAAAATTCACTTTTTTCACCTTCTTCTCTTGACAAAATACGGTTACTCTGATATACTGAAATCAGAGCCTTTGGTATTGAGCACGTCGAGTAATTCTTGATATGTGTCTTTTACCTCCGTTAAAGCAGTTATCGATGTTGCGAGCATTTCAACCTTTAACGCGGGCTCTATTTTTTTGTCCAAAATCAGAGCGTTCATGTGCCGGACGTTGTCGGCGAGGTTGCCGCATATCTCCAAGTAAATTGACGCGATTTCCTGATAAGTCATGTGATCACTCCTTTCCGACCTGCCTCATCGGTGCGGGTAGGTCAGCTCCCGCAGACCGCCTTGCGGCGGTTTCGGCTTACTTAAAACACAGTCAATCCATAAATAATGGTTCGTCATCTTTTTTAAACTGCTCAAGCCATTCGGATAACATCATGTCCTTATACTTATGAATCTTTGCGTTTAATACTAAGGGATTTTCAATTTTTTTGGCGTATGCGCAAATTACGCGCTCAAACAAAAACGGATTTACATATCGCTTCGCTTTTCGCCTAACAGCTTTAATTTTTTTTACTTTCATAATTATAATCATTCCTTCCCGACCTGCCTTACAGCCTCCTGCTTTGTGCGGGTAGGTCAGCTCCCGCAGACCGCTCCGGGCAAAGCCCTCGGCGGTTTCGGCTATTCGGCTTCGGTCACAAAGCGCTTGCCTTCGTAGTCAAACGTTCCGAACCATGTACCGTTGACAAAAACGTTTCCGACCGTGGCGGTATCGCTGTCGACCGTGACCGCGCCTTTGGGGATCCCGCCGTGAGCGCGGAAGTACCCGATCAGGATTTTCTTTTTTGCTTCTAATGACATAACGTTCCCTCTCTTTCGCACAGCTCGTCGAGCGAGCATTTCAAAACATCGGCTAACCGGATTAGGATTTCCACGCTGGGCGTGA
>CAZKKZ010000083.1:0-3633 GCA_964553625.1 uncultured Ruminiclostridium sp.
CCCAAAAAGGCGCGGCGGGAACGACCGAAACGGAGCCGACCGAGGCGGAAAAGAACGCCGAAAAGTATGCGCAAAAGAAAAAAGACCTCGACTATCGGCGGAGCATGGACGAGATCGGCGAAGCGGAATATTACAAAACGCTCGGCGAATACCGCGATACTTATCTCGAAAAGGACAGCGACGCGTGGCGGTCGGCGAATGTAGACATCCATAAGTACGAAAAGTCGCAAAAAGAAGCAGCCGAGAAGGAGGCGAAGAAGTCCTCCGAAAGCGCTTCCAAAGGCACGGTCATCAGCATTGACTCGTATATCCCGACCCTGTGGGACGGCGAGGAGGAGACCAACCGGAAGCTACGGGAGGGGCTCGGGATCGAGCTTACCGGAAACAGTCAGACCGGAAAAAGATTCTCGATCGAATCGCCCGATGCTTTATCCGAAGCAGCGTCGCTCAGTCCCTCGACCTCGGCGGTGACCGCCTCTCAAAGCACCTCGGAGGCGACGCTCTCCGACGTGCTGAAGGAGCTGAAGGAACTGAAGGAAACGGACACGAAGCGGAAGATTTCGCTTGACGTGGATCTGTATGCGCGGGATCTGATGATCGGGAATGTCGCGATCCCCGATATAAACGAAATCGCGAAGCAAACGGGGAGAAACCCGTTTTCTTTTATGTAAAGGAGGTTTGATCAAAATGGCGATCACGGTCGGCGGCTTAACGGTGGACAGGTACATCACCGCGCCCGTTTTTCGGGATACCTTTCGGGCGCGGTCGTGCGAGTACACGTTGGACGGTACGGCGCGGGAGGATCGGCTCGGGCAAACAAAAAAGCGGCTCGAGCTGACCTTTGCCATGCTTCCCGCCAATGTAAGCAGCACGCTTCGCGCCGTGCTTCGGGAAAAGGAGATCACCGTCAGCGGGTTTATCGGCGGAGGAGATTCGATCGACGTCGGCGGTACCTATCGGCTGGCAGAGGATGAGATCCCGACGCCGATCTTGGTGGTTCACGGCGGAAAATATACCTGTCAAAGTTTTACGGTCACACTGGAGGAGATTTAAAAATGCGGAATGTAAGCGGAAGCTACCGCGCGGGAGCGGAAAATAAAATAAGGGACGTCGGCGTAAAAATTCTCACCAACGACGATACGAAGACGATCCCGTCGGATCGGATCCTGAGCATCAGCATTCAGCGCTCGGTCTCCGGGGGCAGCTTTTCGATCGGGAACGCGCCGAGCGATCGGCTGAACGCGGTGATCGTCGGGACGGAAAAGCTTCCCAAAAAGACACGGATCACGGTGTATGTCAGCTTCGACGGAAGCGATTGGGAGCGGCTCGGGCGGTTCTATGTGGACAGCTGTACCCGAAACGGACAGCGGATCACCGTGACCGCGTATGATGCGCTTTCGCTTACAGAAAAGCCCGTAAAATTCGGCGGGAATTCCGATAAGGGGCTGGCGAAGCTGGAATTTCCCTGTCTTATGCAGGAAATGCTCGATTATATCGTCGCGCTTCGCGGCATGACCTGCGAATTTAAGTGCCAGCCGTTTACCGTGCAGGAAAAGCCGATGAAAAGCGAAACGGAGTATTACACGGCACGGGAGCTGTTCGGGCTGATCGCCGCCTGTCACGGCTGCAACGCGAAAATGGATTCGGAGGGCAAGCTGATCTTTCGGGAATTCGGCGAGGTCAGCGCGGCGCTTACCGCCGGGAACGTCCTTGATCAGACGATCGATGACGGCGAGCCGTTTACCGTGCGGGGCGTGCTGTTCCAAAAGGACGAAAACACCTCTTTTTATATCGACGACGTTCCCGGCTCGGAGTACGACGAGGAGACGGACGGGGTTGTTATTTGCAAAAACCCGCTTGCGACCGTCGAGATCGCGGAATATGTATGGCACAAGATCGGGAAGCTGAGCTACTACGGCGGATCGGTAAAAATACGCGGCGCGGGGATTTTGGAGTGCGGGGACGTGGTCGAGGTCGGAAACCTGAAATGCCCGACCGATCCCGCAGATTATCCGTTTTGCATTACCGATATTTCTTATTCGATCAGCCGCGAGGACGGATTTATCGAGACGCTTTCCTCGGAGGTCACGCGGCGAAGCTCGACCTCGGGATCGGATTTTTCGTCGTCCTCTTCTTCCCTCACCGCCGGAATCGGCGTAGAGATCAAGTCGAACGTGATCGACCTGAAGCCGGCGAAGGAGGGGTATTATTTCGATTCCAACTGGAAGAACCTCCTCGGCGGCGTGTACATTGATAAAGGCACGACGGGGAGCGGGAATACGCTGGAGGTTTATAACGGGGCTTTGAGATTACTGCCCGCGAAGAGCGGAAGGATCGGCGGAGTAAGCCCCGGAAAAGGGCTTACCATGGTTGACGAAAAGACGATTGATGAGCCTAAGGGGAAAATCTCGCTGAATCTCGGGAAAGGAATGGAATTTGTCGCGCCGGAAAGCGGTTCGTCACAACTCGATACGTATTGGAAGCTGTCTCCGAAGCTTGGCGATAATTTGTTTTTTGGGCAAAACGGAGAGATCAACGCGCTCAGTTCGGGCGGAGGAGGCGGTTTTTTCGCTCCGAATTATATTATAGTCCAAGGAATTAAGGTTTATCGCGAGGATTTTGTAGCTGCCGGAGGAAACATGGGTTCTTTGTTTAGTACCAGTCAAGGAGTAACTTACAGCAGTTATTTTAACCGGAAATTCGAGATTTACGAGGATGTAAACGTAGAATTACGTATATATTTTTACCGTAATAATATACAGCAAAGATATAAGACAACCCATTTATATTTTACCTCATCTGGAACACAGCTTTATTGGAAAACAGATTATACAAGCCTTGACACCGAAGACACGTTTACAGCCACCTCGAAATACGTGATTTTTAACGGTGAGTACGGGTGGGTATTTACCGCGCGTTCCATCGGTTCTCCGGGAACAGATCCGCTCGGAATTGATTGCCCATACGGATATGCAAACGTATTACCGTATTATTTTTACGCGGTAAGCGGCGGCTACCGTTTAGCAGCACAGGGCGGCGCTTTCATAATGCCGTTCGCCTCCATTGACGAGTATGCCGCAGCGGGCGGGGAGGTGACGTAATGGGCGAAAGCATAGATGATTAACCACAGAATCGAGGATTTGGAACATGATCAAAATTGACGAAAGCGGCAGGATTCGGGTCGTTCGCGGAGATACCGGCGCGTTTACCGTGACCCCGCTGAATCCCGTCCTGCCGGGAAGGGAAAAAACGCCGTATCGTCTCGGCGAAGGTGAAAAAATACGATTTATTGTATTTGTTTATCCCGAAAATCCGCTCCTGACAAAGGAAAGCAGCAGTCAGGCGGAGGACGGGAGCGTCGAGTTTTATCTCGAGTCGGCGGATACCGATTTACCCGAATCAACCTATGGATACCGCGCAAAGCTCATTAAGGCGGACGGACAGACTGAAATCAGCGTCGACACCTTTATTGGTGCGGACGCGGGAAGATTTGAGGTGATATGATGGACGGAACGATCCGGGAGATCCCCGGGATCAGCGGTGTGATCGGATGCGGCGGAACAGGCTATGTTCCCGCCTACGAGGGGGAAACCGCGGTCACGCCAAAACTCGGGACGGAGACGATCCTGCGCA
>CAZKKZ010000084.1:0-3318 GCA_964553625.1 uncultured Ruminiclostridium sp.
CAGTATAGTTAAGGAGCGAAAATGAGTATTACGGTAAACGCGAACGGAACGCTTAAAAAGCTGGAAACGGTTCATGCGAATGCGAACGGGACGATAAAAAATCTGAATGTAATTCACTCCAACGTAAACGGAACTCTGAAAAAGATTTTTTCGTATGAGGATAATCCTTGGGTATTTACGGTTAATATTCACAGTGCGGGTGGTTATCAGAGCAATGTCACGCAAAATCACAGCACGGAAAAAAAGGAAGCCGTCGTCGGCATGAATCTGAATTACGGAATCAGTCTGAATCCGTATCAGTCGGGTTATCATGCGTCGTATAACTGGAGCGGAACCTTCCATCCACGTACCGCATGTACTCTTGTATACAGCGGAAACGGAACGCTTACGATCGACGGAGTGACAAAAACGAACGGCAGATACAGCATTACGCCCTCAAACACCGTTTCATTTTCGCTGTCCGTTTCGTCCTCGACAACCTCCGCCGTTTCCGGTTCTATCATAATAAAACTTGAATAAAGGAGAACATTTTATGTCACAAACAATCACTTTTAAAAACGGGACAACGCTTCCCATATTCGGCGTTCACAGCGATAAAACTATTATCCAGAATGCTTATCGGGAATACTTCGAGATTCGGTTTCCCACCGAAGCAGTGACGTATGACACGCTGACCGCGCTGGCGGTTCCCGAAAATCTTTCGGAGATCACCATAACGGAAGTAGTGGACGATAAAACAAATCGGGTGTCGAAACATTGCAATTTTACCGTCATTACGGGGATCGGAAAGAGAACTGATTTTTTGGACGGATCACAATTTTACTTTTTGTCCGTCGCGCAGAAATCGGACACGGAGCTTGCGATCGAGCAGCTGCGGCAGGAATTAGAGGAACTAAGGAATGCGTAAGAAAACGGAATTTTCCAAAAAATGGCTGATCGCCTGTATCGGTCTTTCGGCGGGGTTTACGGCGGCGAGCTACATACTCGCCGCCTTTGATAAAAACCCCGTCGAAACGCTTTCCGCTTCGATCATCGAGACCCTTTGGGGCGCGAGCGGGATCAGCTTTGTGGGGTACGCCCTGCAAAACAGCGTTCGCGCCTATACTTCGAGCAAATTCGGACTTCCCGCCGAAGCCAAAGAAACGGAGCGGGCTCCTCCTCAGCCGGAGGATATTTTAAAGGAGCTGTACAAAAAACAGTAGAAAGGAAGGAAAAATGGAATTAAAAGAAATCATTGCCGCTGTGATCGGCGGGATCATCCTGATCGGAACGGTGATCTACCTCGTTCTGAATCAGAAGGAGAAGATTACGGAATGGCTGAAATACGCCGTGACCGAAGCGGAGAAATATCTCGGCGGCGGGACGGGGCAATTGAAGCTTCGGCAGGTCTATGACTGGTTTACGGGGCGGTTTCCGATCCTTGCGGCGATTCTCCCGTTCCGAGTGTTTTCGGCGTGGGTAGATGTCGCGCTTGAAACGCTTGAAAAGTGGAACGAGAACAAAAAGATCGAGGACTACATCAAAGGAGCGTGAGCGGGTTATGTATACAAACAAGGGACTGGTAAAGCACTGCGAAAACGCGCTGAGGCTGAACACAAAATATATGTGGGGCGGAATTTTACGCCCCATTACGAATGATTACATTGATGGACTCGTGAAGTTATACAAAAATACACCGCAGTATCCCGAAAGCCGCGTTCAGACGCTTCGCGGACTGGTCGGGAAGGGGTATTTCGGGTGTGACTGCGTGGGCTTAATTAAAAGCTACTACTGGTCGGGGAAGGAAAATGGCGGGACAGGCTCGCCGAATTACGGGAAAGCGGGATTCCCCGACGTGAACGCGAACGCGATGTACGCGGCGGCACGGGTTAAAGGAAAAATTGACACGATCCCCGAGGTGCCGGGGTTGGTGGTGTACTGTAAATCCCGTCCGCACGTCGGGGTGTATATCGGGAATGGGTACACGATCGAAAGCACGCTCGGCGGCGGGTTTGACGGGATTGTGAAGCGGAAGCTGAAGGATTGGATCTGGGAATACTGGTTCGAGTGCCCGTATATTACATACGAGGAAACGGCGACCGCAGCGGAGAAAAAATGTACTTTGTCATATCACGCGATCGTTCGCGCGGCGCCAAAAGCAAGCGCGGCACAGCTCGGACGGTACGATCCCGGCATGACGGTAACGATTATTCCCGGAACGGAAACGCGCGACGAAAAAACGGGATACGTTTACGTAAAGATCAAGCGCAGCGCGGGAGAGGCATGGATCGTGAAAAGCGCTATAAAAAACTGAACCGTTAAAATTCCCGCCGTTCGATTTCGAGCGGCGGGATATACCTACTATATTATTAAGGAGGATTATACTATGAACAGTCCTATTTCAAGGATCGGCGGGAAGAAGCTCCTGCGGAAAACCATTTGCGAGGCGTTTCCGCCCTCGGAACAATTCGATCGTTACATCGAGGTATTCGGTGGTGCGGGCTGGGTCTTGTTTTACAAAGATCGCCACGCGAATTTGGAAGTGTACAACGACGCGGATGGCGAGCTGGTAAATTTAATGCGGTGCATTAAATATCACGCGGGAGAGCTTCAGCGGGAAATCTCCGGCTGGGTCAATTCCCGCGAGCTTTTTTCGGACGCGGCGGATCAGCTTCAGTGCCGAGGCTTCACCGATATTCAGAGAGCCGCAAGATATTTCGTAAAAATGCGGATCAGCTTCGGTGCGGACGGGCGGACGTTCGGCTGTAACCGAAAGCCGCTGAAAACTGCGTCGGACTATCTTTCCGAAGTACAGGCGCGGCTTTTGGACAATGGGGTTGTAATCGAACACAAGGATTTCGAGAATCTGATCGGGGTTTACGATCGTCCGACATCGTTCTTTTACTGCGATCCGCCCTACCACAAGACCGAGCGATATTACGACGCGGCATTTACCGAAGCGGATCACATTCGTTTGAAAGATTGTTTAAATGGTATAAAAGGACGGTTTTTATTGTCTTATAACGACGATGATTTTATCCGGAATCTTTACCGGGATTATACCATTCGGTCGGTGGAGCGGGCAAACAACATGACGACCGGAAAGTACGCGGAGCTGCTCATCAGCAATTATTAACCGAGTCGGCGTTATTTTTTTTAAACCGTGCATAACGGTTTCCGTAACGATTTAAACAAAATAACACCGGAGGGAGATATGACAGTCATTCATTTACGGGAGCTTTTGACTGCTGCGGGGATTTCGCAAGCGGAGCTTTCACGGGCAACGGGGATCAGACCGTCGACGATATGCGACTTTTGCAACAACAACGCCGCTTTTTT
>CAZKKZ010000085.1:0-3164 GCA_964553625.1 uncultured Ruminiclostridium sp.
AAGCCACCCTTTGCCTGATCGGATTTGTATTTACACAAAATTTTATGGAGTACCGCGCTCCTGATCGCTGCGGTGACTGCGCTCTACCTTTCCATTGTGCCATGGAGTGCGCGGATGGATCAGCTTGTGATCTATCCCGTTTTCAAGGCAAAACTTGTCAAAAATATGTACTCTCTTTGTTCGGCTGAAATTGGTGAATTCCGCACCGTTATCGGTTTGAATCACCTTTGGAGCGTATCCGAAATAAGTGATTGCTCTTTTGACAAAGTCCACGGTTGAAAAGCCGCTCTGCTCCTTGTAAGGAAATATAAAGCGTTCGCGCGAAGCCTCGTCGATCATAGTGTATTGATAGAATTTCTCGCCGTCTTTGCCGGCATAGCAAGCAGTCGGGACATACTTCACGTCCATTTGCCACTTCTCGCCAAGCTTCTCCGGCGTATCGTATTTGCCCAAATGACGGCTTTTCTTCTTGGTGGATTCGGATTTCTTCTTCAATCCCAACCGTATAAACACGCGATACAGTGAACCCGGATGCCGCGAGTAGGCTTTGTCCTCCCGCAGCTTGCCGTACAGCTCGCATATCGAGATGTTGGGGTTTCGTCTGCAATAGTCCTTTATCCATTTAAGCTCCTGCTCGGTATGAGCATTGGGGTGCGGCGTTTTGGGCTTGTGAGATTTGTTTTCCAAGGATTTGGGCGTTCCGTCATACTGCTTGTTCCAACGGTACACCGACGCTCGGCTGACGTGATACCTACGCATGACGTATTCAATATCTCGTGTTTGCCGAAACGCCTCTGTTGCCTTTATTTTTGTTTGAAGCAAGTGTGGACAATACCGCTTTTTTGTGCTATAATGTTCCATAGTGGTTGAGTTCCTTTCTGTTATTTATTGTCTGATAACTTTATTTTAACAGATCTCAGCCACTTTTTCTATACTTTTTGTCTCACATCTATTGTAACATAACAGCAAAATTCTTTCGGACTTAAAAAAATATTTGCTTTTTGGAGGAAAATATGATATAATAAAAAAATATAGCCGTGTGTCTTTTCGCGTTCTTTTTTCGGCAGGAATATTTCTTTCTTTCTTTTCAAATAATAAGACGGAAACAGGATCTTGAAAGGAAGGATAAAATGAACGCGAATCATGAGGAAAACACCGAAAAGGAAGAATCCGACGAAATCGTAAAGGAGCAGCAGAATCAGCAGATCATTGACTCCGGGATCGTTTCTACGCCGAACGCAAAGCACCTGATCCACTGCCTTACGATCATCGGACAGATCGAGGGGCACTATATCCTCCCGCCGCAGAATAAGACGACGAAGTATGAGCACATCATTCCCGCGCTTGTCGCGATCGAGCAGGATCGGGACATCGAGGGGCTTCTGATCATTCTGAACACGGTCGGCGGAGACGTCGAGGCGGGGCTGGCGATCGCGGAGCTGATCGCGGGAATGGATAAGCCGACCGTCTCCATTGTTGTGGGCGGAGGTCATTCGATCGGCGTGCCGCTTGCGGTAAGCGCGAAAAAAAGCTTTATCGTCCCGACCGCGACCATGACGATCCATCCCGTCCGAATGAACGGCTTGGTGCTCGGGATCCCGCAGACGCTTTCCTATTTTGACCGAATGCAGGAGCGCATTACCAATTTTGTCACGCGCAACAGCTCCATGTCGGCGGAAAAGTTCCGCGAGCTGATGATGAAAAAGGACGAGCTGGTGATGGACGTCGGCTCGGTCGTGGACGGAGAAACGGCGGTAAAAGAGGGCTTGATTGACGAGCTTGGCGGTCTGTCGGAGGCGATCAACCGCCTGTACGAGCTGATCGAGCAGCGCAAGGAGATCTGTTCCGTTCCCGAACAGCGCCGGGACAGCCGCCGCTCGGAGCATTCCGCGAGCCGCCGTGCCTGTACGGTAAAACGCGTGAACGGCGGGGAAAGGAAGGCGGCGAGCAGGCAATGATTCATTCTATTATCAGCATGAACGACATATTCTTTACGGAGAATACCGTTCGGACAGAGTATCAGCCGATCGGCGGCGGATTTCTGGAGCTGAATACGGTCGGCGGCGAACGGCGGGTCTGCCGTCTTCATTCCACGGATCCGTATTTATACCTGAATCGGCGCTACAGCCCTTATGCGGCTTTTCCGGCGGAAAACATTTCCGGCAAATATCACTGAGCATTGGCGGGAGCAGTCCTGCCATACATAGAACCGAGCCGCGCGGGGTCGATTCACAGAAAGGACATCGTATGGATTTTTTTTCAATCGTCATTCAAGGGATCATACAGGGGCTTACGGAGTTCCTCCCCGTTTCAAGCTCGGGACATCTTTCGGTCGTCCAGCACTTCATGAACGTCGGCGAGGACAGCCTGATGATCTCGATCGTGCTTCATCTGGGAACCCTGCTGGCGGTTTTTCTGGCGTTCTGGACGACGATCCTCGGCATGATCAAGGAGTTTTTCCTGACGATCGCCGATATTTTCCGGGGGCGATTTTCATGGAGTGAAATGAACGACAATCGGCGCATGATGTTTATGGTTGTGATCGCGACGCTGATTCTGGTTCCCGTTTATTTTTTTAAGGATTTTTTCACTTCGGTCGAGGGGGACGGCGATATTCTTTTCGAGGGCTGCGCCTTTCTTTTTACCGCGATTCTCTTGTTCCTGTCCGACGCCTGTGTCAAGGGGTATAAGACGGGGAAGGACATGACGGTGAGAGACGCGGTGACGGTCGGGCTGTTTCAGTGCGTGGCGCTTTTTCCCGGCGTTTCCCGCTCGGGAAGCACCGTTACGGCAGGGCTTTTTTGCGGGCTTTCGCGGGAAACGGCGGTTACATATTCGTTTATCCTCGGGATTCCCGCGATCCTCGGCGGGAGCGTTCTCGAGATCGGCGACGCGGTTTCTTCGGGGGAACAGCTTGATTTTCTTCTTCTAGGGATCGGATTCCTGACGGCGGCGATCGTGGGCTTTCTTTCGATCAAGCTTGTGAAGGTCATCATCAAGCACGATAAGTTTAAGATTTTTGGAATTTATACGCTCGTTCTCGGTCTTTTGTGCGCCGGCGTCGGCGTTTACGAGCTTGTGAGCGGGAATCGTCTGGTCAATTTATAATACTAGGGCATGTTGACACTACCGCTCAACGCCCGTCTTACAGCCATATTTTCCGT
>CAZKKZ010000086.1:0-2925 GCA_964553625.1 uncultured Ruminiclostridium sp.
TGGAATCAAGAGGAAATCCGTATCATGATCCGAGGAACGGGAGGTTTACGAGCGGGAGTGGAGGCGCAGGTGGACAAATGAGTGGTAATGCTTTGTTATCAATGAAACCGCCGAAGATTGGAATGAAGGAACGGAAGCGGCTTTCAAGCCAGATACTTTCCGATTTCCCAAATTTGTTTCCTAGCGATCGAAAATATGCATATGAAAACAGAAATCATTTTTATTTGTTTTCGGTCAATGACTATGGCGGAAATTATACTTTTTGGATGAAAAAGAAATTAACGCCGGAAAATCAAGCAAAATTTGAAGCGTACAGGAGGATGGCAGAAAATGGAGAAATATAATTTTACCCCCCTTGAAGAAGAAATGTTTGCGCTGCTTCATTCCTTAAAAGAACAGGACGACGATAAAAATGTTGTTTTTGCAGTCGCTTTGATGTGCATGGACAGCGAAGAGGTTCAGCAGAAAGTGGTCGATTATATCAAAACTCACAAGGAAAGTACGTCATTGGAGGATGTTTGTCGCTATTTAAACACAATGTTTGAGCCCCTCGAAACATCTGATGATGAAGATGATATTAACGATGTTTCGGCATAAATCCACAATCGAATAACAAAATACCGTTTTGCAGTCGCCTGCAAGGCGGTTTTTTTATGCCCTGAGGTGATGATATGGCACGAGATTATATGTCATCTGCGGGATTTATCGGTTTTACCGATTCCCTCGAGCATCGGACAAGAGAGATAGCCGATCAGCTCGACGGCTTTTCAAAAGAGCTGAAAAACGAGCTGGGAGAAGAAATCCTGAAAAAAGTGGGAGAGATATATCTTGCCGAAGAAAAGCGCATACTGGCGCAGAAATATCCCGATTCAAAGCTGATAAATTTGCTGGGGATATGGGTGAGAGATACTAAATACGGCAGACAGGTGAATGTTGGTTATCCCAGAGTCGCTGTTGAGACCTTTCCCGAGACTCTTGTGATAGAATTCGGAAGACCGGCATGCGAAACAGCGGGAGACAGAGCTGCCAATAAGGACAGCTTGGGTCGGACAGTCGGCTATGTCGAGCCGCATTCTCACATAAGAGCGGCTGTTTTTCTGAAAAAGGAAGCCGTATATCGGGAAATGGTAAAATTATTGAACGAAGAAATAAAAAAACGATTCGGAGGGAAATAATATGGCACTTGCACCAATAACAGCGAAAGCCAGTCTTGACGCTACCGAGTTTACGGCGGGGGTTCTGGAGATCAGGAAGCGGTTGAACGAGCTGAATACCGCCTATGAATCCAACAAAGCCGAAATGAAGCAGCTCGGTAATCGTGAAATGTACGGAAGAAATTTCCGCGTCGGGAGGCGGGCTGCGATTAAAGCTTTTTACAAATGAAGCCGACAGTTACCTTCTCGGGGTCAACTGCTACGCGGACATTCCGGCGGGAACGACGGTCAAATACGATATTGGCACGAAGGGCGAGCTGATGTCTTACCGTCTGGTTGGGGATACCTGGGTTACCGCCCCGCAATATTGGACGTTTATGGGCTACGAGCGCCGGGTTTGCAACGGAATCGGCGCAACGGATTTTCATGTGCGGATTTCCTCGGGAAGCGCGGCGGTGAAAATCATTTATTACAATATCGCTTTGGCGGTATAAAGGGGGTGTTTCTTTGTTTGTGACATCTTATACGGGAAGCGGAACCCGTAAGAATTATTATAATCAGATCTCGGAATACCGCTATAAGAAAAACTATTATACCGTCGGCGAATTCAGTCTTACGATCTCCGCCTCTGACCCCGGCGAGCCTTATCGGATCGCTCCCGGGGATATTTTATACGTCTGCGATCCCGACTGTGTGAACGACAGCCTTTATGTGACGACGACTGAGTGCGTGAGAGGGCGGTATATTATCAGCGGGTTCGACTTGAAAATCATTTTAAATTGGCGGATCACGCTTTTCCCGACCGAAGAGCTCGAGGCGGGGACTTACGGTTACGACTGCCGCCAAGGGTATACGGGAGATATTATCAAGGGGTATATTGACTACAACCTCTGTGAGGCTTCCGACCCGAACAGGCAGTTGAACAACTGCTGGTGTACTACCGAGGAAAATATCGGGATCGAAAATGATACCTATATGTCGCGCCTTCAGCCGCTGAACGAGGTGGTAGAAGCACTGTGCGCCAACGCGGGGATCGGGTACGATATTTTTTTCGATTATGTTTCCGCGGGGAATATCGGAATCAATATTTACGAGGGGGCGGATCGGAGATTCGGCGGGATCGCTTTCGGCACGTATATCGGGAATTCGGACGGGATCAAGCTGATTCGCGACAATACGGCGGAACGCTCCGTTGTATGGGCGGTAAACGGGATCGGTGTAAAGGACTGTACGGTCACCGCGGTCAATTTGTCCGATTCGGTTTCGGCGGGGATCGAGCGTAAGGAAGCGGTTGTGACAACGAACTGCTCTGCGGCGGATGTAAAAATTTACGCCAAAAAGGCAGCCGAGGATTATACCGCGACCGAGGAGATCGACGCGAGCGCGGACGGGAGCGGCTACGGCGATCTTTTCAATGTCGGAGACGTTGTGCGGGTGTTTGACGACGGCGGAGGGACGAGCGAAATGCGGATCATTTCGGTCGAAAAGCAATACGACGGACACAGCAGGCGGATCAAGCTTTCTTTTGCCGATTATTTTAAACCAAAGCCGCGAAAAAAGGTGGTCAATAAGCTTTCTGCGGCAACTGCGGAGAACAAGAAGGACATTATTGACCAAAAAATCGACGCGGCGAGCGGCGGAGAGGAAGAAAGCGGTCTTACCATTGACCAAGCTGTCATTATCAAAGAAGAGGATACTCAATATCTCCTGCACAGCTTCACGGAGATCGAGTACAACGCGGGAAGCCGGATCGGCTACGCGGGACCGGGGA
>CAZKKZ010000087.1:0-2875 GCA_964553625.1 uncultured Ruminiclostridium sp.
ATTTACTATGTCCGCGCGTTTGACGACGAGGGGAATCTGTCCAATATCCGAAACAGCGTTACGGTGGACAATCAGCCGCCGAAGGCACCCGAGGTACAGCTGCAGTCGCTGTCCGCGACGTCGGTGAAGCTGACATGGAAAATATTTGACAATGATATTGAAAAATATGAACTGTACCGGAACGATGCCCTGTTAAGAACGCTGACAGACAGCGAGTATACGGACGCGGGATTGTCCGTTTCTGAGCTGTACAACTATTCTGTGATCGCTTATGACAAGAGCGGAAACGCGTCGGCGCCGAGTGAAACGGCGGTATACTGCGCGAACGACGAGGAAGCTCCGATTGTCGTTTCCATAACGCCCGAGGAAGCAAAATGCACGGATCGGGTGAGAATCACCGCTGTCGTAAAGGATAATGTTGCCGTTACCAAAGTAACTTTTCAGGTTTCGGAGAATTTGACGGAATGGACAGACGCCGGAACGGTGAATGTCAGCAGCACGAAGCAGACCTCGAACGTTTCATTCATTTTCAATGCATCGGATCTTGAGGACGGGACCTATACTATACGCGCTATTGCCTATGATTTCAGCGGGAACGTTTCCGAAAACGACGAAAAGCTTGTTTCAACAATTTATGTGAATCATACCCTTCCCGAGCGTCCCGATCCGATCAAGCTGGAGCTGACGGAGGGACACGCGGAAATCACCTGGGGATACCCCGACCGGGATACGCAGTATTTTAACATTTACCGCTCGGAAGGCGGGGAGTTCAAGCAAATTCGGTCTGAATATAAATATTCCAACTATTTTGAGCAGGAAATGAAAATTGGCACGAATTACCGCTATTACGTTACCGCGGTGAATTCGTTTGGAAGCGAAAGCGAGCCGTCCGAAATTGTCGAGGTCTTTATGGAAACGGACGATACCGCGCCCGAGGTGACGAGCGTTTATCCCGGAAACGGCGCGGATATCAAGGAAAATCCGAAAATTCAGATCGTTTGCAACGACAACTTCATGCTGAAAAAGCTGACGGTGCAGCTTGCGGAAGCGGGAAGCGATTCCTTTAAAACGGTGTATGAAACAACGCTGAGCGGCTACTCCACCCTGTCCTCCTTTACGCTGAAAACCGACGATCTGGCGGACGGGCGATATCTTCTGAAGCTTGTTTCGGAGGACGCATACGGAAATGTCAGTGTTCCGAAGGTGATTGTCTACCGATACGAAAGCTGTAAGCTTTCCGAGCCCGTACTGTCTGCCGAAGGTCTGGGCTGGCGGAATCAGTTAAGCTGGGAAATGACAAATACGGAAAAGCTTGCCGGTTATGTGATCTACCGTAAGGACGCGAAAAACGTTTCCTATCACCTTGTGGAACGAGTTACCGGCACCGTGTATTCGGACGGACAGGTTGAAGCCGGAAAGACCTATTGGTACAAAATCGAAGCGATCGATCAAAAGGGAAATTCCGTAATGGGCAAGGAGGTATCGGTTACGCCGATTGACGAGGACGATACGGTTCCGATCGCCGACGCGGGGATCGATCTGTACACGGTCGCGGGGAAAGCGGTATCGTTCAGCGGAGCAAATTCATACGATAACCGGAACAGGATCGCGAAATACGAATGGGATTTCGGAGACGGGACGAGCGGAAACGGAAGTACGGTATCGCACGCCTATGAAAAGGAAGGTGAATATACGGCAATGCTGACGGTATATGACACGTCGGGAAATATCGGTACGGATACGGTATCGGTAACGGTTCACGACGGCTCGTACTGCATGGCTGATTTTACGGTTCTTTCCGAGGGCGGCGTGAAATTGAGCAGCGCCATGATCTACTGTGAAAGCGGCGAAACACAGTCGAAAACTTACATGACTGATTCGAAGGGAAAGGCGACCGTTTTTGCCCTGCCGGGAGAATATGATTTCTATTTCTGCAAAGACGGCTACTTACCGGCACGGAAAACGGTAACGATCACTTCGGACATGCGGCCGGTTACGGTGCGGCTGGAGGAAAAGGAACTGGTGACGGGCGAACTTACGGTAAAGCCGCTCGATTACACGGAAATGAAGAACTTAGGGATCGACATTTACGCGCCGGAAAATCAGCACGTCTACGAATGTACGACAACCGTTGAAAAGAAAAAGGACGGCGGCGGAATCGAAGCGCTGGTGTTCTATACGAACCGCAAGGGTGAGATTATCAGCGGCGAAACCTCGTATACCTTTACGGATAGTGAGGGGCGGACGAGCCGGATGTTCCTGCACATTTTAACGGACGAGGAATTTGCGGAGATCGAGAGGATTCCGACCGTCGCGGTTCTTACGGTCACGACCGACGTCGCGTGGACAAAGGAATTCTTCGACGTGGAGCTGACGATCCTCAATAACGCAAGCGAGGAATTTTCCATTGAAAACTGCACCTCGACGCTCAATTTACCTGACGGGCTTTCGATTGCCGATACCTATTACGGAAAGGATCTGACGCGGAAGATGGGAACCATTATCGGCGGAACCTCCAAATCCGTTTCCTGGATCGTTCGCGGCGATAAGGCGGGAAGCTATGATTTATCGGCGGATTTCGGCGGCGTTCTGATGCCGTTTGAAAAGGCGGTGACCGCACGGTTCGAAACAAAGGAGCCGCTTGTGGTGGAGGGCGGAAACGCGCTGTACCTCGAGGAAACCCGCAACATGGCGGGAAGTCTCGAATATTGGAACGTGATCTACAAGCTGACGAACGTTTCGGATAAGCCCGTATACGGTGTGCGGGGCGCTGTGGGAGGATTCGCGGAATTCGGCAGGGTGGAAAATATGAAGATGATCTACCCGGACGGCACGGTGGTTTATCTGGAATGGAACGCGGGGATTCCCGACGAAT
>CAZKKZ010000088.1:0-2801 GCA_964553625.1 uncultured Ruminiclostridium sp.
CGGAGTGAGATGGTATGAAATAATAACAGGAGGAACAGCCAATCGTGCGTTTCAGCTAGCGATAGGTTGTTTCACTGCGCAACGAAATGTTTTTATCAGATTTAAGCATGATAGTGTATGGTCAAATTGGTATCAATTTGGGCTTACGCAACAGCAAAACAACGAAAAAAGCTACCAAGAAAAATCAGAAACCGAAACGGAAAAATTTTATCAAGAAGAACCGGAGTTTTCAGAATTGGACAGCGGGACGGTGATTGAAAAGTGAAAACTTACACGAAAATCCTCGTCGCAGCGGTCATGGGGACGTATTTTTTCGGGGTCGTTTACGGTGCCGTTTTTTGCTTTTGTGCAGGCGCGTACCTCGGCGAGTATCTTGCGTTTATCGGTGCGCCGACGACCGCGGCGATCGGGTTCTATTGCTGGAAGGCGAAGGCGGAGAATATGATCAAAATGAGGCAGGAAATGCCGAGAGAAGAGCAAAGTAATCCGCCCGCGCTGGAGGAAATTTTAAAGGAAATCGAGGAGGAGCAGATTTTATGAAAATTGATTTTTTGCAGACGTTTGACCCGTCCATTTTTATTTTTGCGGTCGGGCTTCTGACGCTGGCGACAAACGTCATTACGGAAGTACTCAAACGGACGATTACGAAAATCCCCGCGCAGATTACGGCGGTCGTCGTGGCGATGGCGCTTACAGTCGGGGCGTTTTTCGCGTATGCGGCGATCGCGGCAATCACGGTCACGTGGTACATGATCGCGGGGGCGGTCGTGACGGGATTCTTCGTTTCGTACGCGGCACAGTTTGGGTTCGATAAGCTGAAAGAACTGATCGGGAAGTATAAATAAGGGTGGTTTTATGTTGAAATTACTAAAAAACTATGATCCCGAATCGTACGGAAAAACACTCTTACTTACCGGGTTTCCGTCACTGTATAGCGGGATTTATTACTCAAACAAAACCGAAGTCAATATAAATAAGCCGAGAAAGGAATATAAAAATGAAAATCATCAAGAAGAACAGCCCGAACCATTTTAACGGGCGGAACGGCTGGAAAGCGGACATGATCGTTTTCCACCAGACGGGCGGGACGAGCGCCGCCGCCGCGCTGAGCTGGTATCTGCGGCAGGGATCGAACTGTTCCCCGCATTTTGTGATCGACACCAACGGGGACGTGTATCAGCTTGTCGATCTTGACAATGGCGCTTGGTGCAACGGAACGGGGACGAACCCAAACGGGAAGTTGTACTACGGGAAAGCAACGAGTAAGCTTGTGAAATCGCGGAAAACCAATGCGAATTATTTTACATACTCTATGGAGTTTGTGCATTGTCAATACGGGAACATCAACGAAAATCAGATCGCGGCGGCGATCGAGCTGATCAAAACCGTGATTATCCCGCATATGCAGAAAAACGGAGTGACGCCGCAGATCAACCGGGATCACTTGATCGGGCATTGCGAGATTGATCCCGTGACAAGGGCATTTTGCCCCGGGAAGCAGTTTCCGTATGCCAGGATCATCGACGGAGTTCTCGGTAGGACAACGGAGATCGCGAAGCCGCCTGTGCAGGCGAATGCACAAAAATTCAAGGTCGGAGACAAGGTACGGGTAAAAAACGGCGCGAAAACCTACACGGGGACAAGCCTTGCGGCGTTTGTGTACGGGCAGATTTATGACGTTATGGAGGTCAAGGGGGATCGGGTCGTCATCGGGCAGAAGCGGAAGGTGACGGCGGCGGTAAAAGCGGGGGATTTAAGCAAAGTGACATAAAAATAAACGGAGGGGATTATGATTGATCTCTCGTTTTTAACGCCGCGAGACGTAAAAATCCTACACGAAAAGGCGGATTTTACGCGGGATCAACTGGCGATCCTGGAGCACCTACGAAAAGGCGGATTTTACGCGGGATCAACTGGCGATCCTGGAGCACCTGCGAAAAGGCGATCTTTCCGACGACGGAATCATGGCCGAGCTTAAAATGAGCCGGTCGAAGTATTACGCCGTCAAAAACAGCCTTTTTATAAAAATCATTCACGCGGCGGTACAAAGTACGGAGTAAGTCCGTACAAAGTCCGTATTTTGTATCGGGGTTTATATGTTATGCTCTCCTTAGGCGGTAAAATCCGTCAAAAAAAATAAGGAGGCTTATCTATGGAACTTAAAAACTACGCGAGCAACGGAAAGGCAAACGCGGCGCTGGCTACCGGGATTATCGGTACGGCGGGAACGGGGCTCGGAATGCTCGGCGCCCTCGGAAACTGCGGAGGATTTTTAAACGGGCTGTTCGGCGGGAATCGCTGTAACAACGGTTCGGACGCGCTGACCGCCGCCGCGATCCTCTCGGCAGCAAACGCCGGAAGGTGCGGAGAATGCAGCGAGAACCAGTTTATCACGCGGTATGAGCTGAACCAGCAGAAGGAGATCATCGCACTCGAAGCAAAAATCTCCGAAAAGGATACCCAGATCGCGCTTCGCGACGCGAACACGTACTCCGATCAGAAGTCGATCGAGCTTTACCGCTATATCGACGGTCAGCTCAAAGAGCTCAATGCGAATCTCGCAGGTCAGGCGGTTAGAAATCAGGCGACGCAGGACAGCATTAACCTGCTCCAGGAGCGTATGGACTGCTGCAAGCGCGAGCTTTCCGATCAGATTTGCCAGGAGCGCAATTGCCGCAAGTGCGCGGATAATACGATCGTTAACTACGTTAACCAGACGTTTTATCCGAAGCAGGTTGCGGACGTAACGGTCGGCACGACAAATACTCCGCAGTCTATCTACAACCCCCTCCCCGTTAATA
>CAZKKZ010000089.1:0-2644 GCA_964553625.1 uncultured Ruminiclostridium sp.
CGGCGGGAGCCGTCATATACTCGTATCGTGTTCGCGGATATTTCGCCGTCGGCGGTGAGTGGCTGATCCCGGGGGTTGTGGTTGCGATGTGGGCGGCGGCACGTGAAGCGGCGCGGATTCTGCGGATCACAGGGCGTGATCAGAAGGGAGTATCAGGTAAAATGAAAATATTGTACATAAAGCAGGACGGAAGCGTAAACGAGGAGGAGATTCCGAACACCTTGGAAGCGCTTCAGGCGAAGGTCGGTGGGTACATCGAGGTCGTGAGAATCTCGAAAAGGCTTCGGCTGGTGATTCATGAGGAAGGAAAGCTTCGCGGACTTTCCTTGAACCGGAAGGCAACGAAACTGTATCAAACCGCTTGGGGCGCAATCGACATCATTGTCGGAAACGCGGTTGTCACGGCGATCGATCCCGGCGGAGAAGACTTCGAGAGCCTTACCCCCGACGACATTCGGGCGGCGAAGAACGCGATATGGGAAGGGTTTGAGGATTGAAGGGAGGAATTTCCATGGAATATCAAGCAAACGCGCCGCCGCGATGCCCGTACTGCGGAAGTATCGAAAACAACGGAAGCACCTGCAGCTGGTGCCACAACAAAATCAACGACGATGAAAGCGAGGACAAAAAAATGAAGGTAGAACTTAAATTTACAGATCTTTCGGTAGAGCTTGCTTCGGCGCTTCTTCGGCAGGCATCGCTCGCCGGAGAAACAGCGGAACAGTCGGTGAATCCGCCCACGGCGCTGCCGATCCAACAGCCCGCGGCGCTCCTTGCCGCACCCGTACAGACGGCTCCCGAGATTCCGACCACAGTCGCGTCGGGGGTTCCCGTTTTTCCTGCGGTTCCTGTTCAGCAGCCTGCTGCCGTTCCGGCGGCACCGCCCGTATCGACGGTTCCTTTGGCAGCCCCTCCGACCTATGACGTGGAAACGCTCGGGCGCGCCGCGGCACCGTTGGCGGCGCAGGGAAAACAGCAGGAGCTGTATGCGCTGATTCATTCCTTTGGTGTGCAGGCGCTTACCCAGATTCCGCCGGAACGGTACGGGGAAGTGGCGCTGAAGCTTCGGGAGCTGGGGGCGCAGATATGACGGAAAATCAACACGCGTTGCTTTCGGCGTCGGGCGCGCACCGATGGCTGAACTGTACCCCCTCGGCGCGGCTTGAAACACAATTCCCCGATAAAGGAAGCGACTACGCGGCGGAGGGGACGCTCGCTCATAGGCTTGCGGAGCTGAAGCTCCGCAAGTACTTTACCGTAATGAAGCCGAGCGCTTACAAAAAAGAATTGAAAGTGATACGGGAAGACCCGTTGTATGCGGCGGAAATGGACGGTCACACCGACGCTTACCTTGACTATGTAAAGGACGCTGCCGCGGCGTTTACGGCGAAGCCTTATGCGGCGATCGAACAAAGACTTGACTTTTCTGAGATCGTTCCCGAGGGCTTCGGAACGGGCGACTGCCTTCTGATCGGCGGCGGAACGCTTGTGATCATTGACTTTAAATACGGGCAGGGCGTTCCCGTCAATGCCGAGGAAAATTCGCAAATGATGCTGTACGCGCTGGGGGCGATCCATGCGTTTTCTATGCTGTATGACGTAAAAACTGTAAAAATGTGCATTTTTCAGCCGCGGATCAACAATATTGACGCCTGTGAAATGCCGGCGGAAGCGATTGCGGCATGGGGCGAAAAAATAAAGCCTGTCGCGCGGATGGCATACGAGGGAAAGGGCGAATATATGCCCGGAGATTGGTGCAGATTCTGTCGGGCGAGGAATCTTTGCCGGGCGCGTTCGGTATTCTCGCAAGAGCCTTACGACCAGTATAACGGTTTTTTGCCGCCGCTCATCAGCGCAGAGGAAGCGGGCACGGCTCTCCGGCGCGCGGGCGTAATCAAGAAGTGGATCGCCGATCTTGAGGAATGGGCGTTGTCGGAGCTCCTTTCAGGCGGCGCTGTTCCCGGCTGGAAAGCAGTGGAGGGAAGAAGCCTGCGGCAGTTCACGGATACGGATAAAGCCTTTGAAGTCATGAAGGCGGCGGGCTATGCCGAGGAGGTTTTGTATGAACGGAAGCCGATCACGCTGACCGCGGCGGAAAAACTGCTCGGAAAAAAGAAGTTCGACGAAATCCTTTCCGGCTACATCGAAAAGCCTTCGGGAAAACCGACGCTTGTCCCCGAATCGGACAAGCGAGAAGCTATAACCAATAAGATCACAGCCGCCGAAGCTTTTTCGGCAGAAAAGGAGTAAAAACGATGGCAGGAAAACCTACGGAAGTTGTTACGGGGGAGGTGCGGATCAGCTATGAACATCTTCTCAAACCTTATGCAAACCAAGCGGGCGCCGAACCGAAATACAGCGCGACCTTGCTGATCCCGAAGGCGGATCTCGCGACAAAGCAGCGGATCGACGCCGCGATCCAAGCGGCGATCCAGGAGGGCGTTGCGCGAAAATGGAATGGAGCGCGCCCCGCGCAGCCCGCGATCCCCATTTACGACGGGGACGGACTCAGACCGAACGGAGAAGCCTTCGGCGAGGAATGCCGCGGACATTGGGTCATGACCGCGGGCAGCAAACTCCAGCAGGAAATCGTGGATTTGGCGGGGAATCCCGTGATCAGTTCCACCGAGATCTATTCCGGTAT
>CAZKKZ010000090.1:0-2520 GCA_964553625.1 uncultured Ruminiclostridium sp.
CCCAAAAAGGCGCGGCGGGAACGACCGAAACGGAGCCGACCGAGGCGGAAAAGAATGCCGAAAAGTACGTGCAGAAGAAAAAAGACCTCGATTATCGGCGGAGCATGGACGAGATCGGCGAAGCGGAATATTACAAAACGCTTGGCGAATACCGCGATACTTATCTCGAAAAGGACAGCGACGCGTGGCGGTCGGCAAATGTCGCGATCCATGACTATGAAAAATCCCAAAAAGAAAACGCCGAAAAAAGCGCGGAAAAGCCCTCCGCCGCTTCCAAAGGGACAGTGATCAGCATTGACTCGTATATCCCGACCCTGTGGGACGGCGAGGAGGAGACCAACCGGAAGCTACGGGAGGGGCTCGGGATCGAGCTTACCGGAAACAGTCAGACCGGAAAAAGATTCTCGATCGAATCGCCCGATGCTTTATCCGAAGCAGCGTCGCTCAGTCCCTCGACCTCGGCGGTGACCGCCTCTCAAAGCACCTCGGAGGCGACGCTCTCCGACGTGCTGAAGGAGCTGAAGGAACTGAAGGAAACGGACACGAAGCGGAAGATTTCGCTTGACGTGGATCTGTATGCGCGGGATCTGATGATCGGGAATGTCGCGATCCCCGATATAAACGAAATCGCGAAGCAAACGGGGAGAAACCCGTTTTCTTTTATGTAAAGGAGGTTTGATCAAAATGGCGATCACGGTCGGCGGCTTAACGGTGGACAGGTACATCACCGCGCCCGTTTTTCGGGATACCTTTCGGGCGCGGTCGTGCGAGTACACGTTGGACGGTACGGCGCGGGAGGATCGGCTCGGGCAAACAAAAAAGCGGCTCGAGCTGACCTTTGCCATGCTTCCCGCCAATGTAAGCAGCACGCTTCGCGCCGTGCTTCGGGAAAAGGAGATCACCGTCAGCGGGTTTATCGGCGGAGGAGATTCGATCGACGTCGGCGGTACCTATCGGCTGGCAGAGGATGAGATCCCGACGCCGATCTTGGTGGTTCACGGCGGAAAATATACCTGTCAAAGTTTTACGGTCACACTGGAGGAGATTTAAAAATGCGGAATGTAAGCGGAAGCTACCGCGCGGGAGCGGAAAATAAAATAAGGGACGTCGGCGTAAAAATTCTCACCAACGACGATACGAAGACGATCCCGTCGGATCGGATCCTGAGCATCAGCATTCAGCGCTCGGTCTCCGGGGGCAGCTTTTCGATCGGGAACGCGCCGAGCGATCGGCTGAACGCGGTGATCGTCGGGACGGAAAAGCTTCCCAAAAAGACACGGATCACGGTGTATGTCAGCTTCGACGGAAGCGATTGGGAGCGGCTCGGGCGGTTCTATGTGGACAGCTGTACCCGAAACGGACAGCGGATCACCGTGACCGCGTATGATGCGCTTTCGCTTACAGAAAAGCCCGTAAAATTCGGCGGGAATTCCGATAAGGGGCTGGCGAAGCTGGAATTTCCCTGTCTTATGCAGGAAATGCTCGATTATATCGTCGCGCTTCGCGGCATGACCTGCGAATTTAAGTGCCAGCCGTTTACCGTGCAGGAAAAGCCGATGAAAAGCGAAACGGAGTATTACACGGCACGGGAGCTGTTCGGGCTGATCGCCGCCTGTCACGGCTGCAACGCGAAAATGGATTCGGAGGGCAAGCTGATCTTTCGGGAATTCGGCGAGGTCAGCGCGGCGCTTACCGCCGGGAACGTCCTTGATCAGACGATCGATGACGGCGAGCCGTTTACCGTGCGGGGCGTGCTGTTCCAAAAGGACGAAAACACCTCTTTTTATATCGACGACGTTCCCGGCTCGGAGTACGACGAGGAGACGGACGGGGTTGTTATTTGCAAAAACCCGCTTGCGACCGTCGAGATCGCGGAATATGTATGGCACAAGATCGGGAAGCTGAGCTACTACGGCGGATCGGTAAAAATACGCGGCGCGGGGATTTTGGAGTGCGGGGACGTGGTCGAGGTCGGAAACCTGAAATGCCCGACCGATCCCGCAGATTATCCGTTTTGCATTACCGATATTTCTTATTCGATCAGCCGCGAGGACGGATTTATCGAGACGCTTTCCTCGGAGGTCACGCGGCGAAGCTCGACCTCGGGATCGGATTTTTCGTCGTCCTCTTCTTCCCTCACCGCCGGAATCGGCGTAGAGATCAAGTCGAACGTGATCGACCTGAAGCCGGCGAAGGAGGGGTATTATTTCGATTCCAACTGGAAGAACCTCCTCGGCGGCGTGTACATTGATAAAGGCACGACGGGGAGCGGGAATACGCTGGAGGTTTATAACGGGGCTTTGAGATTACTGCCCGCGAAGAGCGGAAGGATCGGCGGAGTAAGCCCCGGAAAAGGGCTTACCATGGTTGACGAAAAGACGATTGATGAGCCTAAGGGGAAAATCTCGCTGAATCTCGGGAAAGGAATGCGGTTTAACCAGCCGCCGAAGAAATCGTCTCAGCTAGATACCTATTGGACGGTTTCGCCGGATACGGGAGACGGGCTGAAAACAGATCCGA
>CAZKKZ010000091.1:0-2304 GCA_964553625.1 uncultured Ruminiclostridium sp.
TCCTATGAATCATGAGCATGTCATTGTACTCGATATCGGAGGACAATATAATCAGCTGATCGCGCGGAGAGTCCGTGAATGCGGCGTTTACTGCGAGGTAAAAAGCTATAAAACACCGATCGAAGAATTAAAGGCGCTGAAGCCCGTCGGATTCATTCTGACGGGCGGTCCGAACAGCGTAAATGAGGAAAACGCCCCACATATTTCCCGTGAATTTTTCGAACTCGAAATCCCGATTCTCGGTATCTGCTACGGCTGTCAGCTGATGGCTTATACGCTTGGAGGAACGGTTTCCTCCTGCGTGACCTCGGAATACGGAAAAACGGAGACGTTTTATGATAAATCCTCCGTTTTGTTCGGGGCTGTAAAGAATCTCCCCGAAAAAGAAACCTCGTGGATGAGCCACACGCTTTACGTATCGGAAATTCCCGAAGGTTTTCGGATCACGGCGCATACCGCGTCCTGCCCCGCGGCGGCATTTGAAAACAAAGAAAAAAAGCTGTACGCCGTTCAGTTTCACCCCGAGGTCAACCACACCGTTGGCGGGCTCGGCATGATCGACAGCTTCCTCAGAAACGTCTGCGGCTGCAAGAGCGACTGGAACATGAAAAATTACGCAAAGACCGCGATTGAGCAGATCCGCGAAAAGGTCGGCAACGGGAAGGTGCTTCTGGCGCTTTCGGGCGGCGTGGACAGTTCGGTTGCCTGCGCGCTTCTCGCGAAGGCAGTCGGCTCACAGCTGACCTGCGTTTTTGTCGATCACGGGTTTATGCGGAAAAATGAAGGAGACGAGGTGGAGGCGGCGTTTCGGGATTGGGACGTTCGTTTCGTCCGCGTGGACGCTTCAGAACGGTTCCTGAAAAAACTGGAAGGGATCAGCGATCCCGAAACAAAGCGCAAAATGATCGGCGAGGAATTTATCCGCGTGTTTGAGGAGGAAGCGAAGAAGATCGGAAAAGTCGATTTTTTGGTGCAGGGTACGATTTACCCCGATGTGATCGAAAGCGGGACGGGCGACGCCGCGGTCATCAAATCGCATCACAATGTCGGCGGACTTCCGGATCATGTTGATTTCAAGGAAATTATCGAGCCGCTTCGCCTGCTGTTCAAGGACGAGGTTCGGAAGCTCGGTACGGAGCTTGGGCTTGCGGATTACTTAGTCTGGCGGCAGCCGTTCCCGGGACCCGGGCTTGCGATCCGCGTAATCGGCGAGATCACGCGGGACAAGCTGAACACGCTTCGCGACGCGGACTGCATTTTCCGCGAGGAGATCGCAAAGGCGGGGCTTGACCGCGAGATCAACCAATATTTCGCGGTGCTGACGAATATGCGTTCCGTCGGCGTTATGGGCGACGGAAGAACCTACGATTATACGGTCGCGCTTCGCGGCGTAACAACGACGGATTTCATGACGGCGGATTTTGCGCGAATCCCTTATGAGGTACTCGAACGGACAAGCGTTCGTATCGTGAATGAGGTGAAGGGCGTGAACCGAGTGTGCTATGATGTGACGAGCAAGCCGCCGGCTACGATTGAGTGGGAATAATGCCTAAATACGTTGAAATGGCGTAATACCATGCTTTTCAGCTTGCGGATATGCTGATTGGCAACGTTTTGGCAACAATTCCCTGTTATTGGCAACAATGATATAAAATCTGTCAGATAAATAAAGAGCTAACTGATCTTTTGTTGATCGGTTAGCTCTTTGCTTTATATAACTTTACCTATTATGTGTTCAATGTCGTGATGCACCTTGATGAAGCCACGTCGCATTTGCATATCGACTATATTCCTCTCGGACATTTCAGCAGAGGTCTTGAAGTCCGCAATACCAAGAACAAGGCGCTCGATGAAATGGGCTTCGGAAATGATGCCCACTCAAACAACCGCTGGCGGCTCAGAGAGTGGGAAGTACTTAAAGATATTTGCAACGCTCACGGTAAGTCATGCTTTACTCTCAATCTGTCGATGGCTTCCCCTGCGTCCGACGATCTGCCCGCGCGAATATCTTCATCGGCATCGGCTATTTTTTGGCGCAGTTCCTCTTTGCTGCGGATGATCAAGCTTTCCGGTGCGGGAAGTCTTACTTCAAACGGCAAACCGCCCGTTAGATCGACTTGACAAAGAAACATATTCACGGCTTCGGAAATAGAAATTCCTAATCTGCTGAGTGTTGCTTCGGCATTTGATTTTACATTCTCGCTGACGCGGATATGAAGCGTCTCGGTTTTGTTCATATTTGCCATAATCATCACCTACTATAATATATTTGTCGGGTAAATCCATGACAGACCAGCCATGGTT
>CAZKKZ010000092.1:0-2294 GCA_964553625.1 uncultured Ruminiclostridium sp.
AGCCACCCTTTGCCTGATCGGATTTGTATTTACACAAAATTTTATGGAGTACCACTTACTCCACCTGCACAGGCGGCGCTTCGCTAAAGCGAAACTGTAATAAATAACGGGAGCCTCCCTTATCGGCTTAAAACCGAAGGGGAGGCTTCTTTTTCTTTTTGCGTATCTGCCTTTGATAAGTTTTGGGCTTTCCGAAATGTGATGAAATAGGAAAGACCTTAATTCTTTCTGACCTCGTCCAACGCTTCCATTGCGAGGTGTACGTCCAGCCCACAGATCGAACAATATTTCATCTCGCCGTCTACGTCTGAAACTTGTAATTCCGCATACAAGCATACGCCGTTGTCAAAGAGGATCGAAAGATATTGCTCGCCGCCCCCGTAAGGAATGTCTTGATCCCGGAAATATTTTTCGGCGTCGGGATAAAGCTCCTCAATGGAATCGGTAACCAGCTTGCTTTCCACATAATCGACGGTATACGCAGCCCTCTGACATATCACCGCCGCAACAGGCTTTTTCGCGATGTCGCCAAATTTACAGTTCGTTTTCCCGAGGCATACGATCGAACCGGAATGGCCACGCGCAATCTTGTCGACGAAATCAAAGGTCGATGTGCCGCCGTTGTCCTTTTCGGTCAGTTTTCCCCGCGAGGAAACATATAACGCTCCGGAGACAAATACGGCTGCGGTATCCGTATACACGGTAACCGTCCCGTCCGAAACGATCGTTCCGTCAATAAACGTCCTTCCACCCGCAAAAATAAGCCTTCCGCCGTTCTCGATATAAATATTACCCCTGATCTCGGAACCGCCCTTAAGCCGCAGCGTTTTTCCCGCGGGAATGACAAGAAAATCGCCGCTTTCCATGGTAAAGGTGTTTTTGAAGGAAACGTTCGTATTTAAAACCGAGATGGAGGTATCCCACCTCTCCACGATGTCCGCGTACCGATTCAGCTTTTCAAACGAGCTTGTTTCGAGTGCTGCGGCGGACGGAACAGCGGAAGCAAAAAGCATTCCGATCGTGAGAATCAAAAAAAGCAGTTTTTTCATTGGAAAATCTCCTTATTTGTAGTTTATTGATCAATACCGTGCCGTTCCCGAGGTTAATCGTCGTAAAAGATCACACCGGTTTCGTCCACAATATCAATACAGCCCTTATCTTCGAGCGTATCGAGATACGGTTTGACTTTTTTCAGCTGCTCGTTCGTAAAGCCGAGCTTTAGACGGTTTTCCATTGGATAAATTCCCATACTCGTCCAATCATTAGGATACTTCGCTCTTATGGCAATCATAATTCTTTCCATCTGATAAACGGAATAATCCGCTTTTAAATAACAGATTCCGCCGTTGTTCGGGTAGCGCTTCTGAAGCTTTTTTTCGGCTTTCCCGTCTACCGACCAGACCATGACCATTCCGTCCTGCCAATAAACACCGCCGTAAAGATTTTTATCCATTTTTTGCTCTATGTAATTATAAACAGAGTCGGCGCTCTTGACTGTTTTTTTATCCCATTTTCCATTCCGATCAAAGGTGCAGGAAACACCGTCGATTTCATGTGTTCCCGTAAGCCTGCCCTCCTTCGGGTCGATATAGTACCAATCGGGACTGATATTCACCCAGCCCGTCCGGATCACGCCTTCCTCCGCGTAGAACCGCTTTCCGCCGGATTTGAACCATCCCGTAAAAAGCTCGTCCTGCTTGACGCCGTCTTTATAACAGATGATCTTGTTCCCCGATTTGACCTTCCCCGTATATTTGCCTTGACAAACGCCGTCTTTTCCGAATTTATAGCGGATTCCGCCAATGACCGCGGATTTCGTCAGAACCGTTCCGTCGGACTTAATGTAATAGCGGTCCCCGTCGATCTCGTTCCAGCCGGAAGTGTAGTCCATGAATTCAAAAGAAAAAGTTCCATAGCTGCTCAAACGTTCAAATCGAGCTAATCCGATCTCGGAAGAATCTTCGATCCCACATTCTCTTATAATTTCCTTAAATGTGTAAACCTTTTTGTTGAGCGCATTTTTTCTTTCGGTGTTATAGGTCGTTCCATCATATGAAATCAAAGAAAAGTAAAAACTGCCGAGATTGTATGGGTACTCTTTTTCAAATTCCAGATAATACTCCCCATATTCCGACGCAATCATCGCTTCTCGGTCAAAGGAGAACGTTAAGACAATCAGTTTATCTTCTTCATTCCGAAAGGATTGTCCAATTTCGGGATCGAAAAGACGCGGCGCAAAACCACCGTCTTCCTCAAAATAATAGCTGAAAAAATCTTCAAAGGCTTTGGCGTCG
>CAZKKZ010000093.1:0-2285 GCA_964553625.1 uncultured Ruminiclostridium sp.
ACGACGAGCTGGCGGGCGGCTTTGCTCCCTCGGCGGGCGCGTACCCGATCAACTTTATGATCGTGGACAAATCGGCGATCATTCAGTTCACTAAACATAACGTCAACAAGGTCATTTCCCCCGAGGACAACCAGAGCACGGACGGATACCTTTTCTTTTACCGTTCCTATGGCATCGCGTCGTACTTTGACAACAAGGTCAAGGGCATTTACGTAAGCTACGGCAAAACGGCGGTCGCGGCGGAAACGCCGAAGACGGAGGGAACGGAGGAAAGCAAGTCGTGAGAAGGATCGGATTTACGGCGTATGATCGCGCCTTAAAGAGTACGGAGACGGCAGCTCCCAATCCCGGCACGGACAAAAAGAAGCCGAAGGGAAAAAGCAAAAAGCCCCCGGCGGCGGAAGCGAAAGCCGAGGTGACCGAAAATGCTGATAACAGCGGAGCAGTACCTGAAGCACAACCCGGATCCGGGAGCGAGGACGGGGACGGAGCTTGATACCGTACTGGACGTCGCGGAGCAGACGATCCGCTGTCATACGTGCGGGAGGATGGATCATTTTGACAGCTTTCCCGCAGAGCGGCAGGAGCTGATCCGTAAGGCGATCCTTTGTCAGGCGGACTACCTTCTCGCGAACGGCGGAACGGATTTTCTGAACGGCACCGTCCCCGAAAGCGCGGCGGTCGGGAGCTTCAGCTATACGATCGGCGGCGACCGGAGCGGCGGGTCGGAGCTGAGACTTTGCGGCGCGGCGCGGACGTATCTGATGTCGGCGGGGCTTTTGTATCGGGGGGATATTTGTGTATGTTAAAAAGATTCCGCGCAGTTTCCTGATCCATACGGTCACGCTGGAAACGGCAAGCACCGAGAACGGCGCATTCGGAAGAACAATGTTCACGGAGACGGGAACGGTGAAACGGGTGCGGATCATTCGACCGAACCGGAAAATTACCGTGACGAAGGATAACGAGGATTACGGCGTTTCGGCGGTGCTGCTCCACCAGCCGGGAATCAGTACGCCCTGCGCCTTTGAGGTCGGCGGGTACCTGATCTTTCAGGGGCGGCGGTACCGGATCGTCAGCGTGGAGGAGCAGTACGAAGCCGAACGGCTTCATCATACGGAGGTGGGGTTATGCCTGTAAAATTTGACGTCAAGGTCAATTTCGACATTGGCGCGGTCAAGGCGGACATTTTAAAAGCGGCGGACGAAGCGATCCCCGAGGTGGCGACTCAGGTGCTTGCGGACAGCAACGATTATGCGCCCGAACGGCAAAGTATTTTGGTCGGAAAAACTGTGATAGACTCTAATGTGATACCTATTGCACAGCCGATACCGGGAGAACAGAGAGCGACCGTTACATGGCGCGTCCCTTACGCGGCGTATGTATACAAGGGTAAATCCCGACGAGGAAGGGATCTGACTTACAGCAAAGACACAAATCCGCGTGCTCAAAAAGAATGGTTTAAGGCAGCAAAGAAATTGAAGCTTACCAACTGGATCGACGCATTTAAAAAAGAACTGAAAGGACATCTGAAAAAATGAACGAAACCAAAGCCGAAGCGGCGATCAATGCCGTAACCGACCGGATCGCCGCGCTGCTGAATATCAAAATCACTCCGCCGCCCCTGCTGAAGGACGGCGGGGTGATCCTTTATCCCGCGGGCGGAAATACGGTATCGCAGTCGCTCGACAAAAAGCACGAACGCTGCTATGCGGACGTGACGGTCGAGTGCAAGGCGCGGGAGGCGGCGGAGGGGTACCGCACCGCGTCGTCGATTTACGAAAGAATCCGCGCTCCCGATTTTACGAATCTGATCGGGAACGGCGTACAAATTTTATGTGTAAAGGCGCTGTCCGCGCCGCTCCTTGTTTCGCGGACGGACGACGTCGTTTACTCTTTTTCCTTACGAATTCATTATTACTTTTAAGGAGGACTTATTATGGCAGTAGAATTGCCGAAGGCGGCACAAATGAAAACGAACGGCGAGATCGTCCTGAAGCTCGATACGACGCCGAGCGCGGAATCGCAGACGTTATGCGACATTCGCGAGGTTTTTGAAAACATCGGCTTCGCTATGAACGAGGTCGTACAGAAGATCCAGTTTCTGATCGATAACGGGTACTCGACCTCATGGGTCAGCGGGGCGGACATCGCCATCACGCTGACGGGGCGGTACATCAACGGCGATCCGCTGTGCGAGTATCTTCGCTCGATCGAGCACGAAATCGGAGAAAAGCGCTGTACGAATTACAGCCTTGAAAAATTCGGCTTGTCGCTGACGGGCA
>CAZKKZ010000094.1:0-2063 GCA_964553625.1 uncultured Ruminiclostridium sp.
GAGCAGAATTAAGACAGGTTCGTATTTCTCCACTTAAGGTATGAATCGTTCTCGACTTAATCAGGAACAAGCCCTGCGTCGTGGCGTTGGCGATCCTGAAGAACACGCCGAAGTCCGCCTGTGAACCGCTTGAAAAGCTCCTGAAGTCCGCGATGGCGAACGCGGAAAACAACCACAACATGGACGTGAGCACCTGCTATGTATCGGAATGCTACTGCGGCGCGGGCGTAACGCTCAAGCGGATCCGCCCGAAGGATCACGGCAGAGCGCACCGCATCTTAAAAAGAACGTCAAACATCGTTTTGGTCGTTAAGGAAGCAGAATAAGGAGGGAAACAATGGGACAGAAAGTTAATCCGCTCGGTCTCAGAGTAGGCGTTATCAAGGATTGGGATTCCCGCTGGTTTGCCGGAAAAGCAACCTTTGGCGACACGCTCGTAGAGGACCACAAAATACGCGTGTTTTTAAAGAAAAAGCTCTATAAGGCGGGAATTCCCGCGATCGAGATCGAAAGAGACGCGGCGAGAGTCAAGGTTAATATCCACTGCGCGAAGCCCGGCATGGTCATCGGTCAGAAGGGCGCGGAGATCGAAAAGCTCCGTACCGAGCTTGAAAAGCTTACCGGCGGGAAGACCGTGATCGTAAACATCGTCGAGGTCAAGAGCCCCGACATGAACGCGCAGCTTGTCGCGGAGAACATTGCGCAGCAGCTCGAGGGACGCGTTTCCTTCCGCCGCGCGATGAAGTCCTGCATCAGCAGAACCATGAAGCTTGGCGCGAAGGGAATCAAGACCACCGTAAGCGGCCGTCTCGGCGGCGCGGAAATCGCCCGTACCGAAAGCTATCACGAAGGGACCATTCCGCTTCAGACGCTCCGCGCGGACATCGATTACGGTATCGCGAGAGCGAACACGACCTACGGCGTGATCGGCGTCAAGGTCTGGATCTATAAGGGCGAGGTCTTAAAGGGAGAGATTCCCGCGAATAAGCCCGAAAGACCGAGAACAAGAAGAAACAACGGCGACGGCAGAAAGAATTTCAAGCCGAGAGCAGAGAGAAAAGAAGGGGGTAATGGATAATGTTACTTCCAAAGAGAGTAAAGTACAGAAGACAGCAGAGAGGCCGTCTTACCGGTAAGGCGCTCCGCGGAAATACCGTTTCCAACGGCGAATACGGATTACAGGCGCTTGAGCCCGCGTGGATCACTTCCAATCAGATCGAGGCGGCGCGTATCGCGATGACCCGTTACATCAAGAGAGGCGGACAGGTCTGGATCAAGATCTTCCCCGATAAGCCGGTAACCGAAAAGCCGGCGGAAACCCGAATGGGTTCCGGTAAGGGCTCGCCCGAATACTGGGTAGCGGTCGTAAAGCCGGGCAGAGTGATGTTCGAGATCGCCGGCGTGTCGGAAGAGGTCGCAAGAGAAGCGATGCGTCTCGCGGCTCATAAGCTTCCGATCAAGTGCAAATTTGTGAAGAAAGAGGAGGCTGCCGAGTAATGAAGATTACCAAGGAAATCAGAGAGTTATCCGAGATCGAGTTACAGAACAGAGCTGCTGAGTTAAAGCAGGAGCTTTTCAACCTCCGTTTTCAGCTTGCGGTCAACCAGCTCGAGAACCCGACGCGGATCCGCGCGGTGAAGAACGAGATCGCCGTGATCAAAACCATCCAGCGTGAGCGCGAGCTTGCGGCGAATAAGTAAATGGGAGGTTGTGTAAAGTGGATAGATACTTAAGAAAAACGAGAGTCGGAACCGTCGTAAGCAATAAGATGGATAAGACGATCGTCGTAGCGATCAAGGACAACGTTCGCCACCCTTTATATAAGAAGATCGTAAAGAGAACCATTAAATTAAAGGCTCACGACGAACAGAACACCTGCGGCATCGGCGATACGGTCGAGATTATGGAGACCAGACCGCTTTCAAAGGATAAGAGATGGCGATTAGTCAATATCATCGAGAGAGCGAAGTAATAACGGAAGGAGTAAACAGACCATGATTCAGATGCAGACGCGCCTTAAGGTCGCAGACAATACGGGCGCAAAAGAGCTTATGTGTATCAGA
>CAZKKZ010000095.1:0-1979 GCA_964553625.1 uncultured Ruminiclostridium sp.
TCGGTCGAGGCGGGCTCGGCGGCGCTGACGATCGTCAAGGACGGCGGGACGGATTTTAACCGAATCCTCGCGAAAATGGAAAACAGCGCAGGCGCGACGGAAAAGGCGTATCAGACGATGGCAAACACGACCGAGGAACGCTTTGAAAAGCTGAAAAATCGCTTTATGCTGAGCGTTTCCGAGATTGGCGAAAAGATTCTGCCGTATGTCGAGGACTTTTTTGACTACGTTGACGAGCATTCCGACGAATTCGAGGGCGCGATCGAGGACGCGGGCAAGCTGCTGCTTGAATTTTCCAAAACGCTTGGCGAGGTCGTAAAGATCGGATGGGAATTTCGAGATGTGCTTATAATTGCAGGCGCGGCGATCGGCGGCTGGAAGCTCGGACAGGCGGTTTCGTCGGTCGTAAGTCTTACGACCGCGATCGGCGGCGCAAGCGGCGCGATGACCGCGCTGAACGCCGTATTTGCGGCGAACCCGATCGGGCTGATCGTAACGGCAGCCGCTGCGGGAGCGGCGGGGCTTGTGGTATTAGAAAAAAAGCTGTCCGAGGTCAGCAAGACCGGAGAACGCGCAGCGCAAAAAGCGAAAGAGCTGACCGATCAGGTCGAGAATTTAAACGATGCGGCAGAAAATACCCGGGACGGCGTGAAGAGTTTGCAGACGCTCATTGATAAATATAACGAGATTTCGCAAAGCGAAGCCGACGACGCCGAGAAAAAGAGGCAGCTCGCCGACGTACAGTCCGAGCTGAATCTTTTATATGAGAACGAAGCGCGGCGGATCGATCTCGTCAACGGGAAATACGACGAGAACATCGCAAAGCTGGAAAATCTGTCCGAAGCGAAGCTGGCATATATGCGGAATCAGGCGAAGGAAGCGCTGGAGCTTTCGGAACAGGCGATGGCGGAAGCCGCTAACTATCAGTCTATGTCAAGCGCTGACGGTCGGAATCAATGGATTTTCGATTACTCGGGCACAGATCGAAAAAACGCGGCGGAGATGGAAAATATCCTGAAAAAAGCCGCTGAAAAATACGGTGGGTACGGCGTTATTACCTCTCGCGAGGCGGGAACGGGTTCGATCAACGCGAATTTTGAGGCGGTAAAAGACCTCGAGGCGCAGGCTGCTTTGATCGAGGAAATTTTAAACGAAATGGCGGAAAAGGGTCTGTCCGACATTTTCTCCGAAAATTATAATCAGCTATATGACATTTTGGAGGAAAAGCGGAGCGCCATACAATCCCACGCGGACGCGCAGGAGCAGTATAATCGGCTTTGCGGCGATACCGCCGAGAGTCTTTCGGAGGAAGCGGAAGCCGAAGAGAAGGCGGCAAGCGCTGCCGATCAGCTGTCCGGTTCGACCGACGGCGTGACCGACTCCCTCAACGCGGAGAGGATCTCTATTGACGATCTGATCACCTCCAACGACAAGCTTCTCGAGGACTATCAGGAGCTGTACGAGCTTCTAGGAAAAGTCCGAAGCGGCGAGGAGCTGACTTATGAGGAGATCCAAAAGCTGATCGGGATCTACCCCGCGCTGGCGGAGCATATATCCTTGACCTCCGACGGTTACGTGATCGAGAAAAAAGCGATCGCGGATCTGAATACCGCGCTGGACGATTCGGTCGGAGCGCAGATTGATGCGGAACGGGAGAAAACGCTTGCCGCGATCGACGGCGCGAAGGAACGGATCACGCTGTATCAGAAAGAAGCGGAGACTCTTGCCAAACTGATGGCAGCGCACGGCGGCGGAACTGCCGAAGAACAGGCGAAAATGGAGTCCATTTCCGCTTTTATTTCGGAAGAAGATGCCTATTTAAACGACCTATACGCACAGCTGAAGAAAAGCGATTCGCTGGACGTCGGGGAGTATTTGAAAAACGGGGCGAAGCCGAGCGACACCGCTTCGGGAGGAATGACCTCCCAAAAAGGCGCGGCGGGAACGACCGAAACGGAGCCGACCGAGGCGGAAAAGAA
>CAZKKZ010000096.1:0-1906 GCA_964553625.1 uncultured Ruminiclostridium sp.
GGACAGTGCCGCGAGGGCGCCTTTCGGTTCCTTTCGGCGGCGAAAGGAACAAAAAATTTCACAGAGCCTTTCAAGGCGGGAGGGCTATCAGAAGAAAGCTACTCCTTTACCGACCCCGTTACCAGATTGCTGTAAATCGACTTTTGCAGACAAAGGAAAATTACGAGCGTCGGGATAATGCAGATAATGATCCCCGCGAAAATGACCTCCCATTTCGCCCCGTAAGGTCCGATAAACCGATACAATGCCGTCGATACGACGCTCAGGTCCTTGTTCGGCATATAGAGGTTCGGCGTGTAGAAATCGTTATAGATCGAAACGAACTTGATCACGAGAACCGTTGCGATCGCGGGGCGGAGCATGGGGAGAATAATGCTCCAGTAAATTCGCGGATAGCCCGCTCCGTCGAGAAAGGCGCTTTCGTCAAGCGAAACCGAGATGTTGTCGAGAAACTGGATAAAAATATAGATCGAGATAATATCCGTTCCGATATAAAGAACGCAGGGCGCGGCGAGTGAATCGTACAGTCCGAGCTTGCTCACGATCTGAAAAACCGTGACCTGCATCGAAATATTCGGGAGAAGAGACGCGAACAGGAACACTGCCTTTACGCCGCGGGTAAACAGCATTTTAAACCGCTGGAGTACGAACGCCGTCATCGTCCCCGTAATGATCGTCCCGAAGCAGGAGACGGCGAGAATGATCGCGGTATTCAGAAGCCCCTGCAGAACCTTCCCGTTAATGAACGCAATACTGAAATTCTCAAGCTGCGGAACGCTCGGAAGCTCGAACACGCCCGTCGAGATATACTCGTCGTGAGTCTTGAACGCACCGATCAGCACCACAACCAGCGGCACGATGACCAGCAGACAGCAGAAGATCAGAAACACGTATTTCAGCCCCTGAAAAAAGCTTCTGCCGAGTTTGGTGCTTTCTTTTGTTTTGTACACTTTCTTTTCGTCAGAGTCTGCCATACGCTACTTCCTTTCTCTGAATACGGCTTTCTGGATCCCCGTTACAACGAGAATGATCGCAAGCAGCACGATCGCCATCGCCGAAGCCAGCCCGATCTTCTGATACTGGAACGCCGTTTCGATCGTCTTGATGACAAAGGTGCTGGTGCCGCTTCTTCCGCCCGTAATGATATAGGGAATCTCGAATACCCAGATCGCGCCCTTTACCGCGAGGATCAGCTGAAGCGAAACGATCGGTCGGATACTCGGAAAAACCATATACCGAAAACGCTGCCAAGCGTTCGCGCCGTCGAGATCCGCCGCCTCGTAAATATCGGGCGAGATCGACTGGATCGCCCCGATGTACATGATAATATCAAAACCGATATAGCGCCAGATCGACGCGAAAACAAGACAGTAATTCACGATGCTCGGGTCGCTCAGCCATTTTACGGGATCGAGCCCGAAAAGCATAAAAATGCTGTTGAGCGTACCCTCGGTGTTGGTGATCCCGTCGCCCTTCTGGAAAAAGCGGCGGAAGATCAGCGATACCGCCACGCCGTTCATCATATAGGGGACGAACAGAATGCCCTTATAAAGCCCCTAAAATTTTATTTTCGAGCAGAGCACCGACGCGATCAGAAGCGCGAACGCCTGCTGTAAAAACGATCCGACCAGATAGTAAAGCGAATTTTTAAAGGTCGAGAGATACGCGTCATCCGTAAAGATCCGCGCGTAATTCTCAAAGCCGACCCAGTCCCAGCTTACGCCGAGCTGATCGCGCTTCTGAAAGCTGTAAATTCCCATGTTGACCGCGGGAATAATCGTAAACAGGATCAGCAGCACCAGCGGGATCAGCAGGAACAAAAAGGTCGTAATATATTTCTGACCCGTATAGCCCCGGAGCCACTGAGCGAGCGTCCGCCGCCTCTTTGCGGGCAGGGAAGCGTTTG
>CAZKKZ010000097.1:0-1903 GCA_964553625.1 uncultured Ruminiclostridium sp.
CATATCACCGGCGCGGCGGATTTGCGGTCGGGGGCGAGTGGCTGATCCCGGGGGTGGTAGTCGCAGTGCAGGCGATTGTGAAAGAAACGAAAAGGCTTTTAAAATTTACGAAGGAGAACGATCATGGCAAGATACATTGACGCAGATAAATTGTTACTGGAGTTCAGCGCGGGCGGTATGCCGATCCAAGAAAAGGGAATATCAGGACTGATAGGAGACACGTCATGTATAAAAGACTATATCAACGCCACACCCTCCGAGGACGTCGCACCCGTAAGACACGGGACGTGGTTCGGAACGGTATGCACGGCGTGTGGGGGAAGCACTTCTTATTATTATGACTGCGATTACTGCCCCCAATGCGGCGCGAAAATGGACGGATAGAGAAAACTGAAAAATATTCGGGAGCCATGCTCCCGCCTGAATGCGGCTGCTTCGGCAACGGTCACAAGCCCGGCAAAAACGCAGAGTGAGGAAAACAAACAGGAGGTAGCTATGTTTCACAAAAAAATTACTTCAAAGCGCGGGATCACGATCCCGAAAACGCTCGCATTTGAAACGGGGATCGACCGCGATACGCCCGTCGATATTTACAACGACGGCGGAAAAATCGTGATCGAAAAGCACGTTCCCGAGTGCCGGTTCTGCGGCGATAAGCTTCGCGCCGTAGGCTACAAGGGCATTGAGATCTGTCCGGACTGCGCGGCGGAGCTGGGGAAGGCGGTGGCGAAATGACGGGCACGATGACACAGGAGTACACCAAGCTGATCACCGAGCTTGCGGAAATTACCGAAACGATTAAGAGCATGACCGAACGCAAGAAAGCGATCGAAGCCGCGCTTCTGATCCGTGGCGGGGACGACCTGAAGGACACGAAGGAAAAGTCGGTGCGGTACGCGGACGAAGCGGGCAATAGGGTTACATATACCGAGGCAGTCTCGGTTTCTGTGATTTCCCCCGCATACCTGAAGCAGCTTTTCGGGGAAGCGTATCCCGACCTGATCACCGAGACGGTCAAGACAGATTACAAGATCGCGTCTAAGCCGCTGGAGCGGCTGTTTGCGGCATTGTATACGGGAGATATAACCCGTATGACCGTGGAGGAGTTTTTCGCACAGCTGCCCTGCGATGACAAGCAGAAAAAGGCGCTGCGCAAGAAGCTGAAGGGCGCGGATTTTGAAAAAGACTGCGCGGCGCTGATGGCGATCGGCGGATTCGATGAGGACAACGCAAGGGACTACGCGTTCCTGTTTGCCGACGCGGTAGTATGGAGTCAGCTGCTCGGCGTATGCCGGCTCGCGAAAATGACCCCCACGGCGGAAACGATCGACACCGTGATGAAAGGGATCAACGTTTCGATTGCGGTCGAGGAAACGTCGAAACTGAAGCTGGAGAGGGCGGAAAATGGCGGCTGCTGAATTGACGAAAAAGATATACGGTCTCGGCGCGGCTTGCGGGATCGTCGAAGCGGGAAGCCATGAGGACGGCTTGCACAGCGTCGTATTTCGGATCTCGGGGAAAACCTCGGTCAGAGAGCTGACCGAGGCGGAAGCCCGGAAGGTGATCGCAGAGCTGTATTCATACCTGAAATTATCCAAACGGGAACCGCCGCCGATGCAAAACCGGGAGCTGCCCCCGACCGTAAAATCTGCCATGACAAGCGAGCAAGCAAAGCTCGCTTTTCGGTATATCTACCGCCTTGAGGAGCTGGATACCGCCCCCTCGAAATCGACGCCGAGGGAACGCCTGTGCGGCGTGATCCGCAAGGTACTCGGAATCGAGGTCGATCCCGGCAGGGATATTTTCAAGGGCTTTTCCGAGGAGCAGGGATCGGCAGTGATCGAGGAGCTGAAACGGTATGTAAGGACGGCGGAGAGGAGAACGAAACGTGAACAAGGAAAAA
>CAZKKZ010000098.1:0-1863 GCA_964553625.1 uncultured Ruminiclostridium sp.
CACAATCTCATTCTTACACGAACCGCTTTCGGTCTGATCCGAAGGCGGTTCGTTCGTTTCTTCGGACATTGCTTCCCATTCGCGGATCTGCTCGAAGGTGACGGTTTCGCTGGTATTGCCGAGCGTAAGGACGATCACCGCCTTGTCGTCCCAAAGGAAAACCTTATGCACAAAGGTCGAGATCACCTGCTTCTGAAGGTTCGAGCCTGTCCCTTCCGCCGCCTGTAAGCGGGAAAACCAGTCCACAATTTCCGCTCGGGAGGGAATATGCTTTGCGGCAAGCTTCGCCGAGCGCAACGCTTCCTCAAGCTCGGATTTCTGTAATTCGAGTTCGTCCATTTTCTGAAGCAGCGCGTCCGTTTTACGTTCGATCAGCAGATCGATGACGTGGTTTAGCTTCGCGTCGATCGCGGCGATCTCTCGCTCCAGTTCCTCCGTTCGATCCGTTTCCATGGAGGATTTATACGCGGCGATCACCTTGTCAGCCAGAAGCTCCTTCCGCTCCGCCATATTCAAAAGCTCCGTGATCTGCTCGGTGACAAACCATTCGATAAAGCTTTTCCTTTCCGCCTTTTTCCCGCATTCTTTATAGCACTTGCAGCGGTAGTAATGGTGCTGCTCGCCGTTTCGGGAAGTCCCGCCGACCGCCGTCATCGGCGCGCCGCATTTCCCGCAGAAAAGCCGCCCCGCGAGATAATATTCCGTTTTCGCCCTTGCACGCGCAGGGGCTTTTTTGGTGAGCGAAAGAAGCTCTTGCACCTTAAGAAAGGTTTCGCGGTCGATCAAAGCCGGACATCCCCCTTCGATTTCAATGTCGCTATATGTGTACACACCGATATATTTTTTGTTTTGCAGCATGACGTCAAGCGAGTTGGCTTTAAATTCCTTTCCGTAGCGTGTCCGGTACCCGCGCGCGTTTAAGGCTTCGGCGATTTTCATTTTTCCCGCGCCGTTCGCGTACATGGAAAAGGCGATCCGAGGGATCTCGGCGGTCGCCTCGTCAATGCAAAGCTTTTTGTCCTCGCCCCACTTGTAGCCGAGCGGAGGGTAAGCGCCGGTTGTCTGGCACTTCATCGCGCTTTCCCGCATTCCCCGCTTTGTCTTTTGCCCCAGCTCCGCCGAGTAGAATTCCGCCATTGCTTCGAGAATGGCTTCGGTGATAATACTCTCGGGATTGTCCGACAGCTCCTCGGTTGCGGAGATCACCCGAACGCCGTTCTTGCGCAGCTTGTCCTTGTAAAAGGCACTGTCGTAACGGTTCCGGGAGAAGCGGTCGAGCTTATAGACGATCACAAACTGAAACCCGCCTCGCGCGCTGTCCGAGATCATACGGAGGAATTCGGGGCGGTTCGCGGTCTTGGCGGACTTCGCGCGGTCGATATATTCGCCGGCGATCTCGTAGCCCTCCCGTGCGGCGAAATCATTGATCACGCGGAGCTGTCCCTCGATCGACTGCTCCGTCTGCTTGTCGCAGGAATAGCGGGCGTAGATCACCGCGGTTTTCTTGTGATTGGACATAAAAATACCTCCCGTTTTTTGAAAAAGTCTTGCAAAAATCCAAGAGGTGTGGTATAATCATACTTGTTAGGGTGTTGATTATATCACATCTCTTGAAGTCCTCGGGCTGTTGGTAGCAGCTCGGGGGCTTTCTTTTTTATACTTCTTTATGCTTCCGCTTCGGCGGCTCCGGCAGTGCGAACAGGCGAAGCGTGAGTTCCAGCGTTTCGTTTTCGGTCAGTTTTCGCAGGATCGCGTCCTCGAATTCCTGCATTAGCCGCTCTGCTTCGTCATGATCCGACTTGTCAAAAGGATACCTTGCCGATAACTCGGCGAGTTGGTTTAAAATATCTGTTGTGTTGCGTC
>CAZKKZ010000099.1:0-1851 GCA_964553625.1 uncultured Ruminiclostridium sp.
CATATCACCGGCGCGGCGGATTTGCGGTCGGGGGCGAGTGGCTGATCCCGGGGGTCGTTTACGCGGTGTGGTGGATTGGGAGAGAGGTCAAAAGGATTTTTAAAGTGATGGAGGAAAACCAAAATGAATGAATACATAGAGCGCAAAGCCGCAATAAAAGCGATAGATGACGAGATTTACCTTGATAAGTTATATAAGAACATTGAGGAGATTCCAGCCGTCGACGTCGCGCCCGTAAGGCACGGGAAGTGGTTCGGAACGGTATGCACGGCGTGTGGGGAAAGTACTTCTTTTTATTACGACTGCGATTACTGCCCTCAATGCGGCGCAAAGATGGACAAAAAATGATTTCGGGAGCCATGCTCCCGCCTTAATGCGGCTGCTTCGGCAACGGTCACAAGCCCGATTAACGCAGAGTGAGGAAAACAAACAGGAGGTACGCTATGTTTCACAAAAAAATTACTTCAAAGCGCGGGATCACGATCCCGAAAACGCTCGCCTTTGAAACGGGGATTGACCGCGACACGCCCGTCGACATCTACAACGACGGCGGGAAGATCGTGATCGAAAAGCACGTTCCCGAGTGCCGCTTCTGCGGCGACAAGCTTCGCGCCGTAGGCTACAAGGGCATTGAGATTTGTCCGGACTGCGCAGCGGAGCTGGGGAAGGCGGTGGCGAAATGACGGGCGCGATGACGCAGGAGTACACCAAGCTGATCACGGAGCTTGCGGAAATTACCGAAACGATCAAGAGCATGACCGAACGCAAAAAGGCGATCGAAGCCGCGCTTCTGATCCGGGGCGGGGACGACCTGAAGGACACGAAGGAAAAATCGGTGCGGTACGCGGACGGAGCGGGAAATAAGGTTACATATACCGAGGCGGTCTCGGTTTCCGTGATCTCCCCCGCGTATTTAAAGCAGCTTTTCGGGGAGGCGTATTCCGACCTGATCACCGAGACGGTCAAGACGGATTACAAGATCGCGTCTAAGCCGCTGGAGCGGCTGTTTGCGGCATTGTATACGGGAGATATAACCCGTATGACCGTGGAGGAGTTTTTCGCACAGCTGCCCTGCGACGACAAGCAGAAAAAGGCGCTGCGCAAGAAACTGAAGGGCGCGGATTTTGAAAAAGACTGCGCGGCGCTCATGGCGATCGGCGGATTCGATGAGGGCAACGCAAGGGACTACGCATTCTTGTTTGCCGACGCGGTAGTATGGAGTCAGTTGCTCGGCGTATGCCGGCTCGCGAAAATGACCCCCACGGCGGAAACGATCGACACCGTGATGAAAGGGATCAACGTTTCGATTGCGGTCGAGGAAACGTCGAAACTGAAGCTGGAGAGGGCGGAAAATGGCGGCTGCTGAATTGACGAAAAAGATATACGGTCTCGGCGCGGCTTGCGGGATCGTCGATCCGGGAAGCAAGGCGGACGGTCTGCATGATGTGGTCTATCGGATCTCGGGGAAAGCCTCGGTCAGGGAGCTGACCGAGGCGGAAGCCCGGAAGGTGATCGCGGAGCTGTATTCCTATCTGAAATTATCCAAACGGGAACCGCCGCCCATGCAAAACCGGGAGCTGCCCCCGACCGTAAAATCCGCCATGACAAGCGAGCAAGCAAAGCTCGCTTTTCGGTATATTTACCGCCTTGAGGAGCTGGATACCGTGCCCTCGAAATCGACGCCGAGGGAACGCCTGTGCGGTGTGATCCGCAAGGTCATCGGGATCGAGGTCGATCCCGGCAGGGATATTTTTAAGGGCTTTTCCGAGGAGCAGGGATCGGCGGTGATCGAGGAACTGAAACGGTATGTAAGGACGGCGGAGAGGAGAACGAAACGTGAACAAGGAAAAA
>CAZKKZ010000100.1:0-1772 GCA_964553625.1 uncultured Ruminiclostridium sp.
CTTCAGGAGATTTTCAAGCGGTTCACAGGCGGACTTCGGCGTTTTCTTCAGGATCGCCATCGCCACGTAGCAGTGCTTGTTCCTGATTAAGTCGAGAACGATTCCTACCTTACGGGGAGAAATACGAACCTGTCTTAATTCTGCTCTTGCTTCCATATTCGGTTTCTCCTCCTTACTTCTTGGTCGTCTTGCTTCCGACGTGACCCTTAAAGGTTCTCGTCGGAGCAAATTCGCCCAGCTTATGTCCTACCATATCCTCGGTAACGTATACCGGAACGTGCTTTCTGCCGTCATGAACGGCAAAGGTATGACCCACAAATTCGGGGAAGATCGTGCTGGCGCGGCTCCACGTCTTGAGAACCTTCTTCTCGCCCGCCTCGTTCATCGCAACGACGCGCTTGAGGAGAACCTCCTGCACGTAAGGTCCCTTCTTGATACTTCTGCTCATGTCCTTATTTCCTTTCAAGCTACGCTGCAAGTTAATAATACTGATTTTCGATTGAAATGTACCGAAAAAATCTTCGCAAAACCGCATAAATCCGAGCTTTTGCTTGATTTCTTCGACATTTTGAATCGAAAATAAGTATAAGCGTCGCTTTACCCTTTCGGTACGCGCTCTTTTTAACAGCAGCTTGTCATAAAAATCTTACTTCGCGTTTCTTCTCTTAACAATGAACTTATCGCTCTTGTTGTTGCTCTTGCGCGTCTTATAGCCGAGCGCGGGCTTGCCCCAAGGGGTAACCGGTCCGGGACGTCCCACGGGGGATTTTCCCTCGCCGCCGCCGTGCGGGTGGTCGTTCGGGTTCATAACCGAGCCGCGTACCGTCGGACGAACGCCCATGTGACGCGTTCTTCCCGCTTTTCCGTAGTTCACGTTCGCGTGATCCGCGTTGCTTACGACGCCGATTGTCGCCATGCACCGATCCGCCACGTTCCGTAGCTCGCCGCTCGGGAGACGGATCAGCGCGTAGCCGTTTTCCTTCGCCATGAGCTGCGCCATGTTGCCCGCCGAGCGAACAAGCTGCGCGCCCTTTCCGGGATGAAGCTCCACGTTGTGAATGACCGTACCGACGGGAATGTCCGAGAGCGCAAGCGCGTTGCCGGGCTTGATGTCCGCGTCGGAGCCGCTTCTTACGACGTCGCCGACCGCGAGCTTTTCGGGCGCGATGATATATCTCTTCTCGCCGTCCTCATACTGCACAAGCGCGATAAAAGCGGAACGGTTCGGATCGTACTCGAGCGTCTGAACGGTCGCGTTCATACCGGTCTTGTTTCTCTTGAAATCAATGATGCGGTACTTTCTTCTGTTTCCGCCGCCCTTATGTCTTACGGTGATTCTTCCGTAGCTGTTGCGTCCGGCGTGCTTTTTCAGGCTTTCGAGAAGGCTCTTTTCGGGACCGGTCTTCGATAAACCGCTGTAATCGATAACCGTCATTACTCTGCGGCCGGGGGTGACTGGTTTATATGTCTTTATCGCCATTTTAACTCACTCCTTACTTATATCATTCCGTCGAAGAACTCGATCGTCTTGGAATCCGCCGTAAGGGTAACGATCGCCTTCTTCCAGTCGGAGGTGTACCCCTCGCTGCGGCCCATGCGCTTTTTCTTGCCCTTCACGCTGATGGTATTGACCTTTTCGACCTTAACGCCGAAAAGCGCCTCGACCGCCTTCTTCACCTCGATCTTGTTCGCGGATTTCATCACCTTAAAGGTATACTTGCGATCCGCGAGACCGTCCATGGATTTTTCCGTACTGATCGGACGAATGATCA
>CAZKKZ010000101.1:0-1727 GCA_964553625.1 uncultured Ruminiclostridium sp.
ACAATCAGGTGATCGACCGCGTGTATCGGCTGGAGCAGCGCGACGCGGTGTTCGACGAGGAGATCAAGGTCGCAAATCATCGGATCGCGGATCTCGAGCGGGAAAGGGCGGAGAAATAAAAACCTACACGAAAATTCTCGTCGCGGCGGTGATGGGAACGTACTTTTTCGGGGTCGTTTACGGCGCCGTTTTTTGCTTTTTTGCAGGCGCGTACCTCGGCGAGCTTCTGGCGTATATCGGCGCGCCGACGACCGCCGCGATCGGGTTCTACTGCTGGAAGGCGAAGGCGGAAAACATGATCAAAATGCGGGCGGAGCTTCCGAAGGAGGAGCAAAGCAAGCCGCCCGCGCTTGAGGAAATTTTAAAGGAAATCGAGGAGGAACAAATTTTATGAAAATCGATATTTTACACGGGTTCGATTCGTCCATGCTGATCTTCGTGATCGGGCTGCTGACGCTCGGGACGAACGTTATTACGGAAGTGCTCAAACGGACGATTACGAAAATCCCCGCGCAGATTACGGCGGTTGTTGTGGCAATGGCGCTCACGCTGACGGCATTTTTCGGGTACGCGGCAATCGCGGGAATCTCGGTCACGTGGTACATGGTCGCGGGAGCGGTCGTGACGGGCTTTTTTGTCAGCTATGCCGCGCAGTTCGGGTTCGATAAGCTGAAGGAGCTGATCGGGAAGTATACGGGAGGACGGTAAAAATGAATTTCATTAAACGAAACAGCCCGAACCATTTTAACGGTCGGAACGGCTGGAAGGCGGATATGATCGTTTTCCACCAGACGGGCGGGACGAGCGCCGCCGCCGCGCTGAGCTGGTATCTGCGGCAGGGATCAAACTGCTCCCCGCATTTCGTGATCGACACCAACGGGGACGTGTATCACCTCGTCGATCTCGACGACGCCGCGTGGTGCAACGGAACGGGGACGAACCCAAACGGGAAGCTGTACTATGGGAAAGCAACGAGCCGCCTTGTCCGGGAGCGGAAAACAAACGCGAATTACTATACATACTCTATGGAGTTTGTACACTGTCAATACGGAAACATCAACGAGGAACAGATCGCGGCGGCGATCGAGCTGATCAAAGCCGTCATTATCCCGCATATGCAAAAGAACGGCGTGACGCCGCAGGTCAACCGGGATCACTTTATCGGACATTGCGAGATCGATCCCGTCGGACGGGCGTTCTGCCCCGGGAAGCAGTTCCCATACGCGCAGATCATTGACGGGGTTCTCGGAAAGACGACGGCGACCTCAAAGCCGCCTGTGCAGGCGAACGCGCAAAAATTCAAGGTCGGGGATAAGGTGCGGGTGAAAAACGGCGCGAAAACCTACACCGGGACAAGCCTCGCGGCGTTCGTGTACGGGCAGGTGTATGACGTGATGGAGATTAAGGGGGATCGGATCGTCATCGGGCAGAAAAAGAAGGTTACGGCGGCGGTTCGGAGCGGGGATTTGGTGAAAGTATAGGAAAACGGAGTTCCGCTCCTGTTTTTTTACTTTTAATTGACGACATTGGCTCGAACAAAGATCGTTTCTTTTGATAATTATCACAAAGTTAAGTTTTGAGATTAGCAATAAAAACAATATAAGACGTTGTAATCGTATGGAATCAACAAAGCCCTCTCGAATATCAATTAAATGTCGTTCGAGGGGGTAAGTTGAGAGACCCCAGTAAATTTTGTGTAAAACCGAATAAAGCACTTCCGATCAGAC
>CAZKKZ010000102.1:0-1692 GCA_964553625.1 uncultured Ruminiclostridium sp.
TTTCATGATTCGTCCTTTCTTACCCGTTGATGTAATCCGCTCTGACAAGGCGGTAGCGCTCGTCGCGAACTTCAACCTTGATCTCCGCTCCCGTTGTCCGCCGCGCCTTGTGCGCGTAGTTTTGCGCTGATTTTCTGCGGTTAAAGCACTTACAGGCTATCCCGCCGCCTTTTTTGTCCCAGCTTACGATGTATGTGTTCATGGCTGCTCCTTTCTACTTTCAATTTCTTTTCTGTAAAGCCCCGCAAGCATTTTCGCCGCGACGTCAAGGAACATTTCATCTTCCTCGGCGGTCAGCCGAGCTGCGGGCGAAGGTTCCCGCAGAGCTTCCTTTCCCTTCCTCAACGCGTTATACCGCTTTCGCGCGTCGGCGAGGGAAGTTGATACGATTACCATTTGTGACATTCTCTCACCTGCCTTTCTCTTGATTTAATCCTTAATTCCTAGATTTTCTTCGGTAAGCCCTTCGTCGCTCGGCTCCCAGTCGGGACGAAATCCGTCAACAACCTCCCAATCGTCCGCCGTAAGATCATCGGCAGACGGATTCCACCTCGGGCAAGGTTCTTTGGGCGGTAACCCGATTGCGACACAGCACCAGATTGACGAGGCTGTCGGCTTAATTACGATCCTTTCCCACAAAGGATCGCTTCTTTTTATGCACTTATTTTCCTGCATTGCAAGCTGAACCGCTGTTTTTATGCACACGGTCTCACTTCCCCTCTGTCGGCTGCGGGGCGAAAAGATCGTTCGGGGTTACATCAAGGGCATTTGAAATTCTAAGCACGTCTAATCCCCCTATGATTTTTCGCCCGGTCAACATATTGTTGAACTGCTGAGGGCTGTATCCGCCTTTCTGTGCCACGGATTTTTGCTTAAATCCCTTTTCATCGATAATCTTTTTGATATTTTGCGATATAATGTTTTCTGCCATAGATTTTCACTCCTTTACTCCATATTCTCATTTTTTTTGGGACTATCACCATAATATCACAAGATTTATGATATGTCAATACTTTTTTTCAAGTTTTTTGAGATTTTTTTATTGACAGATAGATATTTTTATGCTATGATACTAATATAGAAGGCGGTGAAATTAATGAGTATCGGAAGCAGAATCAAGGAGAGGCGCACAGAATTAGGTCTTACCCAACCCGCGCTTGCTGAACTTTTAGGGGTTTCAAAAGGAGCGGTCGGAAACTATGAATGTGACCTAAGCGCACCGAATGAGAAGATACTTATCAAGCTTTTTGAAATTTTAAAGTGTGATGCAAATTTTTTATATCAAGATAACATTTCAAATTTTAAAGCGCCTATTGTATCGGAATCTGAAATAAGGCAAATAAAAAAATACCGTACTCTCGATGGACACGGTAAAGATGTGGTAGACACTATTCTTGAAAAAGAATACGCCCGCTGTACCGCAATTCCGGAAGTTGAAGATCAGCCGGAACCAACAGTTTTGATCAAGCACAGCATCTATAAAGTATCCGCAGGGCGCGGTTTCGACTTAGGCGATCGGGACAACTGGGAAGAAATCGAAATTCCCGACACGCCAGAAGCACGAAAGGCGGACTTTGCGGTTACGATAAAAGGGAACAGTATGGAACCGCTTTATTACGACGGGAATATCGTACTGGTGCGCGCACAGCCCGCAGTTGACGTCGGCGAAACAGGGATTTACATTATCAACGG
>CAZKKZ010000103.1:0-1615 GCA_964553625.1 uncultured Ruminiclostridium sp.
TTTTTCTCAAAAATAGCTTTCCAATCGGCAAGATGGAGCTTTTTCGCTTCCTTAAACCACTCTTTTCCCGCTTTAGGATGTAAATTCTTGCTGTAAGTCAGATCCTTTCCTCGTCGGGATTTACCCTTGTATACATACGCCGCGTAAGGGACGCGCCAAGCGACGGTCGCTCTTTGCTCCTCGGGGATCGGCTGTACGATCGGGATCGTGTCTTGGTCGGTTTTGGATTTCCCGATCAACCCTCCATCACGAAGCGGCGCAAACTCGTTACTGTCCGAAAGCACCTGATCCGCCACCTCGGGAATCGCTTTATCCGCCGCCTTTAAAATGTCCGCCTTGACCGCGCCGACGTCGAAATTGACCTTGACATTAAACTTTACAGGCATAACCCTACCTCCGTATGATGCAACCGCTCGGCTTCGTACTGCTCCTCCACGCTGATAATCTGATACCGCCGCCCCTGAAAGATCAGGTGCCCGCCGACCTCAAAGGCGCAGGGCGTACTGATTCCCGGCTGGTGGAGCAGCACCGCCGAAACGCCGTAATCCTCGTTATCCTTCGTCACGGTAATTTTCCGGTTCGGTCGAATGATCCGCACCCGTTTCACCGTTCCCGTCTCCGTGAACATTGTTCTTCCGAATGCGCCGTTCTCGGTGCTTGCCGTTTCCAGCGTGACCGTATGGATCAGGAAACTGCGCGGAATCTTTTTAACATACACAAATATCCCCCCGATACAAAAGCCCCGCCGACATCAGATACGTCCGCGCCGCGCCGCAAAGTCTCAGCTCCGACCCGCCGCTCCGGTCGCCGCCGATCGTATAGCTGAAGCTCCCGACCGCCGCGCTTTCGGGGACGGTGCCGTTCAGAAAATCCGTTCCGCCGTTCGCGAGAAGGTAGTCCGCCTGACAAAGGATCGCCTTACGGATCAGCTCCTGCCGCTCTGCGGGAAAGCTGTCAAAATGATCCATCCTCCCGCACGTATGACAGCGGATCGTCTGCTCCGCGACGTCCAGTACGGTATCAAGCTCCGTCCCCGTCCTCGCTCCCGGATCCGGGTTGTGCTTCAGGTACTGCTCCGCTGTTATCAGCATTTTCGGTCACCTCGGCTTTCGCTTCCGCCGCCGGGGGCTTCTTGCTTTTTCCCTTCGGCTTCTTTTTATCCACGCCGGGTTTCGGAAGAGGAGCGGCTTCGTCGACCTTCGGAAGCGGAGCGGCTTCGTCGACCTTCGGAAGCGGAGCGGCTTCGTCGACCTTCGGGAGCGGAGCGGCTTCGCCGGGTTTGGGAGCTGCCGTCTCCGTACTCTTTAAGGCGCGGTCATACGCCGTAAATCCGATCCTTCTCACGACTTGCTTTCCTCCGTTTCCTCCGTCTTCGGCGTTTCCGCCGCGATCGCCGTTTTGCCGTAGCTTACGTAAATGCCCTTGACCTTGTTGTCAAAGTGCGACGCGATGCCGTAAGACCGATAGAAGAAAAGGTACCCGTCCGTGGACTGGTTGTCGTCGGGGGAAATGACCTTGTTGACGTTGTGCTTGGTAAACTGAATGATCGCCGACTTATCGACGATCATGAAGTTGATCGGGTACGCGCCCGCCGAGGGAGCAAAGCCGCCCGCCA